>JBJEAS010000057.1:0-3228 GCA_051869235.1 Prevotella sp.
TTGCAAAAATAATGTTTTTGTTCCATAATACAATGCAAACCCTTTGCTTTTTATGTTATTTTATGAATAACTGAACACCCTTTAAATGTAGTTGAATATTCAGCGGCAAGGGCTGGGGGTGTGGGCGTGCTGGGGGTGTGGGCGTCCCGCCCGCACCTCGCCTACGAGGTAATATTTCGGGATTATGCGGTTGATGGTGCGCAATGTGCGGGCGAGACGCCCACACCCCCAGCCCTTGCCGCTAAATATTCAACTACATTTAAAGGGTGGCAAAGTTCAGCTATTTATTAAGGTATTGTTCTATGGTTTCTTCAAG
This sequence comes from Prevotella sp., assembly GCA_051869235.1. GTDB lineage: Bacteria > Bacteroidota > Bacteroidia > Bacteroidales > Bacteroidaceae > Prevotella. The sequence continues at coordinate 317 of JBJEAS010000057.1, forward strand.
TTCGCCACGGCGGTGGAAATCCAAGCCGATGTAGGTCATGTCGCTGTCGATGAGTACTTGGTGAGGAATGCCGCGGATGGCATATTTCTGCAGCAGTTCGTCTTTCCATCCCTTCATGTTGCATACGTCAATCCACGGCAGTTCGAGCTGTTTGTAAGCCTTTCCCCATGCGTCAGCCTTTTCGTCGATTGACACTGAGACGACCTCTACGCCGCGTTTCTTGTACTTTGCATAAACTTCCTTCAAGTGTGGCATCGACGCACGGCATGGTCCGCACCAAGAAGCCCAGAAGTCAACGATGACGAGCTTGTTCTTCTTTGCCACCTTGCTCAGCGTGACAGCCTTTCCCTTATGGTCTTTCATAGTGAAGTCGAAAGCCTTACCGCCAACCACTTTCAGCGGTTTGTAGATAGTGTAGTCCTTCATCGACTTCCACCTGTCTTCCTGCTGTACCTCGGGAGTGAACTTGTCGAGCATTGCGCTCAGTTCGTCGATGGTGAGGAAGTTGAACAAGTAGATGTTCAGCACGTCGAGGAAACGCTTGTCGCCGTAGTTTGCTTCGATGCCCTGTCGTGCCCACAGAACTTTTTCCTTGCGCACCTTGTCCATCTTTGGCTTAGCCACCTTCTTTTCATCCTCAGTGTATTTGCCTGTGCGGTCGAAGACTACATTCCAATGCTCCTTCTCCTGCTTCTCCAATTCAGTCATGTGGCTCTTGAAGAGGTCGTAATCGAGAGGCTTGGCAAGTAGTTCGTCGAAGAGTTTCTGTGTCTCGGGGTTTGATGGGCGTGGTGCGTCAGCCTTTACGATGCGTCCTGTGCGGTCGAGCAGAATGAAGCGTGGAATGCCGTTGATGACGTATTCGTCCATGAACTTCGCACCCGAGCCAATGTGCAGCTGAATGCCTGTCATCTGGTCTTTCTTCACCATATTCTCCCAAGCCGCCTTGTCCTGGTCGCACGAGAGGCTCACGAAGTGGATGTCCTTTCCATGATACTTCTCTTCCAGATTCTTCAGATGAGGAATCTCTCCGCGGCATGGTCCGCACCATGTTGCCCACACGTCGATGTAGACATACTTTCCGCGCAGCTCCTCAAGGCTTACCTGCTTGCCATCAATGCCGGTTCCCGTGAACGATGGCGAAGGGCATCCGGCGCGCAGCTTGTCCCACTTTGCGTAGAGAGCGTCGAACTTAGCCTTGTCAACCTCGTTGGTCACGTTCTGCTTGTAGTAGGCTATCAACTCGTCCATGCCGTCGAGTCCAGAATACTGAATCTTGCCATAAACGTGGTTGTGAACCAAGTAGCCCTTCACCTTCGCATCGGTGATGTTCTTGTCAACGTATGCCATGAAGTTCTCCTCCTTGTCGCCTTCCATCTCGTCGACATAGAAGCTGACGCAGTTTGCCATGAACTGACCGTACTCAGGATATTGAAGCATCGAGCCGTCAATCACCATCAGGTCATTAATCTTCTTGCGCAGCTGCGCACCGGGTTTGAAGTTCTCATCCTTCGTCATGTACTGGTGGAATGCAGTGTAGCGTGGCAATGCCAAATATGACTGATATTTCAGTCGCACCGTTTCCTTGGTATTGAAGGCGGCAGACAGTTTAGCTGCCTTCAGCTTTATGCGGTTGGCATTGTAGACGCTGTCGCACGACTTTATGTAAGCTGCTTCAGCCTTAGCTCCCGCGCGGTAGTTCAGCGATGCGAAGTCGGTGTTGAGCAAGTAGTTGTTTATCTTTGCCAATTCGCCGCTGCACTCCAACTTGCGCTCCTTGTCGTTGGCAGTCACCGTGAGGTTTTGTGCCGGGTCGAACCAAAGGGTCTTGTTGTAGAGTGCTCCGCCGGCACTGACTGTCACATACTGTGCAGTGAAGTCAACCTTGTCGAGTTTTGCCTCACCGTCCTTCACTGTCACTATAGTTTGAGTTCCATCCTGCAGCCAGTTTATTTTCACTTCAGCTCCGTTAGGGGCTGCCGTAACATTAAAGGTGTACACTCCCGCCGTAGCTGGGAGTGACACCATTAATGAGATCATAGTACCTAAATAATTAATTTTCATAGTATCAATTTTGATATTAGTTGACGAGTAAACAAGTTGACGAGTTACTTGTATTGTCATTATTTACTTATCATCCAAATACTATCAACTTGTCAACTAAAAAGAATATTAGTCTTTCAGCTGGAATCCATCGAGGCAGAACCAAGCCGGAGTCCTCATTCGTCCGTTCTCGTCCTTGTCGGAAGAGTCGAGATAGAACACCACCTTGTCTACCTTGCCCAAGGCGTTGAGGTCCATCTTGCGCCACTCTGTCACGAGATAGTCCCATTTTGGGTTTTCTACATTGTGACCAGCCTTGCATGCAAGGTCATACTTCACCTCTCCCGTCTGCTGGCCTCCGAGGAAACCTTTTGCAGTCAAGGTGAAGTAGTCGCCTGCATCAAACTTGGTTACGCCACCGTCAACGTAGCTGTGCCAAACGCCCATTGGCTTGCTTGGAACGTAGGGATTTGCCACTGGGTTCTCTTCTGTTCCGTAGGTGTCGCCATAGAGCATAGCGTTGTAAGCCCATGTGGTGTTTGCTACAAGAATGTAGTCGAGTTTCCGCGGTGTGTCGAGAGTAAAGAAGGCATCGTCGCCGTTGACGTGGCATACGAGGTATGTCCCTGTGTCGTTGGGACGTGTGGTGAACACGCTGTAACGCATTGAGTCAACAGACACCTCGTCGCCGTTCCATACGAAGGAGCGGTTTGAGCGGTTTGAGTAGCAGAAGCCGCCTGCCAACTGGCTGCCCGACTTCACGGTGTTGAACTTTATGCCCGATGCTGTGAAGCCACCGTCGGGAATGACGTGCGAGAATCGCTCTGAGATCTCCAGTTCGGAGAAGGTGATATTGTTGGCGTGCGGAA
>JBJEAS010000058.1:0-14705 GCA_051869235.1 Prevotella sp.
TATTCAGACTTTCAAAGATATTTGGCTAAACACAGGTTTTTGCAGGTGCCCCTAAAAATCGCCCCTATTAATTATCATATTATCCAATATTGGCAGAACAAATAAGAAAAAGTTCAGAACCCTAATTTCATTGAAATAAAAGAGGTTCAGAGGGATAGGAGCTATAGTACGTTAGTTGCAAATCAGTAGTACCAAAGATTTGAATCAAAAGAACCAATGCACCTGTTCCCATGACCATTATTGTTTTCTCTGCTTCATACGAATGTTTTCCGTAGCTCAAATATATAAATTCAGTAGCCCAAACGATTGTTTTCGCCCCTCAAACCACCTACGCATAGGCTTTCCTCTTGCAAGCAGAGTAGTCATTCAGAAGAAAGAACAATAGCTATCGAGACTGTACGACACCAGGAATCAAAGGGACAGGTTCCACCGCATCAAACGAACCAAGGAACCTGTCCCATGAACCTGAAAGTTAAGCTATTTTACCAATACCTTCTTGCCGTTCTTTATGTAAAGTCCTGCAGGGAGGTTTGCCTTATTGCTGTATTCTATGCCTGAAACGCTGATAATGCGGTCGGAAGATACAGATTCTGCTTTAACTGATGAGATGGCGGTGGTAGTGGAAGGCCATGTGAATGTGTAGTATATATAGGTACCACAATTCACACCATCTGCATAATAGTAGTAGCAGAACCAAAGTTCGCCGCTGTCTTTATCTCCCTCGAATTGACTGTAATCACCATCGTAGTAGTAAATAATGTCAATGGCTTCAGGACCAGAAACATTGTAGAGATAGCCTGATGAACCATTGGTGATTGTCATTTTTCCGTCAGCAACGGTGAATTTCAGGTCACTACCGCCTTCTGCATAATAGTTTTTAATAATGTAGCTACCATCAGAATAGGCCTCCATTGTGGCTGTTAAGTCTACTGTTTCAGAATCGTAGTCATGTTTCACATCACCAATTACAGACCAAAGAAGTGTTGCACCTTCTTCCTCTGCCATAGCCTTTGGACAAACAGCCAAAAGCATCAATGTGATTAACGCGTAAATTTTTCTCATAGTGTTGTTGTTGTTTTTGTGAAAAGACCTTGGGAATGAAGAATTACCTTCTCCGAAGCTAAGGTCTTTTTGAAGGCTTCGGAGAAGGTTGTAGGGTTACGTCATTTCTTTGTCAACACGCTTGTTGCACCAGTGTAGACGTAAGAGTAGGAATTTGGAGCATACCAAATCGTCCAGTTGCTGATGGTGATTGTGCCGTCTTCAGCTATGGTACCCACGACGGGAGTGTCAGGAGCATCATACTGGCAGAAGGTGTACCAACCAGCCCAATCGTCCTTGACGTCGATTGTTATCTGACGCAGGTCGAAGTCAACTTTTGCCGTGAAGGTATCCTCCCAGCTGTAGAAATTATATATGGATATTGTGTTGTCGTCAATCTTCTCTATCTTTACGTCGCTCTCCTGGTTGGTCACCTCTGTCCAGTTGGTCCAGTCGTAGGTAAGGTCGTAGCAGTTGGTCACTTCGGTATAGTCGCCCACGATGTCGTCGATGGTCAGCCCACCGTCGTCCTGCGGTCCCCATGTAACGATGTCGTAGTCGCCGCCGAGGTAGTTGCCGTCCTTGTCGTAGAGGTAGATGTAGTACCATACTTGTCCCTTTACCTTGTTGCCGTTCTCCCAACCAGTGTAGCCTGTGCCACGCTGATAATAGATGCAGATGTTGTAGTCGCCGGCATGGAAATAGTAGTAAGGAGCCTGGGCGGAATAGCTGTTGGTGAACACTGCCTCTGGAATGCCGTCGATGACGCTTCCCTCGTCGACATAGAGGTCGAGGGCATCGTCAGAGCCGTAGATGCGGTCGATGCGGTATGTTCCGTCGTCGTAGCCAACTATCTGGCAGCTGAAGGTCTGGTCGAGCACAGTGGAATAGTATTCGCCGTCGGTGCGCCACGATTCTATCTTGCTTCTTGTCACAGTGAACTCGAAGGTGAGCGAATTGGAGTAGTTCTCGTCTTCCGATATTGCCTGTATCACCACGTTATGGTCACCCAGCGAGAGGCCTTGGAGCAACACGCTGTTGGTCGACGAGGTGACAGTAGAAAGTTCGTCGTTGTTGTAATACGACACGCTGTAGTAGCTGGCATGTTCTACGGCAGGCCAAGTGAGTACAATGCCTGCTGTGGTCTGCTCCCATGTTGCCTCGGGAGCCGACAGCTGAACCACGTCGTTGGTGGTAGCCTGCAGTGTGGCAATGGGCGACGTCGACTTGTCGCCTGAGAGGGCGGCATAGGACCATACGCTGAGGGTGTATGTGGTGTTTACCTTCAGTCCTGTAGCCAGGAGCGACGTCTTGTTTGTCATGCCTCCGAGGACTACCTGTCCGTTAGGGTCGGCAAGTTCGTAAGCATACTGTGTAGCCCCTGCTACAGGCGACCAGCTGAACGCCAATGTGCTTACGGTCTTCGCCCCCTCCATAATTGACGCTGCGTCGAGAGGAGTCTTTGCCATTTCATCGTCGTCACTGCAGCTCGAAAGGAGCATTGTGGAAACTGTGGCTACAAGGGCTGTAAGCACGATGCCCGTAAGTCTGCCCTTTATGTGTTCAAAGAGATTCTTCATATCCGATAGTTCTTTTTGTTGTAAATTGTAGTTAGTCGGCTCACTTCACCTCGTCGGACTCTTTCCACTGGAGGTAGATATAGTTGTAGTAGTCGTATGTGCCGTCGGTATAGTCGGTGAAGTAGACACCAATGACGGCATACCTTTCCTTGAACGAGATGTAGCTGTAGTCGCCACTGCCGTAGTAGGTCATGAGACATACGTCTGCCACCTCGGTGTTGCTGACGCTCCAAACAGGATAGTCGGCCTTGGCGTCGTCGTAGAGATAATATCCCTTGACGGTTCCGTCGTCGTAAGCCTCGACGTTCTTTGCGAAGTCGAGCTTCTTGTAGGTCTTTCCGTATGAAGAGTCACCACCGGGAATAAGCTCCACGTCGAGCCCTGAGCCGGCAATGTTCTTCAGGCGATAGCGTTCGAGGCTGCCAAGTCGTTCAATTGTCGTCGTCCACCGGTTGACGACTCCCAGAGTAGACCATTTCATGGAAACGTTTTGCGCATAGACGTTCCAGGTGGCAACGACCATTGTGCCTGAGAAGTTTGACGAGCCGTAGACGTCAGCATAAGGGTCGACGTATTTCCCGTCGATGGCAATCTCGTAGTTGTAGACCTTCGACGGCTCCATGTTCTCAGCCGTAATGGTAAGTATGGCAGTGTTTGAGCCAGCCTCGAACTTCACCGTTGAAGGCACTTTGATGTTTGCGTCAACGTTCTTGCAAACCACCGGCACTTCGGCGGCATCGGTCGAAACCTTGCGCATTACTGTAATGTCCTTGGCTATGGCCTGTCCCTCCTCGAACACCGACTCAGAACTGTTGTCGGCATCGAAATATACTGTCATGCAGTTCTCTGGGGCAGGTTCGCCTGCCACATAGTCACTGTCGTTCTTGTCGTCGCAGGCAGTGAATGTCATCGCCAATGCCGCGATCAATATATTATATAAATATTTCATATTCTTCCAAATATTTCAATTTTGACTTCGTCGATTGCCGGCTGCACCTCAGCGTAGCTCAAGCGAGCTTGGCGCTACGTTCGGCTTGCGCAGCAATTCAACATTCAACATTCAATCTTCAATGTTCAATCTTCAACATTCAACCTATTCCGTTGGTGTCGGGTCGGGGTTCATTTTGCCCGAGAGGGCATTGTTGTATGTTCGCGCCACCTCAGGAATGTAGAAGTTGAGCCACTGTGCGCATCCGTCGCTTGCGTGGTTGAGCTTGTTGTAAGGCTCTATGTAGTTGCTGTTCTCGGTGTTGCGCAGAATGGGCAGACCTAAACGCTTGTAGTCGTTGTAGATGAGTCCCTCGCCCCAAAGCTCTACATATTTCTGTGTGATGATTTCCTCCAGCATGCGTTGGTTGTAGTCGCTTTCAGAGACGTATGCCTTTCCATCGTCCATTCGATACTGGTTCATGAAGCTTTCGAGAGCCTTGCGTCCTGCCTCCAGGCCATTGACCATCAGTTCACCCTCCATCTTGATGAAATACATCTCCTCTACACGCATGAGCGGAATGTCGGCAAGCATTCCCGTCTGCTCGTCGTCGAGGCTGCCAGCCCCAGAACGGAACTTTATGTTGGCATAAGCGGGCAGACGGCTGAAGTTGGTGTTGGCAGCCTTCGAGCCAGCCGTCTCGTTCTTCAGCAGTGTGACATACTTTGAAGGAACGGTGGTGGAGCCGGCATCTTCGGGAGCTATCCATGAAGTCTTGCGCCAGTCGCCTTCCTGAATGCTGGAAAAGAGGTCGTGGCTGATGCAGCGGTATTCTCCGCCGTATGCGGGAAGTGCCCATGTAGGCTCTGAAGCCACGTTGCCCATTATTGAGTTCCAGTAGTAGGAATACTGTTCAATGGAAGTTATTCGCATGTCCCACACCCACGCCTGGTTTGCAGTGTTGAATCCTGTTGTTGCATCATGCCACTGCGCACTTGTCATAGGCGTGTAGCCAGCCTTTATCACGTTGTCGGCACTTGCCATGGCGTTGGCGTAGCAGTCCTTTGCCGACTGTATGCCAAGGTTGTCGTAGCCGTCGTTTGAGCCTTCAGCCGCGATTTGCTTCTGCAAGTCGTTGGGATAGGTGTTGAAACGCGAGGCGAGTGTGATCCAGAAGCGTGCCAGCAGTCCGTTGGCAACATCGGCATTGACGTCGTTCTTCTCTGTGCGCTCCACAGTGGCAAGCAGTTCCTTTGCCTTGCACAGGTCGGTATAGATGAAGCGATACATTGTGGCGAAGTCGACACGAGGGTTGTTCTTTGCTTCCTCGTCGGTGGTCTTCTCGGTCACTATAGGCACAGTGAGTCCCCAGACGTCGGAAGCCTTGGCGTCGAGTGTGGCATTGCCTGTTGGCCAGAACTCGAACATCAGCGCAAGGTCCATGTAAGCCAAGGCTCGATAGAGATGTGCAGTGCCACGATATTCGAGCATCGTCTGCGAGGTGGTCTCTTCCGTTGCGGTGAGAATCTTGTTGGCAAGAGCCGCAAGGTTGTAGTAATAGAAATACACCGGAGCGGTATAAGACGTCAGTCGGGTAGCCGTTTCATAATAGTACTGATAGTTCCACGATGTTCCTGTGCTTGGGAAACCGTCGAGCATTGTCTCCTTTGTCAGCATATAACAACCGTAGCCCCAGTCTTGTGTGGCATACCAGGAAGTGACGTCGCTGTAGTAGTTGCAGTAGGAAATCATCTTCGACTTCAGACCGCTGACAAGCATGTTGAGTGAAGTGCTGGAGCTTGCCACTTGCTCGGCTGAGGCCTGCTGTGTGGGAGTCTCTTCGTCGATACATCCTGTGAGACTCAATGCCGCTGCCAACGGCAGTATATATATTAGTTTCTTTTTCATTGTAATTCCTTTTATGGGAGTTAAGTTGGGGAGTTAGAACTTAACGCTAATCGTTCCTGTTATTGTTCGTGCCGGAGCATACTTCGTAGCAGAGATGGAGCCTGTGGAGTTGATGCGTGGGTCGAGACCCTTGCGCTTGCTCCAATAGGTCAGGTTCTCGCCCGACACACCAAGATAGATGCCTCCGATGCCGAGTGCGCCGACCCATTTCTTCGGCAGGTTGTAGCCAAGCGAAATGTTCTGCAACGACAGCCAGCTTCCGTCGGTAAGGAATCGGTCGGAAGTATAGTTGGCATACTGGTCGTTGTAGTTCAGGCGTGGTATGTTCGACTCGGGATTCTCCGGGCTCCAGGCATTGAGGAGGTCGCGGTGGAGAGCCATACCGGTCAGACCCGACTGTGGATTCTGCATGAGCTGCAGATAAGTCCAGTCCATCACCTTGCCGCCGACACTGTAGGCAAACGAGACGTTTAGGTCGAAGCCGAACGCCGAGATGCCGGTGTTGAAGCCGCCGTAGAAGTCCGGTAGGGCAGTGCCGCAGTTGAAGAAGTCCTTGTCGAGGGTGATGCTTGTAGGGTCGGTTGTGGTTATGAGGCTGCCATCGTCGTCGTGCTTGTACCACATCGACTCGCCATTTTCGTTCACTCCAGCATACTTGCGCAGACGCCATGTGTACATGGGGAGTCCCTCGCCGTAGAAATAGCTACCGCTGGTGTAGCCGGCATGACCATCGAGAGTATTGAACTTGTTGCTCTCGTTGAGTGTTATCACCTCGTTCTTGTATGCTGTAAGGTTTGCACCTATTGTCCACTTGAAGTCCTTGGTAACGATAGGCTCACCGCTGAGTTCAACCTCGATGCCCTTGTTCGACATGTCGCCCACGTTGTAGTAGGAGCCGGAATAGCCAAGCTCTATTGGCACCTTGACCCACGACAGCATGTCGGTGGTCTTGCGGTAGAAATACTCTATGCCACCACGCAGACGGCTGTTGAACAACTGGAACTCCAGACCGACATTGACGTTGGTGATGGTTTCCCAAGTGATGTTTTCGTTGCCTATGGAAGCAAGTGTAAGTGTGATGTCGTTGCCGTCGCCCTTGTTGATGTCGTAGAGGTCGGTGTAGAGGAAGTCGCCGATGTTGTCGTTTCCGTTTTGTCCGAACGATGCCTTCAGCTTCAGCTCGTTGAGCCACTTGACGTCCTTCATCCATTCCTCCTTGGTAAGAATCCATGCACCGCCGAAGGAGTAGAAATTGCCCCAGCGGTGGTCGGGGTGGAAGCGCGACGATGCGTCGCGGCGGTATGACACCTGTCCGAAGTACTTTCCGTCGTAGTCGTAGAGTCCGCGGAAAATCCAGCCCTCGGTGTTGTAGTCCACCTTATAGCCTCCGTTGCTCAAGTATGTGGTGGCACCGTTGAGTTCCTGGTTCTCCCAGTATGAGAACATGTTCTTGCGGTCGGCGTAGAGATAGTCGCTGTTGCTCTTGTAGCTTTCGTGGCCGGCAAGGAGTGAAATGTTGTGCCTGCCGAATTTCTTGTTGTATTTCAGCAGCTGCTGATAGTTCTGCGTAAACAGGTCGCTGTTGTATTTGTAGACATATCCGTTAGGATAAGACATGTGTCCGAAGCCATAGAACGGCTGCTGGGTGGCAGTGTATTTCTCATGATAGTTGTAAAGGCTTGCATTGATGGTAGCCTTGAGTCCATCGTAGATGTCGAAGTCGGCGAATCCGTTGATGGTGAAGTTGGTTATGACGAAGTTGTTCGTGTTGAGACTTGCCTCAGAGATGCCGTTGACCTGTGTGAGATAAGGTCTTACATAGCTTGAACCCAATATCTGTCCGTCGCCGTAGTCGCCAACAAGTCCATTCTCGTTGCGGAGGATGTTGCCCTCGCCGTCGCGTAGGTAGACGGGATAGATTGGTCCCATTTGTATAATCTGGCTGTAGATGTTGTTGTTGCCAGAGTCTTCGGTGTCGCTGACGTCGGCGCCATTGTTTGTCGTTGAGCGTGCGAAGCTGACGTTGCCTCCCACGTTGAGCCATTTCGTTGCCTGGTAGGTTGCCTTCATGCGGGCTGTATAGCGTTCGTAGTCGCTTCCTATCGCTATACCTTCAGCATTGAGATAACCCAAGGATGCGAAGAAAGTGCCGTTGGCACCTCCACCGTTGATGCTGAGGTTGTACTCCTGACGTGTGGCATTGCGATAAGCCTCGTCAATCCAGTCGTCGGGAAGAATGGTGTAGACTTGTCCGTCGTTGTAGACACGGTTGCCGAGTGTGGCATTGGGGTTCAGCTTACCGTTGCTTCCCACGAGCAACTGACCGTCGGGAACAGAATAAGGCAGATAGCCCAAACCTCCATTCTGCGACGACGAGCCGAGCGTGGTGTTGGCGTTGAGGTGTGCCTTGGCAGCCGACTGTCCCTGTGCAAGATAATAGTTGTATAAGGATTTGTAGTTTGTCTCGATGTATTCTGCGGGGTTGTCTATGGTATTGTAACGCTTGGAAGAACGCGAGCTTGTACCCACCTTCACGTCGAGGGTGATGCTCGTTCTTGCCTTCTCGCCTTTTTTGGTGGTTACGATGATTACGCCGTTGGCTCCACGAGCACCATATAGGGCATTTGAAGCTGCGTCCTTAAGCACCGTCACCGAGGCGACGTCGGAAGGATTGATGCTGTTCCAGTCGCCGTCGTAGGGCGCGCCATCGAGCACTATGAGCGGAGCCTTGCCGGCATTGATGGAACTGATGCCTCGAATGCGGAACTCCGGGGCTGCGTCTGGAGCGCCTGAATGAGAATAGGCTTGTAATCCGGCAACATTACCTTGGAGTGCGTCCATTACGTTAGTCACTTGTCGTTGTTCCAGCTTTTTGCTGTCAACGACACCTGCTGAACCAGTAAACGACGATTTCTTCTGCTCGCCGAATGCAACAACCATCACCTCGTCAAGAATCTGATTGTCGTTTTCCAACACAATCTTCATCGATGCCTTTGCGGCTACGGTTATTGACTTCATGCCGATGTAGGAAACGTTCAGCTTTGCACCTTGCTTGATGCCCTTAAGCTCGAAGTTTCCCTCAAGGTCTGTTTTTGTTCCAATGCTGCTGCCGCTTACCATTACGGAAGCGCCAATTACTGCCTCATTGTTTTCATCAACCACCACGCCCTTTACGTTCAGCGTTTGGGCTACGGCGTTGATAGTGGCCACCATTGCGATGACCAGAAATAAAAACAATTTTCTTCTCATTTGCGTTTATTAGTTTTTATAAAAAGAGTATAACAGGAGGGGGCAAAGAGAAGTGAGGAGTAAGGAGTGAGGAGTGAGATTAGCTCAAGCTTTGAGTTGAGAAACCTTTGGTACGGCTTTACTATTCTCTCTCCTCTCTCCTCTATCCACACTCCTTTATATTACTCTACCTCCGGAGCCTGATCCTGACCACTGCCGTAGCGGTGATACTCGAATGAGATGCTCTGCTCCTTGATGTAGTGGATTAGTTCTACACGACCGTCCTTGACAGGAGCTGCCGTAGCAATATATTTGTCACATTCGGCTGCGCGCTCGTACATCTCGCGTGGGAGATTTGCCGAGCAGGTGCGGATGCGCTCGTATGTAGGCATCGACTTCAGGAAGTCTGCCAACGACTCCTTCTTCAGCTGTGCTCCGGTAGAGCTGAGGGCTGCTGTGCGGTCGTCGGATGGGTCGAAGCTGATTGTCAGCGGTGTGCCGGCAATCTTTGCTGCGAGGGCTACCATCTGAGCCTGCTCGTTGGTGTCGTCCTTCTGCAGGCGCAGGCACATGCCTCCCTTGACTGGCAGATAGCGGAACACGTTCTGCTCGCCACGGCACTTGTTCCAGTCGCGGGCATGACGGAATTCATGCTCCCATGCCTGGGCATAGCTCAACTTGTAGTCGGTCTTCGAGCCTGCCTTGTCGGTGATGTAGGTGAACTGTGCGCAATAGTTTGGACCACCTGCCTTGATGCCGCCACCGAATGCCGACAGCTTCATGCCGCCGAATGGCTGACGATTGACAATGGCTCCCGTGATACCTCTATTAATATAAAGGTTACCAGCCTGGATGGAGTTCTTCCAAAGGTCGCGCTCTGCCTCGTCGAGCGACTGGATGCCTGATGTCAATCCGTAGTCGAGACCGTTGACGAGGTCGATTGCCTCCTGCAGTGTGTCGAATGGACAAACTGAAAGCATTGGACCGAACAACTCTGTGCGGAACGAGAAGTTGCCTGGCTTTACGCCCCACTTCACTGTAGGAGCAAGGATGTACTTCTTCTTGTCGATGAACTTTGGCGCAACGAGCCATGACTCGCCCGGCTCCAGTGTGTTCAGTGCCTTCAGCAGCTTGTCGTTCTCGTTGGTAATCATAGGACCTACGATGTTTCCTGCGTTCCAAACCGAACCAACCTTCATTGATGTCGCACAGTCCTTCAGCTTGGTCTTAAACTCCTCAGAGTCGTAAACCGAACGTTCAACCAGCAGCAGCGAACATGCGGAGCACTTCTGACCTGCGTTGCCGAATGCTGATGCACAGGCGTTCATGATGGCGTGGTCGCGGTCGGCAGAAGCAGTGATTATCATCACGTTCTTACCACCGGTCTCGGCTGACAGCGGAGTGGTTGGGTTAGCCTTTGTTATTGCCTGGGCTGTCTCTGTGCCACCAGTCAAGATGATGTGGTTGATTTCTGGAGCAGTGGTCAGCTTCTTCAGTGCGTCGCGCTCGGTGATGATGACCTGCAGAGCCTCCTTTGGCACACCAGCATCCCAGAAAGCCTTGGCGAAGAGCCATGCTACAGGAGCGGCTACGGTGGCTGGCTTCAGTATACAAGTGTTGCCCGATGCCAATGCAGCTACTACACCGCCGCAAGGAATGGCACATGGGAAGTTCCAAGGCGAAATGACCAAAATGGTGCCCTTTGCCTTGATGTCAACGTCCTTCAAGGCATAGAACTTCTTCATCGATGGAGTGTAGAAACGGGCGTAGTCGATACCCTCAGACACTTCTACGTCACCCTCTGTAACTGTCTTGCCTGTGATGGCACACATGCAACCGATGAGGTCGCCGCGCATCTCGCCAAGGCGGTTTGCTGCGTCGTACATAATCTTGTGACGCTCCTCGATGGTGGTGTTGCGCCATCCCTTCGGGTCGGCAGCGGCAATCTTTATGATTTCCTCTACCTGCTTAACGTCGGCCTTCGACATCTCGCAAATTTCAACCTCGTCGTCCTGGCAACGGTCGAAATACTTAGCTCGGCTTGCATTCTCTACGGTCTTGTCGCCAATCTGAGTTGGAATGATGTATGGCTTGTCGCTCTTCGACTTCTTCCACTTCTTGAAGATCTGACGCTGCCACTCCTGGTTGCACTCGCGGTCGAAGTCTGTGTCAGGCTCGTTCTTCATCTCGTCCATTGGTGGCACTGGCTTGTAAGGCTCCAGACGGTTCTGCTTGCGGTGTGGCTCGTGAGGAATGTTGTCCTTGATGGCATAAGCGTCCTCAAACTGCTTCTTCAGGAAGTCCCAAGCCTCGGTGTTTGGCTGAAGGTTGAAAGAGTGTGTGAGGAAGTTGTCGGGAGCTGTGTTCTCGTCCATACGGCGTACAAGATAAGACACTGCGTTGAGGAAGTGCTCGTCCTTCACCACTGGCGTATAGAGGATTACGTGGTTGCCTAACTTCGACTGCGCACGCCATACCTGGTCTGCCATACCTTCAAGCATCTCGAAGCAGAAGGTCTCCTTCGGGGTGTTGTACATCTTGGTGAGCAGATAAGCATAGGAAATGGTGTAGAGGTTGTGAGAAGCCATACCGATGTGCAGATACTTCGAGTTCTCTGGCTTCAAGCCGCGCTCGATGATGTGCAGGTAGTTGGCGTCAACCTCTGTCTTGTTCGGACGAACAGGATTCTCCCAACCGCGCAGTGAGGCTACAACGGTCTCCATATCGAGGTTACAGCCCTTCACGATACGCATCTTTATAGGTGCGCCACCGCGCTCGCAACGCTCCTTGGCAAACTCCAGGAGTTCGGTCTGGAAGTCCCATGCGTCAGGCAGATAAGCCTGTACGACGATGCCGGCAGAATATTTCAGGAATTCGGGTTTCGACAGCACCGACTTGAACAGGCGCATTGTAAGGTGAGCGTCCTTATATTCCTCCATGTCGAGGTTGATGAACTTGTCGCTCAACTTGCCGTTCTCGTCCTTGTACTTGTTGTCGATGGCAGCCTGATAGAGTTCAGACATGCGGCGCGACAACTCGGGGAACGACTCCTCGTAGTTCAAGGCATGAGTCTGTGCGTAAATACCTGAGATTTTTACAGAGATGTAGTTGATGTCCGGCTCCTTCAGTGCCTCAAGATAGCTGTAGTAGCGCTTGTCGGCCTCTTCGTCGCCGAGAACGACCTCGCCGAGGAGGTTGACGTTCTGACCTATCTTCTGGTCGAAGCGTGTAGCAAGGTGCTTGGTCAGATGTGGGCGGGCAGCGTCGATGATGACGCGCGAGGTGTCCATTCTGAGTCGCTTCTTGATGATAGGAATAGCGATGGGATAGAAATAGTGGCCGAAGAGCTGGTAGATCTTGAACAAGAAGGTGTCGCGTTTGTTGAGGAACTTGGGTATTCCATACTCGTCGATGAGCACTTTGATGCGCTTTGCCAGCTTCTTGTCGTCGCGGATCTGTGACGATTCGTCGAGCATCTTAACAAGGAACTTCTTGTCGCCGGGACGCTGAACCATGGTTGCATACTTGTGCTGTTCCCTACGTTCTGCTGTGGTAATGGTTTCCTCACATGTGTTATAAAGGGTCATTACCCAGTCTTCTACTTCTCTAATAGTTGGTGTTTTCATACTTCTATGATTTAAATGTTTGTTCTTTTTGTTTAAGAGATTTGTTTAGAGACCACACGAATCATGCCGACGCACCGCTGTGCGCCGAGTGTGGCAGTTAAGTCTTTCTTCTCTTAAATAAATAAGAAAAGAAAAACACTTAAATCATGGTCGGGCTGAACATCACCGCTCTGTAACGATGCAGCTCCTGCAGAGCTTGCTTCGAAAACTTGTCGAAATCCATTCTTTTCATACTTCAATTTTTAAGTTTATTGCTAATTTTCGGTGCAAAAGTAACAAAAACAATTCATACTGCCAAACAAAAAGCAAACTTTTTACAGAAAAACTCTTCATTTTGATACTTTTATCAATAAAAAGCTCACAAAAATTTCAATTTTGTCCTTTTTTCGTTGAAAATTGTACCGTACGTAATGTTTTTAGCTGCTTCTTTCCGCTACAAATATACATTATTTATTTTATAGTTCCAAATTTTTTCGCTCTTTTTTATAATAAAACTATATTTTATGTTGTTTTATCCTAACATAAAGCTGATTTTCCAAATCGTTTCATATCATTTCGTTAGTTTGGAGTGTTGGCATGAATCATTCATACTCGTTCAAATTGCAAGGGCAAAATGGCATTTGTGCGCCAACGACTGAAGGTGTGGGCATCCCTCCCGCACCTTGCGTACCATCATGCAAATAAACTTTTTTACATTACCTTGTCGGCGAGGTGCGGGCGGGACGCCCACACCCCCAGTGCTGCGCAACATGCAGATAAGCCTATCTGCAAATGTCAGTAGGCTTATCTGCAAATGTCAGTAGGCTTATCTGCATGTGCAGATAGGCTTATAAAAAACGCAACGTTGCGGTTTCTGTTGCGCAACGTTGCGTTGAATAAGTTTAACAAGACTGATTATAATACGTAATCCACAGAGCCGCGAATGTCGAGCTCGCTGGCTCCAACATACACTTTGAACTTGCCCGGCTCAGACTTCCACTGATGAGTAGGCTCATCGTAGAACTGGAGGTCGCGGGGAGCAATGGTGTAGCTGACGGTCTTCGTCTCACCAGGGGCGAGTGTGACCTTCTCAAAGCCCTTCAGCTCCTTGACAGGACGGTCGACAGAGCACTTCACGTCGCCTACATAGAACTGCACGATTTCCTTGCCTTCTCGGTTGCCGGTATTTGTTACGGAAACCGACACGGTGTTGCCCGAAATGGTAGGCTTGCCATACTTGAATGTGGTGTAGCTCAAGCCAAAGCCGAAGGGGAACTGGGGCTGCACCTTGCGAGTGTCGAAATGACGGTAGCCAACATAGATGCCTTCCTTGTAGTAGACTTGGTCGTGGATGCCAGGATAGCCCTCCTCACCATACTGGAAGCAAGGATAATCCATCATGTTCTTTGCGAAGGTGATAGGCAGCTTGCCGCTTGGATTTACCTTACCCGAAATGACGTTGGCAAGCGAGCGTCCCGACTCTGAGCCAAGATACCAGCACTGCACGAGAGCCTTCACCTTGTCAATCCATGGTGTGGCATACGGGTTGCCGGCATACATCACGGCAACAATGTTTGGCTGCACCTTGGCAAGCTCGGCAATGAGTTCATTCTGACCGTAGGATAGGTCGTAGGTCTGTCGGTCGCCGCCCTCACAGTCCTGCTGGTGGTTCTTGTTCATGCCGCCGATGAAGACGATGATGTCAGCCTGCTTTGCCTTCTCCAGTGCCTCAGCCTTCAGCTCTGCCTGCTTTACGGGGTCGAGTTCCTCAACGTGTGCATACATTGGACGACCTGCATAGTAGCCCTGTGCGTAGTCAATCTTGTCGCCATAAACAGCCTTCAGTCCTTCGAGCGGCGAGATGTCTCGCTTGGTCTTCAACTCCGACGAGCCTCCGCCCTGGCTCATATTGCGTGTGGCATTGTCACCAACTATGAGTATGCGGTTGTAGCGTGAGGCATCAAGAGGCAACAGACTTTCATTCTTTAATTCTTTAATCTTTTCATTCTTCAACAACACAATTCCTTCCTCGCCAACCTGTCGGCAAACGTCGTAGTGGTCGTCAGTACATAGTTTTCCACGCACCTTGTTGGGATTCATTGCCGTGCGGAAGATGGTGCGCAGAACACGCGCTGCCTTGTCGTTGAGAACATCCTCGGAGATTTTGCCCTCACGGACGAGCTTCTCGAACGGGTCGGCAAGATAGTAGGTGTTGTAGCCCTGTGAGTTGTCGGCAGTCATACCGTTGGTGAAGGAGCCCATCTCGATATCGAGACCACCTGTGGCAGCCTCCCATGTGTCGTGGGTGCCGCCCCAGTCGCTGATGACAGCACCGTCGAATCCCCAACGCTTCTTCAAGATGCCGTTGAGCAACGAGTCATTCTGACAGCAGTGTACGTTGAGCCACTTGTTGTA
>JBJEAS010000059.1:0-52984 GCA_051869235.1 Prevotella sp.
CGTTGATTTTTCGTTGATTTTTCGTTGATTTTTCGTTGACTTTTGGTTGACTTTTGGTTGACTTTTGGTTGATTATTCATCCCGAACGCATCTCGAAGGCATCTCGAAGGAAGCGTGCCGCCGACCATACAAAAAATCCGCGAGAAAACGTTATGGGGAAAATGGTATAATTCGGATTTTGTTTATTTCCCATTTTCCCCAAAGAAAAAGCATTCCCATGATTCCCTTTCCTGTAGCAAGGAAAAGCCCCGACGCTGGTGAGTGTCGGGGCTTGTGAGATGTTTATTTCTTGTCGATATTCTTCGTTCCGTTTACGAACAACGATACGATAGTGAATATCGTTGTTCCTCCAAGAATTCCTGCTATCCAAGGCTAGTCGAGATACAATGCAAACGCCGCAAGCGCAAGCAACGCAATCAGGGCGAGGAAGGCGAAGAACATTCCCCACCAGTTGATTCTGAATGTTCGTCCCTCCGACTTTGCCAGAATTTTCATCTTTTGGTTGTCAAGCCTGTGACGGTGTTCCTGTTCCTTCTTCGTCTGCTCCAACAGGAACTCCACCAATTTTGGATTGATGGCATTGTATTCCTTTAGTTCCTGTGGCGACGGCAAGGAAAGGTCGTCGACGAGGACTGTCTGTTCGAGCTGTGTCCCTATTGTTTCTCCTGCCTTAACCTCTGTGTGGGTTGTTCTGATGTTCTGCTTTGACATACCTTATCCTAAAACGAGTTTGTTGAAACTTCTTCGAACGTCGGCAGCCACATTCATTCTGTCGCCATAAAGGTTTTCCTTGTCCGCATGCAACGACGAAGGACGCTCCATCATCTCCTTGCGCAGAGCTTTGACAGCATCTGACTCGTCGCTGTACTCGCCTCTCGCAGCCGAACGGAAAACATTGGCACCATTGCTTATGAAGTTTCTGAAATCGTTGAATATGCACATAATTCGAAGTTTTTTGTTTTTCTCGCTGCAAAGATAGCAACTTTTGCTTTAATACGCTAACGTTTTCGTCCTTTATTTCATATTTTGCGTTAAAAAATGCAACGAAAATTGCATTTTGCGCCGTTTTTAAGTCTGTTTTAAGTCCTTTTTGCGCCGTTTTTCCACTGTGCCGCACCTCGAATCGGCTGAAAATGTGAGTGTTGAGCATTTTCAGTCCGCGGCGCAGTGCGCCAAGCTGTCGGCAGACCCCCCACCGCCCTACGCTTTTTGGCAATTGCCGCTCCCTGATGTGGCGGAATATGTTGGGCTGTAACCTCGTATTCGCTACGAAGCCACAGCCCTCGTCGGCGGTAATGTGCCTACAACAAAAGAAAAAAAATAAAGATGTAATGAAACAAACTAACTTGGTATGTAGCTCTGTAGTCCACCCGCAGCCGAGCCAATTGCCACTGGATAGCGTTCCACGCCTATGCACACGGTGTCAAAAGCGTCGCTTCCGTCAGTGCGCCATTGCAGCTGGTCCTCTTCCGTCTCCACGAGCTTCTCCCCGCGCTTGTCCTTCTTGCCGTCATACACTCCGGCAGACTGTATGGAGATGAGCAGGTCTGGGTTGTTGTCGCGGTTGATGAGCACCTGATGCCGTGCCTTGCCCTGGAACATACGGTTGATGAGCAGGTTCTTCTCGACGTGGAACATCGGCTTACCTATGTAGCGTGCCGTAACACGCCATCCGTGTCGTCGGAACGTCTTCTGCACTATGGTCGGTATGTCATCGTTGTGCGTGCCGTAGTTGTTGCCCTTGAACGTAGCGTCCCAGTAGAACACAACGTGCTTGTTGCGGTGTGGCTTGTAGTAGGCGCAGAGGTCATCCACCACGTCGGGCATCTTCTTCTCGTTCTTTCCCCAAAACGATTTCAGTATCCTCAGCCTCGTGTCCTTACCCACCTGGCCCACTACAATCCAGTTTATCAGCTCACCCACGTCGCCGCCAATGATGAGAGGCAGCGATGGGTCGCAGTCCTCGTCGCAGCGGCAGTCGAGCATGGTGAGCTTGCCCTTCTCCATGTTGTCGATATTGAGTATGCTTGTATTGGGAGCGGTGTAGAGGTTGTCTGTCTCGCTCAGGCAACCATAGAACCCGTCGGCGGCAATGCCGATGTGGCGTGACATTATCGACGTTGCGAACGTCAGCGGCGGAAGCTCGCGCTTCATTCGCTTGATGTATTCCACGCCGAGAATCGCAAGGTTCTCGATGCTCGTGTATTCCTTATATAATAGTGCGTGCGCGCGTAAGGCGTTCAGCTGCCTCTCCATCTCAGCTATGCGCTTGGCGTAGCCGTCAGCCTTCATAGGATTAGCCTCTGCCTTCCTCCGCATCTGCCACAGCTTATAGACCATGCCCTCGATGCAGCGTATCAGTTCCGGGTCCATCTCCTTCTCGTAGCGCAGTGGCCATGAGCCTTTCTTGGTTATGGGCATATCGGTTGTTATGGTCATTCCGTGGTGCATATAGAAGTCGCCGAACAGAGCCTGATTGCCACGGTTGGCCTGAAACGTCTCTTCCTTCAGCTGCTCGAAGTCGATGAACTTCGCCTCGTCGATGATGAGATAGTCGAGTGAGAGCGAGTTGCTCGTGCCTGAGCGGTCCTGCGATATGATGCTGCACACCGATCCGTTGTAGAACGATATGGTGTTCTCCCAGTTGGCAGGCTCGAACACCGGCTTCTTCCAGTGCAGCGCCTTCCACGGCTTCTTGCCTATGGTGTAGTGGATGTCGCGCTTGTAGCCCCATCGTTCGAGGTGAACGAGAAGCGACGGCAGTATGTTCGTGAGGCAACGCTTCACCGATGGAGCCACGAAGCCGCCCATCGATCCAGGCATGCCCTGTGCAGCCGTCAGCAGCCTCACGCCCTGTACTGCACCCTTGCCGAAGCCACGGCCGCATATCATCACGAGGTCGCGCGGCATGATGAGCAGCGGGTACATCTGCGCATCATGGAAATACTGTCTCATGCCCTCACTCATTCTCCACCTCCTCGTAGTCAGCTTCCACCACGTCGCCGCCGGCATATTTGCGGTTCATGCGCTCTATAAGCCCTCTAAGGTCCTTCACCGGTTTCACTCCCAGCACCGTCGGGTCATCCGTAGGCACGAACTGCTGCGGTACTATCTTGTCGTACTGAAGCTCCAGTTCGTCAGGCTTGTCGGTGCGGTTATTGAGTATCAGGTTCTTCTGCATCGAAGCCACCGCACGCCATTCTCCGTTCATTCGTGCCTTCTTCAGGTCAAGTTCTATCTCGGCGTTTATCTTCCACCGCCAGAACTCCCTCGTGGCAGACTGCAAGTTGCCCATGAGCAGCTGAAGCAGCCTCACGTCGTCGTACGCCTGCGACTTCTGCACGTCGAAGAACATGAGGCAATGTTCGGCAAGCTCTTGTGTGGTCTTGCTTGGGAACTGCATCCAGTAGGCATAAAGTCCACGAATGCGCTCGACACGCTTGATGACGTGTTCGGGCACATTCGCACTCCTCATGTCGCCGCTGTCCATTGGCAGCAGCTTCTGGTATTTGTCTATGTCCAATGGTAAACTCATATCTGACGAATCGCTTTCTTTAGGTCATCGATGGAGGCGAGCATCGCCGACGGCACAAGCTTTGCCGCAAGTTCGAGGTTCCTTCGCCTTATGATGTTCGCCGTGCGGTAAAGACCGTTGAGGTAGCTCGTCCTCGCCTCAGTCCCCGCAGTGTGAATGTCATCTGCAACGACATCATTCGGCAGCCCCAATAGGACGCCAACCTCCTCCACCGGTGTCAGTTCCGCGCCAAGTGTCTCCATCATTCTCAGTTGCTCTTCCGTGTATTCCATCGAGTCTTGTGCTATTGTCCATTATGTCCTTCAGTCCTGAGAAGAGCTGAAGGAACGTTTCCTGTGATATTGTGACCATCGTACACTCCGCACGCCCTCCGTATGTCTGGTTTTGCGAGGTTATGACCGACACTGTCCAGTGGTCGTTCTGAACGAGCATCACCTTCGAGTGGTTCTCGCCGAGGAACACGTCCTCGAAGCATCCCTCCATCAAAGGCTTCAGTACCTCCGTCTTGCGTGCCGCCTTAAGGTCTGCCACGAGCGTAGCCCTATCGACAAGCCCTTCCTTCCGCAGCCGGAGGAATCCTGCAAGGAACTCCTCCGACGTTGAGAATGTCGAGACCCATATCTCAGCCTTCCCCGTCTGACTTAGGATCCAGCGCAGCAGTCCGAGGACGTGAAGTCCCTTGCCGAGATAGACTTGGTCGCCATGGCGCAACGGGCGCAGCATCGTCTCAATCCTGCGTCCTTGCCCCATCGACGTTGAGCGAGTAATATTTCAGTTCCTCTATCTGTGCTGGCTTGAATGTTGCCTCCGCCTTTATGAGGTAGTCAACGCACTCCTGGATCTTCGTGCGCCACTTCAGTATTGCCTCCTCATCGCCTTGCTCCACAGCCTCCGCAAGTTTCGACTTGTTCTTGCTGATGTATGAGCGTGCGTTGGCGACTGTCATCTCTGCGTCGTTCTTCTCCAGCTTGCTCGTGTCGTCACCTTGCTTGTACGAGTCGTAGAGCCACATGTCCGCCTTGTACTTGTACCATGCCTCACGCAGCACCACGAGCAGCTCGTAGCGGTCGCAGGTGTCCTCGCACTCCTGGCACTCGTTGTATGTGGCCTTGATTTTCTTCCAACGCTCTGCATTGTCAGTCCAAAGCTTCTTGATTACCTCGGGCATCTCGTCATGGTCGGCACGCTTGCCGCGCAGCTTCCCGTCAACGTAGAGCACGCTCATTTCAGCCTTTTCGTCCTCAGAAACCGAGTCCTCCGCGCTGATGGCGGGCGTGATCATCTCATTAACCTCCCGTTCAAGACGTATCACGTCGTTTCTCACAAGATCCTTGCGGCGGTACTTTAGGTGCTTCTCCACCTCGTATTCCACCTTCTTGCGCATTCGCTGAGGTGTTCTGATTACCTGCTGCATGAGTGCCTGATTTGGCACAATCTTATACACGAGCCTCATTCCCTCGATGATTCTCTCGTCTGAGGAGTGGTCGGATGCCGCCCACTTCTCCAGTTTCTCTGTAAATTTCTTTTGAAGTTCGTTCATGATGTTTTCTTTGAAGTTAAAAAGAAAGGCGGCTCTCGCGAGTCACCTTCCCCTATCGACTTTATATTTAACTTTAATACTCAACTGTTATGCAGCAGGCAGTACGCTTCCGTCCTTGCCCGAAATCTTCACACCGCCCGATGTGATGATTTCGCCCTGGTAGAATGGAGCCGGGGCTACATCCTCTGATGACACCTCAATTGTGATTCCGTTGTTGTCGGTCGAGCCCTTGCCGCTGTCGAGCGATGGCTTGGCAGTTGTCGTGTACGCCTCCGATCCGATTACACGGTATTTTCCGTCACGCTGTGGCATGAGAAGAACTCCGTCCTCGTTGTTCATCACCATTGCCAATCCTGTAGCCTTCTCGCTTGTGCCTGGCACAAGCATTGTTACAGTGTTGGTGAACAGCTTCACCATGTCGTTGCCTGTCTGCTCCGACTTGAAATCGTTCTGATTGTTCACCAACTCGATTTTTATCCAGTGCTTGTCCTCCACGAGTGAGAAGTTCTCCTTATAGACGGCCACCGTTTCGAGCGTAACACCCGAGTCTGCCGTCAACACAGGCAGCTTAGGCCATGCGAGTATATGCGACTTCGGAATCCAGTACGCGTGAGGACGCGTGCCTGGAGCTTGTATTTCGCCTTTGCAGAACGGAACGTCCTCGAGAATGTCCAGTTCGTTGGCGCAAGATTTTGTATTTGCCATGATTAAAAATTTTAATTGTTCAACTTACGGCTACTCTCCAGCCTTGCACTTCGCAACGAGCAGTCGTTCCTTAGAAATCGACTCGTACTGGCAGCCCATGAACATGGTAGCCACGAAGTCAACCCAGAAGTGGCTTGTCAGGCTGTTCTTTATCTCGAACTTCACATCAGGTCCAGACGTTGCCACTCCTATGAGGCAGTTTGGCTTCGTTGAAATCTGAAGGAAGTCTGCCGGGACGTTAGGCAACGTCTCTATGCGGCACTTCTGGTTCGATCCCTCGATGAACGGACGCTCGAACGACTGGTTGTAAGGCAGTGAGCCGTGGTTCGTCTGGTATGCCTTGCAGTATTTGCGGTAGTTCTGTCCTGAGCAAAGCAGGATGGTGTCCTCATCCTGAAGGTGAGTGTCGGCAGCCTCGTAGATCTCATTGAACACATCCTCCGCGTTCACGTCCGTTATTGGGTCAACCTCTATAAGGTTGCCTGCGCTCTCAGAGATCTTGCCAGCAAGTATCTCATTGTCGGCTATGGTAGCAAGTCCGTCGAACAGATCCTTCGTCTCTGTTCCCGACGGATTTCGCTTTGCCGTGAACAGGCATTTGAAGAGCGCGTCTCCAATCTTCTTCATGAAGAACGCCGCCACCTGGGCGGTGATAGGCACGTTCTTGAGACCCTCTCCCTGTACGGTGCTGCTGCCATATATCGACTGAACCACCGAGTTCGGGTCGAACGCCTTAACGCAAGAGCCAAGGTATGTCTCGAGCGTACGTCCTACTATTTTAACATCCTTGGTGTCGATTGCCTTTGCGTCGTATGGACGAAGCTGCATGTCACCCGACAGTTCTCCGACTGTCTCTTTGTATCTTACTCCAGTGCGCAGAGTGAAAACCGGCAGTGCTCTCTGCAACGAGAACACCGGCATCTGTATAAGCTCCTTGCGATATGTGTGGAAACTCTTCTGTAGTTCCTCAGGCGTGATGTTCACGCTTCCTTGTGTATCTGCCATTTTTACCTCTCCTTTTTAAACGTTAAAAGTCCAGTGATTTGTACATGGCCTGTGCGAGCGTCATGTTTGGTTGCTCCCCAGCCATTGGCGTCAGCTCTTGCAGTGTAGATCCTCCAGCAGATCCTTTCAGCTGCTTGATTTCCTCGTCCTTCTCGGAAATCTTGTCGTTAGCCTCCTTAAGCTCCTTTTCGAGGTTCGCCTTTTCAGTCGCAGCCTTGTCAAGC
This sequence comes from Prevotella sp., assembly GCA_051869235.1. Classification (GTDB taxonomy): domain Bacteria; phylum Bacteroidota; class Bacteroidia; order Bacteroidales; family Bacteroidaceae; genus Prevotella. The sequence continues at coordinate 7,010 of JBJEAS010000059.1, forward strand.
GCCTCTTCAATCTTGCCAAGGTCTTCCTCTGAAAGGTTTGCCTTTCCGTCCGCCACTGCGATGGCGGCCACTGCAAGAACGCTGATGATGTTTTTGTAATTCTTATTCATTGTTATTTCCGTGTTGGTTACTTTTTCATTCTTGAACATCGACTTTATCTCGCCGATGATTTTCTGCAAGAACGACTCCTGAGTCAGACTCTTGCCTTCTGCAACCTCAGCAGCAGAGGTGTTGGCTGTTGTCTGCTGCTGAGGAACGTCTATTATGGTGTCGCTCTCGATGACTGGAAGGCCGAGAGCCTTCCAGTCCATCGAATTGGTGATTGTTGTCGCGCTAATGTTCGCCGTCTTCTCGTCCTTGCTTATTTCGTCGATAAGTCCAAGTTCAAGAGCCTTTGCCGCCGTGATCCATTTCGCCTCGTTCATCATTGCTATGTTCTCGGCAATTGTCTTGCCGTTCTTGTCGCTGTATATGCTTGCAATGAGGTCGTCGATGGTGTTCAACTCGTCGCGCTTCTTCTTGCACGAGTCGATGAAACGGTCAAGCTGCTCCTTGTTCAGCTGGTTCCATGCTGAAACGAGAGTCGAGCTGTTGTGTGCAAGAATCAGTGAACTCTTCGCCATGTCGAGCGTAGAGCATCCCATTGCTATCACTGTTGCTATGGATGCAGTCATTCCTACAATATGGCCACGGCATTTTCCATGCCGTTTAATCGCCTGGTATATTTCAAGTCCGTCTGCGACGAAACCGCCAGGAGAACAGATTATGATGTCCACCTCGACATCCTTGTTCCGTTCAAGGAAGTCAAGTGTCTCCTCGGCAGTCGTTCCTGCCCAATACGAACCTATTGTACCTCTGATGTAAAGTTTTGCTTTCATTTTCGTCGCTTTTTCACCACAAAAATAATATATATATATAATGTAGGAAAATACCGACGAAATGTCAAATCACGGATTGGTAGACTGCCTTGAGGTTTACTGTCACCTCCACCATCTGCGTCGACGTGACATCCTTCGAGATGTTCCGTTGCACTTCTATTGTAGGATATGGACGGTTTCCGTTTCCTATCAGAACAGTTTGACCGCTTGCAGTCTTGCATCTGAATGCTGTCCTGCCCGATTTCAGTTCAGGCCAACGGCACGTCTCGAACACCAGTTTTGTAGAGTAAAGAACTACGTTATCCTCCATTTTCGATGAAACATTTAGCGATCCCGGCTTTTTCAGCGGTATTTCCTCGAACTCCACACTTTCTGGTATTTCTACTTGGCATCCTCCATTTTCATAGATTCCCACGAGGTTCGACACTTCCGTCGCCTCCACTTTTGTAATTCTCAGGTCTTCCATTGTCTCGCTATGTTTAGTATTGTTTGCGGTGTACGATTTCAAGCACTCTCGTAGTACCAAAAATCTTGCCGTATTTAATATGATTTAACCGAATTAACTTTTGTTTTGCCTCGTCCGCTCTATTTTGTGCATCGAGATGCCTTTCGAGGCATAGGCGTTCCGTATGCGGTAAAATCGCTGACGGATGGTCAGGTCGTGCTCGTTCGGGTCTATGCCATGGCTCCTGCACCAACGCTCTATCGCACCGAGCAGCGACAGACGCTTCCCGTCACGGTCAACACCCTTCTCCAGCAGCTTGAAAAGCTCCGTCCACATGCAACGCTTGAAGTTGTCCTCTATGCAGCTTCGCAACGCTATGCGACCACGAGTCCCCATGTAGTTGTAGACCTTAGGCGACTTGTAAGAGCAGTACGGCACAGCCACCAGAATGCCCTCCTTCTCATCCACGGCATCGGTCGGACGCTTTCCGATGAACTGGCGGATAATGGTGTTCTCTATCGACTGCGGAAGGAACTTTATTGGTTCCGGACCGTAGTGGTACAACAGGAACTGCCTTACTGCAGGCTCAACGTTAAGGCGAAAGGTGCATGGCTCCATCTTGTTATAGCGGTTGCTCTTATTTTGGTGCAAAGATAGTGAAAAATAAAGTAAAAACCATAGAAAATATAGTAAATCATATAAGAAAATCCTAATTTGTAAATCATTCTTACCATTTCACGTTTTCTTCCTTTTCCCATTGTTCTGCGTCTGATGTGATTTCGTCCAAAAACTTTGTAACCACGCAACTTAGGTTTTTCCGTCTCTAACTTGCTGAGTGTCATAGTTTACCAACGGTTACGGAAATCGGTTACAGAATTTTTGCAACTCCGTAAGTTCGTAACCTTCGTAACCTCGACGGCTGCAAATGTTAATGAATGTTGTTAGGTTACAAACCCCAAAAGTTCGTAACCACTTCGTAACCTAACTTCGTAACCTCCTTTTCTCTTCCAATTTCCTTATTTTAAGTAAGTTAACTTTTTCGACAACTAAAGTTACAGAGTTACGAAGTTTTTGGACGAAAAAGGGTAGGGAGGGGGAAGGACAAACGTGCAGTGACGGGGAAATGTAAAAAAAAAGCCCGACGCGTAACCTTGTAGCGTCGGGCTGGAAGTAAGAAGAAAGAATATGTGTAAATCAGAATATCTCACCGTCAATGAAGTCCATGTCAACAGGCTTTGCCTCACCGTTCTTCTTTGCAAGCTGCTCTGCCTCCTTCTTCGACCGCATGTAAATCATGTCAACCGCCTTTTCCTCCTCTGTCGGCAGGTCTCGGTGCTTGCGTACTATGCGACCACCACTGTTCTGCATGTCCGATGGGTTAAGGCAGTCGATGTAGTCGCACTGCTCGGCAAACGCCTTCAGGCGGCGAGAGAACGACTGCGAGGTCGTTTTGTACTGTCCCGTCTGGCTCTTGAAGTCTTCAAGCGCCTTGGCGCGTGGAATCAGCTTGTCGAGGTTGCCGCTGCCTTCCGAGAAGTATGCGTTTGCCCACTCGTACATCGCCTCGCCCATGTCCGACTTCCATTTGCGCTGTATGATGTTGTCCATCGGCGGCAGTATCTTCACAAGTTCGTTTGTCAGAGAAAGGTAGAACTTGCAGCACTGAAGGAAGAAGTTGAGGTCGGCAAGCCATTCCGCCTCGCTGTAGTCGCGCGAGTAGAGGTCCTTACCGAAATCGTCGCGTATCGACCGTGTTTCAAGATAGTCGTTGTCCTCGGTTTTTTGGTGGTAGTAGTCCGAAAACACCATGTATATCAGTCGTGCCTCCGACGATGGGTCGAAGTCTGCTGGAACGTAGTTTGTCGTAAATGCTATTTTCGGCGACTGCTCGAACGGAATGGTGAACGACTGGTTGTTCTTCGGGTTTACTGTCATGTCGCTCGTTATGTTGTCGTAGAACAGGCTTGTGTTAAGGTAGCGGTCGCAATCGTCCAACAGCAGCATCTGCGTGTGCTGCGTCACTTGGTCGAACACGTGCGGGTTGTCCATCAGTTTTGGATTGCGTCCGGACAGCTTAACCGTTCGTTGCAGCAGCGAGAGCGTCTTGAAGAAGAATGACTTTCCAGATCGACCGTTGCATTCGTCAAAGTCGCCAATCTTGTTGTCCATCGCCATGGGTGCCCACGCCCTCGATGGCGATTTGTAGTGGTGCAGCATATAGCCGAACACGAATATCTTGTTTATGAGGCACTGCTTCTGTGCCGCTATCTCGTCTTCGGTCAAACCTTCTCCTGCTATGTCGAAACGGTGCTCTATAGCGTATGCCTTGCGCTCATCAGCGTCACGTCCCTGCCATGCGGTCTCCAGTTCCTTGCGCCAATAGAGGCGTGAGCTGTTTATCAGATAGCCAAAGAAGTGTGAGCTAAGAGCGTCCTTTATCTCTATGTCCCATTCAATGTTGCCGTCCTCGTCCTTTTTCTTAGTTATGCTGAACATATCCTCCACCACCTTGAAGTTGTGGTCTATCACGTTCTTGTCCCAGACGAAGTTGTTAAGGCCGGTGCCTTCCCGAGAAAACGCAATTTTCTCGGGAGACACTTCTGCGACCCCATTTGGAAAGAAGAAAAATTGTCTATGTTCCGTGAATGTCGTAAAGTCGGGGTCTATCTCCTGTAGGCCTTCAAGCGTTGACTGCGTCAGTTTTGTGCTATCGAGCACGAGGTTCAGCACATCTCGCGACTCATACCTGTCCTCCACCCACCGTTTCACGAACTCACGCATCTCCTTCGGAGTGGTCTTCTTCACTATGCGCCCCGTCACTTTCACGAACTGCGTTGTCTGGCTGTTGTCATCGTGCAGTGCGTAGAATCCATTTATGCGAAGGAAATAGAAAAGACATGCCGTATCGATGGAGTGGCTTGTCTTGCCGGTCTTCTTGTTGGTAGTTGTCACCCAAAACTTGGCAGGGTATGCCTGTGTAAGCAGGTTGCGGAAGTCGCTGCGCTTGTCGCGAAGCTCCATCCAGTCGCGAAGGTCCTTGCGGAACTTGCCTCGCCTGTCCTTATATGTCTTCAGCCATTCTGGAAGCCACACCGTATGTATGTCGATATACTTCAATGCCATCTCTATTCCCCTACGGACACCTGTCTCGTCGATGTCGGGTATGTTGTATAGCACCTCAACGTATTTCATTATCTCGCGGTATTCTTCTTCCGAAAGCGTGTAGGTCTCTGAGTTGAACCATAGTGGCTGATAGCCCATCGATCGGCAGCACAGGCTGTCACGCTCGCCGCTGCATATGAATGCCTCTGGCAATTTCTGCTCCTTGTACGGCTCTTCGTCATCGTGCGACGATTCCCAAGATTTCCGCTCCTTCTCGTTGAAGTCCGTCCATGCCCTTTTCAGTTCGTTCAGTCCATTGATGTATCTCTGCGGCTTGCCTCCCTTCGGCGAATACTGGAAGCGGAAGCCCTTATCCGGATTAAGCGGTTCGTATACCTTGTAGAACACGTGTTCGTTTCCCTCCCTGTCCTTCCAATAGCATTCGCGTGCGAAAATTGGATAAGTGTCCGTCGACTCCTTTACGTTGCATTTACGCTCGCTGTCCACTGAAGCCCTCCACTTCAGCGAAAGCCAGCCTAACGACTCCACATGCTCTTTCCTCACGTTAGGACCAAGCACCTTCAGTTCCTCGTCGGTGAACTCCTTCGTTTCAAACGACATGACGCCTTCCTTCTCGCCTTGCTTAGGCTCGCGGATATACATTTTTGGCTTGTTGCGCTCCTTGCTTATTGTGTCGTCAATGCCATATTCCTGGGCAAGACGTATTATGGCTTCTCCGAACCTCGATATGTTATGGTATTCCATATAGAGGTCTATTGCGTTCTTCGCATGTCCGTCGTCGCCAAAGTCCGTCACCTGCCACATGTCGCCTTTCTTGCGCATCGTGGCTGACGGCGTGTTCTCGTTGCGTAGCTTGAACGCCTTAGCCTTTCCCTCCGAACATTCCTTTGCTTGTGGATATAGTCCCAAGATGATGTCGAGGCCACCGTTGGTCGCTTCGAGTATTTCGTCTTTTGTTATCATATCAATTCTTCTTCTTCCGCAAAATTATGCACTATCGCCGTGCGTTCAAAATACTTGTACACGGCTCTTCTCCAGGTTTGCAGTATTCAACGTAAACACCAAGCCTCACGCAGTATCTGCCGTTGATGCAGTTCCTGCCGTCCTCGCAGTTGTCGCACTTCCTCATTCCAATAACATAAAATGGACTGGTGGCTTTTTTTGAGAGATCAAATTATGGCATGCCACCAGTCCTGCATCGGTCATACGCACGGCAAGGCGCGTTCTTTTATAGGCTCTGCATCAATCCTCTTTAGGCTGAACGGAATGTCGTCGATGTCTTCCCCTTCTGCCACAGCATACTTGAATGCCTGCCCATTCATATCGTAAACGTAATAGCTGTCCTCTGTTTCGTCGTATGCCACGAAGTAGTGTATGCGCTTCGAACCTACGCTCATTATAGCCTCTATTGGCTTCATGTTTGCCTCCTTCAGTAGCTTTTCAAATTCTGCAATGTTCATAGTTCTATAGATTTAGATTATTCACTACCACTCTCAAGTTCTCACCTTTGCCCAAGTGCAGCTTCTTCTTAAGCTTTGCCAAATGGTTGTTCACCGTCGATACAGCCGTGTCAGTAAGCTCGGCTATCTCCTTTTGGCTGAATCCCCTTCCATACAGCTTCAGAATCCTCTTCGCCTTGCCCTTGATTCCTGTTTGCGTCTTTACCGAACACACATGCTTTTCTTCCTTACAAATCCCACGAAGCGGACAATGCACGTCCTCCGTGTTCAGCAGTCCGTACTCTAAGTCGTACGTGTTCTTGTCGAGTTCGCCGCAGTTGCATCTAAGGAAACGCTCTACTATATCGAACTCATACTCGTACTTTCCTTTGCTGTCCGACATTATGCTACGCAGATAATTGAGCGTTTCCTTGCGGTATTCGCCCAGATATTTCAGCACTGCCTCTATTATACCTCTATGAGTTTTGTCTAACTTCCTGTCTCGCCCGTCTGAGCTATAATAGACGATGCCATCTCGAACATAGAATTCGATTCCTTCCATAGTTCTTCTTTTATAATTAGACTAATTGCTATAACTTCTGATAGCTTTAACTTCATTACCTTAGTCAGTTTCTTGGTCACTGACGAGTGACTGATTTCAAGGTTCGAGGACAAATAGTTGATGAATCTTCCTCTGTCAGCCCTTGAAAGGTTTTCATAGTAGCTGAAAACATCTACAATGAAACTTTTTTCTCTATTTTCTTCGTTCATTTCATTTATTTTTATTATTTTTGCTGCAAATATAGAGAATAAAAATGAAACAAACAAGTAAAAACTCTATATAAATAAATAAAATACTATATATTTAACATTTTAATACACAAATTTATGTTCAATCCACAGAAAATATTAGAATTGCAGCGAAAAAGCGGCAAAAAGACTTCAGACTTCAGCCAGGCAATCTTCGGTTCGCCATCAATGGGACCGCGGTACTTCCTCGACAAGGACAAAATCTCCTCCGAGCATCTTGAAAAGCTGTGCATGTATTACGGTGTCCCCATGGAAACCTTCTTCACTGACCTTCCCGACTGTTGCAAACTGAACAACCAGCAGTCTGCATCTACAGTAACAAGTCATGAATCGTACATCAACTACGACGCTTTGATGTCCCAAATCAATGGTCTGAAGGAGATGTTGAAGATGAAGGACACCGCCATCGGTTATCTCAACAACCACATCGACTCCTTAAAGGAAACGATAGCCCTTATGAATAAATCGAACTCCTAACCTCTTTGTTCACAGTGTCTAATATCCGTCATAACTCGGACAAAACTCGGACATTGCGAAGTAAAATCTGCAAAACGAGGTACGGTAAACAGGGTGTTTCAGGCTATTCTGAGTCGCCCTCCCTAATCCAGTCATCCCGACAAAAAAAGCGGAGAGCTCACTGCCCTCCGCTTTTTTCGTATAGGATGATATATGTTTGCGCATAGTGTTACTTCACGAGAACAACAAGATATTTGCTTGTGCTCCAGAAAACCTCTGGATTGTTGATGCGTAGTACATACTGCTTGTTGGCATCGCGTTGCAGGGTATAGCTGCTTGATGGATGGGCAGTGAGCATCTCGGCGGAACGTGAGTATAGCTTTATCTCCTTGTCTATGCGGATGTCGATCTTGGTGAAATAGTCCTTGTTGAAGTTGGATTGCAGCACTTTGCCTTTTACATAAATGTTCTGCTCTTTAAGTTCGCTCTTGGTGCCAAAGACGAACCATGCCGTGTTGAGTTCCTTGTCTTGGGCGTTGATGGTCTCCGTTTTTCGTGAGCTTTCTGCTGTCAGGTTGCTTACATCGGTATGCAGGTTGGCAATGCTCTCGTCGAGTTCTGATATATGAATGTCTTTGGCGTCAAGCTCAGCACGCAGCTGCTGTATCTGTTGGTTTTTTTCTTCCAGTTGTCGCGCAAGGTTTTCTATGGCTTTTTTTAGCTGTTCGCCTTTGTATGAACTTTCTCTAAGTTGCTGGCGCAGCTTGTTAATGAGGTCATGGTTCTGCTTCATTGTCTGCTGAATGAACTGCATGTTCTCACGTATCCTTTGCTGTTTGTTCGCACCTTCGCCGTCCTTGGCTATGCTGACGCGGTTCTCTGCCTCAGCTATTTCGCGGAATCCTTCTTCTATCTCGTTCATCGTCGACATCATGTCGTTGATTTCATTGTCTTTTTGTGCAATGACTTGATAGAGCGAGTCACGTTGCTGCACCAGTGCCATTTCCGTCTTTGGCTTTTCTTGCTTGCAGGCCACCATAGCTGCCATACACAAGCCCAATAACATTATTTTTTTCATATCTTTATTTTTTAAATTCTACAATCTTCCTTGGCTTTGTCTATTCTTTCGCTGCATATTTCATTCTCGTCCTGCGACAATGATGACTATCTCGCCTTTTGCCTCCTTCTCCGTGAAGTGTGCGACAAGTTCTTCAAGAGTGCCGCGAACAGCTTCCTCGTGAATTTTTGAAATCTCGCGACAAACACATGCGAGGCGTGTGGGTCCGAAATGCACGGCGAACTGTTGTAGAGTCTTCAGCACTCTGTAGGGCGACTCGTAGAACACCATGGTTCGTGGCTCGTCGGAAAGCGACTGCAGCTTCGTCTGTCTTCCTTTCTTCTGCGGAAGGAAACCTTCGAAACAGAAGCGGTCGCACGGTAGACCACTCATTACGAGGGCTGGGACGAAAGCCGTAGCACCAGGGAGGCAAGTCACTTCAATGCCAGCCTTGGCTGCCTCGCGGACGAGGAAGAATCCTGGGTCGCTGATGCCTGGAGTGCCGGCGTCGCTTATTAGTGCCACGTTCTGTCCTGCCTTCAGCCTTTCAACGATGCTCGCCGATGTTCCGTGCTCGTTGAACTTGTGGTGCGACATGAGATGGTTCTTTATCTCGAAGTGTTTCAAGAGGATTCCCGACGTACGGGTGTCCTCGGCAAGCACCAGGTCGGCTTCTTTCAGAATCCTGATGGCTCGGAATGTCATGTCCTCCATGTTGCCCACGGGGGTAGGTATGATGTATAATATGCCCATAATTGACGGCAAATGTAGTGAAATATCATCAAACTGCGAAAAAAATCGCCAAAAACTTTGCATAATTTAATACCAATTTGTAATTTTGTACCCAAATGATAGAAAACTTAACGGGGGAAGCACGCCGCCCCGGCAGAATAGAAGTGGTGTGCGGGTCGATGTTCTCTGGCAAGACCGAAGAACTTATCAGACGTTTGCGTAGGGCGAAATTCGCCCAACAGAAGGTGGAGATCTTCAAGCCTTCCATCGACAAGAGGTACTCCGAGGAAGAGGTGGTGAGTCATGACAGTACAGCGATAATGTCAACGCCCATCGATTCTTCGGCGCAGATTCTTCTCATGTCTTCAGACATCGATGTGGTTGGAATAGACGAGGCGCAGTTCTTCGACATGGGCATTGTAGATGTGTGCAACGAACTTGCCAACCGTGGCGTGCGTGTCATCGTGGCTGGTTTGGACATGGACTATCGTGGTGTGCCTTTTGGTCCTATGCCTGCCCTTTGTGCCATAGCCGACGATGTGCAGAAAGTGCATGCCATTTGTGTCCGCTGTGGGGCACTCGCTTACGTCAGCCATCGCAAGGTTGCCGGCGACAAGCGCGTCATGTTGGGTGAAATGCAGGAATATGAACCTTTATGTAGAGAATGTTATAAGAAATGTTAGAAAAGACAATTACATTTGACCGTTTCGTCCGTGGTATGCTTACGGCATTGCTCATTGGGGCAATACTTTTTGTGGTGAACTATCTCAGCAGTGTGCTGTTGCCGTTCTTCATAGCGTGGCTGTTGGCATACATGCTCTATCCCATTGTCATCTTTGTGCAGAAGAAGATGAAGGTGCCGGGAAGGGCACTCTCCATTATTGTCACACTGGTCATGGTGCTTGGAATAATAGGAGGCATCGTCTACCTTATCATTCCTCCTATGATAGAGCAGTTTGAGAAATTGGGAGAACTGGTGACACGTTATCTGCACGAGACGACCCATGTGCGCAATTTCCCTACTGTCAGCCAATGGCTACACCAGAACAGCGACGAAATCCAACGCTTCTTCCGAAATAAGGAGGTAACGGAAGCCATACGCAATGCCATGCCGAAAGTATTTGCCGTGATAACAGAGACTGCAAATGTGATCATCAGCGTTATTGCATCGTTGGTAACACTTATCTACCTCTTCTTTATATTGCTCGACTATGAAGTGCTCTCGTCAGGTTTCATCAGGATGTTTCCAAAGAAGAATCGTCCTTTCTGGCGTTCACTGATGGACGATGTTGAGAAGCAGCTCGATAGCTACATTCGCGGACAAGGTCTCGTGGCACTCTGCATCGGCATTTTGTTCTGCATAGGTCTAACCATAATAGGTTTCCCTATGGCAATTGGTGTCGGCATATTGATGGGATTGTTGAGCCTTGTTCCTTATGTCCATGGTTTCGGCCTCATACCCATTGCCCTTCTTGCTGGACTTAAGGCTGCCGACACAGGTCAGAACTTCTGGGTCATTCTGTTGTCTGCACTGGCTGTATTCGTTGTAGTGCAGTTGATAACCGACATGGTCCTTACGCCAAAGATAATGGGAAAGGCTATGGGACTTAATCCTGCCATTCTGTTGTTGTCACTTTCCGTATGGGGAGCATTGTTAGGTTTCATAGGTCTGATAATAGCTCTTCCACTTACCACTCTTCTGATTGCATATTATAAGAGGTACGTTACTAAAGAGGAGACAGAAATGGAGGAAAAAGAGACGGAAAAATAAAAAAACATCGATAAGGAGCAAAAAGTCGGTAAATAATTTGGTGATTTGAAAAAATAGCAGTACCTTTGCACCGCTTTTTAAGCAAACCCCTAAGTTGATCCGCTAGCTCAGTCGGTAGAGCACAACACTTTTAATGTTGGGGTCTTGGGTTCGAGCCCCAAGCGGATCACTGAAAACACATCAAGGGAGCCAATCAGGTTCCCTTTTTTCGTGCCTGATTATCAAGACTTTATGCAATCAACCAGCTGACAATCAGATTTTTACAAAATCCCATACCTCAAAAAGTACATATATCTTCATAGAAGAAGAATTATGAAAATGTATATATAAACAAATTAGTAATAAATTAGAGGAATGAAAAGAAACTTAGAAAAAACAATGAAGGAGATTCGGGACTTGAGACCTGAATACCAAGCATCCATAGAAAAATTGGGTGTTGTTCTCGAAGAACTCGTTGGAAAGTTGGAGGTCGGTGGCTTTGGCATAGATGTTGCTTTTGCAAAATATGTCGCCGAAGCAAGGGGGATGCTTCGCTATCTCGTTGAGTTAATTGATGAATGTGTAGAGGACGAAAACCCAGAAAAAGGCGTTTAGATGTGGAATTTTAACATTTTCAAGACCAAACAAGTCGTAAAATTGTTAATATACGACTTTTTTTTTGTAGGTTTTTGCAGATATATGAAAATGTATTTTCTTTGCAGCACAAATTTTAAAAATTTTATTGCGATGAAGAAAAATGAAATGATAGAGTTGGCTGCGATGGTTGCCGACGAAGTGGTGAAGAAGTTGAGAGGCATAGGTTCTCTACCCGAGACCGAGTATGTTGACACCGAGGAGGCAGCTCGCATCCTTGGCATGAAACCCAATTACCTCCGCCAAGTGAAGGACAGATATCCGCACATCAAGGCAGGAGATAATAAGCAAGGGAGGATAATGTTCCGTCGAGACTCGTTAATGTGCCAATTTAATACTAATAAGGTATGAAAGGACTCAGACAACCCACCATAACAATGGTGTATGACCGTTGCCACAATGGCACTCCGTCCCACCATGCGGTCATCGAACTTCGTATCGCCTACGACAACCGTCAGGCGTACATTTCTTCGGGAATCTTCGTTTTCCCGAAGGAATGGTCCCATTCAAGAAATCAAATCGTAAATCGGCCTGATGCCATAATCCTCAACAAAACCCTGGAACTGTTGATCATTAAGGCGAGAGAAGTTATCTATGAAATGATGGAGGAAGGTAATATCGATATTTTTGCAGTTCGTCGCCGTGTGAAAGAGAAACAGAAGAAGGCCATGACGTTTCTCGAATACTATGCGGAGAAGGCGGAAAACCGTAAGCACGGCATTTCTGCAACGGCGCAAGGTCGCTATGACCTTGTTCTTAAAACTCTTCAAGAGTTTGGGAAAATTGTGACTTTTTCTGATTTGACGGATAAAAACATCATCGCCCTCGACAAGTTTCTTATTAAGAGAGGTATCCAGGCGACATCACGTTTCCACAACTATCACAAATATGTAAAGAGGTTTATAGTTGAGGCTCAGCGTGACGGTCAAATGAAGTACAATCCCTACGACACGGTAAAGCTGGATAAGGGTGATTACGACAACAGTATAGAGAAATGTCTTACGCTCGATGAGGTGAAAAAACTCCATGGAACACCGATGGAGGAACGCTTGGAACGTGTGCGTGACTTATTTGTTTTTCAGTGCTATAGTTGTCTTTCTTACAGCGACTTAGCAAAGTTCGATGCAAAGAAAATCGAGGAAATAGACGGAAAGAAGTACTATTCAGGTCGAAGAGGGAAAACCAAGGTTCGTTTCACTATTCCGCTGCTCCAGCCAGCATTGGAAATCCTCGAAAAGTACAGGAAAAAGCTGCCAATAATCAGTAATGTCAAATACAACGCTTACCTGAAGGAGGTTGCTGAAGCTGCTGGCATCGACAAGCATTTGACAACTCACTGGGCACGACACACGGGAGCCACACTGTTACTTAACGCAGGTGTTCCTATAGAGGTGGTGAGTAAAGTGTGTGGACACAGCAACACTCAAATTACCCAGAAAATCTATGCAAAAATGTTGTCAAAAACAATAGTAGAGGAAGTAACAAAGAGAGAGGAGAAACTACTATGACAGAGAAAGAAATGAAAGACAAGTGGGCAGAAGTCCTTGATTTCGCCACAGAACATGTAACCAAAAAAGGGCTGCACACTGGTATCAAGTGGCTGGAAGATAGCTTCAATGAGTATCTCGCAATGACCGAGAAAACAGCAAGTTACGGCATCGGCGGTCAGCCTGGCAGCCTCCATAACCGTCAGGTTCTCGCTGAGAGGATAGTCCTTGCTCTTGGTCCCTTTGTAGGAGGTCGCCACGTCCTTGACGAGCAGCAGCTCACTAAGTTGAAGGATTCGCTTAAAGACATTGTGAATAATGACGTGAAGTTAAATCAAATTAAGCGATAAATTATGGATGAACGTATAAAAAAAGTATTACGGAAAGTATTTGGCAATACTGCCAAAGTAGTCTATTTCAATGGCTTTCGCGCCGAGGGCTTTTCAATTATTGTGGCTGAATCCGTCTGGAGCCACCGAATGGAGAAACTCATAAAAGTGTATAACGAGGACATTGGCGACGAGAAAGGTCGTCCCTTGGGTGAATGGAGAGTTAGGAAGGCAAAGTTGCCGTATATAGTCAACAAACACGTACCTAAAGATGTCCGAAACGATTGTTACGAAGTCAGACTAATTTTTAAAAATTGGTACAAACGATATGATTAGGAACATCCAACCCACCAAAAAAAAAGCCCCAAGCAAGATGCCTGGGGAGCGTGTTCTGGGAGAACTTGCCTAACTTTTCACTCTGAAACGGTGCAAATTTAGGCATTTCTCCTGAGATTTCCAAATTTTTAGTTGAAAATTTATAATAAATAAGGAGAAAAAGCTATGATAGACATCAAAAAACTCTATGAAGCCACTAATGATGGCATAGATATAATAGTGTGGATTTTTCCACAAGCCGAAGTCGGCAAGAAGTTCCGAGTAAGAGATAGCAATGAAGACGAGACTCCATCGGCTTCACTACAGAAAAGAAAGTTGAAGGTAAATGGTACGGAAATGGACGTATGGGGACTTACCGATTTCGGCGGCGACGGCAGCTGGCGTAATCCCATCGATCTTTACCTATGGGAAAAGGGCAAAAGCCAGGAACAATTCTATGAGGCTATTCAAGAGATAGCCCAGCATTTCAGTGTTTGTGAAACGGTGAATTCGAAAAAGAACGTTCCTCGCATCGAGAAGCGTCAGGCATTACCTGAGGAGAAGGACGGTACTCGTACATGGAACATTAAGGAGCAGATTCCGTCAACAGAGTTGGCGGTTATGGGACGTACCGTGAAATCGGAAACTATGGAGGCATTGGGTTGGCATTCTGTTAATTGGATTACCAATACCAAGGATGGACAGACAACTATAAAGTATAGCACAGACAACTATCCAATCTTCATTCGTGAGTGCATCGTCAAGGAAACCGATGCAAATAGCCCCGCAGAAAAGTTCTACAAGATATACGAACCGCTGAATGCAGACAAGCAGTTCCGCTTCGGTTATTATCCATCTGGTGCCAAGCCCAAGGATTATGTCAATGGTCTGCACGAGTTAAGTCTTGAATATCAGTCATATAACGCCAAGAAGCGTGAGGAGTTTGAGGCAAACCCCAAGAATGAGGGCAAGGAGTATCAGGAGCAGAAATTGCCGAAGGCAATCCTCTGCAGCGGCGAACGTGATGCCTTGTGCTGCCGTTCCAAGGACATTTCGCCCATCTGGCTGAATTCCGAGACCGCAAGGCTTGATAAGTCTGTTATGAGTATGATCCAGAATTACGCGGCATCGGTGTATAACATACCTGATATAGATGAGACTGGTATCAGAGAAGGTAAGAAGCTCGCACTTAACTTCCTCGACATCAAGACAGTGTGGCTACCTTCATATCTCCGCAAGTTCCGTGACCACAGAGGAAAGCCCTGCAAGGACTTGCACGACTGGATGGAGCTGCATCCCTCTACGGGTGAGTTCTTCGACCTCCTGAAGGGGGCAATAAGTGCCAAGTTTTGGGTTAAGGGTGAGAAAAGCCTATCCATAGACACCGCCAACCTTCATTATTTCCTGAAGCTCAATGGCTATGCCACCTATGAGGATGAATACAACAGAGAAGAGCAGCAGCTCATCTATGTCAATGGTTATGAGGTCACCAAAGTTTTTCCGAGAGATATTCGTAAGTTCCTGCGCTCCTGGGTAAGTTCGAATGTCCGTGACCATGAGGTACTTAACTTGGTATTGAACAGTACAAAGCTGTCTACCCTTGGTTTGGAAGCCCTTCCTGACAAACAGCTGGACTTCACCAGCCATACCCCAACGAGTCAGACCTATTTCTTCAATAATGTAGCAGCGGTAGTGAATGAAAATGAGATAAAACTCGTAAAGAGAGAGGATTATGCCACTTCGTCATATGTATGGACCGATACAATAATAAAGCACAACTTAAAGTTTATGACTGAGGACTTCTTTACCGTTGCGAAGGAATTGGATGAAGAAGGGCATATCCATTACCGAACAACGATTTGTAAAGTTCCGAGCAATTTGATGGGTTATTTCATTAATTCCAGCCGTTTGTATTGGCGTAAGGAAATGGAAAGCCGATTCGAGACGAAGGAAGAACGTGATGCCTATGCAACGGCACACAAATTTGATTTGGGAGGTGAGGGTTTGACCGAGGAAGAAAAGGCAGAACAACTTCAATGTTTCCTTAACAAGGTCTTCGCCGCCGGCTATATGCTGCACCACTACAAAGACCCCTCTAAACCATGGGCGACGTATGCAATGGACTATAAGATAGGTGAGGAAGAGGGCGAGTGCAACGGTGGCAGTGGAAAGAGCATCTTCTTCAATGCACTGAAGTGCATGATGCCCTCTGACACCATATCGGGAAAAGACCCTCGAGTCTTTGACAACCCTCACAGCTTCGAGAGGGTGAAACGTGAGACACGAATGGTCGTCGTTGATGATTGCGCAAGGACGCTCGACATTGAGCGGTTCTTCGATAGAATCACGGGTGACTTCCCGGTTAACCCGAAAAATAAGACCATCTACACCCTGCCCTTTACGGTTAGCCCGAAGATGGGCTTCAGCACCAACTATGTACCGCTGACCTTCGACGCGTCGAGCCAGCGAAGAATGCTTTATATGGTGTTCTCCGACTACTATCACCAACAGACGGAAGAAAATGACTACTTGGAAACAAGGAAGGTAAGCAGTGACTTCGGCAAAAACATATTGCCCCCCTATGCCACTGAGGAAGAGTGGAACGCCGATCTGAATTTCCTCTTGCAGTGCCTTCGCTTCTACCTGTCAGTTTCTCAAGACAACACTATGATAACGCCACCAATGGCGAATATCGTAAAACGGAAAAACATGACCGTTGCAGGGGATAACTTTATGGAGTGGGCATCCGATTATTTCAGCTTAAATAGTGGCCGTCTGAATGTAAAGCTGGAGAAGGACAAGGTGTATAGTGAGTGCATTAGCGCCATCAATTCCACGAAGATGACACCACACACATTCACCAAGAAACTCAAAGCTTTTGTAGCCGTTGCGGATTGGATTGAGGAATTCAACCCGAAGGACGTATCTGGATGGACAAAAGGTAGAATAGTTTCAGATAGTATAGTTTACATCTATCTACGCTCTAACGACTCTCCCTTCTGAGTTCAACAAGTAAGGAGATAGTTAAAGGATGTTTGTCAGCAATGATAGACATCCTTTTTTCTTTACAAGTTAACTTCTATTAAGGAATTTGAAAAGCCGTCAGAAAATGACCCTTGTTTTTTTTGCAAAAAAAGTGTACTAAGTGTACTGATTGCATAAAACCCTTTATTTATCGGGGTTTGAAGGCAGTACACTTTCAGTACACTTTCAGTACACTTTTGAAAAGTGTACTGTTAATTTTTGTTACGGCGTTGTTACGGCTCTAAATTTCCTCGTCTGATAAAAAAGTGTACTGAAAAAGTGTACTGCCCTAAACCGCTAATACACAGTGGTATAAGGTTCAGTACACTCAGTACACTTTTTCTGCAAATTTTTAAAGGGTCATTCCGGAAGAGCTGTCATCACTCGTATGGAGGTGAACTTGTAAAGGATAAATATTATTTACATCATCTCTTTACAAGTTTTATTTCCGAAAAGTCAATTACATTTTAACTTGATTACCTGCCCAATCTGTTAAATCGGTTATATAACTCGGTCCACCTCCAGCATCTTTCGGTTGACTTCGGAGAAGAGCATTCAGTCGTAGATGTGTACCTCGAGCAATGTTCATTACCTCACGTGCTGCCATGTCCACCCAAGCCTTTGGAGTCCTGCACCGGTCGAAGTCTTTTCCCGCAAGGGTCAGTAAGTCTTTCGCAGCATCAGTTCTCTCAATGCCTGCTGAAGCAATAGCTTTCTCTACGTCAAGAGCCTGCTTCAGCGTGAAGTCCTTTGCAATATTCGAGTTGCCGAAATCGAATATCGCCGCCACGGCCTCCCTTGCCTCTGGCCAGCGTCGAAATATAAGGGCATCCCTCTCTTCGATGTGCCTCTCTGCCATCCGCAGTTCCCCAGCCTTGTCCATTTTAGCCAATTCAGCCCTTTTGGCTGTCAAAGCGGCGTTAGCGGCATCATGCCGTCGGATAGTATCGTCAACCATAACTCGGTTACTCCGAGATAGTTCCTCGTTCTGAGCAATCAATTGACGATGTTTTCCGTCCAAATCTCTCAGCTCTTGTTCGGCAGCACTCAACTTCTGTTGCTTATCGAGGATTTTCGAGTTGATAACTGAAACTTGCTCCTTCAGTTCTTCCAGCCTTCGGGTGTTCTTTTCTACATCCCCCTCACCATTTTTGACCATATCTTCGAGGTAAGAAATATCTATTTCCAGGCTTTCTCGTTGTTTTTCCAAGTTGGCAATCATCGTCATCAGACCTTTCAGTTTCGTTTCAGCCTGCTTAACTTGCGCCTCCAAGTCCCCCAGCTCCTTTTTTGCTGCCTTTACCTTTTTCATTGTTTCGTTATATAAGGCAAATTCTGCACCGGTGCGGTGCTTACGCAGAGCCTGCTCCTCAGGCGTAAGGTCCTCGAAAAAAGTGCCACGCTCCAGTCCGTATTTGTAGCCAACTTGGATATGGTAATCCGTGTGCAAACCGTAATAGTAGGCTGAACATTCCTTAGGACTTTGTCCAACCACTCCATAGTAGTTGACAGCCAGCTTCGTTCCTCGCTCCTCGCCAGCCTTTACCCGACCACGTTTTTTCACGAGAGAAACAGGCACCACCTGCACATGAGCATGGGGTGTCGTTTCGTCGAGATGGACGTTGAAACCTATAATGTTTTCCTCACCATATTTATGGGCAATCCAACGATATGTGTCGAGTGCCCAATTCTCGATTTCTCTGCATCGGTTAACCGATGCATTCCGTTCATCGTTTCCTCCGAAAATGACAGCCTGCTCACCGAACGCCATTTCCCGCATTCGTTGACGGTTTCCCCCCACTACAAAATCCATACAAATGTTAGGTGCGTTTGGCGCATCTTTTTTATAGTGTTTGAAGCCCAGTTCTTGTAGTCTTTTTTCGAGCCTCTCTTTGAGTGGGGTTTCCTGCGACAGCATTGGACATATCTTGCCCTTCACGACCTCAAAGTTGAGGTGTCTCCGGAACCAATCATAGTAGCAAGGTTTGCCACTATAATCCACGGTTCTTTCGTAGCTATTTCGGTCCCATCCCCGACGCTCGTTCTCGTTGCCCTGTGCCGCCGCCATCGACTTAAGCGGCTGCATGTGTACCGATGCCTTCTGTTCCATATTTTTTTCTATTAAAGTTGTTGTTCAAAATGCAGCTTGCTGCTTATCTCCCCGAAGGGGCACAAGGGGGAATTTTATTATCTTCCGAAAAAGGAAGATTTTAAAATCCCATATTGTGTTATGGGATTTTAAATAAATCCCCCCTTGCGGCACGTTCGGGATGCGTCGGCGAAGTTACTGAAATTTGGGCGATTCTGATGCTGGGGAAATTAAAAAAATCGTATATTAACAATTTCACGACTCCACGGCTATTTCGGTCAGGAAAAAGAAGGGGGCATAGGGGGCAGCATAGCCCCCATAGCGGTCAGCACAACAGAGCGAGTGAAACGAGTGGTAAGAGGGCTGCACAACGTGCCTAAATGTGGAGTCCACAGAACATTAAAAAGCCCTCCCATATACGCCCTAATAAAAATAGAAATTGGCATCGCTAAATAATGACTCGACAAGTCGTAAAATTGTTAATATATGAGATATTTTTTTTTGAGCGTGTATAATCGAAAAATCCTTTGTAACTTTGCCGACGATAATTTTAAACAAAAAAAAATTATGGAAACAAAACAATTATCAGATTTGAAAGGCAGCGAAAAGCTGAAGATACAAGCTGCTGTCTTGGAGATTATGGAAACCAAAGGATTCTCCTTAGACAAAGACTTGGGTATCGTAGAATCCCAGGCAGATTCCAACAGTTGGATAATGGCATTCACCAACAAGGTTAGTGCCTTCGAAGACCTTGAACTTATCAAGCAGAAATTGGGTGTTAAATTCAAGGTCCAAATAACCTCGAAATCGAAGGAGAACTTCCTTTTCAGGGTTGAAGCTCCGAGTGAAGAATTCATCCGACTCGGACAGACGTTGAAGCCGTTGCAGCTTCCTTCCGATGTTCTTCCCCCACGGTCAACCTCCACATCGAGTGTGCAGCCATCACGTTCAGAATACCAAACTCATGACAGAGAACCATAATAGGCTCTCTGTTTATTCGTATATTATATACTTTTCTTTGGGAAAGATTTGTATTTCTCACAGAAATGTTTTATTTTTGCAGCATGAAGCGAAATATATAAGATATATGAAGAAGATATTGTTCTTGGATTTTGACGGAGTGTTGGTTACTGACAGGTGTCAGACGCAGCAGTGGAATACCAACGGAGTTGTCCGTGACAGTCACGGTGCGTTGTTTGACCCCGAATGTGTGAAGTTCCTGAAGGAGATTATCGACATTACCGATGCCGACATTGTGGTGACATCGACGTGGAAGATGGAGATGGGACTTGAAGGTGTCTTGCGTATGTGGAGAGACAGAGGCTTACCTGGCAAGATCATTGGAACAACACCCGGTATTGACCCTATCCACCGAGGTGACGAGATAGCGGCGTGGTTAACCTCTTTTGGCGAGGACTGCCGCTTTGCCATCATCGACGACACACCCTTCACGGATTTCTTCCGTGAAGAGCAGCTGCCTCACCTTTTCAAGGTTGACGAGCGCATCGGTATAGACGAGGAAACTGCAAGGCGAGTTATAGATTATTTCAATGGAAATTTATCCAAAGAGTTGTGCAATGCTCTCATGGAGGTTAAGCAGTCCATGGAAGGTAAGAAGAAGTTGAAGAATTGGGAGGAACTTGTCAATCAGCTGGACGATTTCAAAAATTGAACCGATCCAATAAAAAAGTTGGAGAAAAGTTTGGTGATTTCTAATTTTCTTCTTAACTTTGCCGACGAATAGAATAGAAATCAATTAGAGGTAGATATGAGCGTCAGATTGTAATTTTAGCGTAAGTGTCTGGCTTCCAATACGTGATAATGGAATGCCGCTTTTTTAGGGTCAATCCCAAGCGGATCACCTCCATCTAAAGAGAAGTCTTCCTGCGAAGGCTTCTCTTTTTTCTTTTCCTGCCTTTCGTTTTTTTCGTTCGAAGGCTTTGAATGTGTGGTTGAAGGCTTCGTGTGTTCGTCCGAAGGCTTCGAGCGAAGATTGTATGCCTATTGTGAAACATTCGGTAAGTGGTTGATGGTTGCTTTTTATGTGCTTTTGTCAGTGTTCGCGAACGTCAATCTGTATACGTTTTATTTCTTTATGTATCTTGTTGTCTCTTAAATCGGGAGGAAAGAGAAAGATGTAACATACGATAAAGTATGTGTTACATTTCGTTTACACCTTATTAAATATAATATAGTACCTTTGCGGCGGTTTTTTAACTACCTATAAATTTGACCAATTAAATGTATTAAAGAAGTATTAAATCTATGAACAGAAAAAAAACTTTTCTATTCGTTTTGCTGCTTTCCGTCGTCACGGTATGCACTCATGCCCAAACCTCCCTCTCTAATTTGAGGGTCATGGGCAAGGACCTGGTGGATGAAAACGGCGGTAAAGTTGTGCTTCACGGGGTGATGGATACACCTAATCGCTATTTCAATGGCTGGCGTTGGCAAGGGTGGAAGCCTGGCTATGGCGATGAGGATGTTCAGCCTTGTCTCGACTATTTCGACAAGCTGTTTACGGCAATGACCGACCACGGTCAAGGTGCATACGCCACCGTGTTCCGACTTCATCTCGACCCGTGTTGGACCAACGATCCCAACAAGACATCCACGGGAAGTGGTCAGGAGGATGACATCAGTCGTTTCTCTTCCTCTCGCCTTGTAAAGTATTGGAAGTCTCTCTATAGCAAGTTGATGACCGATGCCATTGGTCATGGGCTCTATGTCGTTATGCGTCCCCCTGGTGTTTGTCCTCATTCAATAAAGGTCGGCGACGACTATCAGCAGTATCTAATCACGGTTTGGAAAACCATCACTTCTGCAAGCCTCGTCAAGGACAATGCTGGTCTTGTGTCCATCGAACTTGCCAACGAGCCTGTTGATGTATATGACAGCAATGGCAAAAAGAACAGTCCTGTGGCTCTACGTGATTATTTCCAGCCGATCGTTGATGTCATCCGCGAGAACGGATTTAAGGGAATAATTTGGGTGCCGGGATCGGGATGGCAATCGTGGTATGACAATTATGCAAAGTATCCTATAAATGACCCTGAGGACAACTTTGGTTATGCTGTACACTGTTATCCTGGTTGGTATAATTCGGGCTCAGGCAAAAATGACAATACCGACAAGGAGACCATGCGCCGCCAGTTTGAGACGCAGGTGCCAGTGGTGAAAACCAACCCTGTCATAGTGACTGAGATTGACTGGAGCCCGGTAAAGCCCGGGGAAGGACATTATGACGAGCATGGCAATTGGGTTGAACCAAACTATGGCACTTGGGGCACTGCTACCACTTCTGGTTTTGGCAATGCCTTCAAATACATTCACGATTATTATGGCAATGTCAGCATGGTGCTTCAGGGCAGTGGGTTGTATTTCGACATCGACGAATACATCAATTCTGGCAATGTCGTTCCAGCTTTCGCTGGTGTAGATGAGGCTTGTGGTGAAGCTTGTTTCAAGTGGTACAAGGAGTTCTACGAGGCACAGACTTCTGGAATAAATAGCATTGTAGATGATACACAATCGAATCAGCCTGCAAAGTACTACGACCTCCAAGGTCGTCCTTTGGGCTCAAATTACCACGGCATTTGTATCATAAAGTCCGAAGGAATGGCAAGAAAAGCCATTAAATAGGCAAAATGTAACATTTGATAAAGTATGTGTAACATTTCATTGCTGCAATTTAACGTATTCGCCGTAACTTTGCAGCCGAAAGTTAAGAACCGCAATCAAGTATTAATTATTATAAATAACTAACGCATGTTCCAAAATTCTAAGTGACATGAGACAAAAGCAATCAACAATCAAGAGGACAGTCGCACTGTTCCTCCTGCTATTTGCGATGTGCATCGGAGCCTCTGCCCAGAAGGGTATACAGATTTCCGGTAAGCTGACCGATACGGCAGGCGAGGAACTCATAGGCGCATCTGTCTTTGTAAAGGGCAACACTGCCAATGGTACAGTGTCTGACCTGAGTGGAGATTTCAAGCTCACAGTCCCTTCAGAAAACTCTGTCATCGTATTCTCATACGTCGGCATGGTGACGAAGGAAATCAAGGTGGGTAAGAAACGAGTGTTTAACGTGACCCTCGAAGAGGACAACCAACTGCAGGAAGTGGTTGTCGTTGGTTTTGGCCAGCAGAAGAAGGAGTCTGTCGTGGGTGCCATCACCCAGACCACAGCCAAGGTTCTGGAGCGTACTGGTGGTGTCACCAGCCTCGGACAAGCCCTTGCGGGTAACCTTCCTGGTGTCGTAACTATGAGTACAACAGGCCAGCCTGGTGACGAAGACCCGACAATCACCATTCGCGGTGTCACGTCGTGGAACAACTCTGCACCTCTCGTGCTTGTCGATGGTATCGAGCGTCCAATGTCGAGTGTCGACATCAACTCTGTTGCATCCATCTCCGTTCTGAAAGATGCATCGGCAACAGCCGTATTTGGTGTGCGTGGTGCCAATGGTGTAATCCTTATTACTACAAAGCGTGGTGAAGAAGGCAAGGCAACTGTAAACATCAGCGCAAGCACAACTTTGAAGACTTACTCGAAGCTGCCAGACATGATGGATGCTTATGACGCCCTCAACCTGCGCAACCAAGTAATCGAGGCAGAGCTTCCTTATCGTCCAGAGGCATGGGCATACTATCTGACGCAGGATCGTCTGAACAAGTATCGCAACCCTGCAAACCTTGAGGAGTTTGAGCGTTATCCAAACGTCAATTGGGTTGACGAATTGCTGAAGGACGTGGCAACCTCTTATCAGGCAAACATCAACATCTCCGGTGGTTCGAAGTTTGCCAAGTATTTCGCAAGTGTTGACTATGCGCATGAGGGCGACATCTATAAGACTATGCCTGCAATGCGTGGTTATCAGCCAGGTTTCTCCTACGACCGCGTCAACGTTCGTTCAAACCTCGACTTCAACCTTACGAAGACCACCAAGTTGCACGTAAACCTCTCAGGTTCGCACGCTGTCAAGAAGGCTACACAGGCTCAGTATGAGAACCTCGTTTGGTCAGCATTCTATGGTATTTCTCCAGACTCGTTCCGTCCTATCTACAGCAACGGTGTTTATGGTTACTACAATCCTAACCCAACTCAGGCTGCCGCCAACTCAATGGAGTATCTCATCTGCGGTGGTATCGGCTATACGACCAATGACCGTCTGAACACCGACTTCACCATCGAGCAGGACCTCGGCTTCATCACCAAGGGACTTTCTTTCCAAGCTCGTTTGGCATTCGACAACGCCTTCAACGAGACAGGTCGTGGTATCGACGATACAACCGACTGGGAGAGCGATGCTCACCAGTGGATTGACCCTGAGACAGGTGAAATCAAGACTGACGTTACAACTGACAAGAACTACAAGTTCGACTATAAGAATAATGTGGCATGGAAGACAGGGGCCGGTAGTGTGAACGACTGGATGTCCTACCGCCGTGTAAACTATTCTGCACAGCTCAACTATTCAAACACCTTCGGTAAGCACACTGTAGGAGCAATGGGCAACTTCAGCCGTGAGCAGTATGCTACAGGTAGCATGCAGCCATACTACCGTGAGAACTGGGTGTTCCGTGCAACCTACGACTTCGCCCACAAGTATATGTTGGAGTACAATGGAGCCTACAACGGCTCAGAGCTTTTCTCTTCCGACAATCGTTTCGCTTTCTTCAACTCAGGAGCTATCGGTTGGATGGTCAGCGAGGAGGCGTTCATGAAGACTCTGCGCGAGAAGCACATCGTCGACATGCTGAAGCTACGCGCCTCATACGGTGAAATCGGTGACGACCAGGTTTCCGGCTCAGGTCGTTGGCTTTATATGGACTCTTGGACAAATTCTGGTGCAACCCGTACAGGTTCAACAGGTGTTGACCCTTCTACCAGTCCATATACATGGTGGCAGCAGTCACAGTTCGGTAACCCAGACCTTCATTGGGAGATTGCCAAGAAGCTCGACATTGCAGCTGACTTCGGTTTCCTCGGTGGTCTGATTACCGGTTCGTTCGACTACTTCAGCGAGAAACGTTCAGACATCCTCATCAATGGTGACGACCGTGCCGTTCCCGGCTATTTCGGTGGTAACGCACCAGTAGTAAATAAAGGTAAAGTGAACAGCTCAGGTTACGAGCTTGACCTCCGCTTCAACAAGCAGCTCAACAAGGACTGGCGCCTTTGGGGTAACGTTGCCTTCACACACGCAAAGAGCGAAATCATTGAGGCCGACGACCCAATGCTGAAGCCTGAATATCAGAAAAAGGCTGGCAAGGGCATTGGTCAGACTTACACATACGTTGACTACGGCTATTACAACAACTGGGACGAACTCTATGGTAGTACAGCCCACGACGAGAAGGACGATGCCCGCATGCCAGGCAACTACATCATTCTCGACTACGATGCCGACGGTAAGATTACTGTTAACGACCAAGTGCCATACGGCTTTACCTCTATTCCGCAGAACACCTGCAATTTCCAGGTTGGTTTCGACTATAAGGGCTTCAGCGCATTTGTTCAGTTCTATGGAACAAACAACGTTTCGCGCGTCGTAAGTCTTGAAAGCCTTGGCGGTACACGAAACACCGCTTATTATGAAACCGAGCCATATTGGTCGAAGGACACTCCAGACAGCGGTATGCCATTGCCACGCTGGTTGACCCAGAAGAGCAACTACACCAATGGTACCCGCTTCCTCTACGACGGTTCTTACCTTCGTTTGAAGTATGCAGAGATTGCCTACACCTTCTCGACAGAGAAGTGGTTGAGGTCATTGGGCTTGCAGAGCCTGAAGGTGTTCATCAATGGTAACAACCTCGCTCTCTGGACAGACATGCCCGACGACCGTGAGTCAAACACCAGTTCAAACGGCTGGAGCGGTAGTGCCTACCCAACACAGCGCCGTTTCAATTTAGGTCTTAAAATTACACTTTAACAAGAGAAACGATGAAAAAAACAATTAAATACGTTCTTGGCGCAATGATGTGCTGCACGCTCGGTCTCAGTTCTTGTACTGACTATCTTGAGCGCGACGAGGCATCGGTGCTTTCTAAGGAGGATGCGTTCAAGAACTTCCAGAATTTTCAGGGTTACGTCGAGGTGATCTACAATGTCGTCCCCGACTTCTCAAGACATTATTGGGTAAGCTCGTTCAACTGGGGTGAGGACGAGGTCATCACCACAGGTAACGGTGAGTACCTTATGGGCTTCCAAATAGATAATGGAAACTACCGCAGCTATATCAACAATGGCGCTTGCTTCCTCGACAGGGAATGGTATGTTGACACAAAGCCAGGAGGCAGCGGCCCCCGATTTTATAAGGCTCTCTGGGGTGGTGGATGGTATGCCATCCGTCAGGCAAACGTGGGTCTGAAGGCTCTTGAAGATGGTCTTCTCGTCGACGCTACACAGGAGCAGCGCAACTTCATCGAGGGTCAGCTTCGCTATTTCCGTGCCTGGTTCTACTTCCAGCTTTGCTCTTACTGGGGCGGTCTGCCTTATATGACAGAGCCTCTTGAGGCATCTGCACAGTTCAACCTGCCTCGCATGAGCTATCAGGAGTGTGCCGACCTTATGATTGCCGACTTCAAGCGTGCGGCAGAGCTGCTGCCTGTTGACTGGGACAAGACAGCCACTGGTCGTCCTACACAGGGCAAGAACGAGTTCCGTCCAAACAAGATTTGGGCCCTCTCTTATCTTGGCAAGGCTGCCCTTTATGCCGGTAGCCCACTGATGGCACAGGGTGTTGACAGCAATAGCAAGGAGTATGACGCTGCACGTTGTAAGACCGCTGCCGATGCTCTCGGACAGGTTCTCACTATGGTAGAGAACGGCGAGACACAGTATAAGCTGGTCGATTTCGAGGACTACAGCACATTGTTCTATTCGCGCAAGGACTTCCTCGTTCCCGGTGGCACTGAGGCTATCGTTCGCCACGTCACTTACAATGCAGACTCTTTCTGGCGTCAGATGAACTCCTATCAGCTTTCTGCCATCTGTACTGGTGACGGTATTATCCTCCATCCGTCTGCCAACTACGTAAACTACTACGGTATGGCAAATGGTCTGCCTCTCGACGATGCCAACTCAGGCTTCAGCAAGTCGCAGCCTTGGAAGGACCGCGACCCACGTTTCTATCACGACATCATTTATGATGGAGTGAAGATGATAAAGTCTCCGACAGCCGACCACAAGCCATATCAGTATGCCAACTTCTATGAGGGCGGCAATGGCGTTAACGATCCAAAGTCGACAAGCCGCACTGGCTATCTGAACTACAAGTTCATTCCTATCGGCGCCAACAATTCAGATAATGACTATGGTTGGGGCTTCCACATGAGCATCTCTTATCTCCGTCTTGCCGAGGTCTATCTGCTTTATGCAGAGGCTGCAGCAGAGGGTTATGGTTCAGCCAAGGGCAAGTCTTCAAATTGCTCGCTCACTGCCGAGGATGCCATCAACGTAATCCGCGACCGTGCTGGTGTGGAACACGTCAACTCCGCCTACACAGGCTCACTCGACAAGTTCATGAGCGAGGTTCGCCGCGAGCGTGCCGTGGAGCTTGCCTTTGAGGGACACCGTTTCCACGACCTGCGCCGTTGGAAGCTGCTTACGGAATATCCATACAACATCAAGACGTGCCAGAAGTTCGACCGCGACGGCGAGTTAGACCCTAAGGCCGACCCGAAGGAGAACAAGGTAAGGAACTTCCGCGAGGAGACCATCATCAAGCGCGCTCTGTCGAAGAAGCACTACTGGTTGCCTTTCAAGACCGACGACGTCACGATGTATCCTGAGTTCGGACAGAATCCTGGTTGGTAAAGGTAATGTATAATACCCTAAATAAGAAAAACAATGAGACAAATATATAAAGGAATTGCGTTGTGTGCGACGCTTGCAACCACGGCCTCGGGTGCTTTTGCACAGACCGACGGCGCATTGGACGCTTTCGCCGACACGCTCGACAACAAGGTGCAGGTAGCATTCCGTGCCGTGGATAAACAGGATCTGCTGAACGGTGTTTCTGCAATAGACATGAAAGAGATGGCTGCCAAGAACTACAGCAGCTATAGCTTGGATTACATAGAGAATGTCGTGGGCGGAGTCAATGGTGGACTCTGGGGCTACGGCGACTATCTCGTAGTGGTTGACGGTATGGTGCGCGATGCCAACAACGTGTTGCCTACCGAGATTGACCAGATTACTCTTCTCAAGGGTTCGGCAGCCGTAGTGCTCTACGGTCCTCGTGCCGCCAAGGGTGTGCTTCAGATTACCACCAAGCGTGGACAGATGGGCGACCTTCGCATCAACGTTCACGCCAACGGTGGCATGAACACTCCAATAGCCTTCCCAAAGTATCTGGGTTCGGCTGAATACATGTCGCTCTACAACCAGGCTCGCAAGAACGACGGTTTGACTCCAAACTATTCTGATGCCGAAATCTATAATTTCGCTTCGGGAGAGAATCCTTATCGTTATCCAAACTTCGATATGTATGACTCTGAGTATCGTCGTGCCGCATCGACACGCTACGAGGGAATACTTGAGGTGACAGGTGGTAGTGGCCGTGTAAAATACTACACCACAATGGGTTATTATCGCGAGAACGACATCCTGAAAGTAGGAAACACCAAGGACAACTACACAAGCCGCTTCTTCGTGCGCGGTAACATGGACGTGAAGTTCAACGACTGGCTCACCGCAAAGGCCGACGCCAACGTGACATTCTATGACTCTTACACCGCTAAGACCGACTGGTGGGGTCAGGCAGCTACGCTTCGTCCACATCTCGTTGCTCCGCTGATTCCCATCAGCTACATCGAGGAGTCTGACAAGAACTCGTTGGGTACGGTGATGAACAGCAACTATCTGCAGAACGGCTACTTCTTCGGAGGTTCGCAGACTAATCCCACCAACCCTTATGCCGACGCATTTGCAGCTGGCGACAACAAGTTCGTGAGCCGTCAGTTCCAGTTCAACACTGAGTTTGACGTAAACCTCGGAAAGCTTGTTGAAGGCTTGATGTTCCGTGCAAAGTATGGTATCGACTATGCCTCTACCTACAACCAGGGCTATAGCAACGAGTATGCCACCTACGCTCCTTCATGGACAAACTACAATGGCAAGGACGTTATTGGCAGCATCACCCAGTTCGGTAAGGACGAGAAGACCGGTAGCGAGTATATCTCAAACTCTTCATACCGCTACACCTACAATGTTTCTGGACAGTTTGACTGGACACGTACTTTCGACAAGGTTCACAACGTGTTCGCCATGTTCCTTGCAAACGCTTGGCAGACACAGCGCAGCGGTCACTATCACCGCACAACAAATGCCAACCTCGGTCTGCAGTTGTCGTACAACTACGACCATACTTACTATATCGACTTCAGTGCAGCAATGCCTTACTCAACAAAGATGCCTGACGGCAAGCGCAGCGCAATATCTCCAACGGTAACCCTCGGTTGGCGTCTGAGCAACGACCTTCTCAAGGACACTTTCGTCGACGACCTTATGCTGACAGCCTCTGCCGGCATCATCAACCAGGATATCGACATCACTGCCTCTGAGAACGAGGACGGCTACTACCTTTGGAAATCAGTGGTACAGCAGGGTGGTTGGTACTCTTGGGGCGACCTCGAAGGTGGCTCAGTGACAGAGTTCCAGCGTGGTGACAACTACGACCTCGGCTACGTTAAGCGCAAGGAGTTCTCTGTAGGTCTGCGTGGTTCATTGTGGAACAAGCTCATCACCTTCGACGCAAACTTCTTCACCAGCAAGATGGACGGCGGTTTGGCACGAGTTTCTTCACTCTATCCAAACTACTTCACACAGGTAGGCTATCCAACTTCTTCCATCATTCCTTTCGTGAACTACAATGTCGACAAGCGTGTGGGTATCGACTTCAGCGTCTATGCCAACAAGAAGTTCGGCGAGGTTGACCTTACCCTTGGCGTAAGCGGCACATGGATTAAGAGCACAGCCGACAAGCGCGACGAGAACATCGAGTACGACTATCTCTCTGCCATCGGTCAGCCACTCAACGGACTGTGGGGTCTGCAGGCCTTGGGCATCTTCCAGACTCAGGAGCAGATTGACGCAGCTCCTACACAGACCTTCGGCGAGGTACGCCCCGGCGACCTTCAGTATAAGGACCAGAACAACGACGGCAAGATTGACGACAACGACCGCGTATTCCTCGGTCGCTGGGACAATCCTTTCATTGGTGGCATTAACCTCACTGCAAAGTGGAGAAACTTCACCCTCTTCGCCATGGGTAACCTCTACCTCGGCGGCTACGGTATGAAGGACAACTCTTACTGGTGGATGCGTGGCGACGGCAAGTATTCAGAGGCTGCCCGCGACTATTGGACAACCGAGAACACTGACGCAGCCTATCCACGTTTGACCACGACAAACGGCGACAACAACTATCGCTATTCAGACTTCTGGATGTACAAGAAAGACCAGTTCAAACTGGCTCGCGTGCAGGTAACATACACCCTTCCTCAGTCGCTCTTCAAGGATTCGTTTATTAGAGGTGTCGATGTGTTCGTAGGCGGAAGCAACCTGCTGACAATCGCCAAGGAGCGCGAGATACTGGAGATGAACGTAGGCTCAGCTCCTCAGATGCGCTACTACAACATCGGCTTCAAGGCCTCGTTCTAAACATTGTAACATAAAATACACTGAAAAATGAAAACAATAAAGAAAGTAGCAATACTTACAATGATAGCGCCAATGATGGTTTCTCTCACCAGCTGCGACGACCTGTTCGACCCGGCTCCAGAGAACCACAAGGACTTGACGCAGCTTGAGGACATGCCTGCATGGGCTGTCGGACTGCTGGGCCACGCCTACCTGAGTAATCCGCTTGGAAATGGCGGCGAAGACTATCCATGGTCGGAGACGGCTACCGACGATGCCGTGTCAAACGACGTGAACAACTCTTACCGCAAGATTGCCACCGGTGCTTGGCGCAAGGACAACAATCCTACCGACCAGTGGCAGCGTCTGCGTGCCTCTTGGCAGTACATCAACCAGTTCCTCGAATTGTCAGAGAACGTGAATTGGGCTAACGACGAGGTAGTTTCTGAACTCTACAAGGTTCGTTTCCAGGGTGAGGCTTATGGCTTGCGTGCCCTCTATATGTACTATCTCCTTCAGGCTCACGCAGGTTGGACAGAAAGCGGTGAGCTGCTCGGTATTCCAATCCTGACCGAGTCGGAGACTGTAAACTCTGACTTCAACAAGCCACGCGACAGCTTCAAGGCTTGCATGGACTTGCTGAAAGCCGACGTGGCAAAGGCAGTTGAAATGTTGCCCGACGAATATGGCGACATCAATTCCGATAATGAAGTGCCGGCCAAGTACAAGTCGATGGGTGCTACAATGGCATCTTACAACCGCGTGTTCGGTAACCATGCCAAGAACCGTATGGGTCTTCGCACTGCTACAGCAGTCTTGGCAAAGGCTTCACTTATGGCTGCCAGCCCAGCTTTCGCTGAGGGTTCTGGCGTGACATGGGAGCAGGCTGCACAGGCTATGGGTAACGTGCTGAAGTTCCTCGGCGGCGACCCTATTTCACAGATTGATCCAAAGGGCAACTTTTGGTACACTGACCCAGGTGCTCTGAAGAGTCTTGCTGAAGGTCAGAACACGAAGGAGTGGTTGTGGCGTACTAATGCCGGTGAAAGCTCTGGTATGGAGTCAAACAACTTCGCTCCTACACTCTTCGGCAACGGCCGCATCAATCCTTCTCAGAATCTTGTTGATGCCTTCCCAATGGCAAATGGTTATCCTATCACCGATCCTAAGAGCGGATACGATGCACAGAACCCATACGCCAACCGTGACCCACGTTTCGAACAGTTCATCATCCACAACAACTCGCAGTATGGCGGCAAGACCATCGTCACTGCTGTTGACGGAACTGACAACAACGCTATGAACAAGTTCGACGGCAAATCTACACGTACAGGCTACTATATGAAGAAACTGTTGTGCGAGAGTGTAAACTGCGACCCTTCAGCAACAACTGGTCAGCACCACCTGAAGCCACTGATGCGCTACACCGAGTTCTTCCTTGGCTATGCCGAGGCTGCCAACGAGGCTTGGGGACCACAGGGTAAGGGTTCGTTCGGCTTCTCTGCCTACGATGTAATCAAGGCTATCCGCAGTCGTGCCGGCATCGTTGACATAGCCAACATCGACATTGACGATCCATATCTTGAAAGCATAAAGAACGACAAGGAGAAGATGCGCGAGCTTATCCGCAACGAGCGCCGCATAGAACTCTGCTTCGAGGGCTTCCGCTTCTGGGACCTCCGTCGCTGGAAGTCTAATTTGAATGAGACCGTCAAGGGTATGAAGATTGAGAACAACCACTATCAGGTTGTAGACGTTGAGAAGCGCGACTACAAGGACTACATGTTCTGGGGACCAATACCTTACAGCGAGACTCTGAAGTTCGACCAACTCATTCAGAACAAGGGCTGGTAATAAAAAAGTAATTAATAAAACCTGAATATAAAGATGAAAATAAATAGCATAAAATCATTGATGGCTTTTGCTGCAGTGGCACTCGCGACAGCGAGCTGCGAGAACGGCGACTGGGAGTTCCCAGACTATGACCACACAGCTGTCTATTTCGCCTACCAAAGCCCAATACGCACCATCACTATCGGCGAAGATGTCTACGACACTTCGTTGGACAACGAGCACAAGTGCCAGATAATGGCTACTATGGGTGGTGTGTATGAAAACAAGGTGGACAGAATTATCGACATCAAGGTCGACAACTCTCTCTGCGACGGCAAGAAGTTCAAGGACAACGGACAGCCCATCGTGGCTATGCCAGCCTCTCACTACACTCTGAGCAGCGACAAAATCATCATTCCAAGCGGAAAGGTCATTGGTGGCGTAACGGTGCAGCTCACCGACGCTTATTTCAACGATCCAATGTCGCCGCAGCTCAACTACGTTATTCCTGTTGTCATGACGAAGGTGACAGGTGCTGACAGCATCCTCGTTGGCAAGGCAAAGGAAGGCGTCGCATCTCCCTCACGCACCAATCCCGACCATTGGGACGTATTGCCACAGGACTATGTGCTCTATGCAGTGAAGTACATCAGCAAGTACGACGCCAACTATCTGCGTCGTGGCGTTGACGAGTACAGCGGTGCCAAGACTGGCACAGTGACACGTCAGGAAGAGTATGTGGAGAAAGATGAGGTCATCGACGGCTTCTCTACCCTGGGCCTTAATGTAGTGGAGTGGGCACGTCCTACAAAGGATGCTGAAGGCAACAACGTAGACTGCCGTCTGAAGCTCACTTTCGATGCAAACGGCAAGTGCACCGTGACTTCCAACAGCGAAGGTGTCGTTGCTACCGGCAGTGGCGAGTATGTGGACAAAGGCGAGAAGAACAGCTGGGGCGGCAAGGACCGCGATGCCCTCTATCTCGACTACACTGTTGAATATTCTGGCGTGAAGTGCCACACAAAGGACATCCTTGTTGTCCGCGACCGTGGTGTCAAGGCAGAGTGGTTCACAGTAGAGTGATAAGTAAAACAATGGTTTCAGATATAAAATCATAAAGAAAAGTATGAAACATACAAATAAGATTTTTGGAACAATGCTTCTGGCTGCTGCTGTCACCACTTCGTGTGTGGACGACGACAAGCTGGGGTTTGCATTTGAGAAGCCAGCCGACATTGCCGGCATGGAATATCTTGCAGACTACGATGCATTGAAAACATACGTTGACCGCAGCGCAAACCCCAACTTCAAGTTGGGCGTTGCGCTGGCGGCAGCCGACTACAATGCCGGTGGCGTAGTGACTCGTCTCGCCAATTCCAACTACGACGAGATGACGGCGGGCAACGCCATGAAGTATGCTTCCTGCGTGGCTGACAATGGCGCAATGGACTTCAGCACAGTGCAGAACTTTGTAAGCAATGCACAGGAAAACGGAATGACAATCTATGGTCATACCCTCGCTTGGCATTCGCAGCAGAACAACAAGTACCTTAACTCGCTGATTGCCGACAAGGAGATGGATTTCGATCCAGGCTCTTCCGTTGAGAAGGTTGACTATGAGCTTGACTGCTCAACACTGACTGGCTACAGCTGGAATGGTGCTCCTGAGACTGTCACCACCGAGTGGAATACGGCAGACGGTATTATCATTACAAATCCAGAGCCGGTTGATCCTTGGTATGTGTTGCAGTATTGGCTTGTAAATGGTATTTCCCTGAAGCAAGATGTGACCTACAAGCTTACTATAGAATGTAAGGCAGAGGGTGAGGCCAATCCTCTCATTCGCTTCAAACTTGGCGATTGGGGCGGTGGCGACGCAAAGAATTTCGACATTCCTGTGAATGAGGGTTGGCAGACAGTCGAGCTCGAACTGCATCCTACAATGGAAAGCAATGGCTTGTTCTTCCAGCATGGCGACTTTGCAGGCAAGCTTTACTGGAAGTCAATGAAGATTACCCACTCAGAGGCTCCTTCTGTAGAAATTTTCGTTGACCAGCTGACCAACGGAGCCATGGAACAAGGCATGCCTATGGACAATTTTGTAGTGCGTGAGCCTGGTAAGGAAGATGTTTCAGGAAAGCCTATGGCTGGCGGACCAGAGGGTAAGAATTGCATCAAGATTTCTTCTCAGGCAAATCCAGCAAACTCTTGGGACACTCAGTTCTTCATCTACACTCCTGACAAGGTTTGGGAAGCCGGTGAGCAGTATAAGATTACATTCTGGTACAAGGCTTCTGAAGCTGCGGGCAGTGAGACGCAGTGTCACGGCGAGCCAGGCGCCTACAAGCACTGGCAGATGCTGCCGGCTAACCCAAGCTTCACCACAGAATGGCAAAAATATGAGGCAAGTTCGGCTATTCCCGCTTCTGGCGATGGCATGAAGGCAATAGCTTTCAACCTCAGTGTAAATACGAATGCCGTTGACTATTACTTTGCCGACATTCATTGGTACACCATAGAGAAGGGCAACAAGATTCCTCTCACTCCAGAAGAGAAGAAGGACACTCTCACTTGGGCAATGAACACTTGGGTGGCTGGCATGATGGAAGCTACTGAAGGATATGTTACAACTTGGGACGTCGTGAACGAGGCACTTTCAGGTACCGACAAGGACGGCGACGGTTGGTATGACCTCCAGTCGGCTACTCGCAGCACTGTTTCCGATGCCGACAAGGCAAACAACTTCTATTGGCAGGACTATCTGGGCGACCTCGACTATGTGCGCACCGCAGTAAAGGCAGCCCGCGACAACTTCAAGGGCGATGCTTCGAAGCTCCAACTCTTCATCAACGACTACAACCTCGAAAGCGACTGGGACGACAACAAGAAGCTGAAGTCTCTCATACACTGGATTCAGGAGTGGGAGAGCGATGGCGTGACGAAGATTGACGGTATAGGCTCTCAGATGCACGTTTCTTGCTATGCTAATGCAACTACACAAAAGAGCAAGGAAGAGCATGTGGTTAAGATGCTTGAGCTAATGGCAGCCTCTGGCAAGCTCTGCAAGATTTCTGAGCTTGACATGGGTTATGTCGACGAGAGCGGCAACAGTGTAAAGACCGAGGACATGACAGAGGAGCAGCACAAGCAGATGGCTGCCTACTATCAGTTCATCGTGAAGAAGTACTTTGAGATTATTCCCGCCAACCAGCGATATGGCATCACACAGTGGTGCATCACCGACGCTCCTGCGGATTCTGGCTGGCGCGGAGGCGAACCGGTAGGTTTGTGGGACAGCAACTTCAACCGCAAGCACACCTACGGCGGTTTTGCTGATGGTCTGCAAGGTAAATAAAAAGAATATTAGCAATTAGGTTTTTATTAATACTTCAAAGGGGATAAATGTTTATCCAAAAAACACGGGTTGTGTCGTGAGACACGACCCGTGTCACATTTTCTTATTAAAATGTTTGGAGGTTTAGAGAATTATGAGTATCTTTGCGCCAAAAAGAAAAAATTAAATTGCAGAAAATAATGGGAACAACTGTATTTAATCGTGCACAGCAGAATATTTTGCGTATGATGTCTTTTGTTAAGGACGAGAAAACCATATTGGATGTGGAAAACGTATTGAAAAACTATTTCGCAAAGAAACTCGATAATAGTTTAGATGCCATGATTGAAAGTGGTGCCATAACAATAGACACCATTGAGTCATGGGGAGATGAGCATATGCGCACATCATATAGATAATTATAACAATGAAGAAAATTGTATTGGATACTAATTGCTTGTTGATGTCTTTACCAAAGATAAGTCCATATAGAAATATATGGGAGTCTTTCCTTTTATGTGATTTTGCATTATGTGTATCAACAGATATAATAGAAGAGTATTATGAAATAATTAGTAACAAAACATCACAAGAGGTTGCAAATAACGTCATTTCCACAATTCTTAATGCAGATAACACGCTCTTTGTTACTCCATATTATCATTTTGGTCTTATTACTAAAGACCCAGATGACAATAAATTCGTTGATTGTTGCATTGCTGCAAATGCAACATATATTGTTACAAACGATCGTCACTTCGATGTAGTGAAGACAATTGCTTTCCCTCAGTTGTGTGTCCTTAACATTTTAGATTTTTCTCATAAACTCAAATACTCCCTTTGATGTCACTTGTAATACGATTTATGAATGCTGAGAATAAACTGCTATTGATAATTGCAGTCCTTATCGCCGTTGTCTTTTCCTGCTGCAACGGAAAGAGGGAAGCGGCTGAACATGTCGATGTCTTGCCGAAAATCTTCCCCGATTATTGCGGTGTGACCATCCCGTCTAACATTGCTCCGCTGAATTTCTGTATGGAAGATGTCGAGCATATCCAGGCGAGATTCTGTCTTGAAGGCGAGGAGCTTGCAACGGTATGTGGCAACGAGGGTGTTGTTGACATTCCAATTGGCGAATGGCGTAACATGACGGAAAAGGCTGCGGGCAAGACACTGAGTGTGGAAGTGTCGGCTTGGAGCAAGGAAAAGCCTGACGGAGTGAGATACAAGGCGTTCGACGTAGCTGTTTCCAAGGACACCATCGATTCTAACATAGCCTACCGACTGATAGAACCTGGATACGAGGCGTGGCGACAGATGGGCATCTACGAGCGCGACCTGACATCGTTTGACGAATATGAGATAGTGTCGAACATAACAACCAAAAGTGCCTGTGTCAACTGTCACCACTTCGACCGTCGTTCGTCGAAGCGTATGATGTTCCATGCACGCGGCGAGAATGGAGGTACCATATTCCTTGAAAACGGAAAGACACGCAAGGTGAAGCCGGAAAAAAGTGCCGTATATCCGGCGTGGCATCCCGAAGGACGCTACATCGCCTTTGCCTCTAACGTCACCCGACAGACTTTCTTCGGTCAGGGACGACAGCCTATCGAGGTTTATGACAGAAGTTCTGACCTTATACTCTACGACACCAAGGAAGACCGTGTCATCACCGATTCCCGCTTCCTTAACGAAGAGAATATGGAGACATTCCCTGCTTGGTCGCCCGACGGCAAGTGGCTCTATTTCTGTGCCGCTCCATCGAAGAACATGCCCGACGAGCGCAAGAACCTTCACTACAGCATAGTGCGTGTAGCTTTTGACAACAAGACCTGTAGGTTTGGCGAGGCGATAGACACTGTGTATAATGCTAAGTTGCATGGCGGCAGTGCTTCCTTCCCACGTGTGTCTCCCGACGGTCGCCATCTGTGTTTCACAAGGTCGGCATACGGAACGTTCCCGATATGGCACAACGAGGCAGACCTTGTGATGATTGACCTTGCCGATGGCAAGATGGTTGACGTATCGGTATGGAACGACAGTGACAACACGGAGAGCTATCATTCGTGGTCGGCAAACGGACGTTGGATGCTTTTCTCGTCGAGAAGGCTCGACGGACGTTATACTCGTCTGTATATAGGTCATTTCGACAAGGACGGCAAAGCCGGCAAACCCTTCCTCCTTCCGCAGAAAGACCCTCGCCTGAACACCCTTCGCCTGAAGTCGTTCAATGTTCCAGAGTTCGTCGACGGCAAGGTGGAGATGCCAGAATCTACCGTCGAGCTTTTCAGGTGTCCGGATAAGCTTATACAATGATGGTTGACAAGTTGACGAGTTGACAAATTATTACAATAAAAAATGAAAGAGATGAAGTTTCAAAAGATATCGCTGCCTTTATTGATAAGTGTTTATATCGTGGTGTTGTTTGTAGGCATGTGGCTTGTATGGTACAATTGCTTCTACTATGTGCTGTTGTGGCTCGAGGGCTACAGCTATTATTCCGACCTGCCAGACTTGACGCAACTTGCCTCTACGCTTCCCGATGACATTTTCAAACTGGCAGGTTCCTATCTGCTCCAGTTCTACTATTATCCTGTCGTTGGCGCCGCCATTCAAGCTGCTTTCCCCGTGGTTGTCATGTTGTGTGGAGCATGGATGACTTCACGCTTGTTCCGTAATCCCAAGGGGCTCCTTTGGCTTTCGCTTATTCCAGTGGCGGTGTTTGTGGGCAACCAGTTCTGGGACACATCAATAAAAGATTCAGTCCTTTGGTGCTCTGTCAGCATAGCACTTGCCTTAATTGTTGAGCTTGCCACCATACGCCACCGCCAACCCCTTCGACTGCCGTCGTTTCTTGGCAATAAGGTGTTGTCGGCTGTGATGTCGTTGTCTCTCTTCGGCTTGTCAATTTACAGTCTTGGCTTCAAGGACCAAAGGAATAACATTCATCATTATTATTGCCAACTGGAATACCTTGCCAACGAACGCCAATGGGACGAGCTGCTAAGTGTGGTCACTCCGCAACATGCGCAGGATAGTTATATTGCCCGCCGCTATGCCTTACTTGCGCTTAATGCTAAGGGGCTTTTGGCTGAGAAGATGTTCGTCTATGGGGTGACATCCGACACGGACTTCCTCTTCGTCGACCGCGACGAACCACTCTGCCATAGTTTCAATGCCGTGTTGTATCGTGAGCTTGGTATGCCTAACGAGGTTATCCACCACTCGTTTCAGGAGCAGGTCCAGGCAAATTTCGGTACGAGTTTCAACATACTTCGTTGTCTTGCTGAGACTTGTCTTGAAACCAAGAATTATCCTTTGGCGAAGAAATATCTCGACATTCTGTCACATTCCACGGTGATGAAGCACTGGGCGGAAGAACGTTGTCCGCAGCTTGAAGCCATCAGGAATGTCAAGCCAAGTTATGAAATAAGGGGTGAGCAGTTTTACACCAACGACTTCTTGGTTTCTATGGGTGCAATGTGTGACCGTTATCCCCAAAACCGTATGTATGCCGACTATCTCCTTTGTGGACTTTTGGCGCGAAAGGACGGCAACGAGTTCTATCCAGCCTTTCAGGTTGTGGCGGGCCGACAGTATGCCAATGGCGAGCGTCTGCCGCACTATTATGAAGAAGCGTTGATGCTAATAGCTCCACAGGAACCAGAAGTGTTGGAGAAATACAACATTAGTAGTGAGGTGCGAGAGGCTTTCCCTGATGCAATGCGAATGGTAAAGGCTGGAGAGATAGGTCGCCTTAAGACCATTATCCCCAATTCCTATTGGTCATATTTCTTCTGATTTGACAATATTTTTCAATCGTACAGCTTCCCTGTTTCGTGTCTCTCATCCTTCGAGATGCCTTCGAGATGCCTTCGAGATGGAGACTGGATTTTCTTGTGCATTTTTTGTAAAATTTTTATTCCTGTCTTTTAGGCAAAAAACAGCAGGGCAACTGTTCCTTCGCTCTTCCTTCGCTCTTCCTTCGCTCTTCCTTCGCTGTACCTTCGCTTGGCAACTAATGAAATAGCGAAGTCACAGTGAAGGAACAGCAAAGTAGCAATTTTCTGAAAAAAAACTTTTTTCAAAATAGTTGGACTTCGTCACAAATAGGGTTTAATTAGTTGATAGTTAGTAACTTAATGGTGTGACGAACTTTTTGAGTTCGTCACACCTTCGTCACACTTCGTCACAAAGACACTCTGTGAATCAAAGAATGCAATAGTGCTACGATGCTTTTACCAATGTAAGGAAAATTTTACAAGCTGACGAAGGTTCTGACGAAAAAATCCGGCAAGAAGTGTGACGAAGTGTGACGAAGGTGTGACGAACTTGTGACGAACTCAAAAAGTTCGTCACACTCTTACTACTTGTTTATCAATGTGTTATCTCTAAAATGTGACGAACTCCACCTTTTTTGAAAAAACTTTTTTTCAGCCTAATTATCCCATATCTCCCGAAGACTTTTATGGTTTTGTTCGCAACAAACTCCT
This sequence comes from Prevotella sp., assembly GCA_051869235.1. Taxonomy (GTDB): domain Bacteria; phylum Bacteroidota; class Bacteroidia; order Bacteroidales; family Bacteroidaceae; genus Prevotella. The sequence continues at coordinate 46,913 of JBJEAS010000059.1, forward strand.
CAATGTTATTCAATTGCTCAGCAATATGTTCAAGACGCCCCCTGTCCCTAATCTTTTCTCTCATAAATTAGTATTTTTGTGTGTGAAATGCTTGCTATTCCCTCATTTTTTGTGTAAATTTGTATCGATATTCCCTCATGAAATGTGACAAACAGGTAATTATTATGTACAGAACAGCAATTGAAGAATTGATTCTCCAAGCCAAACAGCAATCAGGAAATTGACTTCTTGATACAATCGGGAATGGACATCCTTTCTGTCGTTGTTGCTCAGGGTGTCGCTTTGCTCTGCCCTGGGCTATGGTTTTGTTTCAGTTGGATATGCAAAATGTTTGTTTACTAACCAAACAAAGCTCTATGATGTGAAAATGAAACATTTCGCAAAGTATGTGTTACATTTCGATTCTCCATTTTTAATTTTTTTGCCGTAACTTTGCAGTCGATTTAAAATCCAAATTAACTAACTAAATAAATTATTATGAAGAAATTTTTTACTTTAATTGCAGCCGCTTTGATGGCTGTTGGTGTTAATGCACAGGAAGAAACTCCTCTTGCTTTGGGAGGCGGTTGGAATAATGGTTTCACCGGAGAAGCTGATGTCTATAGCTACGCAGTGGAGCAGCAATGGGGTGCTGCTGAGTTCGCTTGTAATGTTCTTGCTGCTGACTATCCAAAATTCATTCTTGAATTTGAGGAGCCTTTACCTGCAAACTTCCAGGTTAATTATATGTGGAAGGAATCGGCCGATGCCGCTGGTGATGCTACCCCTCAGTATGGTGTTGCTGTCGGAGATGGTGAGCAAAATACTTTTGAACTTTCGTTTGGAGAAGGACATGCCTACATAACAGGTGTTTCTGTACAACATACGGATGCGGTTCCGGCAAATCTTGAAATAAAGAAGCTGACTTTGGTTGCTGCTTCTGGCGAGAATAAAGTTGTGGCTCCTTCATTCACCTCTTGGGCTGGTAAAGACAACACTGTTTTGTATAAAGGTACTGTTTCGTATAGTGGGCAGTGGCAGCAAATTCTGCTTAAGGGTGTAGAAGGAAAGAGCGACATTACTGTTAAGGTTGAGCTGGCTGAGGATGCACAGGAAGTTCAGATGTGTGTAGATTATGAGGATGGCAGTTCTGAATGGCCGCCATTCGAAGGCAAGGTAGCTCAGTTTACTACTAAGGAGGGAGCTGCTGTTAAGAATATTGGTGTTCAATATACAGGCACTACAGAGGCAAAAGTTGCTGTCGTTGGTGCTTGGCTTCTATCAAATTCTACTGGTATAAACAAAGTTAATATTGCTGCTGAAAACGCAGAGTATGTCAACGTTGCCGGTCAGCCTGTAGGCAAGAACTACAAGGGCTTGGTAATCAACAAGGCTACGGGCGCAAAGAAATTTCAGTAAGATAAGAATTTACTACGAAAGATCTTCCATACGGACAGGTGCGGGCGGGACGCCCACACCCCCAGCCGTTGCCGATGAATAATATATGCCGATAGCGTGCGAAAGATGATAGAAAAACTCATGTTTCGCACGCTATCGGCATATTTTGATACTTTTCACAAAGTATATGTAACAAAAAAATGGAGTTGTTTCTTTATTTCATTGTAACTTTGCACCGAAAATTCTAACTAATCAAAGATACAAAAAGAAATGAAGAAACTTTTTACTTTTTTAGCTGCTTCGCTTATGGCATTGGCGGCAAGTGCGCAATCCATGATTGTGGACCATGAGAAAGACTGGACGACGGCGACGTCGTATGGCATGTGGCATGCTGACAACACGGCGACTACTACCTATGAGCTTGTGCAAGGAACTGGCTTTGTGGTGAAGAACAATGAGTCGAGGACAAACTTCTGGGACACGCAGTACATGCTTGCCAATGGACTGACACTTGAGGCTGGCGTGGAATACAGCATCAAGATTGTGATGACTGCCGAGGGCGAGGGCAAGGGCGACGATGGCCTGATCTTCCGCATCGGCATCGGCGACTGGGGCAACAAGGACTTTGCCGACACGACATTCGAGCCAGGCGAAGACATTGTGCTAAGCAACAAATTCGTATGCAGCAACTCTGCCGGAGCTGACAAGTTCGTACTCTGTCAGTCGGGACATTTTGTTGGTACAATAACCATCAAAAGCATTGTGATTTCACATAAGGATAGGTCGAACAAGGCAAAACTGGAAGAGGCTATTGCTGAAGCGGAAGACGCACTCGCAAAGTCGGAGAACATTGAGCGTCAGGAAGGAAAAGAGGCTCGTGCCTCTCTTGAAACAGTGTTGGCAGAGGCAAAGGCTTTCTCTTCTGACAAAGATGAAGACTATGCCACGATATTGGAGAGCCTGCTTGCTGCAACAGCCCAGCTGACACAGTGGATAGGTGTTCCGGCATCGGCAGACCCCAACTTCCAAATCTATCTCTGCTTCGGACAGTCGAACATGGAAGGCAATGCACGCCCTGAGGCAGAGGACTATGAGAATGTGCCGGAGCGTTTTCAGGTGATGGCGGCTGTCGATATGACCGACCCTGCCAGAAAGCGTGGCGAGTGGTACACGGCTACTCCTCCTCTCTGTCGCCAAGGCACTGGACTCACTCCCGCCGACTATTTCGGTCGCACGATGTGCGAGAAACTGCCCGACGTTAAGATAGGTGTCGTTCATGTTGCCATCGGCGGCACGAGCATCAAGGGCTTTATGGAGGAACTCTGCGGCGACTATATTGCCGGCGAGGCAGACTGGTTCAAGAACATAATGAAGAACTACGACAACAATCCTTTCCGCCGCCTTGTGGAGACAGCCAAGAAGGCACAGCAGTTTGGAGTAGTTAAGGGCATACTGATGCACCAGGGTGAGACCGACACCGGCAACTCGCAGTGGGCTTCGATGGTAAATACCGTCTATGAACGTCTTCTCGACGAGCTGAATCTCTCGGCTGCCAATGTGCCACTGCTTGCCGGCGAGGTGGTTCGCACGGAAATGGGAGGCGTTTGTGGTGGCCATAACGCTGCTGTCAACGCCTTGCCAAACACAATACCTACTGCTCACGCCATTTCCTCTGAAGGTCTTGAGCAGGGTGGCGATGGACTGCACTTCACGGCGGCAAGCTACCGCACGCTTGGCAAGCGCTATGCTGAGACGATGCTCGAACTGCTGAAGTCGACTTCCGTTGAAGGCATTGAGGCTGGCGATGGCAATGTCGTAAGTGAAGAATACTTCGACATGACTGGTCGCAAGGTAGGTCAGAATCACAGTGGTGTGAAGGTAAAGCGCACCACGATGTCTGACGGCAAGGTAGAAGTGAAAAAGCATTTTTAGAATTTCTCTTTAATAACAAACGTTAATTTTGTGTTTTCGGGCGGTGGCATTTAAACCATCGCCTTTGTTTTTCGTCACATTGATACAAAAACGAATGTATTGGTTACAAAAAACAATCCCCTTTTAGCATAAATTACCTAACTTTGCAGAAGAAAATATTAACTTTACAATAACTGAATTATTATGTTTAAAACGACCAAATTATTAAGGACACTATGTCTCGCGCTGACACTTTCAGCGGGAGTGGTAACGACCATTGCCCAACCACGGCAGATGGCAAGGCTTGAAGAACCTACAGGCTATAAGGACACTTATAAGGACTATTTCACCATAGGTGTAGCCCTAAACTGGCGCAACGTAGGTTCGCCCGAACAGATGGCGATAGTGAAGAAGAACTTCAACAGCGTCACTGCTGAGAATGCAATGAAGCCGGGCGAGATTCATCCCAAGGAGGACGTATGGAACTGGGCTGGGGCAGACAGCATCGCCAACTGGTGCCGCCAGAACGGAGTGAAGATGCGTGGACACTGCCTCTGTTGGCATAGCCAGTTTGCCAACTGGATGTTCACCGACAAGAAGGGCAAGCCCGTCACCAAGGAGGTCTTTTATGAGCGTCTGCGTGACCATATCCATGCCGTGGTGAACCGTTATAAGGACATCGTTTACGCTTGGGATGTGCTCAACGAAGCCATTGCCGACGGCGACGGCCGAAAGATGCCATGGATGAAGGAGGCTCCGAGTCCTTATCGCAAAACGAAGATGATGGACCTCTGCGGCGAGGAGTTCATCATAAAGGTGTTCCAATATGCCCGCGAGGCTGACCCTAACGCCAAACTGTTCTACAACGACTACAATGCCGCACAGCCAGCTAAGCGCGACCGTATATATAATATGGTGAAGAAGATGAAAGAGATGGGTGCGCCCATCGATGGTATCGGTATGCAGGGACACTACAACATCTATGGACCTTCGATGGAAGACTTCGAGGCTGCGATAAAGAAATACAAGGAAATTGTCGGCGAGGTTCACATCACCGAACTTGACCTCCGTACCAACGAGGAGATGGGCGGACAGCTGCAGTTCAGCCGTGGAAAGTCGTATGAGGTGCCTGAATATATCAAGACTCTTCACCAGGCACAGTACGAGAACCTCTTCCGTGTTATGCGCCGCAACAAGGATGTCATCACTAACGTAACTTTTTGGAACCTCTCTGATGCCGACTCTTGGATTGGAGCAAACAACTACCCCTTGCCTATTGACAAGGAATTGAAATACAAGAAGGTTTATTATGCACTGAAGAACTTCAACCCTGCTATGGACAATGCAGTGGTGAAGGAGGATTTCCGTCCGTCACCACTCAACCAGCCAGGCCAGCAGTATCCAATGGTCAACTCCCAAGGTTATGCCCGCTTCCGCGTGGTGGCTCCCGATGCCAAGTCGGTCATTGTTAGTCTTGGTCTTGGTGGCTCAGGCGGCACAGTTCTCCATAAGGACAAGGACGGGGTGTGGACAGGAACTACCGACGGTCCTATGGACCCAGGCTTCCACTACTATCACTTGACCATTGATGGTGGAGTAGTAAATGACCCAGGTGCAAAGGACTACTACGGTTCGGTACGTTGGGAGAGCGGCATCGAAATACCATGTGCCGACCAGGACTTCTTCGCATACAAGAATGTGCCCCACGGACAAGTGGTTGAGGTGAACTTCCCATCCAAGAACACTCCTGCCGACAATCCTCACTGGATAGGCGAGGGCGGTCCAAGGGCATTCGTATATCTGCCTCCTACATACGATGGCAAGAAGAAATTCCCTGTGCTCTATCTGCAGCACGGATGGGGAGAGGACGAGACTGCATGGATGAACCAGGGTCGCGCTAATCTCATCATGGACAACATTATTGCCGAGGGAAAGTGCGAACCGTTTATCATCGTGTGCACATACGGATTGACAAACGAATGTCGTTGGGGACACATGCACGAGTTCGACTGGTCGGTATTCCAGCGTGTGCTTGTTGAAGACCTCATTCCATATATCGACGCCAATTTCAAGACTAAGGCCGACAAACGCTATCGTGCTATGGCGGGATTGTCGATGGGCGGAATGGAGACCAAAATGTGTACTCTGAAATATCCCGAGGTGTTCGGCTATTGGGGACTATTGTCCGGTGGCACATACTCCCCTGACGACTTAACCCCCCTCCGGGGGGCAGGGGGGCCGTCCTTTATCTTCATCAGCTGCGGCTCAAAGGAGAACCCCGAGGGCGTGACCAAGGCCGTTGAGGCTCTCAAGGCTGCCGGTTTCAATGCCAAGAGCTATGTCTCAGAGGGCACCGCCCATGAATTCCTAACATGGCGTCGCTCTCTGCGCGAAATGGCTCCGATGCTCTTTAAATGAAGAGTTAAGCCAGCCATCGACGAAGTCAATGAAGAATGAAGAATTAAAGAATTGAGGATATGAGAAAGTATATTTTTTCATTTATGTGCTTGGCATTGCTAATGTCAGGAACAGCCATGGCAGAAACATGGAAGGACGTGGATTACGTCGGCGACGGTATCATAGGTCACAAACTTGATATCTACACTCCTGACGATGGACAACCGACTCATAAGGTCATTGTGCTGATATATGGCAGTGCATGGTTTAGCAACAACGCTAAGGATGCCGCTTTCTCTTCATACGGTAAACAGCTTCTCGACGGTGGCTTCGCCGTGGTGAGCATCAACCACAGGGCAAGCACCGAGGCTAAGTTCCCGTCACAGA
>JBJEAS010000060.1:0-13903 GCA_051869235.1 Prevotella sp.
CTCCTTAACTCCTTTAACTCCTTAACTCCTTAACTCCTTTAACTCCTTAACTCCTTAACTCCTTAACTCCTTAACTCCTTAACATTGAGTACATCAGAAACTTGAATTAGTAAACACAGGATTCAGAAATGAAATACGGATTTGCAACTGTCGCTGCTGCCATACCAAGCGTAAGAGTGGCCGACACACACTTCAACATCCTCTCCATCGAGGAACAGATTGCCAAGGCAGAAGGCCGTGGCGTGGAACTCATCGTCTTTCCCGAACTCTCCATAACGGGCTACACCTGCCAAGACCTTTTCCGCTCGGAGCTTTTGCTTGAAAAGGCGGAAGAGGCACTCGTACACCTGCTCGACTTTACGCGCAAGCTGAACATCATATCGGTGGTGGGAATGCCTGTCGTCGTCGGCGACATTCTGCTCAACTGCGCCGTCGTCGTTCAGCAGGGAACGGTTCTCGGAATCATTCCCAAGACATTCCTACCTAACTACGGCGAGTTTTACGAAAAACGGTGGTTCGCATCGGCACTCGACATCAGCCAACAACAAGTCTACATTGCGGGAAATCCCATCAACGTGACTTCCGAGCCTCAGGTCTTTGTCACTGCCGACGGCTTGAAGTTTGGCGTGGAAATCTGCGAGGACCTATGGTCGCCAATCCCACCGAGCAACAATCTCACTTTGGCTGGTGCCGACGTAATAGTGAACCTTTCCGCAAGCGACGAACTCATTGGCAAGCATGACTATCTGCGTCAGCTCATCTCACAACAGAGCGCACGAACCATCTCCGCCTATGTCTATTCAGGTTGTGGATTCGGAGAGAGCACACAGGATGTGGTTTACGGTGGCAATGCCATCATTGCCGAGAACGGAAAACTGTTGTGCGAGTCCGACCGCTTTTGCAAGGAAGCCCAACTGCAGATTATGCAGATTGACGTTGAAAGACTGCGAAGCGAACGCCGTGCCAACACCACTTTCGTAATGGCTCAACGAACGGGGCATGCGAAGTATATTGACACAAAGCCCGTTGAAACCCTTGAATATTCGTCTTCTGTTTCCGACTTCACTCTCACTCGTGTCATCGACCCACTGCCCTTCATTCCAAAGAGCAGCGACATGAAACGCTCATGTGAGGAGATTCTGAACATTCAGACTTCAGGACTTGCCAAGCGACTGCACCACACAGGGTGCAAGAATGTTGTGGTAGGCATCAGCGGAGGACTCGACTCCACCCTCGCACTGCTCGTTTCCGTGCGTGCCTTCGATTATCTCGGACTCGACCGCCGCGGAATCTACGGCATCACCATGCCAGGCTTCGGCACTACCGACCGCACCCACGACAATGCCCTGTCACTGATGCACTCGCTCGGCGTCAGCGTTGAGGAGATACCCATAGGCAAGAGCGTAACACAACATTTCCTCGACATACATCACGACATCAGCAAGCACGATGTGACATACGAGAACGGACAGGCTCGTGAGCGCACACAAATTCTCATGGACATGGCAAACCGTGTGGGAGGCATGGTTGTAGGAACAGGCGACCTTAGCGAGCTTGCCCTTGGTTGGGCAACCTACAACGGCGACCACATGTCGATGTATGGAGTTAATGCAAGTGTCCCCAAGACCCTTATCCGACACCTCGTCAGTTATGTTGCCGACAACGATGTCGACGATGTTTCGCGCACTACCCTGCTCGACATCATCGACACCCCCATCAGTCCAGAGCTTATCCCTGCCGATGCCGACGGAAACATCAGTCAGAAGACCGAAGACCTTGTGGGACCATACGAGCTCCACGACTTCTTCCTCTACAATTATTTGCGTTTTGGCTATCGTCCGCAAAAGCTCTTCATCATGGCGAAATCGGCCTTCAATGGTCATGAGCCGTCAGTAGGCGTCTACGACGACGCTACGATAAAGCACTGGCTTCACACCTTCTTCCGTCGCTTCTTCGCACAGCAGTTCAAGCGTTCATGCCTACCCGACGGTCCTAAAGTCGGTAGTGTCAGCCTCAGCCCACGCGGCGATTGGCGAATGCCTTCCGACGCTTCCAGTGCCTTATGGCTTGAAGAAATTGACAACATCTAACCCAGCTGCCGCATACCACTGCCCGAAGTCCTTCACTCCTTCGGGCAGCACATGCCCCTGCAGCTGTGGCAGCGAGCGTTTCAGGGTTTGGAACAGTTCCATGCCGGGGCGGTCGTTGTCGGGCATCATGTGCAGCGAAACGCCCTTTGGCAGACCCTCCCTAAGCAGGCAGACATCGTCCACCGTAAGGCTCGTAGCCGAAGGTATCGCCACCGCTTTCCTGCTTGATGACAGCATAGCCCAGCAGTCCGACGGCCCCTCGGTTATCCACAGCTCGTCGCCCTCCCCCAGCCTTCGCAGCACCGGCTTGTTGTACATCCCCACCTGCGAGCCAGGGGGAAAGCGGAAGCGAGGAGCCCACCCACCCCCCGGTGGGGGTATTTGCTGCGCATCCGCCTCATTGCAGCACCCCCCACCGGGGGGCAGGGGGGCCTGTCTTAGTTTCCTTCCTTGCACAGTCAGCAGTTTCCCGTCTACGTCGAGGTATGGAATCAGCAGACTCGGTGCGTCGTAGAACGCCTTTCCCCATCGCCAGCAAGGCATAGGCACCGAGATGCTCGTCAGTCCGCACCACTTCACCACACTTGGGTCAATCTTCCTTTCGTCATACAGGAAATGCGCCGCCTCGGCATTGATGACGGGATGAGCCACGAGCGTCGAGAGGTATTCGATGTCGGGAAGAGAAGATTTGGAGGAGTGAGGAGAGTGGAGTGGGGAGTGAGGAGAGAGATTACCGCACTGCTGCAAACCCAGGCTCAAGCATATCTCACTCCTCACTCCACTCTCCTCACTCCCCAAAATCTTCTCCTCACTCCTCACTCCTCTCTCCTCACTCAACCACTCCACCGCCTCCCTAAATCCAACATTATTATATTTCATTACCAAGTCCACTACGTCGCCGGTTGCCCCGCATGCGAAGCATTTGTATCGGTTTTTGCCACGGTTGAAATGCAGGCTTGGGTGGGTGTCGTTGGGGAAAGGGCAGAGCGCCGTATGGCGCACCACCTTCATTCCCAACTCCTCCGCCACTTCCTCTATAGGAGTAGACCTGATTTTTTCCAATTCTTCACTCTTCATTCTTCACTCACTTTTTGATTTTCAAATAGCTATTCTCGCGCTTGTCAATAAGTTTTTTCTGCTTCCAGTTGAACAGCATGCTTGCAACCTTCTGCTTTGTCGGTTCCTTGCCTTTGTTCATCTTGCATTGCTGCACAAGCTGGTCGCGCGTGAACACCATAGGCAGACACTCGAAGATGGTGTCGTTGGCAGTACGGTAATTCCTCTCCTCACTCACCACTCGGCAGTTCTCGTCCTCATAGTTCATCTTCAGTTTCTCGCCGAAGAAGAGCATGTCCATGTCAAGAATATAATCAGCTATTATTTCGTATGCCTTTAGCATTGAGGGCGTTTCTTCCTCCACGATGAGTTTTGACGTAATGTCGGGATTTTCCGACAGCACCTTCTGAGCGCCTTCATAGCCATGCTCCTTGATAAGCCTTTCAGCCACCTTGAACAGCATTAGGCACGCCGTCATTCTGTATGCCGTGACGTGGTCTCTCAGGCGGCATCTTGCCAACACGTCGTTGCCGTCCTTAGCCGCCAGCAAGCAGATGCTGTCTGCCCATTTTATGCTCTTCGCCTCCAGTTTCGGCAGCACCATTGTTCCCTTCATTAGGCCAATCAGGTGTACAGCCTCGTGAATCCTGCGTTTCTCTTCCTCGGTGAAGGGCTTGTCAACGGTGTAGAGGTCGTAGGTGTTGTCGTGCATTTTCGCAATGGCGGCACGCGAGAGCAGACCGTTGGTGGTGTTCGACATCAGCTTGTAGAGCGACTCTGGCTGTCCGCACATTATCACGCTCCACTGTAGGCTCTTTATGTGAACGTTTGCCGCCTCAAGGCTCTTTGCCTCACGTTCATAGCAAGCCCCGTCGTAGGCAAGCCTGAGCATGGTAGAGAACTCGTTGGTGCCTGTGCGCCCCCATTTCGTCAGTGCTATGTCAATCTCAGGAGTGAATGAAATGGCACGCTTGCCGTCTACGTCCTCCAGCCGCTCTGCAAGGTTGGCTACGGTGGTGTTAAGTGTCTGCACCCTGACGGGGAATCTCGGTTTGTTTTTCTGCTTCTTGGCGTTGCGGTCGCGTTTCGCCTCCTGTCGCCATTTTCTCTCCTCGTCTATTATACGCCATTTCTCCTCGACAAGCTCAAAGCCCACCTCGTTGAAAATGTCGTCCATGCAGCTCTTCTTAGTGCCAGCGTCGCCTACGATGCTGATGATTTGATTCAGAGGTTGCACCTTGTTGTGAATCTCCACCGTCACGTCGGTTGCCACAACCCCAACAGTTCCCATAGCAGTGAACAGGGCAGGCATCTCGTTCATCTCACCCACATGGGCGAGACATTCCCTCACCCCCTGGGCGCGGGCTTGTCGGGGGATTCTCGCCACCCCGACTTGTCCTTTCTTTTCATTCTGTATGTTGTCCATAATTAAACATTTTTCAGAGGTTAAGGGAGGGTGGAAGGTAGGGCGTAGAAGTTAGAGATTGCTTCTTCCGCCTCTTTCGCCATCACCTTCGCCACGTCCAGTGCCTCATGCTTAAACACTTTCAGTGTCAGCAGGAAGGCACCGTCCTTGGTTGCCGACAGTCTTCCGTGCGCCACCTTTTTCAGCAGAGTGCCTCCGCGTCGCTTCTGCGGCGGCAGCGGCGAGAAGTCGAACGTGCCGTCTCGCATCAGCTGTCCCTTGCCCTTCAATACGAATGGGCATACCGTCCCTGGCACAGGGTCATCAGGACAAAACATCACAAACTTCTGGTCAGTCACATGGGCTACGCCCCCAAGCTGCACACTCTTGCAGCCATTTACATTCACTTTAATTGTTTCCATAATTTATTTTATTGTTAATTTAACTTCCTTTTCGTTCTCTATCAGCCCCATCAGCTTTTCAAGCGTTATGCGGCTCCATAGCAGCTTGCCTACCTGCAGATTTTCGCCCACCAGTATGCACCCCTCGGTGTCCTTCACCGTGTTGCCCGAATGAACTCTGATGCCCTCAAACCCCGGCACTCCCACCAGCAGCGGCAGATAGCGACCAAACCTCGGCGACTTCGTCACCACCACCCGATAAGTCCCCTCAGGCACCGCCGACTTCTTCGGCACTTTCAGCTCGCCGCCCTTATAGTCGCGCCATGTAGGCTCCAGCGTGTCACAAATTCTCTCTCCCTTCTCGTCCGTCAGCCGACCGATGGTATAATCCGGTCGCTTGGCTATTCTCGTCAATGTAAGTTTCATATTAAAATCTTAAATTATTAGTAAAAAAGTTATTTGTTATTTTGAACGCAAATGACCGTAAATTATCCGTGAATTTCCGAAAAAATTGCTGAAAAAATTGCTGAACAATTGCTGTAAATTGCTGTTCAATAACATCATTTTTTTGTCAACAGCAATTTCCGTCAATTTGACAGCAATTTCCGAAAATTTACATTTACTTTAATTCACGGCACATTAACGGCAATTATACGTTCCACACCTTTTCTTTTTGAACGCAAATGACCGTAAATAGTCCGAAATTTCCGAGAAAAATTGCTGGCAAATTATTCGCAAGCTCATCAAGCTAAAGCAAGTGTCCGGTAATTGCTGTTCTATAAAAAACATCATATTTCTTTATCAACAGCAATTTCCAAAAATAAATATTCACTTAAATTTTCGTTCCTTATTCTTCGTGGTACAGGGGATATTCCCCTGTACCATTGTCATTCTGTCCAGAATGCCGTCACAAGCCACATGTCGTCGCCTACGGGTTTTATCGCCACCTCGCCTCCCAGCAGCTTCTCCATCATCTCTATTTTGTCCTGTTTCAGGAAGATGTCGCTATCCACAAGCATGGCAACTCCCGAGAGAGTGTCGATGCGATTCTTACACCACTTAGGTTTATCCACGACATCACCTTCCATCAATATCCTAACCACTTTGATGATGTCTTCCTCAGAAGTTACGAGACCCTTGCTTCGAGTCTTAACATTCCGAGGCATTGCATCGATGGTGAAGCACTCAAACCCGTCCTCAACAGTGTGCTGCTTTTGGGTAGCAGTCGAACCCATTTTGATTTTTCTCATTACATTTGATTTTTTAAATTTAATACATATCGAAAATTTCTCATTAGGAAGAAAGAAGGGGGAATTACTCCCTTCTCTCCACGATATTGTCCAACACTTGCTCTTTAATTCTCGCAAAAAAACCAAGCGTTGTAGATTTCACGATACTCAAGTCACGAGGAATCAGTTGGTAAGCCATCAACATCATTCCCATGGCAAGAGCCTCATCGTCCTGTAGCTCCTGTCTCAGACTGCCTAAAAAACATCTGATGTCGTGTACAAGCCTGTCACTCAGGAACGGACGCATAGCCTCCAGTTCCTTTTCAGCCTTAGGCGTGAGAGGATATTTCAGCTCCACGCCGTGGCAATCATTTCTGTTCAATGTTGTCATCTTTTAAAAAATTTTATCCTATACTACTGGGGGTGTGGGCGTCCCGCCCGCACATGTCCGCATGGCAAATCTTTCATACGTGATTCTTATATTACCTCGTACCTGAGGTGCGGGCGGGACGCCCACACCCCCAGCCGCCAACGCTGAATAATTAACTGTGCAAAATGGTTTGGAACTTCAGATTCTTGTTTCTGTCTCAGCCTTGTCGAAGAACGCCGTCAACCATTAGCGACTCAGACCGTCGGCAACGCTCTTTGTCTGATTGACGGTGCAAAGATAAGAAGGATATTGCCCTGTTGTCCTAACCTGGCGACAAAGCGACAAAAAAACGAAAAAAGCGACAAAAAAAATCTATTTTGTTGTTTTTTCGCATAAAAAAAGGTTGCCGTATAAGCAACCTTGCAGAATTAAAAATGAGTCGATTTATAACGCTTTATTTGGTTGATAAAATCGAGAAAATCGCAAGCTATTTTATATCGTACTTCACCTTTGTTCCTTTTTTCCCATAGATTATAGTCTGTACCATGATTCTCTATCCACTTATTCAACATTCCTATTTTTACGTTTTCATTAAACAGACGATACATCATATCCTTATAATCTGTTCTTTTCTTAGTCCAATAGCTTTCAGCCGACATAACTGCATACATAGCAACGGCGAAATCATCAAATTTCCAGTCTCGATGTTCCTTAATACGATACTCGCCATTGAGCATATAATTCATCACTGCCAAGACTATTTTCGGCTCCTTAGCTATACCAGATACCCTCACCTGCTCTTCGTCAAACGGACATTCCATGTTAAGATTGAAATACATTTTTGATTTCTTGTTTAATTTATCAAACATCTTTTCATTCAATCTATTAACCTCATCCCTAAGTTCACCTTCTGTCACGGTATTATAATATGTCACGATGGTCTGAGTGCATGAAATACCCATTTCATCTTCTGGACGCACCCTGACTAAGAAATTGATTGCCTTTTTCAACGGCACTATATCATGCTTTGGCAATCTATTATATACTGTCAAAGGCTCGGCAACCATCATTGGTGGGTCATAATCCATAGCATCCTCATAGCTATAAGAAGTTTCCTTGCATCTTGGAATTCTCTTTTTTCTCAGTTTGCCATAGAAAATGTAATTTTCAACATCAAGCCTTAACCATTCCATTTCATTATTGCTTACTTTGCAGAACCTATTGTCGCCATGTTCAAGCAGATAGAGTGTCGTCAGCTTCACAAAATAGGATTCCTCGTTGCTTTTCCCATTGTTCCACGTATTAAACACATACCGTTTCTCCATTCTCAGTTCCCTCAGCACTAAGACAAGCATAGCTGCCTCTGTCCAAATAACTGCAGGTTCAGGCACGTCATAGAACATAGAAAAATCCTGGTATCTAAAAAGCCATTCCTTGTACCTTGGGTCATTAAGGCATATAGCCTCAAGATATTCAATCTCCTCTTTTTTCATCGTTTTAATTTACCTGTTTTTCTTTATAAAGAGGCATGGACTATGTTCCTATATGGCTGATGCTCTGGGGCAACCACTCCCCTTCAAAGGCAACCATACAAGTCAAGCCCACGCCGTTTGTCGCAGCATGAGCGTTGCTTGTCGTAGTCTCCTTTGAATGTCTTTCTTATGCGTCAGTGTGGTTGTTTAGAGCATAGACATTGATCCTACAACGCTACAAAATATTTTTCATCACGCCCTTTTACCAAGAATACATACCGAAAAAATCCCGCACAGCCTTTTGCCTTGCGGGACGAGAATTAAAATACGTCTGAATGAGTTCCTGTATCAAGGAAAAGGAGCGTCATAGTATCGTTTTCCTGAATCCAAATAAGAAGCCAGTCGGATTCTATGTGACACTCCCATTTTCCATCATGTCTGCCAGAAAGAATATGAGGCCGATACTTGGAGGGCAGTTCACCTTCACTTTCAAGAATTGTGATAGCCTCCTTCAACTTAGCCATATCGTAGCCTCGACGCTTACATAGTTTATACGACTTTCTGAATGTTCCTGAATATCTGATTCTGTATTTCATCGTTCCAGTTGCTCAAACAGGTCGTCAACGTTTTTAGCCTCATAAACTCTTCCTGCCTTGATGTCGTCAAGAGCCCTGTCTATTCCACTCTTTCGTGGTCTTTTTATCGTCCACCCCATCTTTTTGGATAATGTCCTAAGGAAGGATAGGTCGGACAGAGGAATGCTTATACTAACATTCTCAATGTTTGCCGTTGTCTGCATAGTTTTTCCCTTTCTTTTGTTTTGTATTTTCTGCAAAAGTACAACAAAAGATTGAAACCTCCAAACTTTCAGCCGTTTTTCTCGTTTTTTTCGGTATGTAATCAAGTCAAGGAACGCTTTTCTTTTCCCACCGTTTTTAGGGATGGGAGGCCTATTGTATTATTTAAGAGAGTCCTTAAACATCGATTTTGTCAATGTCCTTTCCTCTCCATTCTCAAATCGTCTTATATCCCAATCGTTGCCGTTCATAATTGGAAGATAAAATAGGTGGTTGTCGAGTTTCTTCGAACACGCCTTGTAGCATTCTGACAGGCTTATTATTTTATTTTCATATTCATCTCTGTCCAATTTGCTATCAGATGACTCGTTCACGCTCTTTACCTCAAAAATATGTATTCTTCCATATTTGTCCTTCATAATGAAGTCAGGATAAGAGTTATGCGTACCATTTGCGTAATACTCATATTTTATTTCTGAATGGTAAGGGAAATTCTTTCCCCATAAAAAAATATCCTCGCCATTGATATTCACGAAACTTCCCTCTTTTCTTGTAATGTCATTTAATAGCGCAGCCCATTTCCTTTCTGCCTCACTGTCAAAAGAAAATGTTGTATCGTCATCTTTTCTGCACCATACCCAATCCTCTATGTCGCATACATGTTTAGTTTGAAGAAACATAGAATCAACGGGAAATGATTTTTCTTCTCCAATGGTCATGCTTTCATCATAATTGCATATATAGTCATTATGCTTTTGCTTAATCGTGTTCAGATTTTCTATATATTTCAACCATGAAGAAACATCATTAGATGCATATTTATAACATTCGTCAATTATTGCATTCTCAGATTTCATTAATTCACCATAAAGTGAAAAAATGCTATCATGAGACACTTTGAGTTGTGATGACTCAAGGAAACTGTTTACGTCAAAAGTGACCTTTTCCGACATTGGTTTTAGTCTTGTTGTACTAACAATAATGTTCGGTCTTATTGAAATACCATTGTCTCTGAGAGAAATCGACTTTTTCTTAAGGACTTCCTCTCTTGGTTTAATTCCCCAAACCCATGCGGTCATTGCAAGTTTTTTCTGTTTTTCAGATAGCGTCTCAAAATCCACGAGTCGAGGATTTCTTCTTACGCGACCTATAACTTGTTCGTCAAGCTGCTTGCTTTGTGTGTCACGAACCTGGTAAAGCATACAAGCCCTCGGAATGTCCCACCCCTCGGAAATGGCCAGCTTGAAAATTATTACGTCAATTGTAGAACCACTGCCTTTTGCATAGTCCTTCCATCGATGCATTTTTAATCTCTTCTTTACAGAGTCATTTGTGTCGCATTCTAAGGTTGTCTTGTTCTTCTTTTGCTTATTTACAATAACCATCCATTTTAATCCTTGATGCTGAACTTTATCCAGTACATTCTTAATGTTTGCCCATTCTTCATCAGCTTTTTCCTTGTTGGAAATTTGGATAATCAAACATGGATTTACGCCCAATGACACATATTCTTTCTTAATCTGCTCAAATTTTGCAATGGCATCTTCCACAGTGTCGTTGTCGTCGCCATATACAACCTCTTTAATCAAACAGGCGTTTTCAGCTTCAATGTCTGTTATCTCGACATCTATTTTTTGCTCTCTTTTTAATTTTGGAGTTGCAGAGAAGTTTATTGTCTTTTCAAAGTATTTTGAAAGTTCATCAAGATTATTTGTCGTTTGATGGCATTCATCCTTTATTAATATTATTTTCTTACCCTTACCATAGAGTTCATCAGTCATTATATCAATAAAGTTTATCCATGGACCTTGAGACAATTTACTTCCTTTCTTGTATAAATCCCTTGGTAAAACATAGACATTATGTCCTTCTGGAATAAAGAGTCCTTCTTCGCTCGACAATTCCGTGTTAATCAGATATGGAGAAATATGGGAAAATGTTCCATTTTCAGAACAATCGACAAATGTTTCATAGTTCTGCTTTGCCAATTCACCTTTCGACAAGGACGATACTATGAAAATATAATCCTCCCTTGCAGACAACACTCTATTCATGAAGTCTGCCATCATCCTTGTCTTGCCACTTCCTGTTGGGGCACGGAATGTTATTTCTTTCTTTCCGCCAAGTGCCAAATTGAATAGTTTTTTTATGGCACTTTGTTGTAAATCAATAACCTCTTGCAACATAACTATTTCTCCTCAGTCCTTTGTGACCATTCTTCGTATGACTCAAGCGTTTTTTGGGTATGTTGGAAATTCTGGCACACCCAATCCACCTTTTCACGTAGTGTCTTGAATTTCTCTTTACCATACAGAGTCTCGTCAATTACATCAAATGGTGTCTTGCCATCAACAAACTCATTGTTTGCCACACTTTCAATTATAGAATGTTTAAAATATTGATATTCAATTA
This sequence comes from Prevotella sp., assembly GCA_051869235.1. Lineage (GTDB taxonomy): Bacteria > Bacteroidota > Bacteroidia > Bacteroidales > Bacteroidaceae > Prevotella. Next base: position 11,233 of record JBJEAS010000060.1, read on the forward strand.
ATTACATATTAAAAGGTAGAAAAGTGGCTTTGTGGGATTTTTTGGTTCCTCAAAGCCACTGATTTTTAATGTTTTTAATATCGTTTAACTTTATTGTTACCGTAAAATGTGCAAATCTCAGAAAAAAACAGCGATGTGGTATTGAATTATTGCACAGGAGAATGTGTCACATCTTTATAGTTATAGCAAAAAGTGCCAAACACGATACAACCCAAGTGTCACAATGGTATCCATTGCAATTGTATTAGTCCACACAACCTTGGCTATTCGTAGTCTTCTATTTGTGTCCAAGACTTTATACCCTCGCCTATCATCATGTCAAGCTCTTGAATGAACAACAGGACATTTTCTACAGGATTCTCTATCTGTCTCAACCCTGACACCAACAATTGCCAAAAAACTACATCAACAACAAGATCCTCATTCTTTATCCTTATTGTTGTAAACGCATTGCTCTTGAACACCTTGTCTCGATGGGCATCTTGACGAACCCGTTTGTAATGATAACCGCCGTCTATTTCTACGCAAAAACCCTCTTCCTCGAAGAATAGGTCAGGGAAATAAACGTAATTGGAGTTTTCGAACGCTATCGCAGGATTACGCTCCACACTCCTTTTCATACATTTAGGCAAATATTGATAGGCCTTTTCCTCCGATTCTGTCCTATTGCCTTCCTGCATCAGAGCCATTATCAGCTCCATTTCATTTAATGCTCTTGTATTCATAAAAAATATTGTTAAAAAATTATTATTTCCTCCCCCACCACAAAAGTCAAAGGGAATTTGAAAAATTTCGTTGCAATGGAATGAGAAAAGGCTGTTTATATACAAGACTTTGGCCGAAAATACTACCCGTAGGTGTGGAGATTTTCTAGTCAAACGCCTTGGAGATAAATCAGACACTCATAACTTTGCATAGAAATTTATCAGATTCCTTTAGCTTTGGGGACATCTTGGACATAAAACCAATTAAGTGGAGTCTTCTTAAAAGAACAATTAAAATACTCAGTAAAGAAGGAGGTAAAACACCGATTGTAGTAGTAGTGTGTTAAAATACGGTGCATTTGAATTAATTTTTATTGAAAAATTACCAAATATGGGAATTTTTGCTTATCTTTGCACCCGAAAACAAGCATTCATCGCATGAAAGTTATATTCAAAGAGGATGCGCTGAGGGAACTGTATGAGACAGGCAAGACCAAGGAACGGAAATATAAGCTCGTATGCAAGAAGAAGAAACTGGTGGAAGGATTCCAGCGAGCGGTAGGCATCATGTATGATGTCGAATCCACAGAACAGCTGAATGGCTTCAGTTTTCTTCACTACGAAAAGTTGAAGTATCAAAATAAGGAACCCAAGAGTTCGTTGCGTTTGGCAAACGGCATGGTCGAGCGTCTGATTTTCACAGAGACCGAAGACGGCATTGAAGTAGAACTAATAGAAATAGACAGTACGCATTATGGCAACAAGAAGTAACCGATTAGTTCCTGCACGGGCAATTCACCCAGGAGAAATCCTGCGTGAAGAGTTGTTGGAGCGTGGTATCAAGCAGAAGGATTTTGCCCAACAGATAGACATGCAGCCATCGCACCTGAATGCCTTCATCAAGGGGAAGCGGAATCTGAACGATGACCTTGCGATCAAACTGGAGCGTCATTTGGGCATTCCCTACAAGACCTGGATGGACTTGCACAACGGCTATATGTATGACTGCAAGGCCATTGAGGAAAGGCGTGAAGAGGAACAGCAGGCTATGGACTTTGAATACGCCTGTGCAGAAATCATCAATCTTAAATGCCTGTACAAGCGTCTTGGCATTGCTGCGTTGAGCTGTATGGAGCGGGTAAGGATGGTGAAAGAGATGTTCAGTTTCGACCTTCTTGCTTCCGGCGAACTGCGTATGCAGGTGTCGGGAATGTACAAACACAGCGAAAAAGTGCAGATTGACGAGAAGAACATGCTGACATGGCTGGTGCTGAACTGGCTGCAAACATCCACGTCATCTGTCAGCAAGCCGTACAAAGAAGGAAATGCTTTGGCGGCAGCCAAGGAAATAGCGAAAATGGCCAACAATCAGTCAATGGAGGTTGACCGAATCAAGGAATGTCTCAACAACTATGGAATCTCCTATTTGGAGGTGGAAAAGATTGAGAAAGCACCCATAGATGCTTATTCCACGTTGTCTAACGGTCATCCATGCATCACGGTGACTTACCGCTATAATGACATGGACAAACTGGCGTTTGACATTTTGCATGAGTTGTGCCACATAGACAGACACCTGTCGAACGAGCACAAGGCATTCATCTCCATCGAGGGCAACGAGTATTCAACAGACCCGCGAGAGAAGGAAGCCAACCAGTTTGCCCGTCAGATGCTTATCCCCGACGAGGTGTGGAATCGTATCGTAGGTGTCGGATGTAAAAGTTTGTCTCCCTACAATATCGTGAAGACCATCGCGACGGAAGCGCAACGCAGCGGCATCAGCCCGTCCATAGCCATTTCCCGTTACAAGCACGACACGGGGTGGTACAGGACTGCATCCTATAAGTCGCCGAAGATATTCGCTTGAACATCAGTGATAATAACAACAAGGGCTGAAAGGTCAGCTGTTTATCAGTTGAACCTTTCAGCCCTTGCTTTTCGTGGACTTTGCTTGGAGGATTGAGAAT
>JBJEAS010000061.1:0-2997 GCA_051869235.1 Prevotella sp.
ACCCATATTTCTAACAACTGGATAGAGGGAAACTATATTAGGTAACTCAACTTTCCCACCCATTCCTGCGGCAACGACTGGGGGTGTGGGCGTCCCGCCCGCACCTCGCCGTATGGTCGTGTTGCGATATTAAGTGACGAAAAAAAAATAACTTGGTACGATTGGAACATGTCATCTTATGTAATACCTCATCCCATGTGTCCGTCTAACGCCGCAAGGCGCAACCAATCCTCCGCCTAAATGTTTAAAAAACATTAATCCCCATCATTTCCCCAACCAATCTTTCTTATTTTCACAAAAAAGTGCTAAATTTGCAGTGTCAACGATTTGCTGAAAGTCCCCTGTGGGCAGAGGTGGGTCGTGACATATATACATAAAAGGCGTAACTGTACGCTTTGGTTTTGACGCTATAAGAACTTCGCACACTCTAATGCTTGTCAAGAACAAAGCAACGGGAACGCCTCATGGGTGTATTATATACATCCTTCATTGGCATTTATTATGATGTCGATGTAGGTATTTTATATATACACATACGTGGGGCTTTCAGCGTTGCTCGTTTCGACAAGCAGGGCAATGCGAAGGCCTTTATAGCGTGGAACGAGTGACAGGACTGGCTCCACGTTTTTTTTTGTGTATGTTCAACAGTTGTTTTCATCGAGTGTTGGAGCTAACTCGAAATTGCTACTTCTAACATGAAACAAGAGGAACGAACAAGCATTATGCGCATAGTCACAGACTTGATTAAAGCTGATGCAATAATAGACACGAGAGAAATAAAATTCCTAATGTCTATTAAGGACAAGTATGGCATCAAGAAAGAAGACGAAAAGAGCATAGGCAATATGACCTTGTCGCAGGCAATAAGGATAATGTCACAAGCTCCCGAAAGCCTACGGCGTGATTTCTTAGGTGATTGTATGAATGTGGCACTTTCAGATGACTATTGCGCAAGGGCTGAGGCACTAATCATTGTGACGCTTATTGCAACCATGACAAGTAGGCTTGACGTTGAGGCTGATGTCGTATCGGTCGAATATAAAGGCTTTTGTTTTGAGGATGCTCAAATGCTGTATGTTGAAAGTGGTATTGATGAAATAGCAAACAAAATAATAATAGACAACTATAGGGAGATAATATCTGAGTCGCGTCTTGCGGGTTTTGATTTTGTGTATCTCCCTAAAATTTCTGAACATTATCGTTCTCTTAGCCAAGAACAGTTTTTCCAAATCATATCGTTTCTTTATCCAAATGCAAGTGAGGAACGACTGAACATAGTCATTAAGAAATTACAATCATTGTCAACGTCAGAGTTCTGTAAAGAGCAGTTGTCCACAAAGCTGGCAATTAATGAGATGTATGATGTAAGACCTTCTCTTTTTATTAAGATAGGTGATTCCAATATAGGTGACAAGCAGTATGCAAACTTTCTGATTTTGGGATTGGATGACGATGCAATCGCAACAATCAGGTTGTTTATAGACACTTTCTCGTCTTTATGCCATTCTCACGAGATAATCTATCTGCGTGAGGAAAAAGGAAGGTTTGTGTATGCGGGATTCTACAAACAGATTCTTGACATTCACATGCTTCAAAAGGGTGTTAGGAGTTCTGTACTTATAGATACTATCAGAGAAGAAATATCTTTTCCTGAAGCCGAGATTAAAATTGACAAACTGCATCGTCGCGAGAAAGCTTTGTATGCTTTGCTAATCCTCGAATCTGCAAGCGGTGGTATAAACTTTAGTAAACCTAAATCAGCAAAGTTCTTGGAGAGGTATGAACGGAAAATGACTATGTTAAGGAAAAAGTATGGTCTTATTTACGAGAAATTCGGAGGAGATAGGGAGAAAGCTCCAAATATAGAGATTCCTGAGATAAGACTTCCTATGTTTGCTTTGATAAAAAGGCAGATTCTGAAACTTGATGGAATACTATACCATGCTGACGACTATCTGATAAAAAGGAATATTTATGGCAACTATTGCATAAAAATTCAATCTAATCAATGCCTATTCAAAGGATATGGCGAAGAGCAGGCTGTGCATGCCGCGGAATCAGATTTTTGGAGTAGAATCGCTGCGTTGTAACCTTGCAACTTTTCCTGTCTTGCAATAATAGCTAACTGTTGCAACGTTTGAGTTTCGGTACGACTTTTGACATTTATCGCTATTTTTGCAGTCAGATAATATTAACATAAAACTGTAAAAATATGATTAATCTTCAAAAAGGACAACGTATCGAAATCGGTTTGTCGAAAGTTGGTGTTGGATTGGGATGGGATCCCAATCAAAGTACAGGTTATGATTTTGACTTGGATGCTTCTGCATTCATGTTGGGTGAAAATGGGAAATTACCACAAGACGAATTCTTTGTATTCTACAACAATCCATTATCTCCTGATCAAGCTGTTGAATCATCAGGTGATGATATGACAGGTGGAAACAGTGATGGAGGTGACGATGAGACACTTTCTGTTGATTTGACAAAAATTGATGCTCGAATTAAGGAAATCATCTTCACTGTTACAATACATAAAGCAGAAGAACGTCGCCAAAACTTTGGTCAGGTGCGCAATTCCTATATTAGGATATATAATGCAGTTTCCGACGAGGAAATAGCACGCTATGACCTTGACGAAGATTTTTCTGTAGAAACTGCTGTTGAATTTGGCAGACTTTACAAGAGAAACGGAGAGTGGAAATTTGAAGCTGTCGGTCAAGGATATAAGGGAGGCTTGCAGTTCTTTGTTGACAAATATGTTGGTTAGCGTATGGCTATTAATCTAATTAAAGGTCAGAGGGTTGAGATTGAATCAAGTCTTTCTCGTCTTGTTGTAGAAATGGGATGGAAGGTGAATCCCAATGCAGAACCTCCATACGATTTGGACGCATCTACATTCTTGTTGGGTAATAGTGGGCAAATAGAAAATGAGGCTGATTTCGGGGCACCTGCAAAAACCTGTGTTTAGCCAAATATCTTTGAAAGTCTGAATAA
>JBJEAS010000062.1:0-2995 GCA_051869235.1 Prevotella sp.
GCGAAAAACAAAATAAAACTTGCATATTTTGCAAAAATTATCTTCTTTCTCTTCGTTGAATGCCAATTTTGATGTACTTTTGCAAAAAAAAGAGAATAATGGATATACAACAACTTTACGAGATATACAAAAGTCACCCTGTCATTACGACCGACAGCCGCGACTGCCCTGCCGATTCAATCTTCATTGCATTGAAGGGTGAATCTTTTGATGGCAACAAATTCGCTGCCTCCGCTTTGGAAAAGGGCTGCGCCTATGCAGTGATTGACGAGCCGGAATATGCCGTTGTCGACCCAATGGGACGGAGAGATCCGCGCTATATTTTAGTCGACGACTGTCTGAAAACTTTCCAACGCTTGGCATGTCATCATCGTCGCCAGTTCCATATTCCAGTCATCGGCATTACAGGAACCAATGGTAAGACTACTACCAAGGAACTTGTCTCTACCGTACTTTCCGAGCGTTTCAATGTCTTGTCCACGCAAGGCAACTTCAACAACGACGTTGGAGTTCCAAAGACATTGTTCCGACTGACTGACGAACATGAGATTGCCGTGGTTGAAATGGGTGCGAGCCATCCTGGCGACATAAAGACTCTTGTAGAAATAGTAGAGCCGCAGTATGGTCTCATCACTAATGTTGGCAAGGCGCATCTTCAGGGTTTCGGTTCGTTTGAAGGTGTTGTCCATACTAAGGGCGAACTTTATGATTTCCTTCGTGGACAAGCCGGTGCAAGAGTTTTTATCGATGCTGGCAATGAGCATCTTATGGATATTGCAGAAGGACTGCAGCTGATAAAGTATGGCACGGTAGGTGAAGGACTGAAGGTAAGAGGCGAAGTGGTTTCGTGCGCTCCGTTCCTCCGATTCCGGTGGACCGACGGAAATGAAAGCCATGAAGTCCAGTCGCATCTTATCGGCAGCTACAACATATACAATATGCTTGCAGCAGTCTGCATTGGCTTGACCTTTGGCGTCAGTGCCGAGCAGATTGACCAAGCCTTGGAAAACTATGTTCCAAGCAACAACCGTTCGCAGCTTGCAGAGACGGCGGACAACCATCTCATCGTCGATGCCTATAATGCCAATCCAACAAGCATGTTGGCAGCTTTGAAGAATTTCCGCGACATGGAAGTAGAGCCGAAAATGGCAATTCTCGGCGACATGCGTGAACTTGGTGCTTCAAGCGGTGAGGAGCATCAGCGTATTGTTGACTTCCTTGTCGAGAATGGACTGGAGGATATTTGGCTTGTAGGAACAGAGTTCGCAAAGACGCAATGCCATTTCCGCAAGTTCTTGGACGTAGCGGAAGTCAAGGCAGAAGTGGCTAAAGAAGAGCCTAAGGGCTTTTATATTCTGATAAAAGGCAGCAATGGAATAAGGTTGTCGCAGCTGGCTTCGTTGTTGTGATTACTTTTTCGCCGACAATTATTTTAATACATATAAAAATGAAAAAGACCATTCTTTCCTTCGTGTTCTGTACAATTTGTGCAGCAGCGGCATTGGCTCAAGAAGCATTGTGGAGCGGAAGCCAAGTGACATCACCGGTGGTAAATGCCGACGGAACAGTGACGTTCAACATCTTTGCCCCAAAAGCGGTAAAGGTGGAGGTGACGGGCGATTTCCTGCCTCCAGTAGAATTGGATTCGCCAATGGGGAAAATTTCACAGCCTGGCTTCGCCGAACTGAAGGAAGTCAATGGTGTGTGGACATATACCACTGAGAAACTGGCTCCCGAGCTTTATAGCTATTCCATAAGAGTGAATGGAATGAATACGCTCGACCCATCAAATGTCTATGTTAACAGAGACATTGCCTCGCTGACCAACATTTTTATCGTGTCTGACGAAAAGGGCGACAAGGGTAACCTCTATAAGGTCAACGAAGTGCCTCATGGTAATGTGGCGAAGGTTTGGTATGACAGTCCTATGCTGAAGATGAAGCGGAGAATGACCGTCTATACTCCAGCAGGTTACGACAAGGGAAGAAACTATCCTGTCCTTTATCTGCTTCATGGTGCTGGAGGCGACGAGGATGCATGGATGACTCTCGGACGTTGCGCACAGATTATGGACAACCTCATTTCGTCAGGCAAGGTTAAGCCGATGATTGTGGTTATGCCAAATGGCAACACCGACACGCAGGCAGCACCAGGCGAATGGTCAAAGGGAATGTATATGCCTTCATTCATGGCAAGCGTCAATCAGAATGCCATTGCAACAATGGACGAGAGTTTTCCCGACATAATAAAGTATGTCGACAGCCACTATAAGGTGGCAAAGGGAAAGAAAAACCGTGCCATCTGCGGCTTGTCGATGGGTGGCTTCCACTCTTTTGCTACTTCTAAACGCTATCCCGACACATTCAACTATATTGGACTCTTCTCTGCCGCCATTCACATGGGCAACGACCAGCAGCAGTCGACATACGCTCAGCTCACAACGAACAAGGAAGTGCAGACTCAACTTGCAAAACTTTTTGCCGCAAAGCCTGCCCTCTATTGGATTGCCATTGGCAAGACCGATTTCCTCTATCAGCAGAATGTAGACCTTCGCAGATATTTCGACGAGAAGGGTTATCCTTACGAGTACAGGGAGACCGACGGAGGACACATTTGGCGCAACTGGCGTATTTATCTTACTGAGTTTGCGCAGAAAATTTTCAAGTAATTGCCATTGCCTTTTCATTAAAAACGCAGGTAAGATACAGAGAAAAGGCAAAGAACGAAATTTTTCTTGCTAAAACTGCACGTGTTTCAAAAAAAAAGTGTACCTTTGCACCCGATTTGCGGGATGTAGCGCAGTTGGTAGCGCACTACGTTCGGGACGTAGGGGTCGGGCGTTCGAGTCGCCTCATCCCGACAGCAAAACAAAAAAGTGGCTGAGCAATCAGCCACTTTTTCGTTTTGCCTTATTTTTTGTATTTCTCAGCTTGACTTCTTATGAGTTCAATGTCGTCGAAATAGTTTATTTGCATTGCCTTGCGAACCTCGTCCA
>JBJEAS010000063.1:0-13659 GCA_051869235.1 Prevotella sp.
ACCTTCAGAGTCAGATTGACAAATTGGCTACAAAGGAAGAGCTTCAGCAGAAGGCGCAAGACCTTTCAACAGCCATCGAAATTGCACAGCAGGAAGCCATCAATGCAAAGACAGTAGCAGATGCTGCTAAGAAAGCTGCTGAAGCAGCTGCCACTTCTGGTGATGTTGACGCTGCAAAGAAAGCTGCCATTGACGCTGCCAATCAGGCTGTAGCCGACTTGAAGAAGGAGCTTGAGGAAAGCTTGGCTTCTAAGCAGGATTTGGAGCAGGCTGCAAAGGCTGCCGAGAAGGTGGTAACAGACCTTCAGAGTTCTCTCGTTGGCGACACTGGTCTTACCATTGATCAGGTTATGGCAATCGTTAACGAAGCAGTTGACAAGGTTAATGACGACAAGAAAGGCCTCGACGCTCTTGAGACTCGTTTGGCTGCCGTTGAGAGCAAGCTGACTCCAGAAGGTAGCGAGGAAGAGATTGACCTGACTGAGATTCAGAAGGAACTTGACGACATCGAGGATGCTCTTGCAGAGATTCTTGGCGATGTTTCAACTATGGTGACCAGTGTTGAACTAATCTACGATGATCCTATGCACTGGAGTAAACTCACCAATTTGATGACATTTAGCCTTCTGGAAGAGAAGAAGAATACATTCGGTGATGGCTATTTGGCATCTCCAGTGGTATTTACAGAGGGTGCTACAAAGTATAGCTCAAGCAGCGTGATTGTTCGTGTCAACCCTGTTAATGCTGACTTGACCAATATGATTAACAATATCACACTGATTGATTCTCAGGGCAAGGAGATATCTAATGATGTAAAGGTTAAGAGTGTCCAGAGATATACTGGTCAGTTGACAAGTGGTTGGAATAGTGGTCCATATACACGTTCTGCTGACCAGACTGGTCTGTGGGAGGTTGAATTTGAGCCAGTGGAGAATAAGAAGGTCGATGATTTGAAGAATCTGTTCGTTAAAGAATACGATCTCGATGGTGATGGCAATATTGATAACTGGAGCTATATTACTTATGCAGTTTCAATCAACAATGTCGGTGGCAAGGATACATTGAATACATCATTGGACGATGCTCGCCGAGTTGTATCACAGTATGATGTGAAGCTTGACTATAAGAAGGCTGTTGCTTATGATGCAGATTATGACTGGTCAAATCATAATAAGTATTATACAATAACAAATTCTGATAATTCAACTACAATTGTTAATCATTATGTTCCTCTGACATTCACAACTCAGGCAGGTCTAAGGGATTTGAGTGATGTTAATCAGCGTAATGATAATGATGACTATTGGTGGGACGCAACAAGAACATATACCGATGGTGGTGTCCAAAAGACATCTGAAACTCCAGCGACCAGCAAAATCAAGTATCATGCCACCGATCATCCTCTTGATTACAATGTAAATAGTTATAAAGACAATGGTAGAACAGGCAAAAAGACTATCGTTGCCAAGATTGGTGAGAGAATTAATATTGAATTCGGTAAGTCATGGCAGACACCTATCAAGGGTTTCTTCGTTGTTCTTGACGGTAAGAATGCCGAGACAACATCTGCTCCATCTGAAATCAATGCATGGAACAGCTATGTATATGAGAATGTAGGTAAGGTTGACTCTGATGCAAAACTGTTGACAATCAATGGAGTTAATCAGTATTCTACATTCCAGGAAGGCAATTCTGGTTATATTGTAGTTAAAGACCTTTATGGTGAGGCTACTGGTGACGAGATAGGTTTCCGTGTATATGCTGTAAACCTCAATGGTACATTGGTTGATCCTGATGGTATAGCGTTCTATGTAACAGTAGGTCAGAGTGCTTCCGACATCAACATTGGCGCTAATACCGTTACAGTGGTTAACAATGCAACATATACTCCAGCATACAACTTCGACAAGGGTATATTGGCTGGTATCGACCAAGTCGATTGGACTATCAGTCTTTCTAGGGATCAGGTAGTAGGTAGCGGCAATTATACTGTTGAGTATCATGTAAACGGAGCAAATAAGTGGCTGACTTGGGGTGCCTCATATACAGAAGGTGGTAACACTATTACACCTACACCTGATAAGTACGATGGTGTGCGCTTCAAGTTGACAGGTCCTCAGTATTTCCAGGATAATGCAACATTCTCTGTTTCTGGAGCTGCTAAAATAGCTGCTACGTCTACTACAACAGAATACACGAAGTTCACCATGGCAGGAAGCTTGACAAAGGCATTGCCACAGACTGCACCTGGCTTCACTTGGAACGAAGGTCAGAGCGAGGAGCAGATTGTCAAGACTACTGGTTATGACACTAATATTGAGACTGCACTCCGACTGAGAGGTGTAACTGCACCACTTGCAACAAATGTTAGCATTAAGGCTGACTTGGACAACTTTGCTGCTAATAACCAGAAGAATGGTAATTTGAACTACAACGATATGTTCATCCAGACAAAGAGTGGCAACCCTGCTATTAATGCAGACGGTAAGTTCATCTTTGCCCTTGCAAATACGAAGTACAACAATGACACCAAGGATTATACTGACGCATGGTCAACTCCTGCAGTTGGTTCAAGTGCACCTTATGCTTACAATGCTACGATTGCAGCTTCTCTCGTTGACTGCGCTACATCACATGCCTTGACTTGCGATTACAACTATGGTAAGATAACAAGCCAGAAAAAGGATGGCGCATTCATCGACTATAAAGTATCTGCAACGACTGGATACAACATCAAGTACATGTCTTGGTCTTACAAGAATGCAAACTACCTGACATTCACATGGGCTAAGGGCAACAATGGTCAAAGCGGCAACAACTATAAGGAGTGGACATACGATGTAAACCAGACCCTTACAAACATTCAGATTGCTACAGACCGCTTCGCTACGGTTTACGGTAGCAAGCTGACAACAAACCTCCGCAAGGCTACCTTGAAGGATTATATCAAGGCTGGTTGGCTGCAGATTGTAAGTGTTAAGACTGTCGGTGTTGAGTCTGGCATTGAGAACCCATACTACGAGTGGGATCCTTCAACATCCTACACAGACTACACTGTACTTGGTCTGAAGAAGAAGGCTGGTGTTGAGAACATTCCTGCCCACAGCGAGAAGGTTCAGATTAAAGTAATCGACTGCTTCGGTCATCAGGAGACTCACGAGTTCATTCTGAAGTTCACCATCGAGCCTGTAGAACATGAACTCACACCAACTGCTTAATCTGAGAAATCAGGAGTGAAAGCTCCTATCTAATAACGGTTCAGAGGGGGCGTTCGCAAGGACGCCCCCTCTTATTATTAATTAAACTATACACAGGACAATGAATAAGATAAAGTTTCTATTATTTCTGTCTGCCGTCATTCTTACGTTCAGTTCATGCAAGGAGAAACTGCAGACGACTTCGGGTAAGATAAAGAAAATGAGCGACTCAACTATGGTCGCTACCATAGACAAGTACGACATCACGTTCGATATGAAGCACGTCCGCTACGACAACGGCGTGGTAATCCCCGGCGACTCTGCCGTAATCCACTACATCGGCGACCTGCGCGACAAGAAGGCAATAGCATTGCTGATAAAGCTCATTCCGCCAAAGCCACGCGTAGCCGAGGCCGTCTACGACCCGAGCAAGAAACTCGAGACCACACCGATGACAAAGGAGCAGATAAAGCAACACGAGGAGGCACTTGAGTTTGCCAAGGAACATGGCATGTAAATAATTCGACAACTTTCCCATAACAAACCCCATACCGGCATGAGAATTCGACAACTACTATCGGCATTCCTTCTCCTTGCTTCCACGCTGACGGCGGACGCAGCCGTCCGTACCGTTGAGGCGGCAAGGGAGATAGCGGCAAGGCATGCGGAGAGGCTCGGACTCGGAAGCGTCCAGCCTTCCCTCGCCAATGACAATGCCACGGCTCGCGCCAAGTCCACGGCTACCGGATGCCGCGGCTACTATGTGTTCAACAACCCCGAGGGACATGGCTTCACCATCGTCTCGGGCGACGAGGCGATGCCCGAGATAGCGGGCTACACCACGTCGGGCAGCTTCGACGCATCGGCGATGCCCGACGGACTGCGCTGGTTCCTTGAGGCGTATGAAGCCACGGTGGAGTCGGGAACATATAAGGCTCTCTGGCTGAGGACCGCCGCCAACGCCATTGCCCCGATGCTCACCACGACATGGAACCAGGAGCATCCCTACAACTCGCTCTGCCCCACGGTAAATTGGGAGCGTGCCGCCACGGGTTGCGTGGCTACGGCGCTGGCGCAGATAATGCGCTACCACAGGTATCCCAAGGCACTGCCGAAGGACATCGAGCGGTACACCACCGAGACCTACGGCGTGACGGCTGGTGGCTTCAAGGCAGGCACGGAGTACGACTGGGACGCCATGCTCGACGACTACTCGGGCTACTACACCTCGGCGCAGGCGAATGCCGTGGCAACGCTGATGGCGCACGTCGGGGCTGCTGCAGGGGCTGACTACGGCCCCAGCACCTCGGCAAAGACACCCGCCTACGTCCTCGCCGACCACTTCGGCTACGACCCCGACCTAATGCTCTGCGTCAGAAGGGGAGGCTTCGCCATAGACCGATGGACGCAGCTCATCGTCGCCGAGCTTGAGGCGGGCAGGCCTGTATACTACACTGGTCAGTCGTCCGACGGCGGACACGCCTTCGTCCTCGACGGCATGGACACCGACGGCCTTTTCCACGTCAACTGGGGCTGGGGCGGCTATCAGGACGGCTACTTCGACATCTCGTCGCTCTCGCCCGAGAAGGGCGGAGCCGGATCGGGTGCTTCATCCGACGGCTACGTCATGGACGCGGAGATGGTAATAGGCATCACGCCCGACAACGGCACCGCCGACGAGCCGCTCGCCGTTGCGCCGCAGCTGACGGTGGACGCGGTTGGCTCGGTGTCCATAACATCAGGCACACGCACCGACGCCAGTGGTAAATTCACCCTGCAGATGAAGGCGAAGCTCACCAACCGCAGCTTCCGTCCGTTCAGCGGCAGGGCGGCTGTGGCGGTGAAGGACGCCGACGGCACGTTCACGCCCGTCTCCGACATCGTGGACCTGAGCCTCGACTACCTCCACTACCGCACCGTGACCTTCAACGTCAGCCACTCCTTCCCCATGGGCAGGACGGTGCTGCGACTCGTGGAGGACAACGGTGGCGGATGGATGCCGTGCTGCGACTCCGAGGCGAAGGCACAGGCCTTCGAGGCTACTGAGACGCAGCTATCCGAGGCGGAGCTGCTCAAGCTCTCCGCCAAGCTGTCCGTCGACGGCGAGCTGAAGGCTCTGCAGCAGGGCAGCCTTCTGGTAAGCATCGCCAACCAGGGCGACACCGAGTACATGGGCACGCTCTACCTCTACCGCTCCTACGACGGCGAGAAGCCCAACGGCTACTACAATAGCCTGTCGGTATCCGTCCCAGCAGGCGGAACGGTAAGGCGCACCATGGCGATAAAGCCCGACCGCCCCGGCGACGTCTACCTCTGGCTCGACGAGTCCTCGCTCGGCACCCTGGTTGAGGCGGCACGCTTCACCGCCACCGCGCCCGACGAGCCGCTCTTCGTGCTGAGCAGCATAGAGACCAACGCCACATCGGACATAGAGAGGGGCAGGGCGAGCATAAAGGGCACCCTTGTCGAGGCGCCCATAGTCTACGCCGACAAGGCGCGCTTCACTTTCGGCGTGACCAACGTGGGCGCCACGGGCAGCCTCACCGTGACGCTGAAGAACTGCTACGACAGCCGCACGCACAACGTGATGATAAAGTACGACACCGCCTCCGGGACCCTCGTAGGGGAGAAGAGGGAGACGCGCGAGATAGGCTTCGGCGAGACGGCCTACTTCACCATCGACGGCATCACCGACGACTACGGCATGGCGGGCTGCCTGCTCAAGCCCTCGGTGGAGATGGTGCTGCAGGCGGGCGACGCACCCGGAGTGGTGCTGCCGGCGATAGGAGGCTCCATACCGTTTTCCATGAATGGGCAGGGCGCGATAGTCTACGTAGCCGGCTGCCTCAGGGACGAGGCCCGGGGCTTGACCTTCTCCATGGACGGCGACGACGCAGCCACCATAGAGCGCATCGACGGAATGTCGGGCACGAAGGACCTGCGCACCGTAGCCAAGCCTCAAGGCGGTAATACAAGGGAGGTGCCCGTAAGGCGCATAGCCGACGGAGCCGTCGGCGACTGCTCCGCACTTACCTCGCTGCTGCTCGGCGACGGGCTGGAGGCTCTGCCAAGGGAGCTTGCCGAACCGACGGACGCCTTCCTCGCTTCCTTCAACGCCAACGCCGTGGTGTACTCGCCGAAGCCGCATGACGGACTCCAGAACTACAACGCCGTCGTCGACGGCGAGTGCCAGATGCTGGTTCTTTCCGAATATGCTGGCGACTTCTCCCCCGCCATGGGCTTCACCGCCCGGTTCGCCGGCTTCCTGACGAAGGATGACGACTGGACTTCCGGCGGCAGAATAGTAGCCGCCCCCTTCGCCTTCGACGCCACAGGCATAGAGTGCTGGCTGCCCACAGCGGGCGGTGAAGGCAAGGTAGACCTCGTAAGGGTGGCTGCGCCGCAGCCCGACGTGGCTTACCTCGTAACATGCGCCGAAGGCACGCCCTTGTTCAAAGGGGTGAACGTGCGGATAGAGGCTGACGGACAGCCGTCCGCATCCAAGGACGGCAAGGACTACGGATTCGCATACTGCTACACCGACGCCTCCCCGCTTCCCGAAGGACGTAGGCTCTACCGTTTCGACGGCACCCGCTTCACCGCCGACACCTCCGCCGACTACAGGCGATTCCAAGGTTGGCTCTACGCCCCCGCCGACGCTCCCGACGTGCTGGAGATTGGCAAAAGGGGCGAGACGGACATCGCCCCACTGCAGACGGACGGCGAGGGCGGCATGCTGGTTACGCCCGGACGCGGATTCGTTGCCGTAAAGGCATCCAAGTCCGTAGTATGCAACATCTACACCCCCGCCGGCACCCTCGTCCACTCCAAGGCGATGGAGGCTGGAGAGCAGGCAACGACAATCCTCCCTGCAGGAATATACATCATAGGAGGCTTCAAGTATGTAGTGGAATGACCAAATGCCGACCATAGGAGGAAGGCACTCAAACCGACATCGGCACACCTTATATATAATATATAGGGTGTGCCGATTGTCGTTGGAAAAAATATAATCAGTTACAAGGTCTCTTATGGATTATTATGTTTCATGGAGGAATATACACCACTGACTTTCTCGTATGCACACCTTACCACTTCCCTGTCCGAAAACAGCTTTGCCTTGCGGCCCGAGCCGTCCCAGTGCAGCAGTCCCTCGTACACGTCATTCTCCGTCGAGCATGAATCTCTGGAGATGAGATAGTCCACCGACGACAGAAGCTCAAGGGAGAAGTCGTCCCAATTGCCGTCGAGGAATTTCCCCAAGTCAGAGACGATGGAAAGGAGCTGTATGTCACCCTCCACCATCTTCCTTACGTCAGCCACCGTATCCTCAATGATGTCAAACGGCTCGAAGGCTTTCTTCGCATTGTCGGCAAAGCCGCGGACGTAAGCTCCGTCAAGGTTGTGCAGCATGTGCTTTATCTCGTGGCAGTAGGGACCGTATTTGTACTTTATGAAATTCAGGCGAAGGATGCCGCTGCCGCCAAACATCTGAAGGAAATACGCCATCTTGACGGAACTGAACTCCGTAATGTCGTAACCCTCCCTGCGCTGCATCCACAACATGTAGAGCAGTAGCGACCTTGCCGGCGTCAGCTTCACCTCACGCCTCAGACTTACCGCCTTATGCCCAGGTTCAAACACCCTTACGTCGCAGTCCACGTCCTTCAGCTTCTCGCAGATTAGCGCCTTCACTACAGGCCACTTCAGTCCGCCGTTGCCTGCTCCAAGCGGTGGAATGGCGATGCTGCCGATGTTGTATTCGGAGATAATCCTTACAAGGTCGTCCAGTCCTTTCTCGATGTACGTATATTCAGAAGGGTTGCGCCAATGCCGCTTCGTGGGGAAGTTGACAATAATGAATTCCCTGCCTTGCCAGCTGTCCCTGACCACAAGGGAGCGCCCGATGTCTATTGACCCTGCTTGGCAGGCTTGCCGGTAGACGTTGAAATTGTGCCTGAACCTCTCCTTGAACTGAAGTGCAACCCCTTTGCCCATCACCCCAACAAGGTTGACGGTATTGACGATTGCCATGGTATCGGCGTCAAACATATCTCCATTATGAAAACTTATCATAGTTGCTCTTGCTTATCAAGCCTTTTGTCCGCTTATATGTATCATCTACAAAGTTAGGCATTTTTTCCTTATCATCGCTCAAATTCACAAACGATAACAATATTTTAACTAAAAATATGCATTGGGACGCACCAATACGGATTCCCCGTCAATGCCCATGCCGGCGAGCCTCTCCTTCACAGGTTCAGAATGGCAAATCCAGCAGCGTATGAATCCTGCCTCCACGTCGCCCTTGACAAAGAATTCAGCCTGCTTCCTGTTCTTTATGTATGAATCAGAACCCCAGTCGTTGGACTTTATGGCGACCTCGTCCAGCAGCTCGTCGATTTTGTCAAAATCCTCCATGTCGTAGAACCTGGTCAACAGGTGGTTATACGCATGTCCGTCGGAAAAGAAGAAACGATGACGGCCGCTGCCGGCGACAAGACTCATGTCGACTATCATATAGACGATGTCATCCGCATTCACCATATCCACTCCATATCCGTGTTGAATGTTGTAAAGCATGGGCATCCTCGCATAGAAATAGAACGGGATGAAGTCACCTATGCGGTAGACATTGCCCCTTACGGTCTTGACGCAATAGTCCAGACGGCGTTCAATAAGCCCAGTGTCGCCTATTGCCACATAGTCGGGATTGGCAAGGGCAGAAGTCCTGTGGGTTATGCCATGTTTTAGAATATGCGGAATGTTGTCGATATGGGTCATTCTGTACAAGTAATTCATACACACATCTTGTTTTGCAGGCAAAATTACATAAAAAACCAATAAACGCCAAAACATTTCGGGACTTTATTGCTGTTAATTATTACAAACTTCCCAATACAATAAAGCTCCGCAAACATAGTAGTCTTTACATATAGCAACAAATTGTCAAGAAACGCTCAAAAATCGCCTCTGGCACCATTAACTTTCAGCAACATTCCCACTGAAAAAACGCCCCGATTTTTCGCCCCTCGGCACCAGTCCCATCGCAGAATCCCGCTACGCCCCGTTTTCCTCCAATTCTGCATCTCACCGCAAGAGATACAGACGTGCATTTGAGAGAATATTTAGCGTGTAATTATATCAATTTTTAATTAATTTAATATTTATCGTATGAAAAGAAAAATCTTAAGCATGTTCTTGCTTGGAGTAATGATGATTACTTCAGCAAGTATGTTTGTTTCTTGTAAGGACTACGATGACGACATCAGCGAAAACAAGTCGTCAATCAACGCTCTTCAGGAACAGGTGAACACACTGAAGACGGCTCTTGAGAAGGCTCAAAGCGATGCCACCGCTGCCAATTCGGCTCTCGAGACCCTGAAGCAGACTGTTGGAAGCAATACCACAGCAGTGGCAGAAGCTTCCGCAGCAGCTGCTGCCGCCATGGCTAAGGCAGAGGCAGTAGAGGACGCACTTGACGAGGCCAAGAGCCTTATGGCTACAGCACTCAACGGAAAAGCCAACCAGAGCGACCTTGATGCTCTTGCTACAAAGGTTGCCGGTATCGACACTCGTTTGGTTACTGTTGAAGGCAAGGTGACTGCCAACGAGGCTGCCATCGGCAACTTGAAGACACAGGTTCAGGCTCTCGAATACCTGAAGCAGCTCTATCCTGCAGGCTCAAAGTCGATCAGCGAGATTGTAACGGCACTTGAAAATGCCCAAGACGCCATCGGCGATTGGACTGACGAGAAGACAATCGCTCAGAAGATGAACGAGATGAGTACCCTTCTGGACACATTCACCTCAAAAATCAACGTGCTTACTTACCTCATAGAGCGCCAGCTGACAAGCATCGTGCTGAAACCGGACTTCTACTATGGCGGTATCGAGGGTGTTGAGGTTCCTGCACTCCGCGACTATGCTCCATGGAAACAGACTGTGGATGGAAAGCTCGGAACAAAAGATGAGCAGTGGACGCAAGAAACAGCCGCTGACAAGAAGTGCACCATCGAGCAGGGCGGTATAGCTCAGTACCACATCAATCCTACTTCGGCTAACCTCGTTGGCTACAAGCTCGACTTCTTCGGCAATGCTGCCGGCGTGAGAAGCGGCGAGCAGTTCGCAACTCCAAAGACAAAGGAGGCTACAGAGGCTTACCTCACAGAGAACTTCAAAGACGGTATTCTCTCTGTTCCATTTGACATCGACTATGCAAAGATTAGCGGACTTGCAGCAGACAAGCTTCCAATGATTGCACTGCAGATGTCTAAGGCTGCCGAGAACGGCAAGGACACCGTGGTTACATCTGACTACGCAATGATTCTCAACACCAACTACAGCAACCTGATCATCGCAGACAAAAAATATGCAACTGCACAGGGTGTCGACCACGATAAGGCAAACTATTCTACTGGTAATACAAACGGCTATCACCTTTGGGGTAACGAAAGTGGCGAGTATGTAGCAGCAATGGTTGGTACTGTTGATACAAAGGTTGCCACACACCAGGTTGCATACAACGAGTCTCTCGACTTGACCAAGTTTGTTGAGGTTCACTATACTTATAGCTACACAGCAAGCGATGGCTCTGCAGAAAATAAGCCTGACGAGGTGATGAGCCGCAACATCATGAAGGCTCTCGGTCTGAAGCTCAAGTATGACTACATCGACTACACAATGGGTACCAACGAGACCAGCGAGACTGTCCACATGACTCTCTCCAACGGTTCGACAGGTGAAAACGGTCGTGTAACTCCTAACGGAATCAACGCTGACGGTTCACGCAACTCTTCAGCTACCAACAGCCGTGTGGCTATCGGCCGTCTGCCTATCGTCCGTGTATCTCTTGTTGACGCAGACGACCACGTTCTGAAGGTTGCCTACATCAAGATTGAGATTACCGATGCCAACCTCCCAATCAAGGAGTTCAACTTCGACATGAAGGACATCTATGCCGACTGTGAGGCTGTTGCAGAGACCAAGAAGTGGAACGACATCGAGTACACTATCTACACCGCTCTCGGTATGTCTAAGGCTGAGTTCGAGGCTTACTATACTATTGATGGAACTCTGACCGACCTGAACCAGTATTATGCTAAGGACAACAATAAGGACGAAGGTTCTTATGTTCAAACTGTTGCTGCAACAACCTCAGTTTTGTGGTCTGACTTCCAGAAGGAGAAGTTCGGTACATTCGCAGAGGTTCAGGATCCTAACGACCCAACAACAAACGTGCTGAAGTGGTCGTTCACTGCTGATGAGATTACTCGTCTTTACAACATCAAGGATGGCGACAACTATATCATCGACCGCACTACAGGTCTTAACACCAAGGCCATCGAGCGCTTCGTGAAGTTCTCTGACGCATCTGGCAGAGCTAAGATATTCGTTAAGTTCACTATCCCAGTAGGTAAGATTCACTTCGCTGTTGGTGAGCCTGGCAAGAAGATTCCAGCATACTGGTTCGGTCTTAACGGCTACACTGAGCAGGCTAACGGTATGGAAGTTCACATCAACACTGTTGTTCCTAACACTCAGAGCGATGACTGCTCATTCAACAAGAAGATTACCGACTTCTTCCAGGAGAACAAGGTGGTATTCGGATTTGACTCGAATTTCGCAAACTTCATTGCCGAGACCGCAGACTTCTACTTCACCACACCAGCCATTGCAAAGGGCAATGCAGTATTCAATGCAGATGATGATGGCACTTGGACTGTGAAGGGTGTTTCCGGTATCGAATATACTCTCGCCGTTGCTACTGACGCCAAGTCTATCCAGGCAACCAAGGCAGATGGTACTGCACTTTCAGCAGTTAAGAATGTAGTTAAGCTTGCCAATGACGGCGTTACCCTCCAGTGGGGCGACAATGAAGTGGCTAAGGACATCTTGAACTACAAGGGTCGTACAGGTGCCGCTGCAAGCCAGCAGAGCCTCGGTGACCGTGAGTCGTTCACAGCTTATCTGATGGTAGAGGTTGAGAAGTGCTACAAGGCATTCATAAAGAACCCATACATCAACGCTCGTTACTTGCGTCCTGTAAACCTTGGCATGACTGAGGGCAAGACAATCCAGGATGCCGTTGACGGTGGCTCTAAGATTGACATCATGGACCTCGTCACTCTCCACGACTGGCGCTGGTATGACTTCGCTCATCAGGGTGATGACTACGACGCAATTGCCGACGCAAATAGTTCTTACTCTGCTCCACATTATATTAATTATTATGGCGTCAAGTTGTATGCAAAGACCGCAGAGGCAGTTACTGACCTCGACAAGGCAGAGGCAGAGCGTGTTCTCATAGAAGATCCTTCTGCTCTCGCTAAGGTTAGCGTTGTCAACCCATCTCTCAGCCTTGCTGTAGACAACAGCAATGATGGTACTGTTAAGGCAGATGAAGATGCTGGCGGAGCATATGCAGGTACACTCTCAGGCAACAACATCGTTTACACCAACAACAGCGGTGTAGTCAACGACTTCCACATCTATGTTCCAGTATACATCACCTATAAGTGGGGTGCTGGTTGGGACAAGTGCCAAAAGGTTTGGGGTGTAATCACCGTTAAGAAGACCGTAAACACTGGTGAGTAATTATTTGAGATTGATCATTGGTTGATTAACTGAAGATAGGGGTGTGTCAAATGGAATATTTGATACACCCTTTTTTAAAATTCCATACACTATGAAGAGAATATTCTATATGCTTGTTGTGGCTTTGGCAGTCTGTCTTGTCGGCTGCTCGGAGAAGAAGAAGACATACAGCGAAGCCAAGAACAACAACGTGTTGCCGACTCTGATGGATGTGACGGGGAAGGACACCACCGACGTCATAGAGAAGACAAAGGAGTTTAGTGGTTGTCTTGAGAGAAACGATGTGAGGGGAGCCCTCGACATGCTCCATTCACTTGCAGGAGACAGCATCGTGAGTCTTCCTGATGAACTGGCTTCGAGGCAGTGGGTGGCATTGAACAACATATCCGGATATACATACCGCATAGAAAGGATCGTGTTTTTCAAGGAGACCGACTGCGAAGTGAAGTTGGTGGCAGAGATGTTCAAGAAGGAGGATGGTGATCCGAGACCGAACGAGATTGGCATAATCCTCAAGCCAGTCAGGTTCAGGGGTGAATGGTATCTCACCCTGGCGGATTCGCCAAGCGACACGACAGGCGGCTCTGCAATCAAGAATTGATTTATGACCGACAACCAACATCGGCACACCTTATATATAATATATAGGGCGTGCCGATTGTCATAAAATTAAAATTTATAATCAGTTACAAGGTTTCTATTTCTTCCATGGTTAATCCCATCGCATCATAAATCCTCTTCCAAATACCTCACGATGAAGGGTCGTAATGCGGGTATGTCGTTTTGGATTGTGTTCCAAGGTGTAGAGCTATTTCTTGAACGTCCTTACTGAGCATATTTATTCAGTTGATGTTAAACTATACAT
>JBJEAS010000064.1:0-2964 GCA_051869235.1 Prevotella sp.
TTTACAATCTGAATAGGATATTTTTCAGCAATTTGACATATCTGCACTCTTTTAAAAGAATCAGAGGGACAGGTTCCCTGACCCGATAGAGTGAACCTGTCCCTACGATTCTTGACGTATATCGCCTTTTATTCAGAATGTCCATATCGTTAGTATGTTGATTGCGTCAGATAGTGGAGTCTTTATTAAAGAGGTGAAGCAATAAACATGATGTTGAGATTATAATTCAAGTGGAGTATGCGGAATAATACCACCACAAACGAAATTCCTCAATATAAGAAGCCGAACAGCCATAGGGGGAGTTTGTTGCCAATGGCATGCTCCACATCGTCGGCTGCAATCCATGAGTTCTCCATCTCAGCTGTTTGACGACCGTCCTTGGCACCTCCACCTATTTCGAAGGTGTATTTGCCGTCAATGAGGAAATCGGCAGCCGAACTGCTGTATTCCACAATATGGGCATACGACAATTGGTTGGCAAAGAAAGTCTCACGGATATTTCCCAGGTTCACTTCCATCCCGCCAAGTGCATACTGCATATTCGTATTCTCGAGATAGACCTTGTCTGGCTTCTGCATTCGCTTCACACTGTGGTTGTCTGAGTAGAGAAGACGGATTATCTTGGCTGCGTCAAGATGTTGCAGATAGGCAAGCAAGGTGGAGCGGGACACTTCTGCCATCTTTGACAGTTTCACAGTGTCTATCGACATTGGCAATCCTGATGCAAGGATAGACAGTAGAGCCTTAATTTTTCTGATATTGCTATTGTCCAATCCTCTCATCGTAGGAAGCTCAGTCTCAATAATCATATTTACTATGTTCTCAATCCTCATGGCATACGACTTTATGCCTTCCAGCAGAAAAGGATAATATCCATTTTGGAGGTATTCAGAGAAGAACTGCAGAGGCTTTACTTCCGAGCATACTCTTCGGCACATCTTTTCAGGTGCACTGAGAATGTCGTCCAGTGACATTTGAGGCAACTTAACACCCTTGAACATGGCAAGATACTCCCTGAAGGAAAGTCCCTGCATGTCGTATGAAATACAGCGACGGGAAAGATCCACCTCCGAATCAAGAATATTTATGAGCGATGAGCCAGTAAACACGATATGAAGGTCAGAGAATTCGTCGTATGCATTTTTTACCTCAATGCTCCAGCCTTGGTATTTGTGCACTTCATCGAGAAAGAGATATTTCCCGCCTCTCTGGTGAAATGTCTCTATGAAATCAAGCAAACCATGAGTGGCAAAATAGATATTATCGAGGCTGGCATATATTACACTTGTCGTATCGCTGTCGCCAAAAGTTTTAAGAATATGCTGAAGTAGCATAGTTGTTTTGCCAACACCACGCTGTCCTCTCACCGATATCAGTCGGTCACTCCAATCTATTTTGGATTCTAAGTCCCTTACATATTCAAGACTTACATTACCCAAACAGTTCAGGTATCTTCTAATCAATGTTTCCATTTTGCTCCCTTATTTGATTGTTATATCGGTTGCAAAATTACAAAAAATGTTCAATAAGCAATACACTTTTTAGTTAAATATGTTCAATGGATTGAACATTTTTATCGTAAATATGTTCAGTCCATTGAACACTTTATGGTTTCTTCTATTCTATTTCTGTCCAAAAATCCGCTGAATATTTCAACGTGTATGGTTGAATCCTTACCCCAAAATGATTTTTTTCATTTCTTCTGGCAGATATTCCATCGCCTTTTGACGAATAGCGTCAGGTATGCCCCATCGGGCTTCTGCAATGCCGCCAACTATGGCTCCAAGCGTATCGGCATCGGCACCGAGCGACACGGCACGACGTAAAGCATCCTCGAACGATGTACTCTCATTTATAATCCAAAATGCCACTGGAACAGTGCCTTGGCATGTCTCGTCAAATCGGTTCTCAACATCCGCCTTGTTTATATTGATGTCATAGCCGGCATACTCCACTGCAGCGGATATGTCGCGCCCTTGTCGGCACTCGAAGATGGCAAGAGCCGTTGTCTCGGCTCCACGGATGCCTTCGGGATGATTGTGCGTACACGCCGCCGTGAGTCGTGCCTCGCGCAGCACCTCATCGACGGTGTTGAAATGCCATGCCACAGGACTCACCCTCATTGCCGACCCATTGCCAAAACTGCCGTAAGGCTTCGGCTCATCGCTCATCACCCATTGGCGGAACCTGCCTCCATATCCGCCCATAGGACAAGGATAACGGCGGCACCAGTCATGGATGCTTTCACCATAGTCACGCCCATTGGCAATGGCATCAGCCACTGCTATGGTACACACGGTATCGTCCGTGAAATTGTTCTCCTCGGAGAACATCTCAAAATCATAATCATTAGTAGGGTCAAACTCCCAACGACTGCCCACTATATCTCCTATTATTGCTCCTAACATGGTGTTGTTTTATTATTAATTCTTTCTAAAAAAACATTTTCTGCATTATTCATTTCCTCGCAGAAGACTTTATAATCTGTTGTATTCTTACTTATTTCTATACCATACATATACATCCATCCACCATATCCATTCAATTCCAACGGAGACTGATTGATAGAGCCACTTGTATAAGGGGAAATGAAACCGCTCTTCTTACTTTTCAACATATACATATATGTAACCAACTGATGTATGTCATCTCGACCAACACCAGATGCATCTGAATAATCTTCAAATCTTTTGTATTTGGCATCCAATACGATGTTCTTATCATAGAAGTCAGGATAACGGATGCCCTTATTGTTTGTGAAGATACATTTACCACCTTCACGTTTCTTATTCTCAGGATGTTCAAACCCTTTCCCTATTAATAATGTCGCAACATATTCCTCCCAAAGCCATGCTCCGTCGAACAGCAATCCGCAAATCTCATTGTCGTTGTCGGCATACATTACGCTTTCATGGCGAAGAATCTGTAGGCAAAGCTGTTGAAGTGGACGATAATCGGTGTAGT
>JBJEAS010000065.1:0-2949 GCA_051869235.1 Prevotella sp.
CCCCCTCATGGCAATAGGCATGGCACAAATAACCGTCTTTTGTGCCGTCACCGACATTAATCAGCGTATGTTCAAAAATCACGTCTTGCATATAGTATTATATATTATAGTATATCAGGATTGACAATTTCGTCGTTCCACAACATGCGCAGGAAGTCGTTGGCAGGGAGTATCTCGAAACCTTGCAGCAGGCGTGGCCTCTCGTCCATGGAAACCACTATGCAGCGGCAGTCGGGATGTTCTTCCCTAAAAGCT
Source organism: Prevotella sp. (assembly GCA_051869235.1). Taxonomy (GTDB): domain Bacteria; phylum Bacteroidota; class Bacteroidia; order Bacteroidales; family Bacteroidaceae; genus Prevotella. Next base: position 256 of record JBJEAS010000065.1, read on the forward strand.
TTTAGTCCGCCAAGATGCCTGGGCTGAACCTCCTTGCTTGACTTGAACTCAATGGCAACAAGAGCGTCGCCGATGATGGCATCCACCTCAAGTTCTGAATAAGTATGCCAATAGGACAGCCCTCCGTCAACATAGTGGTAGCCGAGATAAGCCACAATCTCCTGAATCATCAAATGCTCAAAAGCATGTCCGAAATCGGCAGTCCCTGGTTGCAGGTGCTTGCGGCCGAGAAGATAATTCGGAATGCAAAGGTCGAAATAGTAAAAGCGTGGAGCCTGTCTGATGTCCCGCTTTACTTTCCGTGTATAGGCTGGTATAAGATAACCTACAAGGGTCTCTTCGAGTATGGAGAAATATTCCTTCACTGTCTTTGAGTCGATGCCGCAGTCCTGTGCGATGTTTTTCCACACAACCATTTCACCGTCGGTCATGGCAGCCACTTCAAGGAATCTGTTGAATGTAGCCAAGTTCCTGACCAACGCTTCTGCCTTTATCTCTTCTTTCAAATATACGGTGATGTATGCCTGCATCCTTCGCCAAAGCACGTTGACGTTGGGGGCAAGATAATGGCGGGGAATCATTCCGTTATGTATGGCACGCATGAGGTCGAAGTCGGTGATTTCGCAACTCACCAATGGGAACAGGTTGTTTCTCAAAGCACGTCCTCCAAGCATATTTGCTCCACTGCGTTTCAACTTGCGTGCGCTGGAACCGCTGAGTACGAATCTCAGATTCTTGTTGACTATCAGCCAGTGAACCTCATTCAGCAAAATAGGTATCTGCTGAATCTCGTCAATCACTACAAGTGTGTCCGACGGCAATATCTCCAGCTCCTGGCGGAGCAGGGATGGGTTGCGTTGCAGGCGTTCGTATGTGACAGAATCGAGCAAGTCGTATCTTGGCGCATCGGGAAACAACTCGCCTATCAGAGTGGTCTTCCCTGTCTGACGTGCTCCGAACAGAAAGATACTGTCTGAGTCTGTATCTTCAAGTTTTGTAAACCTTTCAAACATAATTATTCATCCTTTTATTACTGTTTTTTGGACAAAAAACAGGAGTAGCACTCCGTTTTTTAGTCCAAATATCGGATGCAAAGATACATAATTTCTATTGAAATGCAAGCAATTACCCCCGTTTTTTATATTCTTTTTTATATTTTTGATTAATACCGCTGCAAAGCCACATCATTGCAGCGGTATTCGAGCTTTTCGTAGGACAGGGGACACTAGGACGGGGGACAGTCCCCTGTACCAATTGCTGAGGCTCATCGCATAGGCGTAAACGTTAGTGCCTACGTATGCACTCAGAACAGTGCCATGCCCGTCATTCCTGATGAACTGAAGAAATAAAAACGTATAGCCATTATCGGCAATTACTATATCACAATCAAATTGCCGCCAACCGGGATGATTGGCGGCAATTCTGCCATTAATTATATTAAGGTCCTGTTTTATTGATGCGAAGATTGCCATACTTCTTCGGCAATCTGTTTTACAAGCCGTATCTTCTGCCATTGCTGTTCCTCTGTCAACAGGTTGCCTTCTTCCGTTGAGGCGAAGCCACATTGCGGAGAAAGGTAGAGGTTTTCCATCGGAACATATTTTGATGCCTCACGAATGCGCCTTTTCACCACTTCCGGGTCTTCCAACAATGGCGACTTCGTGGTTATGAGGCCCAGTACAACTTTTTTCTCTTCGGGAACGAACCTAAGCGGACGGAAATCGCCCGAGCGTTCATCGTCAAACTCAAGATAAAACGCCTTGACGTTTTCCTTGGTAAAGAGTGTTTCGGCAACAGGCTCGTAGTCGCCCGATGTAGCCCATGTGGAGTGATAATTGCCGCGACACACATGCGTAGAGACATAAAGGTCGTTGGGCAGATTTTCTATCGCCTTGTTGTTCACATACAGGTATTCTTCCTGAAGCCGTTCGGCATCATAGCCTGTTCCCGCCATCTTTTCCCAGAAACTGCGGTCACAGAGCATACCCCAGGTACAGTCGTCGAGCTTGATGTGGCGGCAACCGAGATCATAGAAGGTAAGCAAGGTACGGCGATAGGCGTTGGCAATATCGTCCATCAAGTCGTAGAGTCTGTTCCCGTAAATCGTCCTGACCATCAAGGCATTGTCGTCACGCAGCAGTTCGGCATACATCTGTGCGGGAGCAGGAATGTCAACACGCGGCTGCATGTCTGACGGAGTGATGTCGCGCAGGAAACGGAAGTGGTCGAGGAACGGATGGCGAGGGTTGAAGTTTACCATTCCCGTAAGTTGGCAACTGTCATTGCGCGTCTCTTCGTCATGGAAGAAATACCCATGACGGAGCGTATTATGCTCAACCCCACCAAAACCCCAGAAGAAGTCGAGGTGCCAATAGGAGCGACGGTATTCGCCGTCGGTGGCAGTCTTCAGCCCAGCCTTGTGCTGCTGTTCGACAAGCTGGCGAATGCACTCATCCTCAACGATTTTCAACTCACCTTCCGAAAGTTTGCCTTTCGGTACAAAGCTACGCATGTAGCTCAATCTTGACGGCCGCAGGAAACTACCCACGACGTCAGCCCTAAATGGGCCACACGGTCTTTTCTGTTCCATGTAGTTTAACCAATTAAGCCTTTGCCTTAATGTCTGTCGGGCAAAGGGTGATGAATAAATGTTTGACAACAGGCCTTACATCGAGACCTGCGGTCGCTGTCACA
>JBJEAS010000066.1:0-49423 GCA_051869235.1 Prevotella sp.
TAATATTTTTATCTCGATTGGCTTATAATTGGGAAATTTTATCTAAATTTGCAGACAATTACTTCGCCCTGACATGAAAAAGATGATTACCATACTCGGACCTACGGCAAGCGGAAAGACTTCGCTCGCTGCTCTGTTGGCTGCCGACATTGACGCAGAAATAGTCAGTGCCGACTCACGACAGGTGTATCGCGACATGGACATTGGGACAGGCAAGGACCTTGCCGACTATGTGGTTGAGGGAAGGCTGGTGGCTTACCACCTTATTAATAAAGTAGAGCCAGGCACCAAGTACAATCTCTTTCAGTACCAACATGACTTCATGGCGGCGTACAATGACATCAGGAGTAGGGGAAAGAACGTGGTGCTCTGTGGTGGAACTGGTCTTTATCTCGAATCGGTTCTCAAAGGCTATCATCTCGCACCAGTGCCGGAAAACAAGCCGCTTAGGGCCAGCCTTGAGGGAAAGACCTTGGAGGAACTTACAGTGATGCTCGAGGAACTGAAACGACGCAACGGCTCCAACATGCACAACACTACCGATGTAGACACCGCCCAGCGTGCGATAAGGGCAATAGAGATAGAGACCTTCAATGGCGAACACCCGCAGCAGAGTGCCGACATTCCGCATATCGACTCGCTTGTCGTCGGGGTGGACATCGACAGGGACGAGCGACGCCGCAAGATTACAGCACGACTTCAGGCACGACTGGAAGAGGGCATGGTGGACGAGATAAGACGACTGCTCGACCGCGGCATTCCGCCCGAAGACCTCATCTACTATGGTCTTGAATACAAGTACGTCACGGAGTATGTCATCGGAAAGCTGAGCTACGACGAGATGTTTCGGCAACTTGAAACAGCCATTCACCAGTTCGCCAAACGTCAGATGACATGGTTCAGGGGAATGGAACGGCGTGGAACACAGATTCATTGGATAGACGCATCGAAACCTATGAAAGAAAAAATAGAGGAGATAAAGCAATTATGGCGATAGACAAGAACAGGTGGGGAATACTTTATTGCCCAAAACATACCGTGGGACGCTCGAAGAAATACCGTGAGCGTCTCGAAAGCGTATTGGCTGAACGACAGGTGGTGTACGACATTGTGCAGAGCGAGTCGATGCACGGCGTGGAGAGGTTGATACGAATGTTCATCAACAACGGCTACAAGACGATTGTAGTTGTAGGCGGCGACTCGGCGTTGAACGATGCCGTGAATTGCCTTATGGAAATTCCTGACGAACAGCGTAGGGAAATATCGCTCGGCATAATCCCACACGGCGTGCTGAATGACTTCGCCAAGTTTTGGGGATTGAAGGAGAACGACGTCAACGCTGCCGTCGATGCGTTGGTGAACCACAGGATAAGGGCAATCGACCTTGGTTGCATGCGATATGAGGACAAGAATGGCGAATCGTGCCGCCGCTATTTCATCAACTGCGTCAACATTGGGCTTATTGCCGACATGATGAACCTTCGCAAGCAGACGCGTAAGCTTTTTGGCAGCAAGACGTTGTCGTTCCTTGTGTCTGCCGTCCTGCTGATATTCCACCGTATGGAGTACAAGATGCATCTGAGGATAAACAGCGACTTGGTCGACCGCAAGGTGATGAATGTCTGTATAGGAAGCGGACCCGGATATGGTCAGACTCCCAATGCCGTGCCATACAACGGTATGGTCGACGTTTCTGTGGTAGTGTCTACAGAGTTGCTTCAGTTGCTTGAGGGCTTTTGGCTTTTGTTCACAGGCCGTTTCCTCAACCACCGTGGCGTGCGTCCCTATCGTTCGCGCAAGGTAGAGATACAAAAAGCATCCCATGCCCTTGTAGGTGTCGACGGCCGCTTGGTGGGCAGACTGTATGGCGAGTGTACGATTACGGTGGAGCAGGAGGTTGTCAACCTCATCATTCCCAAGTAGCGATTATCATTTTCTTCGGTGGTGGTCAACCTCGTGACGCTATGACTTGAAGCCGTTTCTCGTCCAGAATCTTTATTTTCTTACCTTCAAGTCCAATGACCTTTTCTGCTGCAAGTGCCGAGAGGGTCCGTATGGCGTTGTTTGTTGTCATGCTGCAGGTGTTTGCAATGTCCTCCCTGCTTGTGTAGATGCTCAGGGTGACACCATCGTCCTCAACACCGTAAGCGTCCTTCATTGCAAGCAGTGAGTCCGCCACCCTTGCCCTGATGTGCTTTTGGGTAAGGTTTACGGTCAGCATGTCCGCATCGCCAAGCATTGTCGCCAGCTGCTTGATGAAGAATATTGCCACATTGTTGTTCTGCATGATGATGTTTTTCATCACGCCTACTGGTATTGAACATAATGTGGACTCTTCGAAAGCAGAAGCTCCTGTCATGTAGTTCTCACCTGCAAAGGCGGCTCTGTAACCAAACATGCCAGTCGGACGAATGAACCTGACGATTTGGGTTCTTCCGCTCGCTCCGTTCTTGAAAACCTTCACCTTTCCTTTGGTGAGGCAGTAGACGTATCTTGGTGCGTCGTCTTCAATGTAAATGAGTTCGTTCTTTGTGTAAATCTGGACTTCTGTGTTTTCTGCCAGGAACTGCCTTTGTCCCTCGGTCATCAGACTCCACAATTCCGACATTGATTCGACAATGTCATTCCTGTTATACTCTTTGACTACAATCATTCTTACCAGTTGTCTTTTTGCACTGCAAAATTACGAAAAATAGTTTGAAAAAGCTAATATTTTGGGCAAAAAATGTTTCAAAAACGTGAAAAATGCACTTTTTTTGAAAATAATTAGTGTTTTCTTTGGTGGAAAGAAACAAAATTACTAACTTTGGGGTGGATTGAGGGAAAAGGGGGTGAAACACCTCAACTGAAGTCCACTAAATCAATGAATATAACTAACTTTGTATAAATTACCTTAATATAGGAACTATGAGTTATTTACGATTTGAAAAAGCTGTAATGACAAACCTTGAGGAGTCACTGCGTCGTGAATTGCTGAGAACGAATCGCTCAGGTGCCTACGCTTGTTCTACAGTCGTTGACTGCAACACGCGAAAGTATCACGGATTGCTGGTCGTTCCGGTGCCTGAATTGGACGATGACAACCATGTCTTGCTGTCGTCGCTCGACGTTACTGTGGTTCAGCATGGAGCCGAGTTCAACCTCGGCCTTCACAAGTATCAAGGCAACAACTACAGCCCCAAAGGTCACAAATACATCAGAGAGTTTGATTGTGACAAAGTGCCTACCACACTCTATCGTGTCGGTGGTGTAGTGTTAAAAAGGGAGGTGGTGTTCCAGCACTACGAGGACCGTATCCTACTTCGCTATACGCTGGTTGATGCCCATTCGGCAACGACCTTGCGTTTCCGTCCGTTCATGGCTTTCAGAAGCGTCCGACAGTTCACTCACGAGAACTCTACGGCAAGCCGTGCCTACGAAGAAGTCGACAACGGAATACGTACTTGCATGTATGCCGGCTATCCTTATCTCTACATGCAGTTCAGCAAGAAGAACGAGTTTATCTTCCGTCCTGACTGGTATCGTGGCATTGAATATCCGAAAGAGCAAGAGCGTGGTTATGCCTCGAATGAGGACCTCTATGTTCCCGGTTATTTCGAGATGCCGATAAAGAAAGGCGAGAGCATCGTCTTCTCCGCTTCGACAAGCGAGATAAAGACGAGTGGGCTTAAGAAATTATTTGACGAAGAGGTGGATAGCCGCTCCCCACGCGACAACTTCTTCCACTGCCTGGTCAACGCAGCACACCAGTTCCACATCCGCGAGAAGAATGACGACCGCTACCTCATCGCCGGCTATCCTTGGTTCAAGTGCCGTGCGCGTGACACGTTCATCTCACTTCCGGGCTTGACGCTTGCCATCGACGAGCAGGACTATTTCGAACTTGTAATGCAAACGGCGTCGAAGGCTCTGCGAGAGTTCATGGCTGGCAAGCCACAGACGGGCAAGATATATGAAATTGAGCAACCCGACGTTCCTCTATGGGCAGTGTGGTCAATACAGCAGTATGCCAAGTTTGCTGGTCGTGAAAGGTGTTCGCAGATGTACGGAAAACTTCTTGAAGAGATAATCCACTACATCATCGACGGCAAGCATCCTAATCTGCGTCTCGACGACAACGGTCTTCTCTATAGCAACGGACGCGACAAGGCTGTCACATGGATGAACTCCACTGCATACGGCCGCCCTGTAGTTCCGCGTTCTGGATATATTGTTGAGTTCAATGCTCTTTGGTATAATGCGTTGAAGTTCTGTGCAAGCATCGCCAAGGACAACGGACGCGAGAAGGAGGCAGAAGAACTCGAGGAAATTGCAAAAACCACGGGTGAGTCGTTTGTCGATACCTTCCTAAACGAGTATGGATATCTGTTCGACTATGTTGACGGAAATATGATTGACTGGAGCGTTCGTCCTAACATGATATTCCCTGTTGCATTCGACTACTCACCTCTGTCTAAGGAGCAGAAGCGCTCAGTGCTTGAAGTATGCACGCGCGAGCTGCTCACACCAAAGGGTCTGCGCTCGCTCTCGCCAAAGAGCGGAGGCTACAACCCTATGTACGTGGGGCAGCAGACGCAGCGCGACTACGCCTACCATCAGGGAACGGCATGGCCTTGGCTTGGCGGCTTCTATATGGAGGCTTGCCTAAAGGTTTACAAGAACACGCGTCTGAGCTTCATCGAGCGTCAGATGGTGGGCTACGAGGACGAGATGAACTATCATGCCCTCGGCTCCATTTCCGAACTCTTCGACGGCAACCCGCCGTTCCATGGACGTGGCGGAATGTCGTTCGCCATGAATGTGGCTGAGGTTCTGCGCTCAATCAAGCTCCTCGCTTTGCAATATACGTATCAGAAATAAAATAAGGAGGACAAGAATATGAAAGTATTAATGTTTGGTTGGGAGTATCCTCCTCATGTGTTTGGTGGTCTTGCCACTGCCAATTATGGCATCAGCCAGGGTCTTTACGCTCAGGGTGACATCGAGACGGTGCTGTGCCTGCCTCGTCCCTTTGGCGATGAGGATACCAGTGCTTGCCGCATTGTAGCAATGAACCGTGTGCCCATTGCATGGCGCAACGTCGACTACGACTACGTTAAGAACCGTTGCGGAAATGTAATGTCGCCTGAATACTACTACAAGCTGCGCGACCATATCTATGCCGACTTCAACTATATGAATGTCAACGACCTTGGTGCCATGGAGTTTGCTGGCGGCTATCCTGGAAATCTCCACGAAGAGATAAACAATTACTCTATTATAGCAGGACAAGTGGCTCGTACTGAGGAGTTTGATATTATCCATGCACACGACTGGCTAACCTATCCTGCCGGCATCCACGCAAAGCAGGTAAGTGGGAAACCTCTATGCATACACGTTCACGCCACCGACTTCGACCGCAGCCGCGGCAAGGTGAATCCTACTGTATATTCCATCGAGAAGAACGGTATGGATTGGGCTGATTGCATCATGTGCGTCAGCGAACTGACTCGTCAGACTGTCATCAACCAGTATCATCAGGATCCGCGCAAGTGTTTCACCGTACACAACGCAGTGTACCCATTGAAGAAGGAGTATGACGACATTCCACGTCCTGACCATACTGGTAAGGACAAGGTGGTTACATTCCTCGGACGCATTACCATGCAGAAGGGACCTGAGTATTTTGTCGAGGCTGCCAATATGGTGCTTAAGCGCACACGCAACGTACGTTTCTGTATGGCTGGTTCTGGCGACATGATGGATGCAATGATTTACCTTGCAGCAGAGCGCGGCATTGCCGACCGCTTCCACTTCCCTGGATTCATGCGCGGAAAACAAGTGTATGAGTGTTTGAAAGACTCTGATGTTTACGTCATGCCTTCGGTCAGCGAGCCGTTCGGTATTTCACCTCTTGAAGCCATGCAGTGCGGCACTCCGTCAATTATCTCAAAGCAGAGTGGGTGCGCCGAAATCCTCAACAACTGCATCAAGGTCGACTATTGGGACATCCACGCCCTTGCCGATGCCATCTATTCCATCTGTGCCAACGACTCGCTCTTCAACTACCTTAAGGAAGAGGGCAAGCGCGAGGTTGACCAGATTACATGGGAGAAGGTCGGTGCCTGGATTCGTGAGCTCTATATGAGAACACTGGGGTGGCAGTAATAAAATTAAAGAATTAAAATATTAAAATATTAAAGTTCTGTTATGAAAACAATATGTTTGTATTTTGAAATACATCAGATTATTCATCTGAAAAGATATCGCTTCTTCGACATAGGCATCGACCACTACTACTATGATGACTATGAGAATGAGAGAAGCATCACCGAGATTGCCGAGCGTTCGTATATGCCGGCTCTCAACACCATCGGCGACATGATTCGCGAGAACAACGGACAGTTCAAGGTTGCCTTCTCCATCTCTGGTGTCGGCATGGAACAGCTGGAAACGCATGCTCCGCAGGTCATAGCCAAGTTGCAGGAACTCAATGAGACGGGTTGTGTGGAATTCCTTGCCGAGCCTTATAGCCACGGACTTTCTTCGCTTGCCAACGAGGAGGCTTTTGCTGCCGACGTGAAGAAGCAGGCACAGAAGATGAAGGACTACTTCGGCAAGCAACCTACAGTACTCCGCAACTCTTCGCTCATCTACAGCGACGACATCGGCGGACAAGTGGCGGCAATGGGATTCAAGGGCATGCTCACCGAGGGTGCCAAGCACGTGCTTGGTTGGAAGTCGCCACACTATCTCTACCACTGCAACGTTGCTCCAAACCTTAAGCTTCTGCTGCGCGATGTGGAGCTCAGTGACGATATCTCGTTGCGCTTCAACAACAGCGACTGGGAGGGCTATCCACTCTTTGCCGACAACTACATCAACCGCATTGCGGCATTCCCAGAAGAGGAACAGCTCATTAACATCTTTATGGAACTGTCGGCTCTTGGCATGGCTCAGCCATTGTCGTCGAACATCCTCGAGTTCCTAAAGGCTCTGCCATCATGCGCCAAGGAGAAGGGAATAGTCTTCTCCACACCGTCGGAGATTTGCTCGAAGATGAAGAGCGTTGCCTCTATTGATGTGCCCGACACGTTGTCATGGGTTGACGAGGAGCGCGATGTCAGCTGCTGGCTTGGAAATGCGATGCAGCGTGAGGCTTTCGAGAAACTCTATAGCGTTGCCGACCGTGTGCGCATCGTCAGTGACCCACGTCTATCACAAGATTGGGATTACCTGCAGGCAAGCAACAACTTCCGTTTCATGACCACAAAGCCTTCAAATGTAGGGCTCGACCGTGGCATCTACAGCGGTCCTTTTGATGCCTTCACCAACTATATGAACATCCTTGGCGACTTCATCAGCCGCGTACAGGCTCTCTATCCAGAGGAGATTGACAACGAGGAACTCAATGCCCTTATGACGACCATACGCAACCAGGGCGACGAGATTGAGATGAAGGATAAAGAGATAATCCGCTTGAAGACCAAACTCGAGAAGATGCAGGCTGCTGAGGAGAAGCAGAAGGCAAAGATGGAGAAGAAATCTCCAGCCAAGTCAACCGCTGCAAAGACGACCACAGCCAAGGCTGCACCAGTGAAGAAGACGACACGTAGTGCTAAAAAGAAGACTGAGGAGTAAAGTCGTCCGTTCTCCCATACGATAAAAGTAAGAGCCGTCGCAAGTAAGTTTGCGACGGCTCTTTGTGCCAAAACTCATTTAATTAAAGGCATCACGAAGATACATGTTTTCGGAAAATGCGAGAAAAGGTGGTGAAGATTGTGGTTGTTTGGGAAAAAAAGTGTATCTTTGTGGCGAATTTGAAAGAAGGGGTATTTCGACCTGAAAGGAATAGGACAGGTCTGACATCGTTTATAAAAATTCAATAAGAAGAAATGAAGAAATATAATGTCGCAGGACACGTTTTCGCCGTTGAGAGTGGAGAGAGAAAACTGGCTATGCCACAGTATCTTCCGTTTGAGACATCTGCAGGCAATCCGTTGTTTACGCTCAATGTAGGCAACGGTTGTGAAGATGCGTTGATAGAAGGGTTCTTCGAAGAAACGAGACAAGACGACAGCGACCAGACGATAATCAGCGGAACACTTGTCGACGGTCGTAACGCTTTTGTCTATGAGTGGAAAAGAGGTAAGGCTCTGTTGGCTTGCAGTGCAGACTACACGAGAGCCACTCTGTATTCAGACGAAAGATGCTTGCTACATGCCGTAGACAATTCGCTGATGCTGATTTTCGCCCTTGTCACTGCAAACTGTGCGACCCTGCTTTTCCATGCCTCAACGGTGGTGTGGCAAGACAAGGCATTCATGTTCCTCGGAGTGAGCGGAACTGGCAAGAGCACACATTCGCGACTGTGGCTCGAAAACATCAGCGGCACCCGATTGCTCAACGATGACAATCCCGTGGTAAGAATAATGTCGGACGGGAAAGTCATGGTATGCGGCTCGCCTTGGAGCGGAAAGACGCCATGCTACCTGAACGAGATGTATGAGTTGGGTGGAGTGGTGAAGTTAAGGCAGGCGCCACAGAACACCATTCGCCGACAGAATGTGATAGAAGCGTATGCGGCAATAATAGGCTCAGTGTCAGGCAAACGATGGGAGAAGAACATTGCCGATGGAATACACTCCACAACGACGGCTATGATTGAGAAATGTGGCGTTTGGCTGCTCGACTGCTTGCCCAACGGTGATGCTGCATTGTTGTGCAACAAAACGATTGCAATATGACACAGAAGAAGATGATGCCAACGCCGTTGGTAATGGAAGAGGTGAAAAGGATTGTTGACGAAGGCAAGAATGTTCTGCTTCCAGTGGCGGGAAGAAGTATGCGCCCATTCATCGTGGGCGACCGCGACAGGGCGGAACTGCACCCCATTGGAGGACAGCTCGCCAAAGGCGATGCGGTGCTTGCCTGGGCTGACGGAAACCACTATGTGCTGCACAGAATAGTGGCGATAGACGGCGAACGGCTGACACTGGAAGGCGACGGAAACGTAGGGCTGAAGGAATACTGCAACAGAAGCGACGTGATAGCCAGGGCAGAATGGGTTGTGGACGGACGAAACGGGCGAAGGACACGACTCGTAGGCAAGTGGGCAATGGCGAAATGGTGGTTGTGGCGAGGAGTGAAGACATTAAAAATAATAAAGAGATATGCGACAGAAAAAAGGTTTTGAACTGCGTCAGGTTTGTGGCGAGTATGTATTGATGGCGGAAGGTCTTGAGACTATAGACTTCAGCAAGTTGGTAAATTTCAACGAGACGGCAACTTTCCTTTGGAAAGAGGCAGAACGACAGGGTGACTTTACTGTAGATTCGCTTGCAGAGGCATTGTGCCAAGAGTATGACGTAGACAAGGCTTTGGCGACAGCAGACGTAAAGGCTTTGTTGGACAGCTGGGTAGAGGTTGGCATTGTGGAGTGATGAGGTATTTGAGATGGTTTTGGCGACAGATGGCCGACATTCGTACCAATGTCATGGTGAGAATTGTGGTCGGTGTAGCGCAAGTGGCTTTAGGTTTGCTCCTTGTGTGGCTTTGCCGTAGGTTCATCGACCAAGCTGTTTGGCGCGATGACGTAGTAGGCGAAATGGTGCTGTTGGTTTCAGTGCTTGCCGCGTCGATAGCTCTTCGCCAAATAGTCTACTACCTCTATAACTCAGCCGACATAAAGCAGCAGAACGGCATACGCATGAGGCTGTTCTCGCAGCTGCTCCGTCGTCGTCTCTATGCCACTGCAGAACGTCTGCACTCAGGCGACATCAGTCAGCGACTGGAGCGTGACATCACTACAGTGTCAACGGTGACTGCCGACATCGTTCCGCGAATGGCAGTCACCATTGTACAGCTGATGGGAGCTTTCCTGCTGATGCACTCTATGGACGCTACTTTGGCATGGAGTCTTTTGATTATGACGCCAGTGGTAATTATTTGTGCAAAATGGCTTTCGCGCCAACTGCGACAAATGACTCTTGACATTCGGCGTGATGAAAGTCACATACAGATGCTGATTCAGGAGACGATGGAGCATGAAACGGTGGTTAAGGCAATGGAGAGTCAGACACTGCTGGAGAGGCAGATGACCGAAATGCACAGCCAATTGGGAAGAAACGTGATGCGCCGCACACGATTCACGCTTGTTGTTCGTCTGTTGTTGGCTTCAACCTTCGGCATGGGATATTTAGGAGCTTTCATCTATGGAGGTCTTCAACTGAAGGTAGGTACAATAACATTCGGTGTGATGACTGCATTCCTGCAGTTGGTAAGCCAGATACAAAGTCCTATAATGGCTTTGCTGAACATGATGCCGCAGATTGTCCATGCAACGGCAAGCGTGGAGAGGATAAACGAAATAGAGGCAATGGAACAGGAGAACGTGAGTTCATATGCGTGTCATGTTGCAGACGGCAGGCTCGGCGTTAGGCTTGTTGGTGTATGCTATTCTTATCCAGGCAGTAGCGAGTCGACTCTCGACAATGTAAGCTACGACTTTCGTCCAGGGTCGTCAACCGCAATAATGGGAGAAACGGGACGAGGCAAGACGACCCTGCTGCGCCTGATGTTGGGAATAATCATGCCTAACAAAGGTAGGGTGGAACTCTATGACGAATGTGGAAACACCATAAGCGGTGAGGCAATGCGTCATCTGATAACATACGTCCCTCAAGGCAACACACTGCTTAGCGGCACCATACGCGACAATCTGCTCATCGCCAATCCTGAAGCCAACGATGCAGACCTTGTCAAGGCTCTGCATACAGCAGCTGCAGATTTTGTCATGTCGTTTCCCGAAGGCCTGGAAACCGAGATAGGCGAGCATGCAACAAGGCTTAGCGAAGGTCAGGCGCAACGCATTGCCATAGCGAGAAGCCTGCTGCGCAAGTCTCCCGTCGTGCTGCTCGACGAAGTTTCGGCTTCGCTTGATGCTGAAACCGAGCGTACACTCTTCGACCGATTGTTTGCCGAATGTTCCGACCGAACCATAATCTGTGTAACCCACAGGGACGAAGCAGGAAATCGTTGCGGAGCAAAATTTACGCTGCACCTTGTTTAATATAGCATCAAGATTGCCTTTCACAACTCATTTTTTTGTCCAAACGGCTAAAAAATGATTCTTTGTCACCTTTTTGTGAAAAAAAAAGCAAAAGAATCTTTGTTATTAAAATAAAAGTTGTATCTTTGCAAAAGATATGTACTGTTCTTAAAAGGACATCACTAAAATTGACCAAATTAATTATTTTAATATTATAAAGCTATCATGCAAAGTACTAACATTCCACAAGTGAAACTCGGTATTATAGCAGTGAGCCGAGACTGTTTTCCAATAGCACTGTCAACCCAGCGCCGCGAAAACATTGTGAAAGCCTATAAAGGCGAACTTTTTAACTGCCAAACAACAGTAGAAAACGAAAAAGACATGCTCAAGGCTGTTGCCGAGGTCAAGGAAGCCGGTTGCAACGCACTCGTTGTCTTCTTGGGCAACTTTGGTCCTGAGACTCCTGAAACCCTTGTTGCTAAGAATTTCGACGGTCCTTGCATGTTCGTTGCTGCTGCTGAAGGTGACGGCGACATGATCAATGGTCGTGGCGACGCTTATTGTGGTATGCTCAACTGCTCTTACAACCTTGGCATGCGTCATTTGAAGGGTTACATTCCAGAGTATCCTGTTGGCACAGCAGAGGAAGTGGCTCAGATGATGGCTGACTTCGTGCCTGTAGCACGTGTCATCCTTGGTCTTAAGGGCTTGAAGATCATCACATTCGGTCCACGTCCACAGGACTTCTTCGCTTGCAACGCTCCTATCAAGGGACTCTATGAGCTTGGCGTTGAGGTTGAGGAGAACTCAGAGCTCGACCTGCTCGTTGCATACAAGAAGCACGAGAACGACCCACGCATCGACGCAGTTTGCGAAGATATGGCAAAGGAAATGGGCGAAGGATGCTATTATCCAACATTGAGCCGCCGTATGGCACAGTTTGAGCTCACACTGCTCGACTGGGCAGAGGAGCACAAGGGTTCGCGTCAGTATGTGGCATTCGCCGACAAGTGCTGGCCGGCATTCCCAAGCCAGTTCGGTTTCGAGCCTTGCTACGTTAACAGCCGCCTTGTAAGCCGTGGCATTCCAGTTGCTTGCGAGGTAGACATCTATGGTGCATTGTCTGAGTACATCGGTATGTGCGCAAGCGACGATACCGTTACTCTGCTCGACATCAACAACTCTGTTCCAAAGTACATCTACGACGAGGACATCATCGGCAAGTATGGCTACAAGCTCACCGACACATTCATGGGCTTCCACTGCGGCAACACTCCACAGTGCAAGATGTGCTCTAACCGTAAGATTAAGTATCAGCTCATTCAGAACCGTCTGCTGGAGAATGGTGGCGAGCCAGACTTCACGCGTGGTACTCTTGAGGGCGACATCGCAGCAAGCGACATCACATTCTATCGTCTTCAGTGTGACTCGCAGGGCAACCTGCGCAGCTACATTGCCGAGGGTGAGGTTCTCGACGTTCCTACACGTTCGTTCGGTGGTATCGGTATCTTCGCCATTCCTGAGATGGGTCGCTTCTATCGTCATGTGCTCATCCAGAAGGGCTATCCACACCACGGAGCTGTTGCATTCTCACACATTGGCAAGACTCTGTTCGAAGTGTTCAAATATCTTGGCATTAAGGACATCGCCTACAACCAGCCAAAGTCTCTGCCATATCCAACAGAAAATCCTTGGGCATAAACAATCGTGCTATTATAATATAAAGAGGTGGGCAATTGTCCACCTCTTTTGTTTGTTGGGAACCTGAAAGGTTAAAAATGCTTAATCTAAAGGAAATAACTCGTTGTTGTTGCATTATATGTGAATGAAAATCAGTACCTTTGCACCCGATTTTTAAAACAGTTCACATAAAGTCTAACTTTATTAGTAAAAAACAATTATTTAATTTATGTCAGAATTAACAAAAAACGTCAAGCCATTGGATGACTTCAATTGGGAAGAATTTGAAAATGGCAGCGCCGCCAATGTCAGCAAAGAAGAGCTTGACAAGGCTTACAACGAAACCCTCAACAAGGTCAGCGAGCATCAGGTGACCGAGGGTACTGTAATCTCTTGCGACAAGAAAGAGGTTATCGTAAACATCGGCTACAAGAGCGATGGTATCATCCCTGCAAGCGAATTCCGCTACAATCCAGACCTTAAGGTTGGCGACAAGGTAGAGGTTTACGTAGAGAACCAGGAGGACAAGAAGGGTCAGCTGATCCTTTCTCACAAGAAGGCTCGCCTCAGCAAGAGCTGGGAGCGTGTCAATGCAGCTCTCGACAACCAGGAGGTTATCCAGGGTTACATCAAGTGCCGCACTAAGGGTGGTATGATTGTTGACGTATTCGGTATCGAGGCTTTCTTGCCAGGCAGCCAGATCGACGTTCACCCAATACGCGATTACGACCAGTTCGTAAACAAGACAATGGAGTTCAAGGTTGTGAAGATCAACCAGGAGTTCCGCAATGTTGTTGTTTCACACAAGGCTCTTATCGAGCAGGAGTTGGAAGCACAGAAGAAGGAGATTATCGGCAAGTTGGAGAAGGGTCAGATTCTCGAGGGTACTGTAAAGAACATCACCTCTTACGGTGTGTTTGTTGACCTCGGTGGTGTTGACGGACTCATCCACATTACAGACCTCTCTTGGGGTCGCGTAGACGATCCACGCAAGGTTGTAGAGCTTGACCAGAAGATCAATGTTGTTATTCTCGACTTCAACGACGAGAAGAACCGCATCGCTCTTGGTCTGAAGCAGCTTACTCCACACCCATGGGATGCTCTAGATGCAGATCTCAAGGTTGGCGACCGCGTGAAGGGCAAGGTTGTCGTTATTGCCGACTACGGCGCATTCGTAGAGATTCAGCCAGGTGTTGAGGGTCTTATCCACGTTTCAGAGATGTCTTGGAGCCAGCACCTGCGTTCAGCCCAGGAGTTCCTGAATGTTGGCGACGAGGTGGAGGCTGTTATCTTGACTCTCGACCGCGAGGAGCGCAAGATGAGCCTTGGCATCAAGCAGCTGCGTGAGGATCCATGGGAGGCTATAGAGGTTAAGTATCCTGTTGGCAGCAAGCACACTGCAAAGGTGCGCAACTTCACCAACTTCGGTGTATTCGTAGAGCTTGAGGAAGGTGTTGATGGTCTTATCCACATTTCTGACCTTTCTTGGACGAAAAAGGTTAAGCATCCTTCAGAGTTCACACAGGCTGGTGCCGACATCGACGTCATGGTGCTCGACATTGACAAGGAGAACCGTCGTCTGAGCCTTGGTCACAAGCAGCTTGAGGACAATCCATGGGATCAGTTTGAGGCTACTTACACCGTTGGCAGCATCCATGAGGGTAAGATTATCGAGTTGCTCGAGAAGGGTGCAGTTGTATCTCTCGAAAAGGGTGTTGAGGGTTTCGCTACTCCAAAGCACCTCGTTAAGGAAGATGGCACACAGGCTACTCTCGGCGAGACTCTGCCATTCAAGGTTATCGAGTTCAACAAGGACAGTAAGCGCATCATTCTTTCTCACAGCCGCACGTTTGAGGATGCCCAGCGTGAGGAGAAGAAGGCTGCCAAGAAGGCTGCTCGTGCAAGCAAGAAGGAAGAGACTGTAAAGATTGAGAATCAACCTGCTTCTACAACTCTTGGCGACATTGATGTTCTCGCTCAGTTGAAGGCTCAGATGGAAAAGGGCGAATAATCTGAAGCAAAAATAAATCAGTTACAAATATTTACATGCCGGGACTCGTTGTGGTTCCGGCATGTTTATTTAATCACGATCAGGCTAAATGAAGCGAATCATTCTAATTACAGGAGGGCAACGTTCGGGCAAAAGTCAGAAGGCGGAAAGTCTGGCTCTTGAGTTGAGCGACAATCCAGTATATCTTGCCACAGCGCATATTTGGGACGAGGAATTTCGCCGAAGGGTGGAGATTCATCAACATCGGCGTGGTTCACAGTGGACAAACATCGAAGAGGAAAAGTATCTTAGCAGGCATATTGTTAAGGGTAGGGTAGTGGTCGTTGACTGCATCACTCTCTGGTGTACAAACTTTTTCTTCTCGCGCGAGAAGGCAGAATGGGAGCAGCCTACCGTGGATGAAGCATTGACTGCCTTGAAGAAAGAGTTTGACCGATTCACTGACCAAGATGCAACATTCATTTTCGTTACCAATGAGATTGGTAGCGGAGGTGTGAGCGAGAATGCCATTCAACGTCGATTTACCGACCTTGAGGGTTGGATGAACCAGTATGTCGCTTCTAAAGCCGACGAGGTGATTTTGATGGTGAGTGGAATTGGAGTAAAGATAAAGGGTTAATAGGTTAATAGTTTTGAGGTTTGAAAAGTTTAAAGGTTTAAAAAGTTTAAAGGTTAAATAATTAAAGGTTCGTAGATATGAGGGCGTTTGATATTCATAAGCCAGCGAGTGAGTTGTGCGAGGCTATACAGCAGAAGATTGACCACTTGAACAAGCCTAAGGGTTCGTTGGGGAGATTGGAGGAGTTGGCGATGCAGTTGTGTCTGATTCAGCACACACTGACTCCTGAGCTGAACCATCCTTGCCATTTGCTCTTTGGTGCCGACCATGGAATAGAGCGTGAGAATGTGAGTGTTTCACCACGTGAGATAACTTGGCAACAGATGATCAACTTCATCAAGGGTGGTGGCGGCGTGAATATGTTCTGTCGTCAACATGGCTTTAATTTGAAGATAGTAGATGTTGGTGTTGACTTCGATTTGAGCAACATTGAGGGAATAAGAAACAAGAAGATTGCCAATGGAACAGCCAACTTCCTTTATGAGCCGGCTATGACTGAAGAACAGTTGGATAGAGCAATAGGCATTGGAGCGGCAATGGTTGACGAGTGTATTGCTGAAGGCTCCAACATTATCTGCATTGGCGAAATGGGCATTGCAAACACTTCACCTTCAAGTATTTGGATGAGCCTAATGGAAAACATTCCTTTGGTGGAGTGTGTAGGAGCTGGGGCTGGTCTCAACAACGAGGGTATTCGCCATAAGTACGACGTTCTTTCACGTTCTGTAGAACAGTTCCGTAAGCTGATGGGCATCGAAGCATCCACTGAAGATACAATACGATATTTTGGCGGATTCGAGATGGTGGCTGCCATCGGTGCAATGTTGCGAGCTGCCGAACAGAAAATCATTGTTATGGTCGATGGGTTCATCATGTCGGCTTGTGCCCTTGCTGCCATTCGCCTCTATCCCGAAGCCTTCGACTATATGGTGTTCGGTCATCAGGGCGACGAAGGAGGTCATGCTCGAATGTTGAAGGAAATGGGTGCTCGTCCGCTTCTTAGTCTTGGGCTACGTCTTGGTGAAGGCACAGGAGCATTGTGTTCATACGCAATAATTGAGAGTGCAGTCGGAATGATACGAGAGATGAACAACTTTGAAAATGCAAAGATAACGAAGTATTTTTAGAGGGGTTAGTGAGTGAGGAGGATTTAATTCCTTAACTT
Source organism: Prevotella sp. (assembly GCA_051869235.1). Classification (GTDB taxonomy): domain Bacteria; phylum Bacteroidota; class Bacteroidia; order Bacteroidales; family Bacteroidaceae; genus Prevotella. The sequence continues at coordinate 16,508 of JBJEAS010000066.1, forward strand.
CCCCAAATTAATGAACAATGAGAGTATCTATTGACAATACGAAATGGTGGCAGACGGCGTATGCAGCCTTGATATTCTTCACGCGCCTGCCCTTCTGGCGATTATATGAACCGCCACGTCAGTGCTATGCCCATGTAGTGGAATACTGGCCATTGGCAGGTTGGCTCACAGGAGGAGTAATGGGAGCAACGGTTTGGGTTGCAAGCCAATATATCAGTGCCACTGTCGCCATTCTGCTTGCCTTGGCATTGAGAATGTTGATGACAGGAGCCCTTCATGAAGACGGTTTGACGGATTTCTTCGATGGTTTCGGTGGGGGCACTGACCGTAGACGAATACTTGAGATAATGAAGGATTCGCGCATCGGCACTTTCGGGGTTCTCGGCATGATGATGTATCTTGCCATTCTTGTAGCAAGCATGGTTCAGGTAGACCCTACTGCTCTTGCTTTCACCATGGCAACTGCCGACCCATTCTGCAAGATGATTAGTGCGCAGATAATAATGTTCTTGCCATACGCACGAACGGAAGAAGAGGCAAAGGCAAAGACGGTTTATGTGAAATACGACATTCCGGCAGGCATTCGCCTTGCTGTATTTGGTTTGCTGCCAATGTTTGCTTTGGGCTATGTGTTGAGCAGCTTTTATGGCGTTGCCGTAGGAAACCTTGAGATAGTAGTATCAATACCTTGCCTCACGTTCTATGCGCTTTATATGCTTATGAACCGCAAGTTGCATGGCTATACTGGCGATTGTTGTGGAGCGTTGTTCCTGCTTGTAGAATTGTCGTTCTACGTTGCTCTGCAGTTTATCTTATAGTTAACTCCTCAACTTCAAGTCTGTAGGATGAATAAAGGTAAATCTTGCGCCTTCGGTATAGTTTGAGTCGAGCCAGATTTTTCCACCGAGGCGTTCGATGATTTGTCGGCAAATCTGCAGTCCGAGACCGGTTCCCTGCTTGAATTGGTTCAGCTTGACGAATCGCTCAAACACCTTGTCGGCGTTTTCCTTCTTTATTCCACAACCTTGGTCGGTTACGGAGAACTTGGCGATATTCACCTTTGCGTCGATGATGAGACTGATGGAGATAGTGCCTTTTTCGCTGAACTTAACAGAGTTGGTGAGCAAATTTATTAGTACCTGACGAAGGCGCACTTCGTCGGTCATGAACGACACGTTGTCAATGTCGCAGTTGAACACAAAGTCGATGGGCTTTCGGCATGTCACCTTCACCGATTCTAGAACGGTGTTGCAGAGTTTTGTCACGTTGCACATTGCAAGTTCCATTTTAATCTTTCCGCTCTCTATTCTTGACAGGTCGAGAACATCATTGATTAGTTTCAGCAACTGTTCGGAGTTTTGGTTGATGATGTCCTTGAACTGCGCCCTTTCTTCGTCAGAAAGAGTGTCGTTCTGCGTGGTGAGCAGTTCCGAGAATCCTACTATTGCGTTGAGTGGAGTTCGTATCTCGTGGCTCATGTTTGCAAGGAACGCCGATTTCATCTTGTTTGACTCCTCAGCCTTGTCCCTTGCCTCTTCAAGTTCTTTGCTCTGCTTTTCAAGCATTATCTTCATCCGGTTGAGACGGACAATATAATAGAGCGATACGAAAAAGCCGACAAGCAGCATCATGAAGAGTGCTAATGTCATGTAAATCAGTTCAGAGTGTCTTTCATAGAATGTTTCCGGCTCGTTGAAGAACTGTGATCCGGCAGGCAGTGAGTCTTTTGCAATGCCAAGTTCGTTCATTCGCTCATAGTCGAATTGAAATTCGTTTGAGATGAAAACCAAGCCTTGTGGCTCTCTTGTCTTAAGATAATCTGAACAGATGTCCGCCATTTTGTCGCCTACTTCCCGAAATTCCGGGTAATAGCCACCCATTGCCCAGCCATTCATTCCCGCTCCTGTAAGTGTGAATACTTTAGCTTTTGGGTTTATGCTTAACAATTTTGCCGATGAGGAACCCATTGCCACGTTGTTTTTACCGTCATAGCGCAGTGTTCCAATCAGAATTGAAACGTTCTTTGGTGTAGAAGCAAGCTTTTCGGTGAACGATTTGAATGTACCTTGCCGTCCGTCGGAGAAAAGAATATGGAACGACTTGTCCTTTTCTGCATATTTCCTGAAGAGAGCCTTTGCCGAAACTCCACCGAGCGAGTTGTCGGTGACGAAGATAATACCCTCGTTCTTCGGATTGATTTTCTTGATAAGCTCCACGTTTTTCGCCACGTCGAAATGTGTTACTATGCCTCCGACAATGTTGTATTCCCTGAAGTCGGTGCGCAGGTTTTTCGACTCAGCTTCCCATCGGCTGAAGTCTACGTCTTCCTCAGGCAGCGTCACTACGTCTGACGAGCATCTGCCTATTACGATTGGCGTCTCCTTGAGGCGTTGGTCGTCGAGAGAGAGAAATACAGCTACTGCCTCACGTCCTGTCAGTACTATTATTCTTGGCTTCCGGTCGCTTTCGAAATACTTGTTGAGAACTGTGGTCATTTGTTCTTTCCAATGTTCAATGTCCTGCATCGCATTATAGTTCATTGACTCGACGACGACTTGAATGTCGGGATTCGTTTCGTTCATCCTCTTTAGGAATGGAGTGACGGTTTCTGCCACACCTCTTATCTCGATGTTGTATGAAGTGATGAAAAGAATGTAATTCTCAGTGTGTACATCATCGGATGCCACTGAGTGTCGTGGCACCATGAACGTTAATAAACAAAACAGTACTAACCTAAGAATCATTGTTGTTTTCTTTTTGTGTGCAAAGTTACAAAATAATATGAAGAAAACATCTAAAAATGTCTAATAAAATGGTGGAAAGACAATATTTTCACCTATCTTTGCAATAAATATGGTAACAAGCAGTAAAAATATGGATATTATAATGGTAAGACATACGCGCGTCGGCGTTCCAAAGGGCACTTGCTACGGTTGGAGCGACGTGCCTGTGGCTGACACTTTTGAGGAGGAGGCTGCACTGACCAAGTCCAACCTCGATGCCATCTTTGCCGACGGACAACCCGATGCCGTTTATTCTTCGCCGCTGACGAGGGCGAGAAAACTTGCCGCCTACTGCGGATTCGAGTCGCCATTGTTGGACGAGAGGCTGAAGGAAATGAACATGGGCGACTGGGAGATGCAACGCTATGACGAGATTAAGGACAATGCTCTGCAGATGTGGTACAACGACTACATGAACCTTCGTTCCACCAACGGCGAGGGATTCCCCGACCTCTATGCCCGTGTGAGTGGTTTCCTTGACGAGCTGAGGCGAAAAGACTACCGCCGTGTAGCGATATTTGCCCACGGCGGTGTGTTGCTTTGTGCAGGAGTCTATGCTGGACTATTCCCCAAGGAAGACTGCTTCTCACATCTTGTTGAGTGTGGCGGCGTGCAGCGCCTCCATATTTAGCGGAATGAGTCCGTGGTGGCGTTCGGGTAGAGTCTTGTAGAGTGCTTTCTCCACGCCTTCGTTGCTTATCATAGGGCAGGCTTGCAGCAGTCCGCCCAGCACTATCATGTTGAACACCTTAGAGTTTTTCATTTCCGCAGCCTTGTCCATGGCATCGATGCGGTAGACGGTGATGTCCTTTCGTGTTGGAGGATAGAATATGCCGTAGCCGTCGTAGATGAGAATTCCCCCAGGCTTCACCTTTGGCTCAAACTTTTCGAGCGAGGGTTGGTTGAGCACAACAGCCACGTCGTAGGAACTGAGTATTGGCGATGATATTTTCTCGTCGCTGATTATCACCGTGACGTTTGCCGTGCCGCCTCGCTGTTCAGGACCGTAGGCTGGCATCCAAGTCACTTCCTTGCCTTCCATGAGTCCGGAGTAAGCCAGAATCTTTCCCATGGAAAGGACTCCCTGACCACCGAATCCGGATATTATAACTTCTTTTTTCATAGTTGTACTTTTTGGAGGAGTGAGGAGTGTGGAGTGAGGAGTGAGAATAGTTCGTAGGCAGATTGTGCTTGCATATCTCACTCCTCTCTCCTCTCTCTCTTCACTCTACATTATTTCAACGTATCCTTTAAATCTCCCTTCGGATAAAACTTGAACATGTGTTCCTTCATCCATTCGTTTGCCTGTACGGGCGATAGTTTCCAGCCGCTGTTGCAGGTGGATACTATTTCCACGAGCGAGCTGCCTTTGCCTGCCATCGATGCCTCGAACGCCTTTCGAAGGGCTTTCTTTGCGCTGCGGATGGCAGCAACGGTCTCGACGCTCTGGCGGGTGACGTAGCATGTGCCTTCCAATTGGGCTGCCAATTCGGTCATCTTTAGGGGATAGCCGTGGAGGTCGGCTTGACGGCCATAAGGACAGGTGCTTGTCTTCTGCCCCATGAGCGTGGTAGGAGCCATCTGTCCGCCTGTCATTCCGTAGATGGCATTGTTGATGAAGATGATTGTGATGTTCTCGCCGCGGTTCAGGGCGTGGATTGTCTCGCCAGCTCCGATGCAAGCCAAGTCGCCGTCGCCCTGATAGGTGAAGACGAGTCGGTCGGGCCACACTCGCTTTATGGCTGTGGCAACGGCAGGGGCGCGTCCGTGGGCAGCTTCTTGCCAGTCGATGTCGAGATAGCGGTAGGCGAAAACGGCACATCCTACGGGGCAAACGCCTACTGTCTTTTCCTCCAGTCCCATTTCTTCTATAACCTCAGCCACCAACTTGTGAACCACTCCATGGCTACAGCCTGGGCAGTAGTGCATTGGAACGTCGTTCATCAGTTTCGGCTTCTTGTAGACGAGGTTCTCGGGTGATATTATTTCTTCTCTGTTAGCCATAATTCTTACATCAGTTTATTTTTCAGTGCCTCAACAATCTCGTCGGGCTCGGGCACGATGCCACCCAGACGACCGAAATATTCTACCTTTATGGCTCCGTTGACAGCCAGTCGCACGTCGTCGACCATTTGTCCTGCGTTTATCTCAGCCACGAGTATGCCTTTCTTTCTTTCAGCCATAGCCTTGATTTCCTTTTGGGGGAACGGCCAGAGGGTGATTGGTCGGAAAAGTCCTACCTTGATTCCTTCGGTGCGTGCTGTCTCAATGGCTTTCTGCGCTAGTCGTGCTGCCGAGCCGAAAGCCACTATGATGTATTCGGCATCGTCGCACTGTTGTGTCTCGTATCTCACCTCGTTTTCTTCTATCTGACGATACTTTTCCTGAAGATGGAGATTGTGGGCTTCCATTGCCTCGGGCTTCAGTTCAAGCGAGGTGTGGATGTTGGGCTTGCGGTCGGTCGTGCGTCCCATTGTAGCCCAAGGACATTCGCGTCTAATCTGCTCTTCTGTCCTGCGGGGCTTGTAAGGAGGCATCACCACCTTTTCCATCATCTGTCCGATGACTCCGTCGCTAAGAATCATGGCTGGATTGCGATACTTGAAAGCCAACTCGAATGCAAGGTCGACGAAGTCTGCCATTTCCTGCACCGAGTTTGGAGCCAGCACGATGACGTTGTAGTCGCCGTTGCCACCGCCCTTTACGGCTTGCTTGTAGTCGCTCTGCGAAGGCTGAATGGTTCCGAGTCCAGGACCGCCTCGCTGCACGTTGACTATCATACCGGGAATTTCCGAACCTGCCATGTATGAGATGCACTCCTGCATCAGAGCCACTCCTGGGCTTGACGAAGACGTGAATGCGCGCTTTCCGGCTCCAGCCGCACCGTGCACCATGTTTATAGCAGCCACTTCGCTCTCAGCCTGCAGAACCACCATTCCTGTTGTTTCCCATGGCTTGTCGAGCGACAATGTCTCGATTATTTCACTTTGTGGTGTTATTGGGTATCCGAAGAAACCGTCAGCACCGCATCTTATTGCTGCTCGGGCAATAGCTTCGTTGCCCTTCATCAGCGTTACTTCCTGTTCTGCCATTGTTGTCAATCCTCCATTTTTTTACGGTAAACAGCGATGCAACCGTCGGGACAGACGATGGCACACGAGGCACAACCGACGCAATTTTCCTGGTTCACCACTTCTACGAATGGGTAACCGCTCTTGTTCACCTTTTTTGCCAGTGCAATGACATCTTGCGGACAGGCTTCCACGCAGAGTGCGCAGCCTTTGCAACGGTCCATGTCAACCACAATGGCACCTCTGATTTTACTCATTTCTCTTGTTCCTTATTTTAGTTGTTAAGGATTATACGCGTCCTTATTATAATAGTTCAGAATGTCGTCGAGCATGGCTTTCGCTTCCACGGCAGGGCTTTCAGGGTCGAGTTCTGCTGCCTCAATGTAGCAGTTTATCGCCTCTTGCCAGTTGCCTTGTCGGCGGAATGAGTTGCCGCGCTCGTAAAGTTCGTTGCTTGTCATATCTCTTTTCGTGGAGTGTGGAGTGTGGAGTGAGGAGTGAGAATACTGCACTGCGCAGCGATTCAATCTTCATTTTTCAATCTTTAACATATCTCACTCCTCTCTCCTCTCTCCTCTCTCCTCTCTCCTCACTCCTCACTCCTCACTCCTCATCATTTATAATACTCCTTCTTTCCAGCTGCAAGGGTATTCTTCATCAGCGAGCAGATGGTCATAGGACCTACTCCGCCAGGCACTGGTGTGATGTAGGAGCAGAGTGGGGCAACCTCGTCGAACTTCACGTCGCCGTTGAGTCGGAAGCCGCTCTTGCGTGTGGCGTCGGGCACTCGCGTGGTGCCAACGTCGATTATCACGGCTCCTTTCTTCACCATGTCGGCTGTAACGAAGTCTGGGCGGCCTATGGCGGCAATGATGATGTCAGCCTCGCGGCACTCTTCCTTCAGGTTCTGCGAGCGGCTGTGGCAAACGGTGACCGTAGCGTCGCCATACTGCTTCTGCATCATCAGCTGTGCCATTGGCTTGCCTACGATGTTGCTTCTGCCCAGCACTACGCATTTCTTTCCGCTTGTCTCTATGTTGTAGCGGCGAAGCAGGGTGATGATGCCAAGTGGAGTGGCAGAGATGAAGCAGGGCAGTCCGATAGCCATTCTGCCAACGTTGATTGGGTGGAATCCGTCGACGTCCTTTCGGTAGTCTATTGCCTCAATTATCTTCTGTTCGTCGATGTGCTTTGGCAGTGGCAGCTGCACGATGAATCCGTCCACGTCGTCGTCGTTGTTGAGTTTCTCCACACAGTCGAGCAGTTCCTGCTCGGTGATGTCGTCTTCGTAGCGAATCAGCGTCGACTTGAATCCGCAAGCCTCGCATGCCAAAACCTTGTTCTTCACGTATGTTTCCGAACCTCCGTCGTGTCCAACGAGCACGGCGGCGAGGTGAGGACGTTTTCCTCCGTTAGCTACAATTTCTTCTACCTCTTGTGCTATTTCTGCCTTAATTGCGGCGGCAGTTGCCTTTCCGTCTATCAAATTCATTTATATTCTTTATTTTTTGGGGAGTTCATGAAGTTTAATGGAGTCAAAGACAATAGCCTTTTAAGCCTCCCTATTAGGAGTTTTCAACGCCTGAACATACGTCTTTAACTCCTTAACTCCTTAACTCCTTAACTCCTTAACTCCTTAACTCCTTAACTCCTTAACTCCTTAAACTCCTTAAATTACTTCATCCTTTGTTTCATTGCAGCCGCCATCTGCATCATTTTCGAGCTGTTCATGCCAGTGACCATTTTCATCATCTTGCGCATGTTGTCGAACTGCTTCATCAGTCGGTTCACGTCCTGTATGGTTGTTCCCGATCCTTTGGCGATGCGGTTGCGGCGGCTCTGGTTGATGATTTCGGGATGTGTGCGCTCCTTTGGAGTCATCGAGTTGATGATTGCCTCAATGCCCTTGAATGCGTTGTCGTCGATGTCGATGTCCTTTATTGCCTTGCCCACACCTGGAATCATGGCTGCGAGATCCTTGATGTTGCCCATCTTCTTTATCTGCTGGATTTGGTTCATGAAGTCGTTGAAGTCGAACTTGTTCTTCATGATTTTCTTTTCCAGCTCCTTTGCCTGCTTCTCGTCAAACTGCTGTTGGGCGCGTTCCACGAGGCTGACGATGTCGCCCATGCCGAGAATGCGGTCTGCCATGCGGTCGGGGTGGAACACGTCTACGGCTTCCATCTTCTCGCCTGTACCTACAAACTTTATAGGCTTTGTCACCACGGTACGTATTGAAAGTGCCGCACCGCCTCGTGTGTCGCCGTCGAGCTTTGTGAGCACCACTCCGTCGAAGTCGAGTCGGTCGTTGAATTCCTTTGCGGTGTTCACTGCGTCCTGACCTGTCATGGAGTCAACGACGAAGAGTGTCTCTGTTGGCTTCACCGCCTCTTTCAGCGTGGCAATCTCGTTCATCATCTGCTCGTCGACAGCAAGTCGACCCGCCGTGTCTATTATGACTACGTCGCACGCCTTTGCCTTTGCCTCCTGTATGGCGTTGTGGGCAATCTGCACCACGTCTTTGTTCTCAGGCTCGGAGTAGACGGGTACTCCAACCGTCTCGCCCACCACCTTCAGCTGTTCTATGGCAGCAGGACGATAGACGTCGCACGCCACGAGCATCGGCTTCTTGTGGTTTTTCGTCTTCAGCATGTTGGCGAGTTTTCCACTGAAGGTTGTCTTACCCGAACCTTGCAGTCCCGACATGAGAATGATGGCAGGTCTGCCTTCGAGGTTTACCGGCACTGCCTGTCCGCCCATGAGTTCCGCCAGTTCGTCGTGTACGATTTTCACCATCAACTGGCTTGGCTTCACCGCTGTTAGCACGTTCATTCCCAATGCCTTCTTCTTCACTGTGTCGGTGAAGTTCTTGGCAACTTTGTAGTTTACGTCGGCATCGAGCAATGCCCTTCTCACGTCCTTCAGCGTTTCTGCAACGTTGATTTCGGTGATTTTTCCTTCGCCCTTCAGTATTTTGAATGAGCGTTCAAGTCTGTCGCTTAAGTTTTCAAACATTATGTATTATACTATATTTTTATATTCTACTGCTATGTATCTTTTGCAAAGATAGACTATAATTGTGGAAAAAAAGAATAATTATGGTGTGATTTAAAGTATTTTAAAACCATTTGCACCTAAATTGCGCACATCGTTTTTTGGTGTGCAAAAAATTGGGTGAAATGTGTCAAAACCTGATGCCTATCGACGAGTTTACATACCATGATTTCAATTTGCCGCTGTGGTCGCCGTTGCTGTAGCCGAAGCGGGTGAACGTGCCGTAGGCGGCGGCGAAGAAGGGGTGGAAATTGTAGCTCACTGCCAGTCGGAGGTCGGCGTTCAGCTGTATGTTGCTGTTGCGTTTCACTGTGCCTGACTCGCGTATCACGAAGTCCTTGGAGTCGTAGTCGTCGTGGACTTCGTCGTCCAGTGCCCAGTCCTTGTAGTTGGAGTCGTAGCGCGTGGCTTTTAGCTTGTTGACCACCGACACCGTTGGCATGGCAAGTATGCTGACGAGCCAGTTGCGTCGAGGCACGTAGTTGTAGGCATAGCCCACTCCGAGGCTTCCCTGCCACTGTTGCGCCTTGCCTACGTCGCCCATAAGCAGAATGAAGTCGGCATTGACGTCGCTGGCATAGTTCACCGACGAGTAGTAGTAGGTGGCTCCAACAATGAACGAGCCTGCCGAGCGCAGCTGCAGAGCCGACTGGTCGTAGGCGGCGGAGTAGGAGAAGTGCTTGCCGTTGAACATGTAGTAGACGTCGGCGAGCACTGTCTTAACCTTTATCGGCGATTCAACGTCCATGTCGTAGTCAAGGTCGACCCAATCGGGCATGTAGCCCGACATCTTGATGTGCGGAGTGCTGGTCTTGAAGTTGTGGAAGCGCAGGTTGGCGCCGTAGCGTCCGCCCATTGCCGTCAGCATGAAGTAGAAGCCGTCGTCGCCCGCCACGTTCTTCGTGTAGCCTATTCCGTAGCCACGGTAGCCTGCCCACAGGCCTACGGCGGCTGATGGCTGGGTCTTTATCCGTGGGTTCCAGTTTATGTCGCCCTTGCTCTCTACGAAATATTTGCTTCCGTCTATTGTTGAGTTCATCTGCATGTCGCCCTGGTTCACCACCGACTTCACTATCACCTGCCATGGTCGTTTTGGTACGTCGATGTAGCTCCGGTCGATGTTGCTCACCGCCATTGTGTCGATGAACGACATTATTTTCCTTGCCACTCCCATCAGTCCTTTGCTCTCTTTCTTTTCTTGGGCGAAGGCCGTTGCCGCAGTGGCGAGCACCATTAACATGCAAACTATTTTGCGTCTTGTATTCATTCTTTTCTTTTTTTTGAGTGCAAATTTAGCATTTTCTTTTCAATTTCGGGCATTTTTTCTTCATTTGTTTCTTCTTTTCACGATAAAATTGTAAATTTGCAGCCAAAAGTACTTAAAATCAATTCAAAATGGAACAATTGAAAAACGACAAGCTCATAGTGGAGATTTCTGCCCACGGAGCTGAATTGCAGAGCATCAGAACTGTAGAAGGACGTGAATATCTTTGGCAGGGCGACGAGAAATATTGGCCGCGCCGCTCGCCGCTGCTCTTCCCCATCGTCTGCGGACTGTGGAAGGGCAAGTATCGTGTGGAGGGAGAGACCTATGAGCTGCCTCGCCACGGATTTGCACGCGACATGGATTTTACATTGGTGGAGAAGACCGACACTATGGTCACCTATGAACTCATGGCGAACGAGGAGACGCTGAAGGTCTATCCATACGAGTTTGGAGTCAGTGTGACCTACATTCTCAACGACGATACCCTCAACGTCGGTTGGTCGGTGAAGAACTTCGGCAAGGAAGAGATGCACTTCCAGATTGGTGGCCATCCTGCCTTCAATCTGCCTGGAATTAAGGAAGGAGAGAAAATGGAGGGCGCTATACTCTTCGACAATGAGAAGCCGTTGACACGCATCATCGGCAACACCGAGGGATGCATTAAGCCTGAGCGTTACGATGTAAAGACCGAGAAGCACATCTGGGTGTTCGACGAGGAGTCGTTTGCCGACGACGCCGTCATTCTCGACAAGTCGCAGGTAGGGCTTGCCGTGCTGCTCGACTCTGACGGCCGCCCACAGATTGGCATTTCTACCGATGCGCCTTGTCTCGGCATTTGGAGCCCTTATGGCAAGAATGCACCTTTTGTATGCCTTGAGCCATGGTTCGGCATTCACGACTGGGCTGGCTACGAGGGCGAGTTCAAGGACAAATACTTGATGAATCACCTTCTTCCTGGAGCTGTCTTCATGGGCTCATACGAGATAAAGGTGTTCTGACCAAGCGAAAAAACCTTGTCACGCTTGTCACGCTGTCACGCTTGTCACGCTGTCACGCTTGTCGAGCGGAATGCATAAAACAGAAGTTTACTTTACTCAACTTTTGCAAGTTAAAGGAGTTAAGGAAGTTAAAGGAGTTAAGGAAGTTAAGGACAATAGTATTTCCGTCCATTTGGGAAGTATTCAGGGGGGAAAACATACGTCTTTAACTCCTTAACTCCTTTAACTCCTTAACTCCTTTCTTTTCCCCTTTCCGCGCGCTTTTTCATTGTCTCTCTTTTCTCTGTCTCTATTTTCTCCCTCCTTTGATGTTCCTTCACCTCCTTCAGTGTCCTCATCATTTTTTCCTCAATCTCATAGACACGCATTATTTGCTTTTGGGTAAGGAACTCACTGTATCTTTTGTAATACTTCTTCCTGATGGCAAGAATCTTCTCACTCTGTTCAAAATGGTTCTTCAATGCCTGTTCGCTCTCTTTGTCAGACATTTCGCCGCGTCGTTCTGACTTGGCACGGGGGCCGAGAGCCCAGAATTCCTTTTGGCAGTCGCAGTAGGCAGCCACAAAAAGTTGTGTCGTCTTGTCGTCGAATGCCAGTTGCTGGGCAATGTGTTTTGCCTGCTTCTCTGCAAGCTGTTCGCGCGAGATGCGCTTGTCTGTTTTCGACTGTGCGGATACTGTTCCGCAGAATAGGGTTGCGGCAAGTGCCACAACGATTGAAAGGAATAACTTATTCATTGTCTGTTTCATTGCTGTAATTGTTAATGAAAATGTCTTCTTCGTAAGTGTCGAGCAGATACTGCTGGTCTTCTTCGCTCAAGTGGGCGAAAGCTGTTTCCACGCTGTTGAAGTCTGCAGTGTCCGTAGAGTAGAGGTTTCGCCAAACGACCATGCCAACGAGCAGTATGGCAGCTGTGGTCAATGCAATGCGTAATGTCATTCCGAAGCCATCTCGAAGCCATCCCGAAGCCTTCCGCTTCTTGCCAACCTCGTCTTCGCAAGAAACCTTTGCCGCAACCTGTTCCTCAAACCGCTCGAAAAACCCGTCTTCCACCTTGTATGGCAAACGCTTCCCTACGGAGTTGAAATCAAAATCATTCATATTGCCCATATTAGTCGTTCGCTTTAATGTATTTCACAATTTTTTCTTTTGCCAAATGATAGTTCGCCTTGACGTTAACCGCCGTAGAGCCAACAATTTCGGCTATCTCACCGTAACTCAGCTCATCGTAGTAACGAAGGTTTAACACTATACGTTGCTTTTCGGGCAGCGAGAGAATGGCACGCTGGAATTTCACTACCATGGCATCGTCGTAATCCACATATTCGTCGGCAAAGCCTTCGTCCGGCATTTGCGAGGGCAGAATGGCATGTGCCTCTTGCTTTTTCTTGCCGAGAAGCCTCAGCGCCTCGTTGGTGGCTATACGGTATATCCATGCTGTCAGCGAGCCGCTGTCGCGGTATTGGCTGAACGAGCGGTATATCTTCAGGAATGTCTCCTGTGCCACGTCCTGCGCGTCGTCGTACGACACGACCAGTCTACGAATATGCCAATATACCGGTTCCTTGTAGCTCTGCATCAGCATTCGGAAGCCTTTGTCCGCATCGGCCCTCATTGCCCTTACAATGGCTTTCTCGTCTATTGCCATCCTTTTACCCTTTTCTTGTGGCATGGGCAGGAGTGTTTATTAAAACATTTCTTCACCGTTTCTTTTTTCATGTTCTTCTTCATTTTTTTTGTGGTTAGACAAACATGGATTCAATAACATTTTGCGAGCTCTTTCAAATGCCTTGTTCTACATATATTACCTTTGAAAAGCCGAAAAGTAAAATCCACAACTGTTAAATAAAGCAAACGCTAAAGCCGCCCAAATATGTTAAAAAGCCGTAATGCCTTGTTGGAATGTCTTTTTTTTAGTACATTTGCCAACGGAATTTTAATTTATGTGTTATTATGGAAGAAAATATGGTGATGACACCAACATCAGTCAGCTTTTCGCCTAATGTTTATAATAGGATAAGGGAAGCTGCGAAAAGGGAACATCGTTCGGTATCAAATTGGATAGAGGCAACAATTATTGCATCACTCGATGAGATGCCAAACGAGGTGACTGCAGCTGCAATTGACGAGGTGAGAAACACTCCCAATGACAGGAAAGAGTTATTCGGGAGTGTGGAGGAGATAATGTGTGAGCTGATGAAGTAATGAGAAAAGTTCATTTGTCAAGTCAATTTAAGAAGGACTTTAAGAAGTACAGGCGTTATCCGCAAAAGGTAGTCGCATTTGAGAAGGTTCTCGAATATTTGATAAACGAGCAACCTTTGCCAGCGTCTTATTTACCTCATTCTTTGAAAGGTAAATATAAGGGGTGCTTGGAATGTCACATAGAAGATGATTACCTCTTGATTTGGATAGAAGATGATGTCGTGGATTTGGTTAGAATCGGCTCTCATTCAGAGTTGTTCAACTGACAAAGCCGCCCAAATATGTTAAAAAGCCGTAATGCCTTGTCGGAATGTTGTCAGTATGCTTTTGAAATCTATTTACAACCTAATTTCGCTGCAAAAAAGTGTTGAGGGCAGTGATGTAAAGGGAGAGTGAGGATAAATTTGTTGGTCAGTTGGTGAACAAATTTTAGACAGTTGACGAGCGGGTGAAAGACAGGGAGCGTGACAGCGTGACAAGCGTGACAAGGTTTTGCCGCATACCCACGAGTTTGAATTTTTATTATTATATTAATTCTATTATTATATATATATATATAAATAATAGACCTATTTCATAGGTATGGAGGAAGGCAAGAAAACGCTGTCACGCTTGTCACGCTGTCACGCTTATGGCTTGGGGTACTTGCGAGTCCAACCGTCCCAGCGGAGTCGCATCACGCCGAAGAACGCCTCGCCGAAGATGCCGCCGCTCATTTTGCTCACTCCCTCGCGGCGGTTGACGAAGATGACCGGAACCTCCTTTATGCGGAAGCCAATCTTGTAGGCGGTGAACTTCATCTCTATCTGGAAGGCGTAGCCCTTGAAGCGAATCTTGTCAAGCTCCATCGTCTCAAGCACATGGCGGCGGTAGCATTTGAATCCGGCTGTCGTGTCGTGTACTTTGAAGCCAGTGACGAGTCGCACATACTTTGAGGCGAAGTAGCTCATCAGCACGCGTCCAATAGGCCAGTTCACCACATTCACGCCCGATACGTAGCGCGAGCCGATGGCGAGGTCGTAGCCTGCGTCGTGGCATGCGGCATAGAGGCGTGGCAGGTCGGCAGGATCGTGGCTGAAGTCGGCGTCCATTTCAAACACGTATTGATAGTCGCGCTCCAGTGCCCATCTGAATCCACGAATGTATGCCGTTCCCAACCCTAACTTTCCGCTTCGCTCTACGATGAAGAGTCGGTCGGCAAACTCCTCCGCCATGAGTCGCTTGACGATGGATGCCGTTCCGTCGGGCGAACCGTCGTCGATGATGAGTATGTGAAAACATTTCTCGAGTGCAAAGACTGCACGGATTATTTTCTCAATGTTCTCCTTCTCGTTGTATGTAGGAATAATTACAATACTGTCGCTTTGGTGTGTCATATACTGATTTTTCGTGCAAAAGTAATGTAGAAAGGTGGAATAACAAAATAAAATAGGTGTTTTTTTTGTTTATTTCGCCATTTATAAGTAATTTTGCAAACCTTTTAGAAAAATGACGATACAGGAACTACAACAACTCTGCGCCAAGTCGCCCAAGGTGGCGGCACTGGCAAAGGCGGTGGAGAATGTTCAGATAAAGAACATTTTCCTCGATGGACTATTGGCTTCTTCCGCACCTCTGACCTTTGCGTCACTGACGGAAAAGACTGCAAGCAACATTCTTTTTGTGCTCAACGATGCCGACGAGGCTGGATATTTCTACCACGACCTCACGCAGATTTTGGGCGACCGCCGAGTGCTCTTCTTCCCTTCGTCATACAAGAGGGCTGTGAAGTATGGGCAGCGCGACGCGGCAAGCGAGATTCTACGCACTGAGGCTCTCGCAGCACTCAACGCCTCTCAACCCTCGCTCTACATCGTCACCTATCCGGATGCCGTTGCGGAACTCGTCGTTTCACGCGAGAAACTCGACGACAGGACCTTGCCGCTGCGGAATGGCGAGACCATCGACCCTACCGACATTGTGAAGACCCTGCGCGACTACGGATTCCGTGAGGTCGACTACGTCTACGAGCCGGGACAGTTTGCACGACGAGGCAGCATTCTCGACGTCTTTTCCTACTCGTCGGAATACCCCTTCCGCATCGACTTCTTCGGCGACGACATCGACTCCATTCGTACCTTCGAGGTGGAGACACAACTCTCGCGCGACAAACGCGACAAGGTGGAGATTGTACCCGAACTGGCTGCCAACGACAGCGAGAAGGTGCCAGTGCTCGACTTCCTGCCCGAAGGCACCATCATTGCCTTGCGCGACTTGCAGTATGTGTGCGATGCCGTAGCGCAGATCTACGATGAGGGTTTCTCGCAGCAGGCAGTGACCGAAAGGCTTGAGACTGTGACGGAAATGGAACGGAGCGAGATAATGAAGCAGATGAAGCGCGAGAGCCAGTTGGTCAGTGGAGAGTTGTTCAAGCGAAGGCTGTTCGACTTCCGCACCATTGAGTTCGGGCACCGTTCGGGACGACTTTTAGATGCCATACTGCATTTCAACGTCTCGCCACAGCCTCTGTTCCACAAGAACTTCGACCTCATAAAGCAGACCTTCGACGACTTCCTGATGCGTGGCTACAAGCTCTACATTCTTGCCGACAGCCAGAAGCAGCAGGAGCGACTGAAGGAAATATTTGGGGCGGACAATGTGTTCATTCCGGTGGACAAGACCTTCCACGAAGGCTTTGCCGACAACGACCTTAAGCTCTGCCTCTTCACCGACCATCAGATTTTCGACCGATTCCACAAATACAATCTGCGTTCCGACAAGGCGCGAAGCGGCAAGGTGGCGTTGACACTGAAGGAAATCAGGCAGTTTGAGGTGGGCGACTACGTCGTGCATGTCGACCACGGAATAGGCAAGTTTGGAGGACTGGTGAGAATGCCGCAGGGCGACAGCTTCCAGGAGATGATAAAAATTCAGTATCAGCACGGCGACTCAATCTACGTCTCTATACACTCTTTATATAAGGTGTCGAAATACAAGGCACAGGACAATGGCGAACCGCCACGACTCAGCCATCTCGGCACAGGACAATGGGAACGACTGAAGGAGCGCACGAAGAAGAAGATAAAGGACATTGCACGCGACTTGATTAAACTCTACTCGCGCCGTCGCCACGAAAAGGGATTTGCCTTCAGCCACGACTCGTTCCTGCAACACGAGCTCGAAGCCAGCTTCCTCTACGAGGACACGCCCGACCAGCTCAAGGCTACAAACGACGTGAAGGCTGACATGGAGAGTCAGAAGCCTATGGACCGCCTCGTATGCGGCGACGTGGGATTCGGAAAGACGGAGGTTGCAGTGCGAGCTGCGTTCAAGGCTGCCTGCGACTCCAAGCAGGTGGCAGTGCTCGTGCCTACAACAGTGCTTGCCTATCAGCACTTTCAGACCTTCACGAAGCGACTGAAAGACATGCCCGTGAGGGTTGACTATCTCACAAGGGCTAAGTCGACAAAGCAGACCAACGAGGTGCTGCGCGACCTTGCCGACGGAAAGATAGACATTCTCATCGGTACACATAAGCTAATAGGCAAACAAGTGAAATTCAAGGACTTGGGACTGCTAATCATCGACGAGGAACAGAAATTCGGCGTCTCGACAAAGGAAAAACTGCGCCAGATGAAGACCAACGTCGACACGCTGACAATGTCGGCCACGCCAATTCCCCGAACGCTGCAGTTCTCGCTCGTCGGAGCAAGGGACATGAGCGTGATTCAGACACCACCGCCCAACCGCTATCCGATTCAGACCGAGATACACACCTTCGGTCCTGAAATAATTACCGATGCCGTGAACTTCGAGATGAGCCGCAACGGACAAGTCTATTTCGTCAACAATCGAATCAGCGAACTGCCGCGCATTGCTGAGATGATAAAGAAATACATTCCCGACGTGCGCATTGCCATCGGTCACGGACAGATGAAGCCCGAGGAACTGGAGAAAATCATTCTCGGCTTTGCCAACTACGACTTCGACGTGCTCCTCTCGACAACAATCGTAGAGAACGGAATAGACATTCCTAATGCAAATACAATAATAATTAATGGGGCGCACAACTTCGGTCTGAGCGACCTGCATCAGATGCGAGGCCGTGTGGGACGAGGCAACCGCAAGGCATTCTGCTACCTGCTCGCGCCGCCGCTTTCGGCTCTTAACCAAGAGTCGCGCCGACGACTGGAGGCACTGGAGAACTTCAGCGACCTCGGCAGCGGGATAAACATTGCAATGCAGGACCTCGACATTCGGGGAGCGGGAAACCTGTTGGGAGCAGAACAGAGCGGATTCATAGCCGACCTCGGCTACGAGACCTATCAGAAAATCCTGAACCAGGCAGTGAAGGAACTCAAGAACGACGAGTTTGCCGACCTTTACAAGGAAGAGGCGGCAGCAAACACCCTTTCGGGCGACTTCTTCGTTGACGACTGTGCACTGGAGAGCGACATCGAGATGTATTTCCCCGACCAGTATGTTCCGAGCGACAGCGAGCGAATGTTGCTCTACCGCGAGCTCGACAGCCTGAAGGACGACGATGAGCTTGCACGCTACCGCAGTCGCCTTGTCGACCGCTTCGGCGAAGTGCCTGCTGTGGGCGAGGAACTGATGCAAGTGGTGCCTTTGCGCCGCTATGGCAAACAACTTGGATGCGAGAAGATAATGCTGAAGAAGCAGCGAATGACGCTTTTCTTCGTCTCCAATCCAAAGAGCGCCTTCTATCAGAGCCACACCTTCGGTCTGCTGCTCGACTATGTAGCCGCCAATCCTCGCCGCTGTAACCTTCGCGAAGCCAATGGGAAACGCTCCATGGTTATAGAAAAAGTCCAAACCGTAGCAGAAGGCGTCGTCATCCTAAAGTCCATCGCCCCATTCCCCGGCACTTGAATCGCCGCCCTTAGCCCGCCCCCGCACTTGAATCGCCGCCCTCAGCCCCCGTGCTTGAAGCGTCAGCTTCAAGTGTGCAACAAGCGTGACAGCGTGACAAGCGTGACAACGTTTTTTCATAGGTATGCTAATAATAACAACGATATTGATTTATTTCGCGGCTCTCTATCTCTTCAGCCGCCTTACAAACAAGAATTCCGACAACGACACCTTCTTCCGTGGCAACCGCCGTTCGCCATGGTATATGGTCGCATTCGGCATGGTGGGAGCTTCCATCTCGGGAGTCACCTTCGTCTCTGTCCCCGGCATGGTGACAAAAATAGACATGACCTACTTGCAGACCTGCCTCGGCTTCATCTTTGGCTATTTCGCCGTGGCTTTCATTCTCCTGCCTGTCTATTATCGCCATAATCTCACCACAATATACAGCTATCTCGGCAGTAGGCTGGGGGAGAGGTCGTACAAGACGGGAGCGTGGTTTTTCATTCTCTCGAAGATGACGGGAGCCGCAGTGCGCTTCTATGTCGTCTGCATCATTCTTCAGCGTTTCGTGTTCGATGCCGTAGGCTTGCCTTTTGCCCTCACCGTGGTGGGAATGGTGGCGTTGATTTGGTTCTACACCCGACGCGGTGGAATAAAGACCCTCGTCTGGACCGACACCTTTCAGACCACTTGCCTCTTCACAGCACTTCTCCTTATTATATATAATGTGGCAGGCGAGCTTGGCTTTTCGTTTCGCGAGGCTGTCAGTGCCGTCGCCGACAGTCAAATGAGCCGTGTCTTCGTCTTCGACGATGCCCGTTCCACGCAGTTTTTTTGGAAGCAGTTCCTAAGTGGCATTTTCATCGTAATCGTTATGACCGGTCTCGACCAGGACATGATGCAGAAGAACCTAACGTGCAAGACTTTGCACGAGGCGCAGAAGGACATGTGTACTTACGGTGTCGCCTTCGTGCCTGCCAACCTTCTTTTCATGGCTCTCGGCGTGCTGCTCGTCATGCTTGCGCAGAGTAGGGGAATAGACCTGCCGCAGCAGAGCGACGAACTGCTGCCGATGTTTGCCGCCTCGGGCGAATTGGGGCAAGTGGTTGTGGTGCTGTTCACCATTGGCATTGTGGCGGCTTCGTTCAGCAGTGCCGACTCGGCGTTGACCTCGCTCACCACAAGTTGCTGTGTCGACATTTGTCGTCGTCCTTCCGACGAACGGCTGCGCCGCAGGATTCATCTTGGTTTGTCGGTGCTTTTCGTGGTTTTCATTCTGCTTTTCCGTGCAATCAACAGCACAAGTGTCATCGATGCCATCTACATCATGTGCTCCTATACCTACGGGCCGCTGCTTGGACTTTTTGCCTTTGCCCTGCTCACTCGCCGCAGTCCTTCCGAGCGTTTCGTGCCTTACATCGCATTGCTTTCGCCTTGTGTATGCTACGCCGTCGACCAGTTGTCGCAGTCGCTTTGGGGCTACCGCTTCGGCTATGAGTTGCTGATGCTGAACGGAATGCTCACTTTCGTCGGACTATGGATAGTTTCGAAGAAGTCCACAATACCATGACTCTTTCAAATGTATGGATTGAACTCTTTTATTGGCCTGAAATCTTCTGCACCTCCAGGAAAGAAGTTTGTATTACCCCCCCCCCGATGTCTTGTTCTTTATCTCCTCAAGATACTCGGTAGGCTGCATTCCAATGTCTTTCTTGAACGATGTGGCGAAGTATTTCGGGTCCTTGTAGCCAACACGATAGGCGAGTTCGCCGACGCGGATGTTCGGGTCGTTGTGGGCTATGCGGCAAGCCTCCTTCATTCTGATGTCGCGTATGAAGCTGCTTACGCTAAGTCCGGTTATTGAGCGCAGCTTGTTGTAGAGCGACGAAGGACTCATGCCCATGTCGGCGGCAAAGGAGTCGCGGTTGTATTCCGTGTCCTCGATGTGTTGCTGCACGCACTCTATCGCCTTTTGCAGCAGTTCTTCGTCGGGCGATGGCGAGCTGACGTTCTTCTTTGCGTCCTCGATGGTTTTCGACTTGAAGTCGCGTTGTATTCTGTGGCGGTTTTCTATTATGTTTGCTATTCTCAGCTGAAGGTCGCCCATCTTGAACGGCTTGCAGATGTAGTCGTCGGCTCCAATGAGCAGCGACTTGCGTTTGTCTTCCTCCTGTGTGCGAGCCGTGAGCAGAATGACAGGCAGATGGCTGAAGTCCTTGTCGGTCTTCACCTTTTGTGTCAGCTCCCAACCGTCCATTCCCGGCATCATCACGTCGGAGATAATAAGGTCGATGTCGTTCTTCTTCACCAGTTCCAGAGCCTTCTCGCCGTTGTTGGCGGTCAGCACGTGGTATTTCGACTTCAGCAGTTGCCTCATGAGCATCAGCAGCTCGTTGTTGTCCTCCACGAGCAGAATCTTGTACATGTCGTCGTCCACGTTTATTGTGGATTGCTTTTCGTCCTCTTCCTCCAGAAGTTTCTCCAAGGGGCGGTAGTCGAAGATTGCACTCTGTGGAATGTTGATGTTTATCTTGTTCTTCTCGTCTATCTGCGTTGAGTCGAAAGCCTCCTTGCCTATAGGAATTGTCACGGTGAAGGTTGTGCCTTGGTTTTCGCGGCTGGTGTAGCTTATGGTGCCGCGGTTGAGATAGACAAGGTCGCGCGTCAGTGCCAGGCCGATGCCTGTACCCATGGTGTTGAATCGGCGGTATTCGCCGTCGTAGAAGATTTCAAAGATGTGGTTCTGCCGTTTCTCAGGTATTCCGCAGCCGTTGTCCTTCACCTCTATTATTATTTGGTCGTAGAAGCTGTTGGTCTTAACCGTGAGGTCTATACGTCCGTCGGTGCCGTTGGTGTATTTTGCTGCGTTCGACAGAAGGTTGAAGATTATCTTGTCTATCTTGTCGGTGTCTATCCAACCCATCATGCTCTCTGGTTGGCAGCTGACGTTGAATTTTAGTCCCTTGCGTTGCATCAGTGGCATGATGCAGCGAGCCGTTTCCTTGATGTATGCCATCACGTCGCCGTTTGATACGAGCAGCTTCAGTCGTCCGTCCTTCGACTTGCTTGTCTCGAGCATCTGCTGCAGCAGTCTTACCGAACGTTGGATGTTCAGTTCCATGAGGTCGTACTCCAGGTTGTACTTTGGCTCCTTCTCCTTCAGGTGTTCCACCGAGGCGGAGATGATGGTCAATGGAGTGAGCAGCTCGTGTGTGATGCTTGTGAACATCATGCTCATTTGCGCCTTGTGTTTAAGACGTTGGTTGCGTAGGTAAAGTTGCCTTGCCACAACCATGAAGACGATAACGGCAAAGGCCAACACTATGTCAGTTAATATTGGTAAGTTCATTGTTGTTGTTATTTGAGTGCGAAGTTAATGCTTTTTGTTGGAATATGTATGAAAATATCAAGAAAAAAGTGGAAAAACACACTTTTAGGGTTCATTTTCCGTTATTTTTAGTTCAAAAATAGTTCTTTTAGCTTAAAATAAACTATAAATATCTCTAATTCCACTTGTAATTGAAAAAAAAGTATTACCTTTGCAGTGTAAAAAGTTATAAGCATTACTTGCATAGTTTTTAGAATTGTATTTTCAATTATATACAAATGGTTAAAGGTTTATGGTTGATTAATTTAGTTTTTTAAGCAAAGTCATGAGATAGCTTCGCTGTGAAGCGAGGCTATCTTTTTAAAACACAAAACAAATTCTTTCGACCGCTTCCCAGTTGACAATCCAGACCAATGATAGAAACATTGTAAAATCTATATATATGAACATCGTGATATTGGACTTTGACGGTACTATTGCCGACACCAGGTCGTTGATCGTGACGACTATGCAGCAGACAATCGCCGAGCTGGGACTGCCAGCACGCACCGACGACCAGTGTGCTGAGATGATTGGGTTGCCGTTGAGACAATCGTTTGCCGACCTTATACCAATGGATGACACAACTGCTGACAAATGTGACTCGACTTACAGAAAATTCTTCAATGAGAACAATCGACCAGGAGTTGTAAAGCCATTCCCAAACGTGGTTGAAACCATTAGGGAGATGTATGCTATGGGCATTATCGTTGCTGTAGCAAGCAGCAGAGGTCACGATACGCTCGACGAATTCCTTAAAGAAATGGGACTATCAGGATTTATCTCTTATGTAGTTTCGGCACAAGATGTGAAGAATGCCAAACCGTCACCCGACATGGTGGATCTTGTGTTGGAACATTCCGACGACGACAGAAGCGAAGTGCTGATGGTGGGCGACACCGTCTTCGACATTGACATGGGAAAGGCAGCAGGTGTGAAGACCTGTGGCGTGACCTATGGAAATGGAAAGGTTGAAGAACTGCAGTCCGCCGACTACATCATCGACGATTTACGACAGCTTTTGGATATAGTGTAGAGAGAGGAGAGACTCCTCTCTCCTCACTCCTCTCTCTATTTATTAAGCAGATAACGCTCTGCCTCTATTGCTGCTTGGCATCCACTTGCTGCCGCAGTAATGGCTTGGCGATAGACTGGGTCGGCAACGTCGCCGGCTACGAACACTCCAGGAATCTTTGTGCGTGGAGTTCCGTCCACTTTCTTCAGGTAGCCCACCTCGTCGGTGTCGAGCCACTCCTTGAATACGTCGCTGTTGGGCTTGTGGCCTATGGCGAGGAAGAAGCCGTCGATGGCAATGTCTACCTTCTCCTCGTCCGGCTCGCCCTTGCGCTTTACAAGATGTGCGCCTTCCACGCCATTCTCTCCGAACAGTCCAAGGGTGTTGTGTTCAAACAGAATCTCGATGTTCTCGGCTGCCATCACTCGCTCTTGCATCACCTTCGATGCTCTGAGGAAAGGCTTGCGAACGATGAGATAGACCTTTTTGGCAAGGCCTGAGAGATAGAGTGCGTCTTCACATGCCGTGTCGCCGCCACCGACAACAGCCACAACCTTCTTGCGGTAGAAGAAGCCGTCGCATGTGGCGCAGGCTGAAACGCCTTGGCCGTTGTATTTGCGCTCGTCGTCGAGTCCAAGGTATTTAGCAGAAGCACCAGTGGCAATGATGACAGTGTCGGCCGTCAGCTCATGGCCTTCGTCGGTCGTCAGACGATAGGGAGCCTGCGAGAAGTCGGCTTTGACGATGATACCGTCGCGGATGTCGGCACCGAAGTTCTCTGCCTGTTCTCTAATTTCCATCATCATCTGATTGCCGTCCACTCCTTGTGGATAGCCGGGGAAGTTCTCAACTGTTGTAGTCTGTGTCAACTGTCCGCCTGGCTGTAGTCCGCAGTATTCCACAGGATTGAGGTTGGCTCTTGAGGCATAGATGGCTGCCGTGTAGCCCGCTGGTCCGCTGCCCACGATGAGACAACGAACATGTTCCGCTTGTTTCTGTTCCATAATTTAAATTATTAGGTAATTGTATATGTATAATATAAAGAAATGTTGGAGTTAAGGAGTAAAGGAGTTAAGGAGTTAAGCCATTAGTTAAGAGCATAAGACATCAGCGCAACAACATTTGGCTTAACTCCTTAACTCCTTAACTTCTTAACTCCTTAACTTCTTAACTACCATCAAATATTCTGTGCCAGCAGTTCCTCGATTTTCTTCTCGATGTTTTCAATTTTTTCCGTTGGCTCAAAACGTGCCGCTACCATACCGCGCTTGTCGGTGAGGAACTTGGTGAAGTTCCATTTTATGTCGGGCTTCTGGTCGTATTCGGCATCCTCCTTGCGCAGCATGTCGTCGAGGATATGCGCCAGCGGATGCTCCATGTCCCAACCTGCAAATCCCTTCTGCTCTTTTAGGAACTTGTACATTGGGTCGGCATCGTCGCCGTTGACCTTCAGTTTTTTGAATCGTGGGAACTCAGTACCATAGGTGAGCTTGCAGAACTGGTGTATTGACTCGTCAGTACCCGGAGCCTGCTGACCAAACTGGTTGCAAGGGAAGTCGAGGATTTCGAATCCTTGGCTGTGGTATTTTTCGTAAAGGCGTTCGAGTTCTTCATACTGCGGTGTGAATCCGCATTTTGTGGCTGTGTTAACTATCAGCAAAACCTCGTTGGCATACTCTTTCAGAGCCACGGCCTTGCCTTTTCTGTCCTTGACAGAGAAATCGAATATTGTACTCATTTTTATGTTTATAATGTTTTATCATTGCAAAGATAGGAATTTTTCTTCTATCTCCAAACTTTTGTGCAATAATTTTGCTTTTTTTAGGCGTTGGGGCTTGCAATAATGTATTCTTAAGCTCCAAAGTTGGTGTTTCTAAGGAAAAAGGTAAAGGGTGCCTCCCAGTATATGCAACTACTCGGACGCACCCTTTCAATGTCTTGCCAATAGAAATATTGTTGTATGTTATTTCTTGGCTGCCTTACCATAGCGGCTCATGAACTTGTCTACGCGACCTGCGGTATCGACAAGCTTGCTCTTGCCCGTATAGAACGGATGCGAAGTGCTTGAGATTTCAATCTTTACCACTGGGTAAGTTTCGCCTTCAAATTCTACTGTGTCGTTTGTCTTGCAAGTAGAACGTGTAAGGAACATATCGCCGTTGGACATATCCTTGAATACGACGGGGCGATAGTTCTCTGGATGAATTCCTTTTTTCATTTTTTTTGTTAATATTATTGTTATAATTAATTATAATTCCACTTTTGGTCGGCAAAGGTACTACTTTTTTTCCGTTCTCGCAAATCTTTTCGTCACTTTTTCTCCATTATGCCAAAAAAAAGATGATTATCGTTTGTCGTTTCGGATATATTTTGTATTTTTGCGCCATAAAACGTTACTACAAGAAATATGTATCTACAACTATTTTATAAGGTAAAGGCAATTTTTGTCTTTTCATTTTTGGCTCTTGCCGTTGCCGCAACCGCTGAAACAAAACAGAACAGCAGAGTCCACGCCATAGGATTCTACAACGTGGAGAATCTCTTCGACACCATTCACGACGAGGGAAAGCTCGACGAGGAATTCCTGCCCAAGGGAAGGAACGTGTGGACCAAGGCGAAATACACCCACAAGTTGGCCAACATTGCCAAGGTTCTCAGCGAGATGGCTGCCGACAAGGTGGGCTCGCAAGGATGTGACATCATCGGGCTTGCGGAAGTTGAGAATGCCAATGTGCTCACCGACCTCGTGGCACAGAAGCCTTTGGCTTCGCGTGGCTACAAGTTTTGTCACATCGAAGGTCCCGATGTGCGCGGCATCGACTGCGCACTGCTCTATAACCCTAAGAAGTTCAAGGTGTGCGACGTAAGGCTTGTGCCGTATGTTCAGATGCTGAAGAAAGACAGCGCATTCTTCACCCGAGGTTTCCTTACCGTCAGCGGGACACTTGCCGGCGAGCATGTCACGGTGGTCGTATGCCACTTGCCCAGCAGAGGCTCGAAGGAGTTCTACCGTTGCCTTGGAGCCAAGCAGGTGAAGGCTTTGCGCGATTCAATCATTTCTGCCGACCCGAAGGTGAAGCTCATCGTCATGGGCGACATGAACGACGACCCTATGGACAAGTCGATGGCAGAAGAGCTGCGTGGAAGGCGAAACATTTCGGAAGTGGGTGAGGCGGACATGTTCAATCCATGGTGGAACGACTTGGCTGAAGGCAGAGGCACCATGACCTTCAAGGGATTGCCAAACCTCTTCGACCAGATACTTGTATCGCCGTCGCTGATTGACGGCAATGGCTATTCGCTACAGTTAGCGGGACATGAGATTTTCAACCGCGACTATCTCTTCAATCCTACGGGAAACTTCAAGGGCTACACCAAGCGGACACATTCGGGAGCCACGTGGCTTGACGGCTACAGCGACCATTTGCCGACCATCATCTATCTGAAAAAATAGTCTTAACGAAACACAAGTACAATCATGAAAATTATAGGAGTTGCCGGTGGAACTGGCTCAGGCAAGACAACAGTGGTGAAGAAAATCGTTGAGGCTCTGCCGCCACACTATGTGGCTGTAGTGCCACTCGACTCGTACTATAACGACACAACGGCGATGACCGAAGAGGAACGAAGGGCAATCAATTTCGACCATCCCGACGCCTTCGACTGGGAGTTGCTCAGCAAGCAGGTGAAGCAGCTGAAGGCTGGCGAGGCGGTGGAGCAGCCTACTTATTCCTACCTCTTGTGCAACCGACTGCCAGAGACAGTGCATGTAGAACCCAAACCCGTGATTCTCATTGAGGGCATCATGACGCTTGTCAACAAGGAGCTTCGCGACATGATGGACATAAAGATTTTTGTCGACACCGACTCTGACGAACGTCTTATACGCAACATTCAGCGCGATGTGGTTGAGCGGGGACGCACTGTGGAGATGGTCATCGACCGCTATTTGCAAGTGCTTAAGCCAATGCACGAGCAGTTCATCGAGCCTTCAAAGAAATATGCCGACATCATCATTCCTCTTGGAGGCGAGAACAAGACTGGCATAAACATCATCAAGACATATATAGAAAAGGTGGTGAAATGACGAAAACGACACTATTCCTCGTCCGACACGGCGAAACCTTCGACAATGCAAACCGCATAATGCAGGGACAGACGCAGGGGAAGTTGAATGCCGTCGGAATACAACAGGCTGAGGAAGTGGCTCGGCAAATTCAAGACCTTCATATTGAAGCCGTGGTGTCGAGCGACCTTCGACGGGCCATTGAAACGGCGGAGATAATAGCCAAGCCTTACGGTCTTGACATCCACACCACACCTTTGCTGCGTGAACGCGATTGGGGAAGCTTTACAGGACGATATATTCCAGACCTCAAAGACGAGAAGTGGCCGAGTGACATTGAGACACTCGACCAGCTTCAGAAGAGGGCGTGTTTATTCATGGATTATGTTCGTGAGAAATATTCTGGGCAGAAAGTGCTTGCCGTTGGTCATGGAATAATCAACAAGGCAATACAATCTGTATTTTTCTGCAAAGAAATGAAAGACGTGAAGCCAATGGCAAATGCCGAAATCAGGATTCTTGAACTATAACAGGTTAGTCTTACATCCTCTTAGTCTGAATCTGACGCGAACTGCTCGAGCTTCCGAATCTCTGACCGCCATTGCTGCGGCTTCCGTTCTGCATGCTGCGGCTTCCGTTCTGCATGTTGTTGCTTCTGCGTTCAACCTGCATGTTGCTTCTGCGTTCAACCTGCATATTGCTTCTGCGTTCAATCTGCTTTGGTCTTTCCACGCTGCTATTCTGCGGTTGGCCAATTCTGTTTTCGTTTCTCTGCCTTACAGTCACTCTTGTAGAGCTGTTGCGGCTGCTGCCGTCGCTCCTGTCGAATCTGTATGAACTGTTGCGGCTGCTACTGTTGCTTCTGTCTATTCTGTTGGAGCTGTTGCTGCTGCTGTTGCTTCTGTCGAATCTGTAGGAACTGTTGTTGTATGAACTGTTGTTGCGGCGGTTGCTGCTGCCATTGTTGTTGCGCTCAAAACGATTGTCGTTTGGTCTGTTGTTGACGTTGCGGTTGTTGTGCGATATTTCGCCTCTGTCCCATCTGTCCCTCATTCCGCCTGTGCTTACAGTTCGGCGGTAGTGGTCCTTATGACCGTGGTAGTAGCTGTGTCCGCCATTCGATCGCCAGCTGTGTCCACCTCTGTAGGAAACGTAAACCGTTGGGTGTGAGAAATAGAAGTAGTGACGGTGAGGATAGCGGGCGTAGATGCCGAAGTGCCAGCATCCTGCATTCCAGTAGAGAGGACGATAGAAATAGGTTGCTGCTCTGAACAAGTCCCATTGCCATTCGTGGAGGATATAGTTGAAGTCCATGTTGCGTCGTGTCCAGTATGTTCCGTAAACGTCGTCCACGCTCGTCACTCCCATGAGGTAGTCGAGATTGATTTCGTAGGCAGCGTCATACTGGTCGTCGGTAAGGTTCAACTCGTATGCCATTTTGTCTGTCAGGAACAGAGCTTCTCTGCGTGCCTGCTCGTAGCTCATTGCGTTGGCTGATGTCGTCAATGTCATCAATGCTACTATTGCCATCAATATCTTTTTCATAATCGTATGTGTTAAAAGTTCGACATGTTTATTATTTCTGCTGCAAAGTAACATCTTTTTTTCTTCATTCGCAAAGGATTTTCCCTAAAGCCATAGGGGAAAATCCCTATTCCAAAAATTATTCCTATTCAACAGTTGCCATTCAGCGCACAAACAAATGTCTTAACTCCTTAACTCCTTAACTCCTTACCTTTTACCTCCTTAAAACTTCTACAAGCCTCACTGATGGGACACTGCTCGCAGTGTGGCTTGCGTGCCGTGCAGACGTAGCGGCCATGCAGTAGAATCCAGTGGTGGGCAAGGCCAAGTTCCTCTTTCGATATGTATTTGCCCAGTCGTTGCTCCACCTTCAGAGGCGTATTGTCAGCCTCGTTCACCAGTCCCAGCCGGTGGCTGACACGAAACACGTGTGTGTCGACAGGCATTGCACTCTTCCCGAAAGCCACCGACAGCATCACGTTAGCCGTCTTCCTGCCTACACCGGGCAGTGAGGTCAGTTCCTCAAGTGTCTGCGGCACTTGTCCGTCAAATTGGCTGACCAGTTGTCGTGCCATTTCAGTCAGGTGCTTCGATTTCGAGTTGGGATAAGAAACGCTTTTCACGAGTTCAAGGATATCCTCTGCTTCAGCCTCCGCCATTGCCTCGGCTGTAGGGTAGAGGCGAAACAGTTCTGGTGTCACCATGTTCACTCGCTTGTCGGTGCACTGTGCGCTGAGCATCACCGCCACCAGCAGTTGAAACTCGCTGCCAAAGTCAAGTTCCGTAGTCACATAAGGCATCTCTTTCCTGAAATGCTTCAATACAATGTCGTATCTTTCTTCGCGTCTCATATATTATAATTTTAAGTTTCGCATGTACTATAGAATTGTTATCGTATGACCAAAAGTGCCGCTCGTCTTTCAGCTTACCGATAAGATATTGCCTAATTTCACTATTATCCATACCTCTCTTTTTAACTCCCAATTACAGTGCAAAGATAATAAACATATTTTGAATTACCAAGAAAAAAGGAAAAAAATTAAGGGGTCATGGGGACAGGTTCCTTAGTTCGTGGCCTAAACATACGTCACTTGTCTCCTTTTATCTGCGTTTATCTACCTTTTACTACTTGCGAACCAACGGTCACTGGCCGAAGGGTAAAGTACTCAACTTTCGGAAGTGGTAATTCCCAATGTATAAGGGTTTTATTTAAACCACAGAGATAAAGAGAAAAAGAGATTTTTGGTTTTATAGAGTAGGTCGCAAGCGACGGAGAACGCAGAGTTTCCATGCTGCTATTATCAAGCGCAGCCCTCTATGAACTCTAAATGCCTTGGCATTCAATCTCTTTCATATTATAAAACTCTTAATCTCTTAAACTCTGTGGTTCAAAATTACTTCCTAAACTTGAGTAAAGTAAGTTTAGTAACGTATCATCACCCACAAACAACGAAGAATAAACACATAAACAGGAATACAGCCAGCATGACAAGATAAACTATCATATAGATCGTGTCGTTTTTCTTGTCTTCCGCTTTTTCCCTCAGTCGTTCGGCGACAACCCCCTTGGTTACTTCATTGCTTTTACCGGCAACAACATTCCTTCTCTTCACCGTCTTTCTGACAGGCGGTGTAAACTGCTGTGCATATTCGTCATATCCATAAACATCAGGATAATCGTCCCTAAACTCCTTGTCATAGTAGTCGGGGTCATAGTTGTCGTTGTCGTAATCATCGCACATAATTCATTGTTCTTTATTGTAAAATTTGTCATTCGTCAGCCGACTCGTAATTATCGTCGTAACCAGCTTCGTAACCATCCAAGTATCCTTGCTCATAATCTTTTCTTGACTTTCCCTTATATTTACAACTTTGGTCATACTGTCCCATCCAGCCATTTTCATTTACTGCATCATCTTCACCGTCATCATATCCCGCATCATACCCTTCGTTGTAAAATCGAGAAGTTGACGATTTTGATGGTGGAGAATCCGATGTTCCATGGTCGATCTTCTCTTCCATTACACTATTGCTTGAATTATCTATAAAACCTCCATTTCGCACTATCACGTTTGAAGGTTTATGTTCTAATCCTTGAGCTGAATAATCGTAAGTTCGTCCCAACTCGTTTGTCTTCTGCCGTTGGCTACAAGAGGTTAGGACAGAGGTACAAGTTGCGATGATTATAAATATAAGTGTGGTGTTATTCACTACACACTCTGAAATCATATATAGTATCTTCATCACTACTTTCTTTTGGCATATTTAACAGTTAAGAATTGTCTTAATTGACTTGGTGTTAATTCTTTACCTTCTGCAATTTCTTTCCAATTCTCTACAGGTGGCCAAGTAAGCCCTACAGCTTCCAACTGACTTCGAGTAATACCTCCGTTGGGGGTCTTGGCAAGTTCTATTATTTCCTTAGTCAGAATTGTATTCTCCGTCTTCAACATCAGTTTGATTATCTTCTCTTCCTTAGATTCCTTGTCCGTTTCTATTAGCGTTTCTGATGCCTCTCCTTCACTGATAGTTGCCCAATTCCCTCTTTTGTTAAACATTCTCTGGATGGACAACAATGCCTCATCTTCAACTTCGTTAGAAGTAACACCAAGATAAAAAGTAGCTCGCGACAAACCCACATATAGATATCTGTCAACCATTGTTTTTACCTTGTCAATATTCTGGAAGAATACGACCTCAAATTCCATTCCCTTAACCTTATCAATAGGAAAGATTCTCACTGCATCGGAATCTGACAACTTATCCCCTTCCACACAATTCTTCACACATATTCCTGCTTCATCCAGCTTACCGTTGTCATCTAAGTAATCAAACAGATTCTGCGCATCTTTACTGTCTGTAACGAAAATAGCTATAGATGGGACAAAGCCATAGTTGTTCTTTATCTCAAGTATTCTCTGGATAATCCATTTTGCCTTTTTCTCATCGTCATCTGTCTCATACCAAAGGGGTTTTGGCACATTATCCATTGTTTCAAGATAGCTATGATATGGCGCGATTTTATGTAATGCTTTTCTATACAGACTGTGAGCCAAAGACAATAATTCCTTACTCTGACGATATGAAATTTTCAAATCCTTAACCTCAACCTTCTCGAAGAGTCTTTTGTCAGATAGTGTCTTCCAATCAAACACACCATTTTCCTTTAGGCATTGCATACCATCACCTGTCATTGTGATAGATGACACTTCATAATGCCTAAGCGAATTGATTGCATAAAAGTCTAACAGACAATAGTCGGTAGCCTCATCTATACCAATCACAGGAACAACGACTTCCTTATAAGCTTTTGCATACTTATGTTTCAAGGAAATGAATCTATCAACAGATATACTTCTTACCATAAGTATTATATTATTGGTAATACCCAACAATAATGCTTGTTCCTGAGGATGTAGAGGTCTGTTTGAATAAGAATTAATAATCTTCTTAAGTAATTTCAGATTCCACCTCTTGTCATTATTCGTTTCGAGTTCTTTTTTTCGGAAATCCTTATATGCTTTCGGCAAAACATCGAAAATGATTTCATATCCAGAAACGACAGGCATAACAGAAGTATTTAGCACTGCAATATCCGACAGACGTTTCAAAGGCTCTGTGTTTATCTTGCTGCCGACAACTGAAAATATTTTAGCCTTCCGACCTGTTATTTCAACATTTTGCACATTCCTCAAAACAAGAAGTCGGAGGAGATGACGCAAATCGGATGCTATTTTATTATCCACACTGGCAATGCTAAATGTCTCATCATCGTCGTCTTCTGAATAGTCATCTTCAAAATCATCCTCATAGATATTCTTCAATTTCGCATATAAATCCTTATCTTTTTGCCATTTCACCATATGTTCGGCAGCCATATCCTTTATCTCCGAATAATATTGGCTAACCATCTCAGCCAAAGAATCTTTGCCATTAAGTTTGTCATTACGATAACGTTCAAGTCTCATCAGTAACAAGACAACATCTCTTAGTGAATTAGCATTATTTGCCGATTTACACAAATCACTAATGTTCTTTCCTATTGTTTTCCAAGAATATGTTCCCATATCCATTTTAGTTATATCCATCAATTTGGACTTAAGTGTCTCTACGAAAAACAACAAGAAATCATCAATCAGTGATAGTTCGTTATCTATGATTGCCACAGTATTCTCAAACTCACGTCTTTTGAATCCAAATGGAGCGTTATCTCCTACAAGATGATACTTATCACGCACTATTCTTGCCAAATAAGTATCCCAAACTTGCACTTTGTTTGTTGTATCCTGTAATCCTTCGGAATTCATGTTTTCTTTAAGATATACTTTCAGAAGCTCTGTAGGAGAAAAGAACATCCAATTGCCACCATTTTCCTCTATTATTTCCATTTGCTTAGGTGTCAGACTGCAAATCCCCAATTTCACATATTCTTCAAGATCCACCTTACATATCATCAGCTTTAGCCTCTGAATTAGAGTCGTAGTTTTGCCAGTACCAGGACCACCATTAATAATTGTGGTCACACCATTGAACAAATTGGAAAACTTTATCTCGTCTTGCACTTTGTCCAACACTGGATTCAATCTAAGAGAAGCCTGACGGCGAATAAAGCTCGCAGCCTGTGAATATTTTTCCAATTCGTTTGCCAACTTATTCTCTAACTCTTTGCGTTCTCGCTCAGCCTTAGCAACAAGCAATTGTTGCTCAAGAAT
>JBJEAS010000067.1:0-2874 GCA_051869235.1 Prevotella sp.
CCGACCCTGTCATCATGCTGTTCATTGGCGGCTTCATCCTTGCCATAGCGGCAGGAAAGACAGGCATCGACGCTTATTTGGCAAAGATACTGTTGCAGCCTTTCGGCCACAAGAGCGAAAATGTGCTTCTCGGATTTCTGCTCATAACCGGCTTGTTCTCGATGTTTGTGTCCAACACCGCCACAGCAGCCATGATGCTCACCTTTCTGGCTCCCGTGTTCAAGCAGTTGCCGGCTGAGGGCAAGGGGCGCATGGCATTGGCACTGAGCATTCCCGTGGCTGCCAACCTTGGAGGAATGGGAACACCCATAGGCACTCCTCCCAACACCATCGCCCTGAAATACCTCAACGACCCGGAGGGACTGAACCTCGGCATAGGATTCGGAGAATGGATGTTCTTCATGTTGCCGCTTGTTGCACTCCTTCTGTTTATCAGTTGGCTGCTGATAAAACGGATGTATCCGTTTAAGCAGAAGACCATCAGCCTGCATTTTGAAAGCCAGATGCAGCACAACACGAAGACGAGGATTGTCATCGTGACATTCATCGCCACCGTTGCCCTGTGGCTTTTGGACAGCGTGTCGGGCATCAATTCCTATACGGTGGCACTGGTGCCGTTTGTCGTCTTCTCTCTCACAGGAGTCATCGACCGGCGCGACCTTGAGGAAATCAACTGGTCGGTGATATGGATGGTAGCTGGCGGTTTCGCCTTGGGCTATGCCCTCAACGGCTCGGGACTGGCAAGACAGGCTGTGTCGAGCATTCCGTTTGGCGATTTCTCGCCTCTTGTCATTCTTGCTGTGGCGGTGATTATCTGTTACGTCCTGTCGAACTTCATCAGCAATTCCGCAACGGCGGCTCTGCTTATGCCCATACTGACTGTGGTGTGCGTAGCCATGGGCGACAAGCTTGAAATCATCGGCGGAACGTCAACCGTTCTCATCAGTGTGGCAATAGCGGCGTCAAGTGCAATGGTTCTGCCGATTTCCACCCCACCCAATGCCCTTGCATTCGCAACCAATCTGATCACCCAAAAGGACATGTCGCGCATAGGACTGACCGTAGGCTTCATCTCTATGCTGATTGGAGTTGCCATGCTTTATGTCGTTGGCACGATGCACATCATCTGAACTGCAATAGCCGCCGATACATTTATCCGACAACTTTTAGGAGCATATCACTTTCAACATGCCGCCCCGATGTATCAAGACATACATCGGGGCGGCATTGATCGTTATTTCTTTCCAATTCCAACGGTGCGGCATCACATCTTTTTCGTGAAAGCCAAGGTGACGAGCTGCCACTGGTCGCCAACTTTTGTATATGCCTCACTCACGAGGAATGGGAAGGACACTTCGCGACCGCCGACCTCACTGGTCAGCTGAATGTCGCTATATACCACGGCTGTATTGCCGCTGATACGTGCCTCGGCACTGTGTACATCGGCATGTTTGTACCAGATGAATCCCTTCTCTATCGTCATCAACTCGGCTGACCTTCCCCACGCTCCGCCCATGTGTACGAACATAGCATCCTTATGGAACAGTCGGGCAAGTTCCGTGACGTTCTTCTCTGCCATCCATTGCCATTTCTTGGCGGAGAGGGCGGCGGGTTCTGCTTCCGCACGTTCTTGCGAGTCCATTACGGGCCAGTTAACATAGCCTTGGGCTTGTTCGTATGTGGCATTGAAGAAGCGTTGCTCCTTGTTCAGTTTCTTCATTTGTTTCATTTCCTTGGCTGTGAGGGCAAACGGCTTTCCTCCTACCTCTCCCTGTGCAGCAGCAATGTTCTCATGGATATAGTCGGGATTGGTTGCACCAGGAATGGTGAGCAGTCCCTCCAGAATCTCCCAACGGAGGATTACCTGCGCAGGACTCACCTTATGAGCCTCGGCAATCTTCGTGATGACGGGGTCTCTGAGCAATGCCCCTTGACTCATGGCTCCACCGAGTGGAAACCAGCACTCCACCTTCATGCCGTATTTCTCTGCCAGCTTGCGCTTCTCAATGCGCTGTACGTAGGGATGGCACTCCATCTGCATGATTACAGGCTTTATCTCCGTGGAATCCACACACCACTGAAACCACTGCTCTGCTCCCGGCACCTCGAAATTACTCAAGCCAAGCGCACGCACCTTACCCTGCTTCACAGCCATCTCCAGATTATGCCATGCCGCCTTGATATCTCCCACTGGCTGATGCGGATATACAAGGTCAACATAGTCGAGGTTCAGTCGGCGAAGCATACGGTCGATGGCTGTAGGGTCGGCATATTCCGACGGCCAAATCTTGCTCGTCACCCAGATGTCTTCACGCTTGCAGCCACCTTCCGCAATGAACTCATTCACGGCATCACCCACCCCACGCTCGTCCATATAGGCATGAGCCGTGTCAATATGTCTGTAGCCGGCACGCAAGGCAGTAAGTATGGCGTCCTTGCACACTTCATTGGAAGGTACGTTGAATGTTCCGATGCCAAACTGCGGCATGTCCACTCCATTGCTCAGTCGGACCATCGGTCCCTGTGCGTATGCCACCATCACCGTGAGGCAGCATACCATTGTCGTAAAAATCTTCTTCATGACAGTATAGTTTAGACTGCAAAATTACAACAAATCCCCGAAACCTGCGATACACAGATTTCGGGGATTATTGCCTTTTTTACGGAAAATATTGCGTATAGTGATGATTTGACGGACATTTTTAACCGTTATTGGGTGTTAGCATAGATGGGGCATGTTCACCGCGTAACTTTGCCAGGAAAAGCCAACCGACGAACGAGCGAGCGGAGAGCGGAGCTTGCTCCGGCTATCCCGAGCGAGGAGGAGGAAGGCGAAGCCAATAGACGAAGAAATAGGCTGCCTGCTGTATCGCT
>JBJEAS010000068.1:0-13052 GCA_051869235.1 Prevotella sp.
AATGCCCTTAAACGTATTTTTGTGGTAGAAGACGTGGCAGCGTGGAATCCAAATCTGAGGTCAAAAACAGCTATCAGGACTTCTGACACAAGATACTTCACAGACCCCTCAATAGCAACAGCAGCATTAGGACTCGGACCATCCGACCTTGTTTATGACCTTGAAACATTCGGTCTCGTTTTCGAAACGCTATGCATGAGAGACCTCCGTGTTTATGCTGAGGCATTGCAAGGCTCCGTTTATCATTACAGGGACAAGAATGGTCTGGAGTGTGATGCCGTGGTGCATTTGTGTAATGGCAGTTATGGTCTTATTGAGATTAAGCTCGGTGGTGACAAGCTGATTGCAGAAGGAGTAAAAACGTTGACTGCGTTATCCAACAAGATAGATACAACGAGGATGAAGAAGCCGTCATTCCTTATGGTTCTCACGGCAAACGGCCCGTATGCCTACAGGCGAGAAGATGGCGTCTATGTAGTGCCAATCTCGTGCCTTAAGGACTAACCTGCATTTTGATTGTGTTTGCAATGGCATGTTTTATGACTATTTAGTGCCTTACAGTGAGTATTGGACTGATATTTGGTATTATCTGGTGCATCTGCATATACAGGAAATCGGTATTTTGATAGTTTTCTTGGTTATTTTCTGTTAAATTCATTGTTTCGGGAGTTTTTTATTTTGTGTTGTTAACCGTTATTCAGAAAATTATTCTACCTTTGCACTATGACAATCTATGCATTTGCGACTAATTGTAGTGGTATCATTAACTTTCTGCATCAAGTAGCTGCATATATGATTATGCAAGATGGAGACATTGACTAATGTAAACACCCGACGAGGCGGATAGGCTTGTCCTACAGAAAAGTGAGAAAGACTAAGCGAAATGGCATTAGGACCAATTTGCGATGCCGAAAACATGAAACCATCGTATATAAACGATAAAAACACGCATCATTTGTCGTTTATAGACGAAAGTATGATAGCAAAGAACAATAAAATATAAACTATATGGAACAAAAATATGACGTTTTCATAAGTTATTCAAGTAAAGACAAGGAGGTGGCTTACTATGTATGCAATAAGATAGAGGAGCACGGGTTGAGATGCTGGATTGCTCCTCGCAATGAAGTCGGTGGAATATCTTATGCGCGACAGATACTAAGTGCAATTGGCAGTTGTTCTGTTGTTGTTGTATGTTTTTCTTGTCATGCCAATAAGTCTGACCATGTGGAAAGCGAGATTGACAATGCTTTCTCTGCAGGAAAGGTGATTATCCCGTTTCGCCTTGACGAATGCGAGATGAGTGCCGAAATGAAATATTATCTCAACAAGAAACATTGGCAGAATGGCATTCCTGTGAACGAAGCCTCTGTCAATGCACTAATTGACTCAATTATAGTAAACATTCCAGAACGTGCAAAGACCAGGGACTTTGAACAAAGTGTGAATATGGCATTTGAAGAGGCTGAATCGCTGGTGTCACTATCAAAGGACACCAAAGCGGCACTGTCAATGGCTAAAGATGTCAAGGTTATCTCTCTTTTGGATAGGCTGAAACAAATTCATGAACATATTTTGGAAATTGAGCATAACATCGAATTTGCACAAAAGATTCAATCCTTCATTGACAGTTTGCCCCCAAAAGAAAAATCAAGACCCCAAGGTCCTACTTACGACATCCTAAGGAATGAAATTGGAGAACTACTTATAGTGCTTACCCACCTAAAGGGAGAACCGGAAAATGCTCGTATGGTGGTTGAGGAACGAGGAGCAGGGCTTTTTTACAAGAATTCAAAGTCTGCTCATGTTTTAGAAGAAATTAATGAAGAAGCGATGGAGGCATTTAAAAAAGTGGACAAGGTATATGTTGTAGAATTGGAGAATGACGATGTCGTTGCCGAGTATATAGTTCCCGTAAGAGTAGTAAGAGACGATAGGGTTTATGATTTATTTTGAAAAGGAGAGGAATAGCTAACGGATTAAGGACAATAATGGAATAATATGAAAGAAAAACTGAAAACAATCGATGTGAATACAATCATTCTAATGTGCATTCTCATGCATTTTTTTATTATTGAAAGCAATGCGCAGTGTGTGCAGAAATGTGTCGTAATGGAATATAATGAGACCGAAAAGAAGAGCCCTTTGGGAGGTGTGGAGGTCTTGGTTATAAATGCAGGCAGCACAATATCTGACTCCAACGGTAATGTAACCTTGAAATTCAGAACGCAGAAACCGGGAGACAAGGTGACTGTCAGAAGAATAGAAAAGAGCGGATATGAGATATTCAACAAAGATGCCCTAATGCAGTGGAATATTACGAAGGATGGAGTATTTCAGATTGTCATGTGTAGAAGTGACCGCTTCAAACAAATAAGGGACAATTATTTTGCCATATCCTCTGCCAGCTATGCTAAACAGCGTAAGGCAGAGGAGGTGAAATTGCAAGCCCTCAAAAAACAAGGCAAAATGAAACAGGCTGAATATGAAAAGGAGATTGCGAGAATCGAGGAGGAATACGAACAGAGACTGATGAATATCGATGCTTATATTGACAGGTTTGCGAGAATTGACCTAAGCGAACTTTCGGCGGAGGAAGCCAAGGCTATTGAATTGTTTAGGAAAGGAGACATTGAAGGTGCCATCCAGGCATACGAAGACATGAAATTGGAGGAACAATATTTCCAGTCAGTAAAGAACTATCAAAAAGCAGAAAGAGCTGCCGACTCACTTGGTGTCATACAAAAAAAGCACGAGGAATTACGCGACAGTATCAATGCTGCTATTATGAGAAGAGACAAGCTCAAGGAACGAATCAAATAATTATTGGATATGAAGCAGACTATTATTAACTCATTATACAGGATTATTCTTGCAACGACGATTTTCTATATGTTGCACTCAGTTCATTGTAATGCCCAATGCATACAGAAGGGGAAAGTGATGCAATATCAAGGCAAGACGTCGAAGACTGTTCTTGGCGGTGTGGAAATACTTGCTGCAAATGCTGGCAGCACAATTTCAGGAGCACAAGGTGAATTTAGCCTTAATTTCAAAAAACTGAAAGCTGGCGACAGGGTAAAACTTATGCGCGCGGAAAAGACAGGATACATCCTTTTCAATAAGGAGGCTGTTGACCAATGGCATATCTCGCGCACAGGGCAACCGTTCACGATTGTAATGTGCAAGGAAGAGAAATACAGGGAGATACGCAACAATTACGAACGCATATCGTCCGAGAGTTATGCAAAAAAGATGAAGGCTGAAGAAAATCGGTTGTCTGCATTGAGAAAGCAAAACAAACTGACAGAAGAAAACTACAAAAAACGACTGGAACAACTTCATTACGATTATGAAACTCAATTAGAGAATCTTGACACGTATATTGACCGAGTGGCAAGATATGACCTTAGCGAACTTTCAGAAGAGCAAAACGACATAATATCCCTTATACAACAAGGTAAAATTGATGAAGCTGTGAAGGCATACGAAGATATGAATCTTGAGGAAAAGTTCGAACGTGAAACAAATATAATTGGGTCGATTGACAATAGTCGGGAAAAGTTAGACGGTTTTGCACAAGAAGATAGGCAAAAAGCACTACAAACCTATGAGGCCATTTGCCGAAAGAACGATGTCTTGTATCTTGCCGGTGGTTCAGATAATTTGAAAAAAATTAAAGAGTCGAAGAGAAAAGTTGCTTTTGCCGACACAACATTTGCGAAAGCAATGATAGATTATGCATTGTTTCTGGAGAAAGACAAAGAATATATGGAGGCCTTGGACATGGTGTTAATCGCCTTAAGAAATTCCAAAGACGATACAGAACAGTATTCCATATCATTGATCATGTGTGAAATATTTACAAATCTCGGAGAATTTGACAAAGCCGAAGAATTGTATGAATATTCATACGAGTTTTTATGCAAAATTTATAAAGACGAACCAGAGTTGATTGCCATTTACGGACAAGGTGTGCTTGAGGGTATGGCGACTCTGTATTTGACACAAGGAAAGCCACACAAGGCAGAAGAAGTATATTCTCAAATATCTGAATTTAGAAAAGTAAAAAGTGAAATATTGGGCAACACCAGTTACATGAGCGACATAATGAGTGATATAAATAGGGTGAGAAACCTTATATCAAGTCATTCTTTTGATGCTGCACTTGATTTGGCTTATAAGACAAGAGATAATTTGGAGAAATTATGTAAGGATTCGAATAAAGACTTTGAGCACAAACAATATTTATCCATCTTGTATTCGCATATAGCTTCCGCATTTTACCAAAAGCGTAACTTTACCGAAGCCTACACAAATATTGACAAATCCATTTCTTTACTCGAAGTTATATGCAAGACTCATTTCAACGAATATGCAGAAGCCTTGTCAGAAGCATACAACCTAAAAGGTGGTATCTTAAGGGCAACTGCAAAATACTATGGAGCAATTGACAGTTACAGGAAAGCCATAGACATGGTGGATACGCTCATAAATATCAAACCAGACAATTCCGACCTTTTGATAAGGTTCAGAGCAGAGGTATGTTCTAACTTGGGAAATGCATATATTGATTCCAAGCAATACAATGAATGTATCAAAATTTTAAAGAAAGCTCTTATTGATTATGAAAAGATTCGCATCAAAAGCATTGCCACCAAGGCAAACTATACAAATGCTATGATGGGATTAAATAATGCTTATTCCAATATTGGAGACAATAATAATACTATTTACTACGGTAAAATAGCACTGAAGAGTGCAAGTGACGGGTACGAATCTGCTCCTTCTATTTTTGCCAATTTATTTACATTGTCATTATACAACTACTGCAATACAGTATGTGTGCCTTCTGGCGATTATTCCACAGGCGAAACACTCATTAAGAAAGCTATTTCGATATACGAGAAAAAGGAAGTTGCTCATTATGATTACTTGGAAAACTCGTATTATATGTTAGCTTGTCTTTATCAGATGCAGGGAAAGTATAAAGAAGCTGAAGATATGGTCAATTATGGCGTAAGACGCTTTCCT
Source organism: Prevotella sp. (assembly GCA_051869235.1). GTDB lineage: Bacteria > Bacteroidota > Bacteroidia > Bacteroidales > Bacteroidaceae > Prevotella. The sequence continues at coordinate 5,035 of JBJEAS010000068.1, forward strand.
AACAACTTATATTTCCTTGATGGCAAAGGTGAATTGCTGATGAAAGAGGGAAAACGTCAAGAGGCTATGGAAATATGGAATAAAATAATATCTATCGACCCGCATTGGGCTTCCAATGGCAGTGACTTTTCAAAAATGATACTCAATAACAGCAAATAAAACAAGAATAAAATGGAAACAGCAACAAAACGATATGCTTTTATAAGCTATAATCACAAGGATCAGGAAATGGCAAAGTGGCTTCAAGCAAAACTGGAGTCGTATAAATTGCCGACAGAGATTCATAACGAGTTTGAAGATTCAAGGTATTTACGTCCCGTGTTCAGGGATAAAACCGACCTTAATGCTGGTATTTTAAGCGAGGAATTGAAGAAGCACCTCATTTCCTCGAAATATCTTGTCGTTGTATGTTCTCCCAATTCTGCCAAATCAAAATGGGTGAATGATGAGGTCATGGAATTCCTGAAGATGGGGCGTGCCAAAAGGATTATTCCGTTCATAGTGGATGGCACACCACATGGAGGCGAAGACGAGTGCTTGCCTCAGGCGTTGCGTGAGCTTGAGGACAAAAAAGAACTTCTCGGAATAAGCATCCCAGAGGTAGGAAGGCAGAAAGCGTTCATTAAGTTGGTGTCGAAGATGCTTGACATTGATTATGATGTGCTGTGGCAACGACACAAGAGACAGGTTAGAAACAGAAGGATTGCCACCGCCGTCACCTTGTCCATCTTGTTGGCATTATTTTACTATCTGGCTGTTCCACTGTCAATTCATCTTACGATAAAAGATGAAGAGCATCATCTTCCCATGCCAGAATCTGCCATTGTTACTGTCCGTGGTACTGAATACCAATTGTCCAAAATTGACACTACGTTGGTTGTGGATAATATTCCAGGGTATTTCCGAGGCAGAAACATTGATGTTTTTTTTAATTCAACATATTATAAGTCTCAGGAAACGGTATGCCGTATGGGGTTAGGAATTTCCGATTCTCAGGAATTGAAAGTTCAACGTGATTCCACATTTTCTATTTATGGCGGTGTCGTATATAATGAGGAGGGAGTACCTGTATCTGGAGCAGTTGTAGATTTAGAAGGGTTGACAACCACGACAGACTCTAATGGAAAATTTCGCATAGAAGTGCCTATAGAAAAGCAAACCGAAACTAAGCGAATAAAGATTTCCAAACAAGGCATGGCAACAATCACCCGCAATGATGAATGTCCTGATAGTGAATTGAAATACATTATCAAGTAATGTTTACGAGGCTTTAATCCCATTCGAATTAACAATTAAACCTATCCACAGGCGACATAATTTCAAATATGCAATTATCGTTCTGCCATTTTACTGCGAAAATGACTTCAAAGCGCAGTTCATCGTCTCGAACGCATCTCGAAGGCATCTCGAAGGAATACCGAAGGAAGAGGGAAGAGTGAAATTAACAAAACGACATTCATTTATTAACAGAAGATATGGGTTCAATGAAAGAATTCTTCAGTTTCCTGTCCTTGTGTTTTGACAGGACCATTTCAGAACGCGGCTTCAGGCAGCTGCTTTGGCTGTCCGTTGCCGTGGCGATAGTATTCTGCATCTTGTTTGGCGTCAGTTACTTGATTCCGTTTGCGGAGAATGTGGACAACAAGGCAGAGGAGATGGGACGTTTCCTGCGTTTGGTCACGCTGTTCATCGACCCTGGCTCCATTGAGAAGGTGGATCCGATGGCGTATGTCTTCGGCATTGTTGTCGCCTTGGCTGGCTTGGTGTTCATGACGGGGTTCTTCATTTCCGTCTTGACGAATGTGCTCGACGTGAGGGTCGACAGGTTCCGGAATGGAGAGATTAGCTATACCCTCAGCAACCACGTCATAATAATCGGCATGGACGACTTGGTGCCGTCGTTAGTGGAGCAGATATGCAAGAGCGACAAGTTCCAGGGTTCTTATGTGCTTGTCCAAAGTACTGAGGACACTGAGGAGGTAAGGTCGAGAGTGCACAATGTCCTGGACAGGGAATTTGAGTCTCGCCTTCTTTTTTATCATGGAAAGAGGAACTCAAAGGAGGACTTGAAGAAGCTGAACGTCGACAAGGCAAGGTCGGTGTTCATTACCGGGGAGAGTGGCGAGAATGACAGGGACTCCATAAACCTGGAGGCAATGAGGCTGATAGCAGAGCTTCGCAGTGGCGATGGGCAGGAGGCATCTCTGAAGCCGTTGCCCGTGGCGGTGCAGTTTGAATACCAGACGACATTCTCCGCTTTTCAGGTGACCGACCTTGCCGGCAGGTGGAGGGAACAGATAGACTTCTATCCATTCAATTTCTACGAGTCGTGGGCAAAGAAGCTGTTCGTGTCGCATTGCTATGTGCATGACAGCGAAAGCATCGACTATCCGCTTCTTGACCGCGAGCCAATCACGTATGACAGCGAGAAGACAGTACACCTTGTCATCCTGGGAATGAGCCGCATGGGCGTGGCGATAGGGACGTTTGCCGCACATCTGCTACATTTCCCGAACTTCTGCCGCGACCGCGGCAAGAAGACCCGAATCACATTCGTCGACGCCAATGCCGACAGGGAGATGGACTTCTTCCGCAACAGGTATCGTGGCTTGTTTGAGATTTCATCAGCCTATTACAAGGACTACACCCATGACGATGTTGTGGAGGAAGTGCTGCCGCCGACATATTTCTCAGGCGACGACTCCGACTTCCTCGACGTAGAGTTCGAGTTCATCAAGGGCAACGTGGAGTCGTCGGGCATACAACGCTATCTCAAGGACGTTGCAAGTGTCGAAGACACTCTTACGTCCATCTTTGTCTGCCTAAAGGAGCCAAGGCACAACATGGTGGTTGGCTTGTCGTTGCCCAACGAGGTCTACGACAATGCCATTCCCGTATTCATACGCCTTAAGACTTCCGAAGCCCTGCTTACGATGCTCAACCGTTCAGGCGATGGTGGCTTGTACAGCAAGTATTCCCATCTTTATCCGTTCGGCATGCTTGAGAATTGCTACGACCTGGACTACTACAGGTTGGAGTTGGCGCAATGGATCAACCATGCCTATGTCTCGGAGGAAGACAAGAAGCATTCGAAGGCTGAACTTTGGCGGCAGTTGCCTGTTGCCCTACAATGGTCAAACCTCTATACAGCATATTCCAAGGACTTCAAAGTCCGGTCGTTCCCCAATGTCCTTAAAGGCAGCGTGTCGGAAACCGACATCGAACGCCTGTGCATGGTTGAGCACAACAGGTGGTGCCTGGAGAAGCTGCTGCTTGGATTCCGCAAGCCTCACGCTGAGGAACAGGAGATAATAAACCTGGGAGATATGATAGAGGAAGGGGGCAGGAAGATCAAGATTTCCCGATGGTATAAAAACCGGTTTATCCATTGCGACCTTGTTCCCAATGAGCAGCTGGATATGGCATCAATCACGCACGACAGGGATGTGATAATCGGAATGTTGGAACATTAGTTGCGGCACTGGTCTGATAGAATTGCCACCTCTTTGGGTTCTATTCTAATGTTTACACATAAAAAAGAATATATTATGGAAAAGAAGAATTATGTTCCGCAGCCTGTCGACACGACGGATGTGGAGTTGCCTGAGGAGCTTTATCCTCTTGTGGAGACAATGGCGAAGAACGTCCACGATGTATGGGCAAAGTCACGCATTGAAGAGGGTTGGACTTGGGGCGAAAAGCGCGACGACACCCTGAAGCATCACCCATGTCTTATAGCCTACGAGGACCTTCCTGAGGCGGAAAGGGAGTATGACAGGAATACTGCCATTGGCACTTTGAAGCTGATAGTCAAATTGGGATTTACAATAAAAAGCGAATGAATTATGAACAAAGAAATTGAAACAATCGTGGATGCGGTCTTGGACAGACCGTCACTACGCAGAATACTTGACGATGGCGTGGTTTCCATTGAAGAAATCGCCGAGCAATGCAAGAACACCCAGAGCCTTTATGAGGACTTTGCCAAGGAGTTGTCGCCTGGGCAAACGGAGAAGCTCAACGACATCATCAGTGAGGTAGGAGTAACATTTGCCGTTACGGTGCTTCACAATCTTAAGAGGAGTTAGGCGTAGTGACATTTAGTCTTAGTTTGCCGGTAATATGCAGAAATATATAAAAACTTGAAACATGGCAACAAAATACGGAAAGACATGGTGGGGCGAGCAATGGCTTGGCGCACTGAAAAACATTGATTACAGCAACCGACTGCCCCGTGGCGCTTCATACGCCCGTAATGGCATGGTGCAAGAGATTACCTTCTCGGGCAATGTGATAAGTGCCAAAGTGAAGGGGAGTCGTCGTACACCCTATAGCGAGACCATCAAACTGCCTGGGTTTTCGTCAAAAGAGATTGACAAACTCATCGACCTTATACAGGAACAACCTGTCGTACTGAGCAAACTCTTCAACCGTCAGCTGGATGAATCGTTGGCCAAGATGGCTGAAGAGGCCGGTATGCCGTTGTTCCCCAAGCAATGGAAAGACCTGCAGATGAATTGCTCATGTCCTGACTGGGCTGTGCCCTGCAAGCATCTGGCAGCTGTCATCTACAAGACGAGCATGGAGATAGACAATAATCCGTTCCTCGTATTCTCGCTGCATGGCGTTGACCTGATGGCGGAACTGGAGAAACGTGGCATAACAGCAGCCGACACCACGGAGATGATGGAGGTGGAGAACACGAGTGCGGTGTATGCCACCTTGGAACAGAGGCAACTGAAGGAAGTACCCGGACAGATGCCCGACTACACATTGCTTTCTGACCTTACATTGCCATTGTCCAACCTTCTGCCATCGTCCCCGGCATTCTGTCATGATGGAGATTTCCAACAGGTGTACCAGAAGGAACTTACATACATCAGCAAGGCTGCAACGAAGGTGCTACAGGACAAGCAGAAACTGTTTGAGGGCACCAGCCGCAAGGCTTTGGGCAAACGTGACGTTGTTTCTGTTGACGATATACGCCTTCCTCTGCTTCAGCAACTGCTCGACATCAACATTGACTTCTTGCGTGACTACGACGACTCTGTCGCCGCCCTTCGCAACGTGCTCATCTGTGCGCTGCAACTGACAGCGCATGGCTGCATCGTTCCGCAGATTTACTATGACCTTCTGCCGGGCAGAGGACGCGGACGCGCCAAGGCCAAGGAGGAGAAAGAATACCACATAGTATGGCAGCCAGCCTTGATTGACGAAGCCACCCGAAGCATTGTGGGCAGGTTAGGACAGAGCAAGGAACTTGTCTGCAAGATGATAACGTCGCTCGTTCCTGCGCTGTCGCACGAGAGCAAGGACGAACTGTTCTTTGACTTGTTCTTCAAAGCAGAGTGTTCGCGCTTCAATGGTATCGGAGAGACAAACACCCCTGGCGGCATACGTTCGTGGCTTGACCGCTATTTCATGCAGAACAAGCATCAAGTGACATTCCTTATTGACGAAACAGAAGAGGGCTTTGCCGTAAATGTGAAGGCAGATGGTCATCAGCTGGAAGATGTGATGACAAAGAAAGCATACGTATCAAGCAAAATGGAGATACTGCGTCAGCTTGCCATCCTCTGCGACATAGTTGACGGACTTGACACATATATCAACGACAAGGGCAGGCGAAGCATTGAGTTCACGATGCGGACTTTCCCGGCATTCCTGTTACAGGTGATTCCTGCCATGCGTCTGCTCGGTGTGAACGTCATCATGCCAAAGGCTTTGCAGACTCTTATCCGTCCGCAAATATCTGTCAAGCTGAAATCAAAAAGAAAGGATTCAAATGGGTTCCTGTCTATGAGCGACCTGCTTGACTTCAATTGGCAGGTGGCTGTGGGCAATGTATTCTTGTCGCCAGAGGAGTTTGACAGACTGCTCGGTCATGCGAGCGGTCTGCTGCGGTTCAAGGAACAGTACGTCTATATCGACGAGGCAGGAATGTCGAAACTACAGAAAGTGCTGAATGCTCCACCGAAGATAAAACCAGGCGAACTGCTGCAGGCGGCATTGAGCGGCGAGTACCAGGGCGCACCCGTGGAACTGACCGATGAAGTACGCGAACTCATCCGTAGGTTTACATCACAAAGTGTCATACCACTGCCGGAAGGCATCAACGCACAGTTGCGGCCATACCAGGAACGGGGTTTCTCATGGATGTATCGCAACATGAAGATAGGCTTCGGCAGTATCATAGCCGACGACATGGGTCTTGGCAAGACCTTGCAGGTGATTACTCTGCTGCTGAAAATGAAAGAAGAGGGCGCATTGGACAAGAAGAAAGCTCTTGTGGTAGTGCCTACAGGTTTGCTGCACAACTGGCAGTCGGAAGTGAAGCGCTTCGCCCCACAGCTGGCTACGGGCGTGTATCACGGTACGGCACGTGACCTGAAGGATGACGACTGCAAGAATGCTGACATCATCCTCTCCACATACGGCGTGGTACGCTCTGATGCCGACAAACTGAAGAAACAGAAATGGCAGGTACTCGTGATAGACGAGGCACAGAACATCAAGAACAGCGATACGGCCCAAAGCAAGGCGATACACAGCATCCCTGCTGACTGCCACATTGCCATGAGTGGTACCCCGGTGGAGAATCGTCTGTCTGAGTTCTGGAGTATCATTGACTTCACGAACAAGGGCTATCTTGGTTCGGCAAAAGACTTCTCGGAATCCTACGCCAAACCTATACAGAAGTATGGAGACAGCCATGTGGCAGAACGTTTCCGCAAGGTGACCGCCCCGTTTATGATGCGCCGGCTGAAGACGGACAAGAGCATCATCAGCGACCTGCCTGACAAGATAGAACGCAACGAGTTGGCATGGCTCACTCCTGACCAGGCTGCTCTGTACCAAGAGACGGTCAACAAGTGTATGGCTGTCATCGAAAGCATGGATGGCGAGGACAGCCAGACACTTTTCAAGCGTCAAGGACTTATCCTGCAGATGATGCTTGCCTTGAAGCAGATTTGCAATCACCCTACGCAGTATCTCAAAGATAACCGTATGGATGCAACGCTGTCGGGAAAGACTGAAATGTTGCTCGATATGCTCCGCAGTATCATTGATGCAGACGAGAAGGTTCTTGTCTTCACTCAGTTCCGTGAGATGGGTGATTTGCTCCAGCACTTCATTCGTACCAGCCTTGATGAAGAATCGATGTTCTATCATGGTGGATGTTCGCTGAAACAGCGCCAGGAAATGGTTGACCGTTTCCAGAACAATCGTAACGACCGGATCTTCATACTTTCATTGAAGGCTGCCGGTACCGGCCTCAACCTCACAGCTGCAACCCACGTCATTCATTACGACCTCTGGTGGAATCCTGCCGTCGAAGCACAGGCAACCGACCGGGCATACCGTATCGGTCAGCACAAAAACGTACAGGTGCATCGCTTCATTACACAGAACACCTTTGAGGAACGCATTGACGCTATGATACAAGAAAAGAAACACCTGGCCGACCTCACCGTATCTACAGGCGAGAATTGGATTGGCAAACTTTCAAACAAGGAACTGCACGAAATCTTTGGATGAGCAACGCGTACTTGTTGCCTGTCCCTATGACCTGCTCTCAAAGCAGACCATCGGGTCATGGGAACAGGTACCCCGTGACCCTTGAAAGCAACTATTTATGTTTTTCTTTTGCCCAACCATTGGGCGTTAACTGTAGATTATTAAATATTGAATCCTTTCGGAATTCGCCTACAAAGTTAAGCAAAATATTGGATTAACAAGTAAAACTCCGTTGTAAGTCCGTTGTGACTCCGATTGGTGATAGGAGTGAGATTGGAGTGAGATAGGAGGGACAGTCCCCTTGTTGGCTATATGGTTAAAGTGTGTCTTTTCCTGATTACATTAGACACGAATCAGCCAAACTACCGAATGAAAATCAGCCAAACTACCGAATGAAAATCGGCCAAACTACCGAATTGTATGTTAAAATTCTGTAAATAGGATACTTAATTTACTAATATTCAATGGATTTTCTATATCTTTGCACAAAAGAAAGAAAT
>JBJEAS010000069.1:0-48595 GCA_051869235.1 Prevotella sp.
ACTTAACGCACTGTATATCAGAGGGCAGAATCCGTGGATTTTGAGGGCAGAATAATGATATTTATTACGATGTCACTGGGAAGGTGACGGCATTATTCAAATCCAGAACCTTACTTACGTTGTCCTTTGTGACGTGGAGTGTCACCCTTATCCACGGAGCGAACACTGGCTTTCCGTCACTGCCCTTCTGCAACTTCGAGCTGTCTATCTTAATGTACGTATTGTGTCCATGTGTGGCATGGTCTTCCGTACTGTATGTATTTCCATCCTTCGAACATGTAGTATAGTTGTTTGTCAATATCATCAGGTGAAGATAATAATTATCGTCGCCTTGTGTATAATCTGATTTTGATGTCTCACTCCATTTGTCTCCGCCACTATTGTAATAATAAGAAGACGAATATAGCTGTGGCACTATGTACAACACTGAGCGTCCTATCCATTTCGTTCCTGGATTAACATTCTCGTCACCATCATTGAAATTATAATAATACGCATTTTTGCCATTAATCTGAAACTTCAGGTCTTTTCTTACCCCCATAAACTGCAGATAATAGTTACTGTTTCTGTCATAATTGCCCATTGGCTTGAACAATCGAATCTTATCCCTCGGCAATACCCTCAACTGAATCAACGAGAAGAAAGCCTTGCCGTCATTGGCGGCATTATTCATATACTTGTCATTACTCCAAGTCATATCATTCGTGCCGTCTTTGTTCAAGTCATCAGATGTCTGCGTCAATGATGTAGGGAATGTCCACTCCGATGTTCCCTGCACATCATCGTCAATAGTCCATTGCAGGTCAACCTTTGTAGCCACATGATAAAGCACCATGTCGATATGGGGGACATTTGATACATAATCCTCAATAGTGCCGTAATAGACATCCGCGCCGTTAACCTTCTTTGTGAGATTATATGGCGAGGAATAGATGTTCTGAAGATTTGACCTCGTATCTGATTGGGATGAAAAGGTCGTTTTGTCTTCTACATCAGTCGTAGATGTCCATGAAGAGACATCTTCCACAATGTTGTCGATCTCCACCGGCGATGCCGCCACATACACCCTGCCCTCCTTGCGGTTGAGGGGAAGATTGATGGAGAGATGACCTTGATAGACGTAGAGGCCGGCATCTTTGGAGAAATGGTCGTTGGTATTGTCGCCAGAGGTGGAGAGCTTCCAGTCTTCGGGCTTCACCTCCTCCTTTTTGAAGATAACCTGAGTGTTACCTGTGGTAGAAGTGGAGACGAGGTATATATAGAGATATTTGGGGAGGGCGAAAGTCTCGGTTGTGCCTGGGTCGCCGGGGGCGGGGGTGGAGAGACGGGAGGGACTCGACGCTGACGCGCCGAGCACGGGGGCTGACGGACTATAGGCGGCGGGGGCGGATAAGGCAGGCGTTGATGCCTCATCGCCTATACCCACGTCAGTGGGGCTGACGAAGCCTTCGGCAGGAATGGAGATGGAGATAGGCATCTCCACGGTCTCGAGTCCGCGTGAGGCGAGACTGTCGTCATCCGAACAAGAGGTGACGAAGGCAGCCGCCCAAACCATCATTATGGTCAAAAATATGTTTTTCAAATCAGTAATCATTATTAATATATTTTTGGGGGAGTTATTGAGATTTTGGGGAGTTATAAGGGGGAGTTATTGGGGAGTTATGAGGGGAAGTTATGAAGAGCCAAATGTCTAAGCGCTGAGAGTAATGGCCCATCTTAACTCCCCATCATAACTTCTTATTTTAACTCCCCATCATAACTCCTTTTTTTAACTCCCCATCATAACTTCTTATTTTAACTCCCCATCATAACTCCTTTTTTTTACTATATCTCCGGTTCATACGTCCCTCCCTGCTTCCAGTCCAACGTCACACTCACTCCCACGTCCTGGCTCACTGGTGTGAGCGAGCCGTTGGGCTTCATCTTCATCTTTATTATCTTAAGATAACCGGCGAGGAGGGGCTGCTCCACTGAGATGATGTTCTCAGTGACTGAGCCGTCGGGAAGTGTTGCGTATGCCTTTATGCGGAAGAGAGCCTCAGCTTGGGAGTCTGCCCTTGCCGGGGCTTGACGGGAGGCAGAGGCAGTGGCTGCGGTGTTGTTCCTCGAAGGGAAGCTCACGGCATAGTGGCATGTGCGGTGCTGACCGGGGAGAGGTATCTCCGTTGAGCGCACCACGGGATTGGCGGTGAAGGCGTATGTGCTGTCAGCCACGGCGAAGGAGGTGGCGAAGTCCTGGGTGAACACCTTCATGCCACGTATATCCACACCAGTGGTATCCACCACAAGGGCGGCGCAGCTGTTAGCCATATAGAGGTCAACATAATATGTCTCGGTGCAGCCGCACACCTCTATCACCTCTCTTGCGGTGAAGAGACCTGTGGTGTGGCTGTTGAGGGTGTCGGTGAGGTTGTCATACTGCAACTTCATGTCATCGGGATGCTTGTCGTCGAGGTGGCGGATGTTTTCCGCGTCGGCTATATTTGCCACAACGAGATTACGGTAGTCACGTTCTGGCAGATACACCACGTATTCGGCTTGCGACGCATCCATCGTATGGTTTTCTGTTTTGTACAGTTTATCTTCGGTGTCGTAGAATGAGAGAGAGATGTCGTGTGCCCAGTCAGTGAATATACCGCTGAGTGAGGAGCTGAGTGCTTGTGCCACGGGGCGTTCCTCCTCCGTTCCGAGCTGTGTGTCGAGTTCGGTTTGGATGTTTGTTCTGAGTTTCAGGCGATATACGATCTTGTTGTCCAATCCGCAGCCGGAGTTGTCCTCGTCGATGATTGAGCACGACGACATGACCATCGCCGCAGCGGACAGCATTAGCAGACAATACTTACTTCTCATTACCTCTTTATATTATATAATAGTGTTGTTTTAATAAAAATGCATATAAGCCCCTGCTATTAAACAGCAAAGGGCTGTGTAATGGTATCACGACATTGGGTGTCGTGATACCATTAGAATTTCTGCGCTTAATACCAATTAATTGTCCGAACCTCCGAGAGGCACTTCAAATGTCAAACCATTCTGCCACTGTAGGTCAACAGAAAGACCGAGCTGGAGCTTTACTGAACGCAAGTCAGGAATTGTGACGTATGCATTCTTCAATGTGCTAACAGTAAACTTAACCTTTGTCTTGAAATCCTGAACAAATGTTCTGTCTATTCCAAACTGAGGGAAACGATTAGGGTTAGTGCTTGGCCAAGAAATAGCAGCTAATCCTGATGCCTTAGGGTCTAATTCTGCCAAAAGATAAAATCTTTGACCTGCTGCTACAACACCATCAATACCTTTGAAATCACCGCCAGAATTATTCTCTAACTCCAAAGCTATTCTAATAGTATTTTGCGCTTGTTTGTCACCATTTACATAACTATCAAACAGCAATGTATAGAAAGGAGAACTTTCTGACGTTGTAAGTTTAATATCATTTATATCTGAGTCATAAATAACCTTATCTGTTGCAGATGTATTGGGTAAATATTCCCAGTTTACATCAGACTTCTGTCCACCAATCAATATTCCTTTTACAGGGAACGCATTATCTGTTACTGAGACTTTATTATTTTCAGAATTGTCATTTAACAAATTTGATGCAGCTATAACTGTTGCTGCCAACTGAGCGACTCCATACTGAATATTATTTTTAAGTGCAATAGATCTTGTTGTAGGTAAGACTTCTGCCCCCCAATCATCCCAAGTTGAACTTTCCCAATTAGTATATTGCGTCGGCCAAGAAGATACTTCCTCACTCTTTGCAGCAAGCTCAGTGTTAGCACGATATGCGATAGCTGCTGGATAAGTCAGATTATAGAAATTGATAAATGCTGAGCTTCCTGTAGTAGTACCCATACTTGGAGTAGCTGTAGCAACGAATTTGGTGTTCGAAGCATCCCAAGTCACTAACATAGCACCTTCAGGAATATTAAGGGTTCTTGGGAAGGATTTAATAACTTCATCCACACCTGATGATTTCCAATCTACTTTGCCCTCCGAACCTACTACATCTGAAATCTCGAAATACTTTGCCTTAACTGCATTACATATAGCGTCGGCAACATTACTAACAGTCGTTCCTGTTTCACCATTAGGAGTTTGCTTAGGATAAGCCAATGTAACAATGTCTTGAACAATCTGCTTCAATGCTGCAGCTGATACACCACGAACGCCACCATTTGAAGGATTGGCAATCAAATTAGTGCGTGCCTGATATAAAGTTGCATCATCATTTGATGTTAATGCATTCCATCCCGTAGCATTTGCAATTGTTGTAAGATATGCTGCAAACTCTTCACTTATTGTTGTCAATGAAGTATTATTACCATCTGTAGTAGCAATATCTACTAATGAGAATTTAATTTTATCGGTTGTATTACCAGATGTAGATGATATATCAGCAACTGTTAATGCTCCGTTTTTAGCTTTATCGGTCATGGGACCAGTGCCATAGAACAAGAAGTTCTTTGTTCCGACAGGAATACTAACATCATTATAAATCTTATAATTCTTGTTATTCGTGGAATTATCTATATCATTAGCAGCAATTTCAGATAACTTCAGTACATCAGAAGGAAATGTATAAGTAGCCGAAACCTGCGGGTTAGTTCCTGTTGATGTTCCATCTGTATATTTACTTTCTGCAGGAACATCCACGAAAGGAATCAAATAGATATTTTCCATTCCCAAGAAGTTACCACTATTCTGGGTATTAACATCTGACATCCTTGTCTTAGAGGATTCATTTGCAATATTAATCGCAAACTGGGTCTTCACGCTCTTGCCGTCATACGTAGGATTGACGGGAGCATCGGTTACGTCGTCGGAGGACGAGCAGGCGGTGAGGTTGACTGTGGCTACGAGGGCGGCTGCGCACTTTATAGCCGAGAGATACAATCTTGTTTTCATAATTGTGTTCTTTTATTTGTGTGATTAATTTTTTATTGTTCTAACTGGTTAAGGTTGCGGCGGGCTTCCTCGTTGCCCGAGTCTGCCGCACGGCGGAAACATCGGAGGGCTTCGTCGTGGCTGCCCGTCATGTATAGTGCCACGCCAAGGGCGTTCTGCGCACGCGGGTCGGACTCCACCTTACGCAATTCCACTAATGCCTCGGCATAACGCTCCTCACGCAACAAGGCGGATGCATGGTTGATGGTCCTTGCCGCCTCGTCGGGTACGTAGTCGTAGTAGATACGCAGGTAGCCAGAGTTGCGTTGGTCGCTAAGTATGTTATCCTTCAAATACTTATATGGTCTGCCACCGTCGAGTCTCTTCAGCTGTTGCTCTCGGCGGTCGGGATTCTTCTCAGTGTCGATGATTGAAATCATGGCATCGCGCCCATCTATATTGCTGTCGGCAATTTGGTCGCGCAACTCCGTCCATGCCTCACCTCCGTTGCACAGCTCGAAGAGTGAGTCGGCTACTTCGACACGCTGTTGAACATAGTCCTTCAATGCCTCGGCACGCTCACCAGCCAGTGTGTTGTTTAGGCTTACGCTACCCTCGGGCGAGGCAAGACCGATAATCTGTATCAGCTTCACACTCGACGTGGAGTCTGCCATTATCTGACGCGTAATACTAACAATGCGGTCGAGAGTGGCGGCATTGTCGCGGAAGTCGTGACTCAGTGTTGACTTGTTTAAAGGGAAATGCACATAGAGTGCGCCCTTCTCCTTGCGCAGTATGCGAGTGTTGTCGTAAGGACGATAATGCGAGATGTGCTGTAGCACAGGATTGTCTGCCTCCAAGACTCCCGCCTTTCCCGTGTTGTCGGGAACATCGGCAAAAACAGGGACGAACACGGGCTTTGCCGGCTCTACAACGGTATCAACAACCATAGGCTCGTAGACAACGGGGCGACACGGTTTCCTTACCTTCATCTTGCCGTGGTAGACAAAGGAGAGGGCGATGCGTGGGAGGACGACAAACTTGTTGTCGGGACCTCGGTAGGAACCACATTTCTGACTGTCATACACCTTCGACCATGCGTAGCCGAGGTCTATTCCCGCCTCCGCCTCAAAACTCCAGTGGGGAGAGAGGATCCATGAATAGCCGTATGACCCTCCCAGTGCGGCAAGGTCACCTTGGCGGCGTTCGCCTTCGACAGCTCCATAAAGTCCGAAGGGGAATTTTATGTCGCATATATTATAATGTACGTACGCGAGGTTTGCACCAAAGAAATGTCCTGTAAACGTTTCGCACGTCCAGTAGCGCGCCTGCGGTGAGACGAGCAGATGCTTCAGCTTCTTGTTGTCGGAAAAGGTCCATGGGTTAAGGGCAAAATTCAGTCCTGTTGTCCAATGTTCAGACAACCTTGCCTCCAAACCGAGGTTTGGAGTAGTCGTAGCGTCGTAAAGCAGGTTGGTCTTCACCGCCACCTTTTGTGCCTTAATGTTCTGTGGCATTATAGCAATTAGCATTATGGTTGCCGCCACAATAATTTTTATTCTCATACTTCGAGCCGTTATATAAGCATGACACCCTTACCATTTGCTTATAATGTGTCTTTATCTGGTCATTACCCCCCCCCCGTTAACTTTTGTTAAGCGAGAGAGATTATCCCGAGGTCAATAACACAGTAATACGCCCATAGCGGCTGTCATTAATGATCTACCTGTTTGATTTGAGTCAACCTTGTCACATATAGTGATTTCGGTCGTCAAATTCGGGTGCAAAATTACGTTGTTTTCCCCTTATCTGCAAATATTTCTTGTTAAAAATGATGCTACAAATGACTAAATATTTGTTAACAACCGGTCAAAACGTCAATTTTGCAATCAAAACGGCAAAAAAGGACACAAAATGAAAATAAAATGTAATTTTCTTTGTCGTTTCAATCATTTATCGTATATTTGCAGCCAAAACGCGAAGGATATGAAAAAGTTTTTTGTTTTACTTTTAGGTTCGGGCATCCTGTTGTCGGCTTGCGACGGAAGCTACGCTTCGCAGGGTGCCGGCACAGGCGCTTATTTCGGCGCCATTCTCGGTTCCGCCATTGGCGGCATAACAAACGGACCGCGTGGGAGCGACGTCGGCACTTTGATTGGCGTGGCTACGGGTGCCGCCGTGGGTGCTGCAATAGGGTCGGCTGCCGACCGTGCAGAGCAGGAGAAATACTGGGAATATCAGAAGCAGCGCAAGTCTCCTTACAGCCGCGAGTATCAGCAGGGGCAGGCTGAGTTGCAGAAATATCAAAACAACAGCGGCTTCGACCCTACCAACAGCGGCGACGACCGCATCGAGTTTGAACAGGGCGGGACGGACGAGGCGTATACCACGGTGGAGGCGAAGACCTACTCGCCAAAGACCGTCTCCGTAGACCAGCTGTCGAAACTGATGCCAGGCTATTCGCTCAACTATAACGAAGACGTGGAGGTGCGCAAGGCTGCCTTCGTCGACCGCGACGGCAACGGAGTGCTGAACGCCGGCGAGGAGGCGAAGGTGTCGTTCGAGATTATGAACAACTCGTCTGCAATAATCTACGATGTAAAGCCAACGGTGGTGGAAATGACGGAAAACAAGCACATTCACATTTCGCCAAGCATTCTGGTGGAGAGCATAATGCCGGGAAAGGGCATAAAATATACTGCTACGGTACGTGCCGACAGGAAACTGAAGAACGGCACGGCGATAATACGCGTCGCCGTACGTCAGGGCGAGAAAGACATAACGTCGCAGATAAAGGAGTTTGAGATAAGGACTGAAAAATAAAAAACACGGATGCCAGTCGGCATCCGCGTTTTTTATTTCATCGTTCTTACCAATTCTCAGCTCTTACCTCGAAGTAGCTTTGTGGGTGGTTGCATACCGGGCAGATCTCAGGAGCCTTCTTGCCAACAACGATGTGACCACAGTTGCGGCACTGCCATACGGTGTCGCCGTCGCGTGAGAATACGATGCCATCCTCGATGTTCTTCAACAGCTTGCGGTAGCGCTCCTCGTGGTGACGCTCTACCTCTGCTACGCCGCGCATCTGGGCAGCTATCTCAACGAAGCCTTCCTCCTCAGCTTCCTGTGCCATGCGGTCGTACATGTCGGTCCACTCGTAGTTCTCGCCCTCAGCTGCTGCTGCGAGGTTTGCCATGGTGTCCTTGATGGCACCGCCCTCAAGATGCTTGAACCAGAGCTTTGCATGCTCCTTCTCGTTGGCTGCTGTTTCCTCGAAGAGAGCGGCAATCTGCTGATAGCCGTCCTTCTTTGCCTTTGATGCGAAGTATGTGTACTTGTTGCGGGCCATAGACTCGCCTGCAAATGCTTCGAGAAGATTCTTCTCAGTCTTTGTTCCTTTTAGTTCTTTCATTTCTTTTATTTTTAAATGTTAGTAAGCTTTTCTGTTCTCTGCTGCAAAATTACTAACTTTTAGGTATACCGCCAAACGAAACATTCTATTTTTTGATAGAAAATTTCTATTTTCAACAGAAAATCCACACTTTTTCATGAAGGTACCTTCATTGGCACTTGAAGATACCTTCGATGGCGGATGAAGGTATCTTCGTTGGCGGATGAAGGTATCTTCAAAAAAGGCACTAAAAAGGGTTGACCCAAAAGCCAACCCTTTTAGATGCGTTGTAATTAATTGGGGATTACTGAGCGAGCTTGCCGTCAGAACCGAGTACGTTCACAATCTTGTGGATGTACATCTTCTTCATGTTCTCACGAGCTGGCTTCAGATACTGACGTGGGTCGAAGTCGCCAGGATGCTCAGCGAGGTGCTGACGGATGGCAGCTGTCATGGCAAGACGTGAGTCAGAGTCGATGTTAATCTTGCAAACAGCGCTCTTTGCAGCCTTACGGAGCTGATCCTCTGGAATACCGATAGCGTCAGGCAGCTTGCCGCCGAACTTGTTGATGGTAGCAACCTCGTCCTGTGGAACAGAAGAAGAACCGTGGAGAACGATTGGGAATCCAGGGAGCTTCTGCTCAATCTCTGCCAGGATGTCGAATGCCAATGGAGGAGGAACGAGCAGACCTGTCTTCGGGTCACGTGTACACTGCTCAGGAGTGAACTTGTAAGCACCGTGAGAAGTACCGATAGAGATGGCGAGTGAATCGCAGCCTGTGCGTGTAGCGAAGTCGATGACCTCCTCAGGCTTTGTGTAGTGAGACTCTGCTGCAGAAACCTCATCCTCAACGCCGGCGAGGACACCAAGCTCAGCCTCAACAGTAACATCGTACTGGTGAGCATAGTCAACAACCTTCTTTGCGAGGGCAACATTCTCCTCGTATGGGAGGTGTGAACCATCAATCATCACTGAAGAGAAGCCCATGTCGATGCAGTCCTTGCAAAGCTCGAAGCTGTCACCATGGTCGAGGTGGAGCACGATTTCAGGATGCTCGCATCCGAGCTCCTTGGCATACTCTACAGCACCCTGAGCCATATAACGGAGGATGGTAGCGTTGGCATAGTTGCGTGCGCCCTTAGATACCTGCATGATAACAGGAGACTTTGTTTCTACAGCAGCCTGAACGATAGCCTGCATCTGCTCCATTGTGTTGAAGTTGAATGCTGGGATAGCATATCCACCAGCCACGGCTCTCTTAAACATCTCGCGGGTGTTTACGAGACCCAATTCTTTGTAACTTACCATAATAATTAATTTGTATATTTATTGTTAATTGAAATCCAATCTCCTTTTCGGCTACAAAGTTAATATTTTAATTTCTGAAAAACAAGTGTTTTGTCTTTTTTTAATCTTTGATAGCTACTATTTTTCACATAAATCAAATTTTTTGTGACACTTTTCCCGCATTTGCAAGGTAGAGATTGCAAAAATGGAGGAGTGGCGTCATTTGCCGAACTGGTAATCGAAATAATTAAAGTCGGCGTAGCCGTCGCCTGTGGCATAGATGCCAAGCACTACGCCTGTAAAGCCTCCAACGACTTCGGTACTCATAAGTTGCGGGACGATGCTGCCAATGGGTTTCAGTGACTTGGCATCGTTGCCGCAAAGGAATTCGTAGGCGTCGGGGGAGGCACGCAGTACGAGAAGCTGCTTGGGGCTGTCGAGCCATATGCGTTCTTCCTCTTTCTCAAGATTCTTCAGACGGTAGCGTACGGTAGTATAGAATCGACCGTCGGCGGCACGTCCGATAAAGATTTCGCTGTGACCGTCGTGGATTTGGTAGACGGCGAGTCCTGCTTCATCGCCTGGCTTAAGCTGTGAAGCGTCGATGGATACTGTCGTAGTCATGTCGGCGTGTTGTTGGCGGCGTCCGATGAATGTAGGACGCTGGTTTGCCGTCAGTGTGCTTTTTGCACCATGCAGGCGCAGTATCTTTCCGCGATGTTCGTATTTCGACGAGTCGGGGTTCTGTATGTATAGCCATTCAGGTCCCATATCCTTGAATCCTTTAGCTGCGCTGTTCAGTATTTCGACAGAAGGAAGCTGACTGAAATCGCACTCTCCCACTTTAACGTCCTTCAGCGGTTCTCCGCCGTTTACTATGGGCCATCCGTCTGCTGACCATTCTACTGGTGCGAGGAATGTTTCACGTCCGATATGATGATATGAGCCATTGTAGAAACGGAAGGCGAGGAAGGTCATCCACCAGTTGCCGTCGGCATCTTCAACGAGGTCGCCGTGTCCCGTTCCCTGCACTTGGCTTGACTGTCCAGCCATACAGCAGTGGGTGAAGATTGGGTTGGCGGGATTCGACTCGTATGGTCCGCTGATGTTGCGGCTGCGTGCTATGGTGAGCTTGTGTGCAATCTCAGTACCTCCCTCGGAAATGAGCAGATAGTAGTAGCCGTCCTTCTTGTAGATGTGGGGACCTTCGGGATAGCGACCTCCGGTGCCTTGCCATATTGCGCGGCTTTCTGTAAGCTGACGCCCAGTGGCAGGGTCTATCTCACACAGCATGATGGTGTTGTCGGGGTTGCTGACCATATAGCATTTGCCGTCCTCGAAATAGAGCGAAGGGTCGATGCCTTGCTGACTGAGCCACATTGGCTCGCTCCATGGACCCTCGGGACGTTCGGCAGTAACCATGAAGTTGCCTTTGCCACCCACATTTGTCGTAATCATATAGAAGCGTCCATCGTTGTAGCGAATGGTAGGCGCATAGATTCCTGTCCACGACGAGGCTCCTTGCAGTGGGAGTTGACTCTCGCGGTCGAGAACATTGCCGATTTGCTTCCAGTGCTTCATGTCGTTGCTCTTGAAAATGGGAACGCCAGGGAAATACTGGAATGTCGAGTTGACGAGGTAGTACTCGTTGCCTACACGGCACACCGACGGGTCGGGATGATAGCCAGGAATGACGGGCAAGGCATAGGCTTTATCGCCTGCCGAAAATGCTTGGTTGCAGCAAAACAAGGCTGCAAATGCCATTGAAATGACTTTTTTCATATTATGTTTCGTCTTTAGTTATTAATGACAGCTCCGATTTGTCGCTTTCCGTCCATCATGATTTTCAGCGGACGGTCGAAACGGACGTGGCGCACGTAGGTGGTCTCTTCTATGGCTGGCATCTCGTCGAGCAGGTCCTTACGGAATATGCCGTCGTTGTTGTAGGTGTTGATGGTGAAGTAGCCTACGCCAAAAGAGGTGAGGTTTTGGAAGAAGTGGGTGCCTTGGCTTGGGTCTACACGATAGTTCTTCAGTCCTGACTCCACGATGAGCCTGGCACCGCTGATGTGTGGCCATTTTACAGGAATGCCAAGCCAGTAGTCGCTTGAGCCCCAACGTCCCGGACCTACAAGGATGTAGCCTCGCTTCTCGTCGAGGAAATGGCGGTTGATGCGTTCTATCTCCTCGGCAATGGCGGGGTTGTTTGCAGCCGTGAAGTCGTCGCCGGTCTTTACATACACCACGTCGTAGACGTCTTCGCTGATGCCGTGTCCGAGAGAGTTGTTTGAGCGCAGCAGGCACTGGTCGTCGGGAATGGCGGCAATGTCCTCGTCGAGCATCTGCTTGCTGTCGACAATGGGTCGAATCTGCAACAGATAGAACTCGCCCGTGCGGTCGTTGTTGATGTTGCATGCAAACTCAATCTCTACAGGCCTCTTCATGTCGCCCGCACCAAATTCTTGTGACATCTGCAGCAGTTTAGGCAATGGGAATATGCCGTGCTGCAGTACGCCACAGAAACTTATTACCTTGCGTCCTCCTTCATAGATGCCGTCGCGTATGACTTGGTCATAGGGGTCGTAGGTTGAGGCTATGTAGTTGAGCGAGCCGTCCTTGTCGGCTTCCTTGACTCTAAGGTTCAGGATGTTGAAGCCGTCGTCAACCTTAAAGTCTTCGCTCACGTTCTTCATGTCGAGGGCATAGAAACGGGTTTGTGTCTCGCGCAATGCCGTTTCCATTTCACTGGTTTGCAGCACCTGATGTGGGTGATATGGGCTGACGCGCAGGGTTTGTCCTCCGTCGACGATGTATTTCCCCAAACCGAGGGCAAGGCTTGCAATGCCTTCCTCTGCCTTTTCGTCGCCAATAGGGTAATAGTTGATGGATCGCAGCACGCCACTGAAGTTAGGATAGTAACGGTCGCCATATCGTTTGCCTACAACCTCCTGTAGAATGACTGCCATCTTCTCTTGGTCGATGACATTGCTTGTTGCGGTCATGTACGCCTTGGAGTCCTTGTAATATACCGAGGCATAGACACCTTTGATGGCGCAGGCAAGCATACGCAGCATCTCGTACTTGTCTTCACGATAGGGTACCATGTAGGTTGAGTAGATGCCGGCAAAGGGTTGATAGTGGCTGTCTTCGAGCAGCGAAGAGGAACGAACGGCGATGGGTGACTTCACGGCATCGAAGAACGTGAAGAAGTCGGCTATGAGCGAGTCGGGCAACTGAGCACGGAGGAAATGGCTCAGTATGACATCGTCGGGAGCGTCGCTGAGAGCAATCTGGTAGAGGTTGTTCTTGTCCATGAACTCGTCGAATACGTCGGTGCAGAGGACTACAGTGCGCGGTATGGACACCTGAACGCCTGGCAGCTGGTTCATCTCTGGGTGACGCTTAATTATGTTGTCGAGGAAAGCCAAGCCGCGTCCCTTGCCTCCGAGGGAGCCGTCGCCGATGCGTGCGAAGTGGCTATAGGCATCGAACTTGCCGCGGTCGAAGACGGCAACGATACCGATGTTCTTCATCTGTCGATACTGCACAATGGCATCGAAGATAATCTGACGGTGGGCTTGAACGTCCTGCAGCTTATGCCATGTGACATGCTTTAGGAAAGCCGACACGGGGAATATTGCCCGCGCACAGAGCCAACGGCTCATGTGGTTGCGCGATATGTGGTAGAGCATGGAGTCGTCAGGAATCTTGAAGATATTGTCCTGCAGCTCCTTAAGCGAGCGAATGCGCATTACCTCATCGTGAGTCTTAGGGTCGCGGAAAATGAAGTCGCCAAAGCCCATGTGCCTTTCCATAAGGTTACGGAGGTCAATGTTCATCTTCTTCGAGTTCTTGTCGACGAAGCGGAATCCCTCTCTCTCCGCTTTCTCGCGGTTGACGGTTTCGGCACTTTGCAGTATGAGTGGCACAAATTCATCGCGCCGACGAATCTCACGCAGCAGTTTCAGTCCCGCCTCCGCATCCTTCTCGCCGTCCTTGGGGAAGCGGCAGTCGCTGATGACACCAAGCGTGTTGTCGTGATAGCGTTCGTAGAGTTCCATCGCCTCCTCGTAGTTGCGGGCAAGCACTACCTTGGGTCGTCCGCGTTTACGCTGCGAGGCAGCGTGAGGGTTGAGGGCCTCGGTAGAGAAGCGCTTGCTCTGCAGGAGAATGTAGTTGTAAAGGTTAGGGAGTATGGATGAATAGAACCTAATGCTGTCTTCAACAAGTAGTATCATCTGCACGCCTGCCTCGTTGATGTCGTGTTCGATGTTCATCTTATCCTCTATCAGCTTTATGATGGAGAGGATGAGGTTGGTGTTGCCCAGCCAGCAGAAGATGTAGTCGAACATTGACAAGTCCTCGTCCTGCATACGTCGGGTGATGCCGTGTGAGAATGGAGTCAGCACAACGCATGGAATGGATGGTGAGTCTTCCTTCACCTTTCGTGCCACGTCGAAGGCATCGTTGTCGGCATTTCCCGGCATGCAGATGACAAGGTCGATGTCGGTATTCCGCAACACCTCGTTGGCTTCTTCTGTTGTGCTGACCTGGGTGAAGGTAGGCGGATAGCGCAGACCCAGGTCCATATACTCGTCAAAAATCTTTTCGTCGATGCGTCCGTCGTCCTCAAGCATAAAGGCATCGTAGGGATTTGCCACGATGAGGACGTTGAATATGCGTCGTGTCATGAGATTGACGAACGACACGTCGCGCAGATAGAATTTATTCCATTCTTGTGGTATGTTTGAGTTCATAGATGTATGTTATTTACTCCCCAATGCATTATCTTCGAAATTTGCGGTATCAGTGTCATGGCTATCTTTGTCTGTCCCTGGTAGTTGGGATGCCAGTCGGAGCCAAGGTCTACGTCCTCGTTGATGATGTTGTTCATCGGATTGGCGAAGTGAACGTTGGGATAGCGGTTAGCAGTACGTTCCTTGAGCAGTTGGATTGCGGCACGCAGATATTCTGTGGAAGAGTGTGGGGTGATGCAGAGAATCGGAACGTTGTCGTAATGTGAACTTATCGTCTCTATCATCTTAATATATGCCTCAACATAGTTCTTCGCCTCGGGAATTGCCGTAGGAGAGAAGTCGTTGGTGCCGAGGTTTATAGTCACTATATCCGGACGACGTTGATTGTAGTCGAAGGGTGTGGTGGAGAACTGGTCGTAGGTTTGGGTGTAGCGAGTTGACATGCAGATGTCCGACTGCTGCTTCTGGTCGCCCCAGTTCCTGACCATACCGTTGCCCGAGTGAGCTATTAGACGGTAGTCGGCATCGAAATGGCGTGCTATGATACAGATGTATGCCTTGTAGCAGTTCTCTGTTTCAAGCTTGAATCGCTCATTGGCGGTAAGACCTTCCGTACCATAGCCACAGGTGTATGAATCGCCGTATGCTTCGATGAGTCTCCGCTTGGGTTCGACGGCAGTCAATGTGCCTTTCTTGTCGACTACAACGGCATGGATTGTAGTGCAACCGTACTCACCTTCGGTACATTTCTGCAGCATCAGTTCGTGCTCGCCTTTTGTGAGTTTGTCGGCAAGTAATATGGTCTGTGGTTCAGTGCCGGTTATCATGATCTTTTGTGTCACCTTGTCGTCGATGATGACGTTGTAGTAGCTGGTTCCCGTTTCGGAAGCTACGATGCCTATGCGTCCTCCTGTGAATCGAGTCTTCATGTACGTTCCTACCCAGTCGTATCTGACGCTACCGTCGGCGAGGGTTTCTGTTCGTCCTACGAATGTGATGTTCTTGTCATTAGCCTTCACTTGCTTGTCGGCAGCCGTTGCTAATGCCGGCATTATGAGAAATGCAATTGTCAATAGTTGTTTTATCATAATTGAGGTTTTTTATGTTATAGGCTGCAAACTTACAACTTTTTTTTCAATTATGATAGGAAATCGTGAAAAACTTGCAAATAAACCAACATTTTCCCTCTTTGTAGACCTATTTGCTGACGTTTCGCTTTTGTGATACTCTTGATTTGTCGGGGTTCTTGTCTATTTCGTCCAGCACCGACGAACTTGTTTTTGTTGCCGACGGTTGTTTGCCCGTAGTCTGCTGTTTGTCGTTTTGAGGTGTAGTGTGCGACTTATGCTGATATGAAGGGTCGCCGAGCTTGTGTAGTGGCTTGGAAGGTTTGTGCTGTGCCTCTTTCATGTCTTGCCACACTGGAGTCATTAGTGGTCCAGGGTCTTGGGTGTCGAAATCAATCTCGTAGAGCTTCTTGTCTTCCTTTGGCTTGAATGGAATGATAAGGTCGTCTGCCAATTCCACCGTCACCATCGCCACACCTTGTGTGAGAATGCCGAGTTCCTTTGCTGCACCCCATGACAGGTCGATGATGCGTCCACGTCCATAAGGTCCGCGGTCGGTCACTCTTACTACAACCGAACGTCCGTTCTGAACGTTGGTCACTTTAAGCATTGTGCCGAAAGGATGGGTGCGATGGGCGCATGTGAGGCTGTCGTGATGCAGCCGTTCACCGCTGCTTGTCCGCGACCCGGTGGCACGCTTTGAATAATAAGAGGCTTTGCCCTTCTGCGCTTCTTGGGCGGAGACAGTAAATGAAGAATGAAGAGTGAAGAATGAAGAATGGAGCAAAACCATCAGAACCAATGTCCGTTTTAGGACGTTGGAAACGAGAAAACGATATGGTTTCTTGCTTAGTTTATTCTTCATTGACTTCGTCGATTGCTGGCTTCACCTAAGCATAGCTCGAGCGAGCTCGGCTCTGCCTTCGGTTCGTGCAGCAATTTTTCATTCTTCATTCTTCACTCTTCACTTTTCACTCTTCATTTTATACGATACCCTGTGCCATCATGGCATTGGCAACCTTCATGAAGCCTGCGATGTTTGCGCCCTTCACATAGTTGATGTAGCCATTAGGCTCCTTGCCGTATTTCACGCATTGTTCATGAATGTTGTGCATAATCTGGTGCAGGTTCTTGTCAACCTCGTCCTCGCTCCAGCTGAGACGAATGGCGTTTTGAGTCATTTCCAGACCCGATGTTGCCACACCGCCTGCATTGACAGCCTTGCCAGGTGCAAAGAGTTGACCTGCAGCGATGAACTTGTCCACAGCTTCTGCCGTGCAGCCCATGTTGGAAACCTCTGCAACGAGCAATGGCTTGTTTGCCAACAGGTGTTCTGCATCCTCGCCGCTAACCTCATTCTGCGTAGCACAAGGCAGTGCGATATCACACTTTACTTCCCATGGACGTTTGCCGGGAACGAATGTCGCCTCTGGGAATTCTTCTGCGTAAGGAGCGCAGACATCATTGCCGCTGGCACGCAGTTCGAGCATGTAGTCAATCTTCTCGCCACTGATGCCGTCTGGGTCATAGATGTATCCGTCAGGACCGGAAATAGTGATTACCTTGGCTCCAAGTTGTGTAGCCTTTGTTGCTGCACCCCATGCTACGTTGCCGAATCCGCTAATAGCCACTGTCTTGCCCTTGATGTCGAGTCCGTGAGTCTGCAGCATCTCGTTAACGAAATAAAGTGCGCCGAAACCTGTCGCCTCGGGACGAATCTTTGAGCCACCCCATTCCAGTCCCTTGCCTGTCAGCACGCCGCTCCACTCGTGGGTGAGCTTCTTGTACATACCGAAGAGGTAGCCAATCTCGCGGGCTCCAACACCGATGTCGCCGGCAGGAACGTCCTCAGAAGGACCTATAACCTTGTACAGCTCTGTCATGAAGGCTTGGCAGAAACGCATCACTTCATTGTCGGAACGTCCGCGGATAGAGAAGTCAGAACCTCCCTTGCCGCCGCCCATAGGCAGAGTGGTGAGAGCGTTCTTGAAGGTCTGCTCAAAGCCGAGGAACTTCAAGATTGAAAGGTTTACCGAGGGGTGGAAGCGCAAGCCGCCTTTGTATGGACCAATGGCGCTGTTAAACTGGACGCGATATCCTATGTTGACATGCACCTCGCCTTTGTCGTCGACCCAAGGCACGCGGAATGTCAGCACTCTTTCGGGCTCTACTATGCGCTCGATGATCTTTGCCTTCTCGAATTCCGGATGCTGATTATACACATCCTTAACCGATAAGAGGACTTCTCTTACTGCCTGCAGATACTCCAGCTCACCAGGGTGCTTCTGCTCCAACTGTTGCATAATTTTTTCAACTTCCATAGTGGTAGGTTTTTTAAAATTGTTTCACTAATGTCAATGTGTAATAGTATGGGCGCAAAATTAGACCTTTTTCGGCAAACCTCCAAACATTTTCGGGTTATTTTTAGCTTTGAAAGTTACGGATTGTTAAATACGGCGATTAAACAACATTTCTTAAACCTTGACGAACGATTTTTCGAGCTTTGCCTAATTTTTTTTCGGTATATTTGTATTTAAGATTTAGTGCAGATGCTATTTCGGCTATCTTCATGCCTTCGTAGAGATTCATCTCGTAAATCTTGTGGCAGTCGCCTGGCAGCTTGTCGATGAGTTTCGCAGCTTGGCTTGCGATGTCTTTTGCCACTATCCTTGTTTCGAGGTGTTCTGTCATGATGGATGACGAAGCTGTCTCCTTTTGGTTATACTCCCTAATGACGTTTCTGCGTCTGACGATGCAAATGGCGCCGTTTCTTATCATGCCGTGAACCAGTGCAGGAAGAGACTGGGGAATAATGGGACGCTCCATTTCCAATAGGGAGATGAAACATTGCTGAACGACATCCTTAGATTGTTCGATGTCGTCCAGTATCTTGTTGGCATACATGCGCAGCTCTTTAAGGTTTTCTGCGTAGTAGTCGGTTATTAGTTCAATAGTGCTCTTTGGCATGTCTTGTAATGTATGACAATTGTAGGTTTTAAAAGATTTGTCTGCAAATTTAGTAAACTTGTTTTATTAAACAAGCAGAAAACGGCAAAAAAAATGCTAAAGGTAACAAATTATATTGGTTTTTGTTACATTTGCTAATGCCAGTCTCAATAAATTCATTTAACTTTGCAGAAGAAAAGCTGCATCTCGGCAAAACAATCAAGCAAGCTTGTTGATTTTGCTCTCGATTTGCATTTTCTTTGCAGAAGAAAAGCTGCATCTCGGCAAAACAATCAAGCAAGCTTGTTGATTTTGCTCTCGATTTGCATTTTCTTTGCAAAAGAAATTATACCTATTTTTACGAAATGAAAAGAACCATAACTCTTTTGCTGACATTTGCGCTCGTTGTAGGCGTCAGCATGGCAGCACCGAAAAAGCTGCGTCAACGACTGACCTTTGACCAAGGTTGGCAATTTCGTCTGTGCAAGAACTATGATGAGGTGAGACTCGTACTCGACTCGTTGGGAGTGAAGGATGCCCCCGCAGACTTACCCAAGGTGGAGAGACAGGTAAACAAGGTTACTGATGACACCGAGCCAGAACAGGCACAGGTGACAGCCGACGTGGTGACAGCTGCAAGCCTCAGCGGCAACGCCTCGTCGGGCAGCTTCCGCAGCGTCAGCGTACCTCACGACTGGAGCATTGAATTGCCGTTCGACCCGCAGATGGGCGGTTCGGCAGGATATTTGGCAGGAGGGCAGGGTATTTATGTGAAGGACTTCACTCTGCCTTCCGTTGTTGCTGCCAAAGAAAAAATTGCCATCGAGTTCGATGGCGTCTACCACAGGGCTACAGTGTGGCTCAACGGACATCGTCTCGGACATCATGTCTATGGATACACTGGCTTTGGGTTTGACCTTACACCTTATATATATATTAAAGGAAACAATAGGATTGTAGTTCATGTAGACCGTGAGGAGCAGTCGCGATGGTACACAGGTTCAGGCATATATCGTCATGTGTGGATTACGGCACAAGGCAATGACCATATCAAGGAGAACGGGGTCTTTGTGCAGGCAAAGGGCGACGGGAGCGTCTTTGTGAGAACGGAAATGGACGGAAAGCAGGAGCGACCTGGTGCTGACGCACCAGGCACGGGGACTGGAGCGCAGAAGGGATATTCTTTTTCTCATACGATTTATGAGGGGGAGAAGGCTGTGGGGGCTTTTTCCGGGGAGAGCTTTGTGCTGAAGGGAGCGAAGACTTGGAGCACGGATAAGCCCGCGATGTACCGCCTTGTTACGAGAGCAAAGAAGGGAGGCAAGGTTGTGGATGAGGTGGAGACCTGGTTTGGATTCAGGGATATCCGCTTTGACGCGAATACCGGGTTCTGGCTCAACGGCAAAAACATGAAACTCAAGGGTATGTGCCTGCATCAGGATGCGGGCAGCCTTGGCGTAGCAGTACCCGATGAGGTTTGGCTCCGCCGGCTAAAGGCTTTGAAGTCGATAGGCTGCAACTCCATACGTTGTTCCCACAATCCGCCGTCGCCCGAATTCCTGACAATGTGCGACACCCTCGGACTGCTTGTCATCGACGAGGCGTTCGACAAATGGAAGTCTGGCTACTATGAACCTTTCTATGAAGCCAATGCCCGTCAGGACATTGCCGACATGGTATTGCGCGACCGCAACCATCCGTCGGTCATAATTTGGAGTATTGGTAACGAGGTGAGCGAGGCATGGCGAACAGACGATGAGGGCGTTGAGCGTGCACGCGAATTAAACGCAATAGTCAAAAGTCTCGACACGACACGACCTACCATGCTTGCCTGTCAACAGGGATTCCAAGACAAGATAGCCGATGTCGCCGACCTTGTTGGCTACAACTATCTTGAACCCCGCATGATTGCCGACCACAAGCGTTTTCCAGAGAGGAAGATGTTTGTATCTGAGGCTTTTGTATATTACTCGGGACTGCG
Source organism: Prevotella sp. (assembly GCA_051869235.1). Classification (GTDB taxonomy): domain Bacteria; phylum Bacteroidota; class Bacteroidia; order Bacteroidales; family Bacteroidaceae; genus Prevotella. The sequence goes on from JBJEAS010000069.1 coordinate 20,321, forward strand.
TGAGAATCTGGTGCGCGACTGGGTTGAACGTAATCCATGGAATTTTGTCGAAGACCATCCTTTCATTGCAGGCTCGTTTGTGTGGGCAGGCGTTGACTATCTCGGCGAGTCGTCGCCTTGGCCTGCCAAAGGTTGGTGTTCCTGTCCGTTCGACATGACATTGAAGGAACGTCCACAGGCAGCATACTATCACCCAGCCTGGCAACCAGAGAAAGACTATCTGAAACTTGTGGTGCGTGACAACTGTTTCGACCAGGCCATAGGAACCGACCATTGGCAGTACCCGCCGATGGCGGACACATGGGATTTGCCCTATTCCGACTCCCGTTGCGTTGAGATTCGCTGTTATACAACATGTGACTCGGTACAGTTCTTCTTCCCGATGTGGAGTAATCCACAGTTGCCATTAAAGCCTCGCGTCACAGCCGACTATCCTGACAATTGCATCACAGTGCAGCTTCCTGCCCGTCAGGGCAAGGTGCTTGCAGTGGGCTATCGCGGTGGTAAGGAAGTGTTGCGCGATTCGCTTGTCAACCACGGGCCAGTGGCCGACGTAAGGCTTGATGCCGATTACACGGTGCTTAATACCGTTGCTCCCGACTATTCTCCTGCCACGGCAAAGAATACCGTAAGCCATATTCGTTTGTCGCTCGTAGACAGCCTTGGGCGTCTGCAGCAGATGCAGCCGCGTCACTTCCGTGTGGAAACGGAAGGTCCCATTCGACTCCTTGGAGTGGAGACAGGTGACATGCGTCGTCACGACTCATGGCGTACGACAGAGTTGACGACCTATTTCGGAGAAGGACTCGTCCGCGTGCAGTCGACATCCAAGCAAGGAAAAGCCCGCGTCCTCTTCCATGTTGAAGGCTTTGAACGTCCTTTTGTGAAAGAAATAGAAATTAAAGCGTCCCCAGCGCTTTTGTCGGATTTCTACAGTAAATAATGATGTACTCAATTTTTGGGAGTTAAGGAGTTAAGGAGTTAAAGGAGTTAAGCCATTAGTATTGAGCTTCGGATTTAAGCGCAAAGACTTTTAATCGCATGTACATTTGGCTTAACTCCTTAACTCCTTTAACTCCTTAACTTCCCTTACTTCCGAAGGTTGAGTTAATAATCACCTTACAATATGTATGTATCAGTGCTAAGGATGGGAAGGTATGTTCTTGCCTCAGCTGTAAGAGTTCCGTTCAAAGCCTTTGAATGTCCGTTCAAAGCTTTTGAATGTCCGTTCAAAGTCTTTGAACGCACGTTTATAGTACTGTGAACGGAGAACTTTCAGTTGCATAGATAATGATTTTTCCTTATATACGTAAATTTTCTCAAGGAATACAAAAACTTTTTTGTTTTTTTAATGTCACTAACGTCACTTTGGGGCTAATATTCTAATACTTAGTGTATTATATGAGTGACGTTTTAGTGATGTTAGTGATGTTTTATGATTAATTTTCGGGGAAAAATTTGGTAATATGGGCAATATTTCATATCTTTTCAGAAACTAAGATAAATAATAAAATAAGACAAAATGAAGACATGCAAGATTGAAGCAATAGTGAAAAAGCGCACCAATTTGTGTGCCTGCTATCTTGTAAAAACCCTATAAACGTCATCGAAACGTCACTAACGTCACTAAAACGTCACTTCCTCAGCTATTGGTTATCAATAAGTTATAAGCAAAAGTGACGTTAGTGACGTTTTTTATAAGTTAAAAAAATACAGTTGTGATGGAAATGTGTTGGTGCAGCACACGTTGTAGGCATTCAACGTTGACTATTAAAACCATACATTATGTTATTATATGAAATACAAAAGTTTCCAACCCCTTTACACAGTTGAGTATTCAGTGCTGGCGGCTGGGGGTGTGGGCGTCCCGCCCGCACCTCAGGTACGAGGTAATATAAAAGTCACCTACGAAAGATTTGCCATACGGACAGGTGCGGGCGAGACGCCCACACCCCCAGCCCTCAGCTGTCAGCACATCCAAAAAGCTGAATGTCAATAAGTAACATGTGCCATACAACTATTATAAAGGGTGGGAAACTTGACTATCTTATTCTGCAATTTGTCGCTTTGCTACGACGAACATTCCTGGTCGGAACACAGGATTAACGTCGTCAACACGCGCATATACCTTTATGGAATAGTCCTTCATGTCGACAGACTGGTCGATGGATACAATTGTAGCAGAGTATGTGGTCTTACCCATGCCGTTGACGCGGAATCGTATTTTTCCACCCGTCTTCATCAACGCGATGTCCTTTTCATAAACGGTAAGTTCAATCATAGGATTGGACTTGTTTATAATGTCGCAGATGGACTCTCCTACCTCAATATATTTCCCGATGTTTGCCGACAGATTTGAAACGTATCCGCCAATAGGTGCAACAATTGGCAGATAAGGCCTAATGCCATTGGCAATGACAGAGCCAGGAGCTATGCCCAGGGCTTTCAAACGAGTGGCGGAAGCCTCCATACGGCTTTTCATCGAGAGGTATTCGGCACGGCTCTGTTCTACGCGCTTCTGCGATGTCGCCTCTCCCGAGCCAAGTGCCTTCTGACGTTCGTATTCTTTTTCAAGAAACTCAAGCTGGGCATGGCTGTCAAGATAAGTCTGCTGCAGCTCTATGAACTCTGGATTGTCGAGCGTGGCAATGACCTGCCCCTTGGCTACCGCCTTGCCTGACATTACGTTCAGACTGTGTATGCGGCCTCCCATGGTAAGCGATACTGTGGCGAGGCGGTCGGGGGAAATGGCGAGCAGTCCATTGAAGGAAGGACTATTTGCCACGTTCGTAGCACTGGTAACGGCATCGACAGCCGTTTTCACCGTGTCAGCAGCCACGCTGTCAGTCTTCACTTCCGTTTCTTCAACAGTCGCTTCATTTTTTCCTCCACAGGACACTATAATAAGTGCCACTGTGAACAATGTCATGGTATTTTTCATTTCTTGAATCTCCTTATAATAATTGGGAACACATTTACTAAACGATAAAAAAGAGGTATGATGATGAGTGTCAATACCGTCGACACAATTAGTCCACCTATGACTACTGTGGCAAGCGGACGCTGAACCTCAGCTCCTGCCGACTGGGCAATTGCCATGGGGACAAAGCCAAGTGAGGCGACAAGTCCGGTTAGGAAAACGGGGCGAAGCAAATGTCGACAACCACGGGTGACAATGCGGTTTGTACTCAGTCCATACATGCCTTCGCCACGAAGGGCATTGAAGTGATTTATCATCAAGATGCCATTCAATACAGCCACACCAAACAGTGCAATGAAACCTACACCGGCGGAAATGCTGAATGGCAAGCCGCGCAGCCAAAGGGCGGCAATGCCTCCAATGAGCGACAGGGGAACAGTGGTGAAGACAACGAGCGAATAGGTGATGCTCTTGAAGGCGAAGAACAGCAGCAACAGAATGAGCATCAATGCAATAGGAATGACAATGAGCAGTGTGTTTATGGCATTCTGCAGATTCTCAAACTGTCCTCCATATTCGAAATAGTAGCCAGGTTTAAGCTTGATGTTCTTGTCAAGAGTCTGGCTGATGTTGTCGACAACCTTTTGAATGTCTGCACCACGGACGTTGACACCAATGACGATGCGACGCTTGGCGGCATCGCGGTTTATCTGCAGCGGACCATTGACAAGACCTATTGTAGCCACCTCGCTCACTGGAACTTGAAATCCCTCACAAGTGCGAACGAAAAGGCGGTTGAGGTCGAGGTCTTTCACTTTGTCGTCGTCAAGACGAACCACGAGGTCGAATCTACGCTCATTCTCAAAAACCACACCTGCCGTCTCGCCGGCATAGGCTGCACGAATGATGGTGTTGAGGTCGTTGATGCTTATTCCGTAGCGGGCAATCTTGGTGCGGTCGTATTTCACTACAAGCTGGGGCAGTCCGATTGCCTGCTCGACAATGACGTCAGAAGCTCCAGGCACCTTCTCTATGTAAGAGGCGCACTCTTTGGCACGGGCATAAAGCTCGTCCATATCCTCTCCATAGAGTTTTATGGCAATGTCTGCCTTCGCACCTGTCATAAGCTCGTTGAAACGAAGTTGGATAGGCTGGCTGAAGTTGAACTCGGCTCCCTCAACTTTTTCCAATGCCGTCTTCATCTTTTCCACCATTTCGGCACGGCTGCCTGCCGAAGTCCATTCCTTGAAAGGTTTCATTACTATCATCACATCGGCATCCTCCACCGACATGGGGTCGGTAGGCACCTCTGCCGTTCCAATCTTTGCGACAACATGTTTCACTTCGGGGAACTGTTCCTTCAGCACCCTTTCTGCCTCATTGGATATCTCAATGCTTCTCGTCAACGAACTGCCTGCCGGCAATGTCATCTGCATGGCAAAGTCACCCTCATCGAGCGTTGGGATGAATTCGGCACCCAAACGAGTGAAGAGAAGCAGCGAGGCGGCAAGCAATGCAAAGGCAGACGCCACCGTTGCCACCGTATGGCGCAGACAAAAGGCAAGAGACTTGTCGTAGACAGTGGACAGTCGACCAAAGAACTTGTCGGCAAAGGTAGGCTTAAACTCTATGTTGCGCTTAAGGAATATTGAAGCCATCATGGGCACGTATGTCAAGGAAAGAACCAAAGCACCAATAATGCAGAAGACAAGTGTCTTTGCCATTGGCGTGAAATATTTTCCCTCGATGCCTCCCAATGTAAGAATGGGGAAGAAGACAATCAATATAATGAGTACGGCAAAGGCAGAACTCTTCACCACTTTGGCGGCACCAGCCTCCACCTCGTTGTTCATCTCCTCGGCTGACAGCTGTTTGCCTACAAGTCGTCGGGTGTATATATGCGCCAATATGCCTTCTACAATCACAATGGAACCGTCGACGACGATGCCGAAGTCGATGGCACCAAGACTCATCAGGTTTGCCGAAACGCCAAAGAAGCGCATCTGAATAAAACCGAAGAGCATGGCTAAAGGAATGACCGAAGCTACAATAACACTTGCCCTTAGATTTCCAAGGAAGAGCATTAGTACGACGAAGACTATCAAAGCTCCTTCTATAAGGTTGTAGACCACGGTGCTGATGTTGCGGTTGACGAGTTCCGAACGGTTCAGGTAAGGTTCTATGGTGACACCATCGGGCAACATCTTTTGCACCTTCTCAATGCGTTGTTCCAGTTCTTTTGTGACGACATTGGCATTGGCACCCTTTAACATCATGGCGATGCCTCCCACACATTCGCCTTCGCCGTCCATCGTCATTGCGCCGAAACGTTTCGGTGCACCGAAATCCACCTTCCCGATGTCGCTTATATGTACGGGCATTCCATTGCGGTTTGCCACCACAATCTTCTCGATGTCCTTCGTCTTGGTTATCATGCCTTCCGAACGGATATAATAAGCTCTGCCTTTCTTCTCGATGTAGCTCGCGCCGGTGTTTTGGTTGTTGTTGCTAAGTGCATCGAACACGTCGGAAAGCGTTATCTGCAAGGCAGAGATGACCTCTGGGTCTATGGCTATCTCGTATTGCTTCAGGAAGCCGCCGAAACTGTTTATCTCGACAATGCCGGGAATGCCCGACAACTGTCGTCGTACAATCCAATCCTGAATGGTACGCAGTTCCATGGCATCATAATCCTTCTCGTGAGCCTTGTCCACCTTCAACACATATTGGTAGATCTCACCCAAGCCAGTCGTTATCGGCATCATCTCTGGAGTTCCCAGTTCCTGCGGAATCTCGCCCGCCACAGTCTGAATTTGCTCATTTACAAGTTGTCGTGCCTCAAGCGTAGGCACACTTTCCTTGAACACTACGGTGACAAGCGACAATCCGAATCGTGACACAGAACGTATCTCCGTGACATTCATGATGTTGCTCATCGATGTCTCTACTGGAATGGTTATCAGTTGCTCCACTTCCTGCGGGGCAAGCGTCGGCGATACAGTAACCACCTGCACCTGATTGTTTGTAATGTCGGGTACGGCATCTATTGGGAGGGTAAACATGGAATACACCCCTCCCAATAGAAGAAATAGTGTTATGATCGCCACAAACAATTTCTTGCGTACCGCAAATTTTACTATTGAGTCAATCATAAGTTAGAAATAATTCACACTCCTTCCACTACCTTGCAAACGTCGGCGAAGATTTCTTCGAGGATTCCGTAGCTCTTTACATAATGGTGCAGACCCTCAGCCTTGTACCAGTCGATAAGTGGAGCCGTTTGGGTGTTGTAGACAGCGAGTCGTTTGTTGATGGTCTCTTCGTTGTCATCAGAACGTCCCTGCTCTTTGCCTCGGTTGAGCAATCGTGCCATGAGAATGTCCTCAGGTGCATACAACTCAATCATGGCAGCAATGGAATGTCCACGCTCGGCAAGCATCTTCTTCAGGGCTTCTGCCTGTGGAATGGTACGTGGGAAGCCGTCGAAGATGACACCCTTGTGGTCTTTGCCAAAACTGTCGTACACTTTGGCAAGAATATCAATCATCAACTCATCAGGAATAAGTTGCCCTTTGTCGATGTAGGCCTTTGCTGTCTTACCAAGTTCTGTGTTGTTCTTAATCTCGTTGCGGAGCACGTCGCCTGTGGAGATGTGTCCGAAACCATACTTCTTAATCATCAGTTCGCTCTGAGTTCCCTTGCCAGAACCTGGAGCTCCGAAAATTACAATATTCTTCATTTCTTTTATATTAATTGATTAATACCTTTTTTCTTCTCACTCCTCTCTCCTCACTCCTCTCTCCTCTCTCCTCACTCCTCTCTCCTCACTCCTCTCTCCTCACTCCTCTCTCCTCACTCCTCACTCCTCACTCCTTAACACATAGATATCCTTCAACCCTCTCGCCTGCTGGTCATAGTCAAGGCCATAGCCGAGAATGAAGTCATTGGGAATGTTGAAGGCGACATACTTGATGTCGAGGTCGGTCTTAAGTCTGTCAGGCTTGAGAAGCAGCGTGCAGATGTGGACAGACTCAGGGTTGCGTGTGCCGATGCTCTCTATCATGCGTTTCATTGTCAGTCCGCTCTCCACAATGTCTTCTACGATGACTATCGTTCTGCCGCTAAGGTCCTCGTTGATGCCGATAACCTCCGTCACTTTCCCCGTAGAGGTTGTGCCTTGATAGCTCGCCAACTTCACAAAGGATATTTCACATGGTATGGTCATCTCGCGCATCAGGTCGGCGGCGAAGATGAACGACCCGTTGAGGACAGCCAGGAACAACGGATTCTTGTCTGCCAAATCTTTGCTGAGCTGTTGTGCAACAGCCTTGACACGTTCCTTGATTTCTGCCTCTGAAATCATCGGAACAAACTCTTTATCCTTGATTTTTATCGAATTCATACTATGTTTTCATTAAATTTGGGGCAAAATTACTAAAAATCTGCCAAAGAATTGCAACGTTTAGCATTAATTTTGTATTTTTGCACGTATGAAAATATTCACGAGTGCTCAAATACATGAGCTGGACAAATATACAATAGAAAATGAGCCGATAAAATCTATCGATCTCATGGAACGCGCTGCGATGGAATTGACCACCGCAATAACAGAGTTGGCTGACGGGAACACAAAGTTTGTCATCTTTGCCGGACCTGGCAACAACGGTGGCGACGCACTCGCAGTGGCACGTATGCTGGCGGTTGACGGCTATGAAGTTTCGGCTTGGCTTTTCAACACCACAGGCAGGCTCTCGCCCGACTGCAGGACGAATCGTGACCGACTCAACGAGGTGAAGAAGATAAAGTCGTTCGTTATGGTTACCGACGAGTTCGACCCTCCTGTACTCGATGCCAACACCCTTGTCGTCGACGGTCTCTTCGGGTCAGGACTCAACAAGCCTCTGACAGGAGGCTTTGCGTCGCTTGTAAAGTACATCAATGCCTCTCCATCCAAGGTCGTCAGCATTGACATCCCCTCGGGACTGATGACCGAGAGCAACGAGTACAATGTGAAGGCGAACATAATAAGAGCCAATGTCACCCTAACTTTGCAGCAACCCAAATTGGCATTCCTCTTCCATGAAAACCAGCAATACGTTGGCGATGTTCAAGTGCTTGATATAGGCATAAGCCAAAAGGGCATTGCTTCCACAGATGCACATTTTGTCATTTTGGAGAAAGACGACATCAAATGCCGTATCCTTGGGCGCAACGATTTTGCCCACAAGGGAACAATGGGGCATGCGCTGCTCATTGCCGGAAGCCGCGGTATGGCAGGTGCTGCATTGCTGGCAACAAAGGCATGCCTTAGAGCCGGCGTAGGAAAAGTGACGGTTCACACACCAGGTGCCAATGTGTTGCCTCTGCAGATAGGCATACCAGAGGCTATTCTCAACATCGATGCCGACGACAACATCATTACCGAGGCCGTCAGTACCGAAGACTTCCAGGCCGTGGGCATAGGACCAGGTCTTGGCACGAACGAGATGACGGCAATAACCCTTATTGGTCAGATGCGAAGGACACAATGTCCTATGGTAATCGATGCCGATGCAATTAATGTCCTTGCTTCACACAAGGCATGGTTGCAGCAAATTCCTGCCGGAACTATAATGACCCCGCACATTGGCGAATTTGAAAGGCTTGAAGGCTCCTCTTCTGATAGCTATGAACGTCTGTCGAAGGCTATGCTGTTGGCAGAACGCCAACAGGCATACATCATACTGAAGGGGCATTTCACAGCCATAGTAACGCCTACGGGACGCATAGCATTCTGTCCCACTGGCAATGCAGGAATGGCGACAGCAGGCAGCGGCGATGTTCTTACTGGAATCATCACAGCATTGCTTGCTCGAGGATACAAACCGGTTGACGCATGTATTGTAGGAACCTACCTGCATGGTCTTGCCGGAGACATTGCCGCCGAAGAGGTTGGGAAGGAGAGCCTTATTGCAAGCGACATCATCAGGTGTCTGCCAAAGGCGTTTATGTTGATTGAGAAGTGAGGAGTGAGGAGAGAGGAGTGAGGAGTGAGGAGAGAGGAGTGAGGAGTGAGGAGTGAGAAATGTCATTATAAAGAATAATTTATTGAAGAATGAAAAAGATACTGTTTTTTGGAATGTTGTTCGTGTCGACAATGACCTTTGGTCAGACACAAATAAGCGACTATAAACCTGGACTGACATCTGAGGGTGCCGTTTACTTCTTGCCAAAGACTGCCGTTAGAGTTGCGGTAAAGGTTGAGAAGACAACGAATACTCCAGGGGAATTCTATAAGTATGCCGAACGTTATCTGCGTCAAAACAAGGTACTCCGCAAAGCTTCTGTCAGTCACAAACTGCTGAGCTGCGAAATAACTCCCTACGGTGAGGCAGACAAGACAAAAGCCTTTGCCGTAAAGTTCAATGCAAAGACATCGGCAAGCAACATTCGGCTCACCGACGACGGACGCCTTGTTGCCCTAAATACAGAGCCGACGCCAGATCCCGTATTCTCCAATTTTACTCCTTCGCCCAAGTCTCAGCCAATCAATCCTCGTGACTTTATGGGTGAAGAAATATTGGCTGCCGGCAGCACGGCAAAAATGGCAGAACTGACGGCACGTGAAATATACGATATTCGTGAAAGTAAAAATGCCTTGAATCGAGGCGAGGCGGATTTTATGCCAAAAGACGGAGAGCAGTTGCGTATAATGCTCGACAACCTCAACACACAGGATCGCATTCTCTCAAGCATGTTTTGTGGTACATCGACGAAAGACACGGCAGAAGTGGTTTTCACTTTCTGCCCGGAAAAGGAAGTTGACCGCCAAGTCATTTTCCGTCTTTCACAGCAGTTGGGTATAGTCGATGCCGACGACCTTTCAGGTACACCTTATTATATAAACGTGAAGGACCTTAAGACGGTTCCTGAGAATGCTCCCGACGAAGGAAAGAAAAAGAAAGATCGCGAAGACGGCATCTACGTAAACGTTCCGTCGAAGATTGCCATTACAGTCTTTGATGGTATAAATCCAATAGCGGCAAAGGAGTTTCAGGCTGGACAGTTCGGGCATACCGAACTTCTTAGTGGAGAGTTGTTCAACAAACGCTATACAACTCGTCTTAAGCTCAATCCTACCACGGGAGGAGTAGAAAAGCTCGATGCCGAGATGCCGAAATAAGCAAACTGTAATAAGCCAAAATGAGATAAGTAAAGACATGGCAACAGAAAGGAATCCTGAACTTCGAAGTGCCTGGGAGTTTGTAGAGCATACAGGGAGGAGCATTTTCCTAACGGGAAAGGCCGGCACCGGCAAAACGACGTTCCTGCACACTGTGAAGGAGAAAAGCACGAAACAAATGATAGTGGTGGCTCCTACAGGAGTCGCCGCCATTAATGCTGGAGGCATGACCATACATTCCTTCTTCCAATTGCCATTGTCACCCTATGTCCCCGGTGCCAAGGTGAAGAACATCTTCGAATTCGGCAAGGAAAAACGAAAGATAATGGCGTCAATGGACCTCCTTGTCATCGACGAGATAAGCATGGTGCGCAGCGACCTTCTCGATGCCATTGACTCGGTGCTGCGCCGCTATCGCAACCACTATAAGCCCTTCGGCGGCGTACAGCTGCTGATGATTGGCGACCTGGCACAGCTTACTCCAGTCGTCACGCCTGAGGACGAAGAGATGCTTCGTCCATACTACGACACTCCATATTTCTTTGGAAGCAAGGCTCTGCAACAAATTGACTATGTGACAATACAACTTGAGAAAATATACCGGCAAACCGACCAACAGTTTGTCAACATACTCAACAACGTAAGGGAAGGTCGTCCCACTGTTGACGACCTTTATGTCCTCCACACCAAATACGAGCCAACATTCAAGCCAAAGCCGGAGGAAGGATATATTAGGCTCACTACACACAATCGCATGGCCGACGACTATAACGACCGTGAGATGAAAATCCTTACTACGAAGCCCTACACTTACAAGGCAGAAATAGAAGGAAACTTCCCCGAACTGTCCTATCCCACTTCCAGCGAACTCACACTGAAGGAGGGCGCACAGGTAATGTTCATAAAGAACGACACTGACGGAAAATATTTTAATGGGAAGATAGGACGCGTGGTTGAATTGAGGGATGACAGCGTAAAGGTGGTATGCACCGGCGAATCCAATGAGATAGAGGTGACTCCGCAAGAATGGGAGAACGCAAAATATACCATCAATCCTCAAACACATGAGATAGAAACTGAGATACAAGGATTGTTCCGCCAATATCCTTTGCGACTGGCTTGGGCAATAACGATACACAAAAGTCAGGGACTGACCTTCGACCATGCAATAATCGATGCGGGGCACTCCTTTGCTTCAGGTCAAGTATATGTCGCTTTGAGCCGATGCCGAAGCCTTGAAGGTCTGGTCATTGCATCGAAGATAAACACTTCGGCGATAATCAGCGACGAGCGCATCGACAACTATATGATTAATCAAGAAGAGGAAGCAAGACGTAGTGTCAACCAGCTGCCACAGCTTAAGCAGGAGTATTACCGCCAACTGCTTATTGAACTTTTCGATTTCACAACCTTACAGGAGAAGGTGGACAGCATGTTGCGACTTATGAGTGAACATTTCTCCAGCTCAAATGCGTCGTTGACACAGTTGTACAGACAAACGGCAACCGATTTCAGACAGAAGGTGACAGACATAGCCATGCGTTGGACAACGAGTCTCGGCAGAATGACATTTGAGCAACTGCACGACGAAGCTCTTCTTGAACGGGTAAGACACAGTACGACTTACTTTATCGAGACCATCGAGTCTATCATTGGCAAACCGTTGGAACTGACACAAAAAGTCAAGTCGAACAACAAGCATGCCATGCAGCGTCTCAACGATGTCTACGCCGAACTCTATCATCTCTATCGTTTCCATCGCCTTCTTCTAAAGTCAATAGCCGACAAGGGGTTCAGTGTCAGCACATATCTTAAAGAGAAACAACACTCGTCGGTAATGGCAATGGAAAGGGAATCTGCCAAAACAAAGTCGCAGAAACCGAGAGAAAAGAAGCCGAAGGTAGAGAAGGAACAGACACATGTCGTTTCCTACAATCTCTACCGTGGTGGAATGTCTGTTGCCGACATTGCAGCGAAACGCAATCTTAACCAGTCAACCATATACGGACATCTCGGCAAATTTGTCAAGACAGGCGATGTCAAGTTGGAAGAACTTGTGTCTGCCAATCATATGGCAACCATCAAAAATGCCATAGCCACAGCTGGTATAGATAGTAGTAGGGCGGCTATAAAGGCATTGTGTCCCGACGACATAACCTATTCAGAAATTAATCTTGTCCTCGATTTATATTCCGGGTGTAGCAACGACGGCGTTTGACATATTTTGGTCCCAAAATACGCCATTGGGAGAGTTCGCGGACATTGTCTTCAAGTTGCGGTCCCGTCTCAGCCCATGTTATGCCACATGAGTTGTAGACAGGTATGAGGTCGACGAAGAATGCCGCATTTACTCCCTTGCCCTGATAGTCGGGATGTACGGCAATCAGCATCAGTTCTACTTTGTCTTCGTGTTTCCACTTCAGTGCACGCAGAAGATGAAACCAGCCAAAGGGGAACAGACGACCACGGCTTTTCTGTAATGCTTTGTTGAGGCTGTTCATTGTAATGGCTATTCCTATCAAATTTCCTTTCTCGTCCTCCACGGCGGATATGAAATGCGGGTCGACAAGTGGAATGTATGTCTTTGCGAAGTCTTCTACCTGACGTTTGCTGAGTTCCGTGAATCCAAAGAGAGGAGAATAGGCTCTATTGAGAAGCTCGAAGATGCGTTGGGCATAGCCGCCTTTCGTCAGTTCCTCTCGCGTCACTTTCTTGAATTTCAAGCCAAGCATATCCAGCGACCTTGTGGCAATGCGGTTGAACAATGCCGGAACTTCGTTAGGGACCTGCACCTGAATCTGCACCCAGTCTACCTCCTTGTCAAAGCCGAGGCGTTCCATGTGCAGTGGATAATATGGCGGATTATAAATGGTAATCATTGAGCTGCAAAGGTCGAAGTCCTCTACAAGCATTCCCTCCTTGTCGAAGTCGGAAATCCCCATGGGACCTTGAATCTGCGTCATGCCTCGCTCACGCCCCCATTCTTCAACGGCTTCAATAAGAGCCTTCGACACTTTTTCGTCATCAATAAACTCTATCATGCTGAAGCGTACACAGCGTGTCTGCCATTTCTCGTTTGCCTTATGGTTGATAATGCCTGCTATGCGTCCTACTACATTTCCATCGGCATCGTATGCCACGAAAGGCATGATGTCGGAGTGGTCGAGACCTGCATTCTTCTTCGGGTCAAAGGTGTTCCGAATATCAATGTCGAGGTCAGGGACATAACAGCTATTGCCTGCATAAAGCTTCCTTGGTAGGGCTATGAAGTCGTTCATTGCCTTACGTGTAGTTGCTTCCTTTATTACAACATACTTCATTCCTTGTAGTTTTAAGTTTTTCGACTGCAAAATTACTACTTTTTTTTCAATATCTCAAGTTTTACCAGGCAAAAAAAGGCGTGACAATTAAAGCCACGCCTTTTATTATATGCAGAATTACGATATTAATTGATGAGGAAAACCTTTTCCTTGCCGTTGAACTTGCATTTTACTGTAGCACGACCATCGACAATTTTGCCAATCTTTATGTCCACCTCGCCACCCTTTGCTGTTGCCTTAATGGTAGAGTTGCTGCGCAGTGGAGCGTATGCCTGATAGTGTGTAAGGTCCATTAGTCCATTGTCGTTAGTTGAGAATACAGGCTTTGACGGTAGTGCAATCTTCTTGCCGTCGACGGTAATCGTTACCTCTGGTACATCAGGACGCTTGCATGTCTGTCCTGACTTTGCAAATCCTATTCCGTGGAGGTCAAGAAGTCCTTCATTGCCCTTGCCTTCAACGACAAGATAAATGGCATGCTTGCCAGACAAGCCTTCAACTGAAGGAACATCCACTTCGTAGCTGCGAGCTTCCTTGACAGCGTTTTCAGGAACATCTATCTTGGCTATCTCCTTGCCGTTCCATGTGGCATTGGCGTATGGTCCGTCAAGCATTATGCGGATGCTGAAAGCTCCTTTGCCTTTTGGAGTGAGATTTACACAAAGCTTAGTGCCATTGCCAGCCTTGGTACCCTCAAAGGCATTGATGCCCTTGCTTGCCTGTGCAAGTCCGCCGAAGCCGAAGTATTTGAATCCAACTACTCCACCATTTGGAATGTCGGTCAGATCCATGCTGTTGTTCCAAACGTCGAAGTTGTCCTGCAACCATCGCTGGTCGCTCATGTAGCAGGCTATTCCGGCTGAATAATAAGAGTAGGGAGGTAGTCCGAAGATATTGAATCCCTCGCTCGTCACTTCTGCTCCAGTATATTTCATTCCGTCAGAAGCCTCGGCTGTCCACTCGTTGTTCTTTGTATATGGGTCGTATGCCGTGATGCGTACCTGTCCACCCTTTGCCACGGGTTTCTTATCCCACTCAATCTTTATCGGGGCAACCATTGCCTGACGGGCGAAACCGAAACCACGGGGAGGACGATGATAGAAGACATACCACTGTCCGTTGATCTCCTGTATCGAACCATGGGTGTTGTGTGCGGCATTCATACCAACGAGATGTGTTCCGTCCTGATTGGGGACGATACCTCGGGAATCCACAAGTACACCTCCTGAACGCCAGGGACCAAGAGGTGAGTCGCCATAGGCATAACGCAAGGCTGAATTGGTGGAACCTTGTCCGTATTCCGGTCCGCTATATCCTGAGAAAACCATCACATATTTGTTTCCCACCTGACGAATGCTCGATGCCTCGAAGAAGTTGAAATCGCCGGGGTTTTGTCCTTTGTAGAGGGCGGGATATTGTGTTCCCTCAGGGTCACGGATTACTCCATAACGTTCACTGGCAGGGATGAAATAGTCGTGAATCTCTGTTCCAGGACGCACGGCATACATGTTGTCCTGATCCAACTCAAAGGCGGTTGAATGGCGGAAACCATAGAAGACGTATGCACGGAAACCGCGGGCATAGTCGGGGTCTTTCTTATTTGTGATGTTCTCAACAAATACCGAAGGGTCGAAGTCGATGAGCGAACCATCGACACAGGCAGTGCCGTCGGCATTAAGGTTCACAGGAGTGAAGGGACCGTCGGGGCGATCGCCCTTGCACACCATAGGTACACGTCGCCAACCACGCGAATGTGGGTAAAGCCAATAGGTCTTCTTGCCTGTTGCCTTGTCTACCACTTCTACGAGGTCGGGGGCAAACATTGTGTCCCACTTGCCATTAACATAATGACTGAACACGGGTCCCTCGTCACGCCAGTTGGTAAGGTCTTCAACAGGTGCCGACCAAATACGAATGTCGTTACCGCAATACTCCGTATATTTCACGTCGTGAGAGCCTACGATGTATGCCCTCTTCTTGCCAGGATTATCGGGGTCGTCAAACACTCGAGGTTCACCATCTGGCAAGTGTTCCCATAAAGGCAGATACGGGTTCTGTGCTGTTGCCGCCGTAGCTACCATTGCAAGGGCGGCGGTCATTAGTTTTTTGATCATCTGATAATAATATTTAAATCTTTAATTTTCAATCTTCAATCTTCAATTTATTATAGTGGAACCAGTCAACATCCACATATCCACCTTTCTTCTTGGTGGCATAGTTAAAGATGGCAAACTTGGATCCCATGAAGAAGCGAGTGTAGTCGAATATCATCTTGTAGTCAGACATGACCTTTATCCAGTTCTCGCCGTCTAAACTATAATATAAGGTGGCGAGGTCCTTGCCTGGACGGAAGTCGGCATCAATTCTGAAATAGACATCCGCTGTCTTCTTGTCAAGTTCCTTGCGATAAGCCTCCTTGCTCATCACGTCAGTGATGAGTTTCTCCTTATTGGTCATCTTACAGCTCTGGCTCTCGGCAACGAGAATCAGCTTCTTTCCCTGCTTCTTAACCTGCACAACACCAGCATCTCCATTGAATGCACTAAGTCCGGCAACATCACCGTCCTTCATCTTGGATACATCCATCTTGACGATTCCCCTACATTCAGGACCTTCCATTCTCTGAGTCAGAGTGTTAGGAGCGAGATATAGATTGGGCACTACCCTACTCGTCTTGAGTCTCATATATCCAGGACGCTCGGTGAGCGACCATGCCTCGTTGACAGGATTGTGGTTCCACTGCCAGTCGATATTCATCTTGTCGGAGTCAAACTCGTCGCTCGACACAATCTCACCTCCGTCATATCCTCCAATGGGCTTACCCATCACGGCAGGAATCTTTCCGTTCTCATCACCAAGCATAGGCCATCCGTCCTTCCATGTGCAAGGCATGAGAGTGAGAACACGACCGCAACCACCACGATCCTGGAAAATTACGCCATACCAGTTGCCCTTGCCGTCATCGACGATAGTTCCCTGTGCAGCGTAAGGGAATCCACCGAATGTAGATTCGAGAATTACTTTCTTCTCATACGGACCCTGGATATTGTCGGCACGATATACCAACTGACGGCGAGGCTTGCCCTTGGGCCATGATATCATAATAAGGTAATACTTACCGTCGTGCTTCACCACTCGGCTGCCTTCGAGAAGTCCGTTCTCCTCGGCATCACGCTCAAACACCTTACCGCTCAGTCCGCCTTCCTTCACACCGCTAAGGTCGGGCAGCAGCTCCTTCATCTCTCCTGTGCCATAGAACACGTATGCCCTACCGTCGTCATCAAAGAAGAGCGATGCATCGTGGAAATGGGGTATGCGATGAGCAAGCGTCCATCCCTCGCGCGGGTCTTTGGTGGTATATACATATCCCTTATAAGGAGCATCGTTGGGCGAGAAATAGAGATAATACAGTCCGTTGTGGTATCTCAATGATGTGGCCCACTGACCGCGTCCATAGACTGTTCCCTCCTGCATGTCATACTTGGGAGTGTCGTGGAGCGAGGGGAACACATAACTAACAGTCTTCCAATTAACAAGGTCCTTGGAGTGCATCACGGGAGCACCGGGCATAAGGTGCATGGTGGTGGAAACAAGCCAGTAATCATCACCCACACGGATGACATCTGGGTCGGGCACGTCAGCCCAAAGCACTGGATTCTTGAATCCGCTCTGCACAGAAAGCACCTTCTCGGCAAAACGCTTACCAATGATACGATAGCCCTCGGCGGTATAGTGGAGCGAGTCCTGGGCACATGGGCAGTCCTTCGACGACACCACATGAGCAGTGGGAATCACCTCCGGCAACTTGTTGATAATAGGGTTATGGGCGGCACAACGTCCTCCCACCTCCTTGCTCACAACCTCTCCGGCAAAGAACGGCACATCGTTGGCATTGAGACCGAGGTCGGCAAGCAGGTTTTCATACACCTTCTTCACCTTCTCGGGCCAGTCCTGCTGACCGGTATTAGTCTCGCCCTGAAGCATGAGCACACCCTTGATGACACCGTCCTTCTTAGCCTTCTTGGCAAGTTCGACGAGACGGGCGTATGGATTGTCATCATAGTCCTTGGTCATATTCTTCATCCACTGCGGCTGCTTTTCGAGATAGGAGGCATAGTTCTCCTTGTCGAAGAGTTCGATGCCGCATCCGCCGATGGCGACATTGATTACACCTACACGAACATTCTTCGGTAGCCTGTCGACCATTGTGCGACCGAAATAGTCGGCAGGTGTCAGGCCTGTATAAGGGCGGCAGAGAGGCGGCACCGCCTTGTGCCATTCGCCACGTTTCCAACCCAGCTTCTCGTCGTCCATTGAAGCCATAGAAACGAATCTCTCGTCAATACCTTCCATGTCCCGCTGTTCGTAGCGGGCATTGCCCTCCATATTCGACTGCCCGAAGCAGAGGTAGATGTGAAAATTCTGGTCTTGCGCCTTTGCTGTAAGCACAGCCATCAGCGCAACAATTCCTATTATAATTTGTTTCATATCATTACTTAACTCTTAATTCTTAATTTTCAAGAACAATTCCTCCATTGCAAGGAATAGCAATCTTCAGCTCCTGCTTCTTGCCTTGCTTAATGGTCTTCACGCTGCCCTCAAGTCTCTCGTTGTCAGTATAGAGCTTGATCTGACTGCCAGCCTTGAACATCGGTAGTGCGATGGTGGTCTTCAAAGTTTCTTTCATGGCATTGATGCCGACTACGAACCACTTGTCGCCCGTACGGCGTGCCATGATGCAGTATTTGCCTGGATAGCCGTCGATGAATTTCACCTCGTCCCAAGTTGTCGGCACTGCCTTCATGAAGTCAATTGCCCATGCGGGAGCGTCGTCGAGATTGTTTGGTGCAAGTGCGAAATGCTGCACAGGACTCTGGAACAGGATAGCCGTGGCAAGGGCAAACACATCCGACGTGCGTCGCTGCGAACCGCCATTGTTGTTTGCGTTGTAGAATTTGTTGAGTGTAGAACCGCCAAAGTCCATCGAGCCTACGGTGTTGCGAATGAACGGATGAATGCAGGCGTTCTGTGCCTCTGCATCGCACATTCCCTGTGAGAAATGCAGATTCTCGCTTGCCAAGACTGCCTCACTGGCAGCATAGGCGGGGAACATGCGTTCCCAACCACGTGGCAGAGTGCAGCCGTGGAAGATGACGAGCAAACCGTAATCGTTGGCATCAGAGAGGATGTCCTCGTAGAGCTGCATCATAGGCTGCTTGTCGCCACCGAAGAAGTCGACTTTTATACCTCGTATGCCGATGCTCTTCATCCATGCCATTTCCTGACGGCGGGCATGCGACTTGTCCATCAGATGACGAGGTCCTTGAGGTGCATCGTTCCACGTGCCGTTGCTGTTGTACCAGAGATAAAGTGCCACGTTCTTTGACTTGCCATAGCGTGCCAGTTCCTCTATCTTGTCGCGACCAATCTGCGTGTCCCAAAGGGCATCTACCAGCACCGACTCGTAGCCCATTGCGGCAGAGAAGTCGATATAGCGTTTCTGTTCGTCGAAGTTGCAGCTTGGGTCCATCTTTATGATCCAGCTCCAAGAGCCACGACCATACTCAAACTTCTGCGAAGCCTCGTATTTTCGTTCAACAACGTCAAACGGGATGGTAGTCTCTACAATAGGAGCGAGCGATTTCCCTACTGTAATGGTGCGCCATGGTGTATCGCCAGGCAAGGTTATGGCAGGCGATGTCGTGCCAGTGCCGTTCATCTCGCCAGGTTGGGGTTGACCGATGGTGTAGAGGCTCAACCCCGTCCCCTCCCCGGGGAGGGGAGAAGCTGCGCCGAGAAGGCGACCAGCGCAATAACTGCCGTCAACGCCCGTTTCCGAAATGAGTACCCAAAGGTTGCCAGTGCTCCCCTCCCCAAGGAGGGGATGGGGGTGGGCCTTAAACAAGCAAGGAAATGAATATCCATTGCCCCAACCGTTCTTTCCCATCTCGTCGTCGAGAGTGTAGTTTGTCTCGTAACTTGGCGAAGTGCGTGCAAAGCCTTGCATAGGAGCACTCTGTGGGCATAGGAATGTTGTTGTTCCGTTTGGCAACACGAAGCCTGTCTTTTCTTCTTTTACCACGGCAACGGCGGTTTCGCCAATGGTATGTATACGGTATTTCATTGCCACATCATTGTCGGCAACGTGTAGAATAAGGTCGAAGGCAGGCTTGCCATCCTTAAGGAATGGAATGGTCAGTTCGTTTGCCTTGTGGCTGACGTGACTACGCTTGATGTTTGGCAGCGTGTAGTCGACATCCACCGTCTTCTGCACCTCACCCTTTCCCATTGCCAAGCCTTTCGAATAGTCGGCACAGTTCAGCACCACGCCAAGTGGTGATGTCTCGATACACACTTGTCCGTCGAGCGACAGGCTGTAGGCGGCATTGCCGCCATCGTCGCTCACTGTAACCTTAAGTCCACCATTGGGACTCAAAATCTCTCTCGTTTCAGCTTCTGCCGCCATTGCCACGGCAAGAGCAAATACAGTAAATATTGATTTTTTCATATATTCTTATCTCTATCTTCTACACTCTCTCAACTGTTATTTCTTCTCCAGCCTTCGTCTCCACATCATATTCATACACACGCGGAATGATAGGACTTTGTGGGTTTATCTCTTCCGACACCTTCGGCTGTTTCACCGCTGCAGGAGCGAGCAGTTCGTTGGCACATTCGCCCTTGGCTGGCTTTAAGCCTTTGCCCTTCAGAGGAACATACGAGCGCAGTCGAAGCGTTCCGCCACGACGCGATTTTATCTTTGCCTTTGCCAGCTGCGAGCCGTTCCATTCCATGTCAACCTCGAAGGCACCGCGTGCAACAAGTCCCTTCACACTACCCTCTCTCCACGCTTCAGGCAAGGCGGGCAACAGATGCACTGCACCGTCGTGGCTCTGCAGCAGCATCTCCGACACGCCAGCCGTAAAGCCGAAATTGCCGTCAATTTGGAATGGCGGGTGGGCATCGAAGAGGTTTGGATAGGTTCTTCCATTGGGATATTCCTTTGCCACTGCATCGCTTGGCAGCAGACAAAGCATGTTGCGGATAATCTTGAAGGCATGGTCGCCATCGAGCATACGCGCCCAGAAGTTTATCTTCCATCCTATGCTCCATCCCGTTGCCATGTCGCCACGCTGCAACAGAGTGTTGCGTGCCGCCTGGAACAGTTTAGGATTAGCGTTAGGCGAAATCTGATTGCTTGGGTATAGTCCATATAAATGAGAAATGTGACGATGGTCGTCTTTGGGGTTGTCAGCATCGACAAGCCACTCCTGCACCTGGTTGTGACGGCCAATCTGCATAGGAGGCAGTTGGTCGAGTACATTCTGCAGCGAGTCCTCGTAGGCCTTGTCTCCACCCAAGGCGCGGGTGGCAAGAAGAGTAGAGTATAGGGCATCGAAAGCTATCTGATTGTCCATGGTGCAACCGGCAGTAATGCTCGATCCTGCCTTGCCGTAGCCGTGTTCAGGCGACATGGAAGGAGCCGTGACGAGCCAGCCATGCCGTGGATGCTTCACAAGATGGCTCATATAGAAGTCGGCTGTTCCACGCAGTGCCGCATAGTTCTTTCTCAAGAATTCCTTGTCGCCGGTGAATAGGTAGTGCTGCCACAAATGCTGTGCCGCCCAAGCGCCGCCGTTGGGCCACATGCCGTAATATGCACCGTCCACCGGTCCCGTTATGCGCCAGATGTCGGTGTTGTGGTGAGCCACCCAACCCTTTGCCCCATAAAGCACGCGGGCCGCGTCGACTCCCGTCTTCGATAGGTCGTTGACCAACGAGAACAGTGGTTCGTGGCACTCGCTGAGGTTTGTCACCTCTGCAGGCCAGTAGTTCATCTCGGCATTGATGTTTATAGTGTATTTGCTGTCCCAAGGGGCACCCATCGAGCCGTTCCAAATTCCTTGCAGGTTGGCAGCCTGTCCGCCTGGCTGTGAGGATGAGATAAGCAGGTAACGGCCATACTGGTAGAGCAGTGCCACGAGGTTGAGGTCGTCCGTCTCGTTGAAGTTCCTTACACGCTCGTCGGTCTCTGCCTCCGAGGCTTTTGTCATCGGTATGTCGAGCCTTACACGGTCGTATTGGCTGCGGTATTTAGCTACATGGTCTGCCAACAGCTGGTTGTAGCTTTTCTTTTGTGCACACTTCATAGCCACATCACATCTTTTCGATGCGTTGCCCGAAACGTCGTTGTAGCTCTTGAAGTTTGTTGCTCCTACGATGTAAAGTGTAGCTGTGTTCGCATTCTCCACATTTATCGTTTCCCCTTTTGCCACTACCTTTCCTCCTTCTGCCTTCACCATTATGCGGCACTCTGCATTAAGTGCAGCCTTTATGCCTTCCTGATCCACGCCACGGCATCGCATGGTGAGCTGCCGTCCCTTGACACTGACCACTGGCTGCAACTCCTTTGGACAGTCATAGCCAAGGCTGAACGAGACAGACTGAGGCTTGCTTGCCTCAAGCCTTACAACAATTACATCGTCGGCAAGCGAGGCGAAAACAGTACGTTCATAGTTTACATCGCCAACTGTATAGTTCACCTTTGCCGTAGCGTCAGCAAGGTTAAGCGAGCGGATATAATTTTGAGGTGAGGTGTGCTTAAACTTCATCCGCATAGAACCGAGCGTAAGATAGCGCATGCCATTTTGCGGCGTGTTGAAGTTCTCGTCAATCTTCTTCTGTGCCTCAGCAAACTTGTCGGCAAACACCAGCTGGCGTATCTCGCCGAGTGCCTCGCGTCCCTTTGGGTTGAGGTTGTTGTGCGGTCCGCCTGCCCAGAACGTCTCCTCGTTCAGCTGCAGTTCCTCTTCCTCCACACCGCCAAACACCATAGCTCCCATGTGTGAGTTTCCTACTGGCAATGCCTCTGTCCACTGTGTTGCCGGACGTGCATACCATAACTTAAAATCCTGTGCCGTTACCAACGTCATTGCCAACAGCATTGTAAACATTAAAATGGTTCTTTTCATACTGATAGGTTTTTCAGTCTGCAAAGTTACACCATTTCCAACGTAAACCCATATAAAAATGTTACATATTACACCAAATTTGTATCATTGCGACAAAAAGAGGCAAAAAGAGATAAATGTTTTTATGGAAAATATCCCAAAATACGCAATTCTTCTATGACAAGACCTACATTCAACTGAATAATAAATGTTATTTAACTGAACTTTGCTTTTCCCTTCGGCCAGCGACCGTTGGTTCCCACCCTTAAATGTAGTTGAATATTTAGCGGCAAGGGCTGGGGGTGTGGGCGTCCCGCCCGCACCTTGCGCACCATCAACCGCATAATCCCGAAATATTACTCGACTTTCGGAAGTGGTAATTCCCAATGTATAAGGGTTTTATTTAAACCACAGAGATAAAGAGAAAAAGAGATTTTTGGTTTTATAGAGTAGGTCGCAAGCGACGGAGAACGCAGAGTTTCCATGCTGCTATTATCAAGCGCAGCCCTCTATGAACTCTAAATGCCTTGGCATTCAATCTCTTTCATATTATAAAACTCTTAATCTCTTAAACTCTGTGGTTCAAAATTACTTCCGAAACTTGAGAATATTACCTTGTAGGCGAGGTGCGGGCGAGACGCCCACACCCCCAGTAGCCAGCGCACCCAAAGAGCTGAATATCTTGAAGTAATAGTTTGCCCGTACTGAAAGTTAAAGGGTGGGAACCAACGGTCGCTGGCCGAAGGGAAAAGCAAAGTTCAGTTATTTAATTTAAGTTTCGCATGTGCAACTTATGAAGTTAGAAGAAGTTAAGAGAAGTTATCGCTCCCTATGGTCGCTCAGGAAGATAAAGGACAATAGAAAAAGACAGGCTTGAACATACGTCATTTATCTCCTTTTATCTTCATCTATCTCCTTTTTGCTACTTGCGAACCAACGGTCACTGGCCGAAGGGTAAAGTAAGGTCGAGTTGTTTAATACTTACTGTGGCTTGACAGCTTTTTCCTGCCCTTGCTTACCACTACACTTGTGTTATCGACGCTGGCGACCTTTATTCCTGCAAGCGAGTATTCTTGGTTTTCCTTAGCCTCTGTGTTGCCCTCGGTGGAGCTTATGGCAGTCATGGTGCCTTCAAGTTCGGCAATAAACTTGTCGATCACTTCCTTCTTCACATGTTGCATCACAACAACGTGAGAAAGGTCGCCTCCGAACCGTTCGTCATAGCTGTTGGCAAGGTTGTATTTCGACACTATCTCGCTGTCGGGACGCTTGAAAAACACTGTGTTGCTGTATTTATTGTTCCAGCATGGCCAGCCTATCCGGGTGAGTTCTGACACGAGGTAGGCGGTGTTTTGCATTATTGCGGTGGCCTGTTCTGTCCAGCCTTCTATGCCGACGGTCTTCAGCAGCCACCAGAATTTCAAGGGTTCAACACCCGAACGCGAACAATTTATCATACGCATGTTGGCATTGAGATATGCCACATCGAAGGATGCCTGGTTGTCATATACCTCACGAGTGGTGAGAAACAGTCCGCAGGGGCTGTCGATGCCGAAGAACTTGTGCCCGCTGATGGATATTGACTGATAGTTGGCAGCCTTCTGGTTTACGAGCATCTTGAATTCGGTGAAAGGAAGATAGCCTCCAAACAGAGCGGCGTCAACATGTCTGTACACTTCAATCTCGGGATATTTGTCGAGTATCTTGTTCAATTCTATCTGATTGTCGATGGCTCCCTTGAATGTGGAGCCCATGGCGTAAATCATTAGACAGGGACGCGAGGTGTCGAGCACTTTCTCAAACTCCTCGGGAATCATCTGCCCCATCTCGTTGCTCTTTATCATGCGCACCTCGAGGTTCTGGACATCACATAGGCGGTAGTTGCTGTAGTGAGCCTCGTCAGACACGTATGCAATAGGCATCCTGCCAGTCTTCTTCCTCAGATAGTTCACGCCGAAATACAGGCCGTGGTTGTTGCCGTCGGTACCGCTCATGGTTACCAGTCCCCACAGATTGTCGAGGTCGAAGCCATACAACGGGGCAAAGCTTTCAATCACTTCTCGTTCAAACTTCAGTGACGACAATGCCGAGGGATTTTCAAACGGGTCGCCGGCATTGTTGATGAGGACATTCTCCATTTTGTTTTCTGTGTACCAGGCGTAGAAGCCGTCAAGCTTGCTGTCATAGTTGCCTGGATAGCCCAAGGCGTTAGGCCGTTCCTCCTTGCATTGTCTTACCCACTCGTCGAGTTCGGGAAATCCAGAAGGTACGACATTGTCGCTCTGTGCTACGACGTTGGTGCTGGAACAGAACAGTATCATGACTACAGTCATGATGGTAGTGTTAATGCGCTTATTCATAAAATCATAATTTTGGCGCAAATATACTACTTTTTTTAAAAAACGCCAAAACAATTCGGCAAATATAGAGTAAATAAATGTTGAATTTGGTTGATTTTTTGATGTTTGACACCTTTGACACTAACTCTTTGACATCTGTTGCATGCTCACAGGAAGGGTGTTATATACACAGGGAGAAGGACTGTCTGATTGTCCTTCTTCAAATCCTTAGTGTAAATCAGATACCTCAGGTCGATGATATCTTTGCAGCTTAATAAGCACGGAAAAATCAGCCAAATTGAACTTTTTTTGCTCAATTTGGCTGATTTTTTTGGATTATTCAAATTAATTAGTAACTTTGCACCCAAATAATGACAATACATGATTTGACATGGGATATTCAAGTGTAATAGGCAGAAAAGAAGAGATTGGCGAACTGGAAAAGTTCTTGAAATCGTCTAAGTCAGAGTTTGTTGCCATATATGGCCGCAGACGAGTTGGCAAGTCATATCTCGTGGAGGAGGTGTATCGCAACAAAATAGTGTTCAGGGCAATCGGGTCGTATATCAAAGACAAGGACATCAAGACATACAAGCAGATTCAGCTGGAACATTTCCACGAAAGTTTGATTGACAGCGGACTGCCAGAAACCACTCCTTGTCCCACATCCTGGCGCAAGGCCTTCAGGCTCTTGAAGAAACTTCTCGAAGGAATAAGGAAAAGAAGGAAAATAATCTTTTTCGACGAGCTGCCGTGGCTTGCCGGACCACAATCCTCAGAGATGATAGAAGAATTGGGATATTTCTGGAACTCATGGGCTGACAGGCAGAGGAATATCGTACTCGTCGTATGTGGGTCGGCCACAAGCTGGATGTTGAACAACGTCATAAGGGACTACGGAGGTTTGCACGGAAGACTTACAGGCAAGATACGTCTTCTGCCATTCACCCTTGGCGAATGTGAGTCATACTACAAAAACAAGGGATTCCATTTCTCAAGATATGAAATGGCAATAGCATACATGGCATTTGGTGGCATACCATATTATATGGATATGGTTGACAAGGAGAAGAACCTCTCTGAAAACATCGACCGCTTTTTCTTTGACAACCAAAAGATTCATCAGGAGTTCAAGGATGTCTATACCGGACTTTATGCCACATCCGAACGATATATTGATGTGGTCAAGGCATTGGGAACACGCTTTTATGGCATGACTCGTGCCGAATTGTCAAAGGCTACCGGCATAGAGGGTGGCGGCACTTTCAGCAAAATCATCGACAATCTTAAGGAATCGGGGATAATAAGGGAATATCCCAGATATGGCAAGCAGCGCGTTGAAACCGTATATCAACTATGCGATTTCTTCTCGTTGTTTTATCTCCATTTTATCCACAACAAGAATACAGTTGCTGGCAATTGGAGGTCCATACAGCGTACACCTTCGTTCTACTCGTGGGCAGGAAACACCTTTGCGCTATTGGTAGTGGAACATATCAACCAGCTAAAAGACTGTCTGCGCATAGCTACGGTGAACCGCAATTACTGTTGGAAAGGTACGGCACCAAGTGGCGATGGTGCACAAATCGACCTTGTTTTGGAATGGAAGGGAGAGCGCACTGACTATGTATGTGAGATTAAATTCAGTGAGAACATATTCTGCATAGACAGCCAATATGAGCGTGAACTGCTTAACAAAATCGACGCTTTTGTCCATAGCAGACAACATCACCCAAACCATTCCGTACAGTTGGTCATGATAACAACCAACGGACTTCAACAGAATAACCATTCGGGATGTGTAAATCAAGAAGTAACTCTCGATAGCCTGTTCTGATTTCGTTTTCAATAATATATTTGAAAGCATCTGTCAGCCCGCCTCTCTTTTTAGTGTTTGTTATTCAACACTTTGCAGAAAAGACTGACAGTTACAGATGTTTTTCAACTTTTATTTTTCTAATTTGGGTTGATGAAATCATTAATCACTAACATCTCTTGTGAAAACTAATTTGAGTACCTCATTCACACTTTCGTCTTCTCTTACGAGATTTCTTAATCCATCGAATATTTTGACTAATCCCTTACCATAATTACCATTAGGCAATTCTTCGTCAATTTTCTCCGCAGCTTTAAATAGGTCTATTTGCGTGTCGTTACTGTCATCGAATGTTCCGTCTGCAAATTTTTCAGCTATTCTCCAAAATACGTCATTAACTCGTTGCTTTTCATCAATTCCGTACAATTTGTCATGATTATTATCAAGA
This sequence comes from Prevotella sp., assembly GCA_051869235.1. Classification (GTDB taxonomy): domain Bacteria; phylum Bacteroidota; class Bacteroidia; order Bacteroidales; family Bacteroidaceae; genus Prevotella. Next base: position 47,277 of record JBJEAS010000069.1, read on the forward strand.
GCCTCATTTATAATATCACGTTCAAGTGAGCGTAATCTAGCCAATTCATTTCCACAATTGTTCTCAAAAAAGAGGATACTCTCCATATGATCTGAAATATATTTTTTTGCAAATGTACGAACGTCTTCAACTCCATCTTCTACGGCTCTGTCAATGTTCTTACACTGCATCTCGTCATCACCATCAACATCTCTTGGCATACTTCTGTTTTCGCTATTCAATTCGACATCAAGATATGCCAATTTTATACTTTTCTTGATATCTTCTACACTCTTTATAATACCTTCACCTGCTAAATCGAAAATAAAATAAAAGAGCTTATAAAACTCATTGTATTCTTTCGTGTATCTCATAATTTATATCAGGACCTTTTCAATTTTCAATCCAAGCGACAATTGCTTGTTAATTTCTTTAATTTGTTCATATTTCACTTCTGTAGTTGAGCATGTCTGTAAATAGACTCCAGGCTCCACTTCCTTTTGGCTGTTCCGGTATCGGTCATCCTCCTCCACTTGGTCTGAAATGATGTTGGTGCCCCTAAGCCAAAGTCCCAGTTTTCTCACTCTCTGTACTCCTGCATATTTCACTACTTCGTAGAGCGTTTCCCACACCATTCTGGAGCATACTGCATGACCATCAGGGAATATGACTTTTATGATATACTTTTTTTGTCGCTTCTTTGAATTGGCATCCCTTTGATTAATGGTGTTCTCTGTTTCAGGAGGCAGTAATTCTATGTTTACTTCCTCCTGCTCGCCAATGGTGACCTCCATTTTGAAACCATTCATCACTTTATTTACTAAAGGCCCTATGACTTCTTTTATTTGAGGGATGACCTCTTCCGTAAGGTATTGCGCTTCCAAATCATATATACCTTTAATTTGGTCTTTACTGATGGGAAGGCCTATGTTCCTCAACATCTCCATTCCCTCGTATGCTTTGTCCAACTTCTCCATTGTAATTAGATTAAATGTGTGACGTTAATTTTCTTATAATTCTTCTCGTTTCCAAGACCCAATAAATCCTCACTTGTGTCCTTTATTAAGAGTTCTCCTTTCTGCAATGTAGAGACAGTGTTTTTCAGTTCCTGCAAAGCGTTGCCTGACACGCCAAATAAGTCTCTCAATACCGAATCGTTCTGCGATTGTTGAAGCATTATCATCGGGTATTGGACGTTGGCAAAGAAATCGAATTTACGTGTCTTGAAATCTGCCATGTTTTGCGTTGCAAGAATGACGCTCATTCCCTTGCTTCTTCCTACTTTGAGGCTCTTCCGGGAAATGGAGTGATAGTTTGAAAAAAAGTTGAGTAAAAAAGAA
>JBJEAS010000070.1:0-47849 GCA_051869235.1 Prevotella sp.
AGCCTCTGTCGTTTTTTGATATTGGTAGAATTAAAAATGGGCTATGAGTTCAAATACTATTTTATCTCTTTCAGATTGGTTTGCTATTACACCTTGGTTATAAAAATACTTTTCGTAGTTTACTCGCAAGTCTGCAACAAAAGGTGTGGCAAGACTGAATGTCAAGCCTGTTGTCAGCCTATGTCGCTCAGGGTCATCCAAGACAAGCCGGCTTGTATCGCCAAATGAAATCCCGTCACTATGGTCACTTAGATAATCATATCTAACCAGTGGCGACACTTTTTCCAGCAGACTTTTTGTGCGCCTGATTTTTATGTCGTAGTTGGCAAACACATCTATTGCATAAGCATTAGGAAAGGCATTGTCGGAATAATGTTTTTTGCAGAAGTTCTGCTTCCACATGCCAATTGTGTCAATGTAGATATGCACCTATGTCATAAGTCATTATTGTGATTGGACCTGGTTTTGTCCTCATCATGCTCATCGCACCGACATCCCTCACGTTTCCAGCTTGTTTGGCGATGAACGAGCGATTGGCATCTTTATCTTTCCCCCATCCGATAGGTCTATTTCCGCTTTATAAGAGACGGCATCGACAACCTTCCCGCTGACACCAACCCTCGCATTTCACACAGCAAACCTACTTTCACCTGATTCAGTCAGACACTCGTATTTGCCACGAATAGTACCATGTATTTCGGAAGAAATATTTTGTGATATAACGTCGCTCGATAACAGCAAGCACATTGACAATAGAATAGTATTTCTCATTACTAAAAAACAAGTTGTCATTGTAGCTGTCATCACGACAACTACAATGACATCTAATTAATTAAACTAACTAAAAACCTAACTAAAAAACCTAAATAACTAATTACTTATACTCAGTATGTTTTATGAAACTGTCTTTTTGTTTACTTGCAATATCCAAACGATTATTGTAAAAATAACCGAAAGTATGGCGGCGCCCAACCAGAACCACGAGATGACAGAGAAATCATAGACGGCAGTTCCGTCAACTATTACCTTGTTGCTTTCTATGGTCAGTCCGCTGACAAAGTCCTGCAATGCCGCTCCAGCGTAGCTTGCTATACCAACAACGCCCAATGCCGCGCCACTGGCTTTCTTAGATGCGATGTCGGTTGCCATGAGTCCTCCAAGGAAGCAGAGCAATGCACCGATGGCAAGACCGAATATTATCATGCTTATAGCCTCAATCACCATCGACGTGGCAGGCATGAAAAGGAACATTGTCAGACCTATGATGTTCATAACGCCAAACACTACGGCGGGAAGATAACGCTTGCCGCCAAAGAACTTGTCGGAAACCCAACCAGAGGCGATAGTGCCGATTACTCCGCAAATGGAACTTATGGAGATTATTGAGCTTGCCTCCAACGTGTCATATCCGCGTTGCGCCTCAAGATAGAAGATGCCCCAACTGTTCACTGCATAGCGGCAAATATACATGAACGCACTTGCGAGAGCCAATGTCCAGATGGCAGGATTGCGGAGTACAGCCTTTTGCATTCGGGCAATCTCGTCCTTGTCCGTAGCATCCTTCACAACCACCTCATCACCTTTATACACTGCTATCGGTGGCAGTCCATTGCTCTGCGGAGTGTCGTGCATGAACAATATAATAATCACCACTCCCAACAAACCCAAAATAGCTGCACCTTTAAAGCCCCATTGCCAGCCGAATGCGGATACAATGGCTGCAGTGGCAATGAAGGTCAATGTTTCGCCAATATTGTGGCTTGACGACCATAAACCGTAATATGTTCCGCGTTCCTTATTGCCGAACCAACGTGACAGTGAGACAACGCATGGAGCTGCGCCCATGGATTGCGCCCAACCGTTTATTGCCCACAGTACGACAAACACCGCAAAGGACGTGGTGAAACCCAGGGCAAGGTTGATAAGTGCGGAAATGAGCAGACCAACGGCAAGAAAACGTTTCACGTTGCTTCGGTCGGCAAGGAATCCATTGGCAAACTTACCTACGGCGTAGGTCACGAACAGGCCTGTGCCGATAATGCCCAATTCCGATTCGTTCAATATGCCGGCATCAACAATTGGCTTCTTGATGACATTAATGCTTAAGCGGCATACTATAAACAATCCGTAGCCAAATATTGTCGCGAAAATAACCTGCCAGCGCAAACGCGAATAGGTCTTCTTTATGTCGTCACCCTTCAGCTGTGTACTTAAGGGTTTTGATATTGAGAAATAATCGAATATCATAACATCTCGTTTTTTAGTCGTGGAGGTTTCTACTTCTAAGATATTTCAGCAGATGCTCTGCACGGTCGGTCTGGATAATGCTTGCTCCAAGCTCGTCAACCAAGAAACCGAACGATGCGTCGCAGTCTTCGAGTGAAAGGTCATCGTCGTGACCGCCACAAAGTGTGTCCCAAAGAGTGTTGTACCAAATGAGTGACTTTCCTTCCAAATCCTTTCTTATTTGCTTCGGATAGTCAACCATGTCGTCAGAAGGATAGCAAAGCTCGTAAGCCGATGGTTTCAGCTTCTCCATATATCCAGCCATCTTTTCCTTTGCGTCGCTTTTGTCGAGATTGACCACAGGCATATAGATGACCTTGTCAAGATATTGTCCCCAAAGTTTCTGCACTTCCTCGGCAGACTTCTGTCCCTTCATGATGATTTGTCGGGTTGTGCCTGTCTTTTCCAATACAGGATAGAGCAAATCGAAATAGCGGTCAGCCTTGTCAAGGTTGACAAGAGCCTTGCCCTTTGCCTCAAGCAGAGCCTCCTCCAGTGTAGGCACCACACATTTGGTCTTTATGCCGCAACCGTTTTTCAGTTTCAGCTTCTTTATCTCTGCAAGCGTGAAGTCGCCGACGGCACCACTGCCAGTTGTCGTTCTGTCAAGCTTGCTGTCGTGCATGATGATGAGAACGCTGTCCTTTGTCAGTTGGAGGTCGAGCTCAACTACATCGACGCCAACGGCAATGGAGTGGCGTATTGCCTCAAGCGAGTTCTCAGGCGCATAGCGCCAGTCGCCACGATGGGCAACTACAATCACCGACGACTTGTCTTGACTGTATATCCTTTGCCTGATTTGTTCGGCACGGTTCTCAGCTTGTGCGAATGCAGTCTGCACGAAGCAGATGCAGCACAGCAATAAATATAATGTCTTCTTCATTGTTTCTTACTTATTTAGTTTACCATTTCTCCAAACAATCTTTTCACCCCAGAAAGGCATTATGGAATTACTGCAGTTCAGATGCAAAGCCCTGTCAAGACCTTGCTCCAGAGTCCAACGCGAGTTTGCGGGGTCTGTGTGTGTAAGCTCCAATATGTGCGATATTAGGCAATACTTTGGCGCAAACACAGAGCCAACCACATTGTTCTCGGTCAAGGCATTTGGCGCATAGCGAAGAATATAGACATCAACCTTTGCACCCTTCACGCTCTCAAACTGCTCCGGACGGAAATTGGAGTCGCCGGAGTGAATGATGATGCAATTGTCTGCCTTGCTGCCACAGTCAATCCTAAACACTGTAACAGGCACGTTTCCCGTCTCGCTGTTGTTGTGGTTGGTGATGAAACTGTGTATTGCGAATGAGCCAATGGTGAAGTCCTTGTCGGTTTCCGAGAAATATTCCCTATTGGCGCTTCCTCCCTCATAGAAATTGGAGAGCACCGGCTTTCCCGCTACCACCATAGCGTCTGCCAACGCCACGCTCTTGTGGTCGTTGTGGACGTGTGTCATGGCATAGAAGTCGAGATATGGAGCAAACTCAGCGGCGCGCCTGTGGAATATGTCGATTCCAAAAGCACCGCTCGAAGTCTTTACGATGTAGCCCATATTGTAGAGAAGCCACATTGCGACCTCGCCGTCGGCAGGTTTCACGTCCTGTATCTCCTTCAGTACCTTCTCAAATGCCTTGTTGTAGCAGCCAATGACTTCCTCGCTCTTCTCCAACGCCGAGGCAAGAGTCTCGCTTCCCGTAAGATAATACGAGAAGGTTGACGACGAGCAGGCATCGGCATATCCCTGCATCTTGGCAAATGCAGCCTTGCGAGAAGTGAGGTCGGCATCGAGGCACGATGTCGCCCAGATTTCATCCATCACCGCATTTGAGGCAGTGGGGTCCGGATTGTCAGGAGTAATCGCAGGTTCTGTGTCCCCACTGTTACCGCTGCAGGCAGTACTGGCAAATAGCGCCAGTACCGCAATTAGCAGCTTTATGTTTAAAACACGATGATTCATAATAATGATGTCCTTATCTTAAAGAGTTTGAGCCTTGCTGATTTCCGCCACGCATAGGCCAACCGCTCTCTGCCAGCTTGACATTGAGGTTGTATGCTCCAAGACTGCCATTTGTGCAGTAGTAGATGCGGCGGTCAGGACCAATGGTTATTGCCGACATGGTTTGTGCACCAATGCCGCTCTCTACAGAAACGTTGCCTGACTTGGTTATCTTCAGCAGATTGAAAGGTGATGCATATTCGGAAATGTATGCGCAACCATCGTTGCCAAGGGCAAAGCCTGTGTAGATGAAGTTGACGTCGGTGTCATATTTCCATACAAGACTGCCTGACTTCGAAACAGCATACAAGCCACCCGACTTCTCGCAAATATAGACTGTGCCTTCGGTGTCAACAATAGGATGGTAGCAGTCGCCACTGGTTGTAGCGTATGTCCATGCTGTCTTTCCCGTGTTCATGTCCACGGCAGCGACTCCGTTCTTTCCCTTCAATGCAGCATATACCAGACCATTTGACAAAGCCAAAGAACCGCCACGCTCAGTTACGTTGAGAGCCTTGTCGCACGACCAGCGTTTCGAGCCGTCAGCCTTGTACGACCACATGCCTGAACTTGTGCCAATGTAGATGTTGCCATCGGCATCAACAGCCACGCCACCAGCCTTGCCTTCATCGGTCTTAGACCATTTCACTGAACCATCTTCGGCGTTCAGAGCATGAAGTGTGCCATCGTCGGTGAGGACATAGACAACGCCATCAGAGGTAACGGCAGGAGCCGCTTTCACAGCTGCACCAAGCTGAGCAGTCCAACGCAGTGTGCCGTTAGGAGTCAATGCGAAGAAGCTGCCACTTGCATCTTCCGTTCCTACATATATCTTATCGTCAGCACCGACAACAGGACCTGCACCATAACTTGCCGACTCGGTAGCATATATCCACTTTACTACTCCAGAAATGGCATCAAGGGCAATGAGCTGTTTAGACTGCTGAGAATAAGAGTAGAGAGTCTGACCATCGTTGGAGAATACGACATTGGCAGATTTTTGATACCAAAGATCAACAGAGGCAGCACCCCAAGCAAATGGCAATACTTCAATTTCCAGAGAACCGCTATCAGTCTTTCCGCTTGCATAAACGACAGACACTGTTACTGTTGTCTTTCCAATGGTTGAGAAGCAATGGTAAGGAGCAGTCTCGTCAGATGTCTCTCCTTCGCCAAAGTTCCATGAAACCTTAGTCACTTCACCTTCTACGAAATAAGCAGGGTTAAATTCAAGCTGACATTTCTCGAAAGCTCTCGGTGACTGAGGAAGTACCGATATTGGCGATACCGCACCCGGAATTGCGGTTGCCGACAGTGACTCTGAATTTCCATGTGAATAAACAGCCGTCATAACAAATGTGTATTCAACGCCATTAGTAAGGTTCTCCACAAGATAAGAAGTGGCGTTCGACTCTGGATTGAAGGTGTTTGTCTTTGATCCATTTGCGAAAACATCAAGATTATAGATGTAGCTAAGGCTCGTTTCTGGTTTTGCCCAAGAGAGGAACACACGCTTGTCGCCTGCCATGGCCTTGAATGCAGTCACTGCTATGCGTGTTGACTTTGGGGTGCAACTGGCAATCATCTTGTTGGAAAGACCGCTTGAGTTGCGTGCTTGAACGGCAAAGCTATAGAACACGCCATTCTCAAGTCCTGTGATTGTTGTCTCCGTAACATTTCCGGCTACAGTTGTCTCGCCACCTTCCACACCATTGATTGACGAAGTCCATGTGATGTAATACTCATCGGGAGTGGGCTTGCCATCCTGTGCCTTCCATTTCAGATAGACCTCACCGTCACCGCTTTCGGCTGTGATGTTGTCAACCTGATAGCGGTCGAAAGCAGACGAGAATGAAAACTCATCGCCACATGCTGTTGCAAACAATGCACAAACGAACAACAGCAATATATTTTTTATCTGTTTCATAATTGTCGTCATTTAAAGATTAATAACCGGGATTCTGCCATACAAGGCTTTCGTCGTTGATGCGCTCAAGTTCCGTGTTAGGTATCGGGAACAGTTGCTGATACTCCTGAATGTTATGGCCATCGGCGGCGGCCACCTCGCTGGCATAGCCAAGACGTATCACGTCGAACCAACGCTGTCCCTCGTATGGGAATTCCTTCTGACGCTCTACAAGCACAGCCTTGCGGAAAGCTGACTGCGAAGGTACGTCGGTAATGTCGATAGGCAACAGACCTGCACGCTGATGTACTTCGTTAAGTGCTTGGAGAGCCTTGGAGTTTTGGCTGCCTTCATAAGCCACTTCGTTGAGGGCCTCGGCGTACATAAGCAGTACGTCGGCATAGCGCAGGACGATGAAGTCAGGACCATATTGCGATGTGGATGCATCGCGTGTGTCGTAGAACTTGCGCATGAGGCAAGTCTTGACGCCCGGAACCTGCACATATTCCAACATCTCGGCACGTTTGTCGTCTTTTGTATATAATCCGTCCAGTGAAGGCGTGCGGTTGGTCTCGTCGGTAAGGTTGGTAAGTGAATACCATGCGCCATGACCCTCGCCTACTACTTCCTTGTTGTAACGAATGGCAAACAGGATTTCCTTGTTCATCTTGTTGTTCACGTCAAACACATCGCCAATATTTGGCAGCAACGAATAGGTGCCGACGAGTGAGGCAAGTACGTTTGCCGCCTCTTGTGGCTTCTTGAAGGTAAGGTATGCCTTTGCAAGCAATGCCTTTGCCGCCCCAAGGGTGACACGGCCAAGGTCGTCGCCCGAATATGACTCTGGTAACAGGCGGTTGTTCACGATTTCCTCAAGGTCGCCTACGATGATGCCGTACATCTCTTCCTCCGTAGCCCTTCCTATGCCGAGAGACTCGTTTACAGTGACTACCTTTCGTGTCACGGGCACACAACCCCAAGCACGATACATGTTGAAATAGGTGAGCGAGCGGATGAACATTGCCTCACCCTTGTACTGGTTCTTCTTAGTCTCGTCAAACTCAGCACCGTCTATGCGGTCGAGTACGAGGTTGCAGCGATAGACTCCATTGTTGAAGTTCGCCCACATATCGTCGAGAATGCCATTGGTCGATTTCTCTTGGAACTGGTCGATGTCGTATCGGTCTTGTGTTCCTGCCGTTGGTGCATTCAGATAGAGGTTGTCACTGCGGTATTCGCACATCTCGATGAAGAAGTTCATCTGTGTCTGCAACTTTGAATAGCAGCCGTTTACGGCAAGCTCAAAGTCACTTTGCGACTTATATATTTCGTCTGTTATCACTTGGTCGTTTGGATACAGTTCGAAAAAACTGTCGCCGCATGATGTAAGTCCCAACGCCAAGGACATCAGTATAAAATTTACTTTTTTCATTGCTGTCGAAAATTTAGAAAGTTGTAATGTTTACACCAAACATGATTGTTCTTGAAAGTGGATAAGTTCCGTAGTCCTCACCTGGAGTAAGGGCATTGCTGTTGCGAAGGCTCACCTCTGGGTTATAGCCGGAATAGTTGGTCCATGTCTTCAGGTTGTTGCCCGAGACATAGATGCGCAGCTTGTCGATATGGAACTTCTGGGTCAACTTCTTTGGGAATGTATAGCCCAGACTTACGTTCTGAAGACGCAGATAGGAACCGTCTTCCAAATGCCATGTTGAGGTACGGGCATTGTAGCCAGTCTGCTTTCTGTTGGCTCTGTTGGTCATTCCGTCGCCTACGTTGTCGGGACTTTGCCAACGGTTGAGCGCGACAGTTGTTCCGTTCACGTTACCTTCCATGTTGTCGAGATAGCGGCGGTTGAGGTTAAGTATCTCATTGCCATAAACGCCTTGGAAAGAGAACGAGAAATCGAAGTTCTTGTAGCTCAGGTTTCCACCAAAGCCGTATGTGAAGTCCGGCTGATAGTTGCCCACGATGGTGCGGTCTTTCTCTGTGTCGAGAACACCGTCGCCGTCAACGTCGATAAAGCGGAAGTCGCCGACCTTGGTGTTGTCGAAATGTGGATAAGCTTTCAGTTCGTCCTCATTCTTGAACACTCCGTCCTGAACGAGCAGATAGTATGAGCCGATGGGTTCTCCAACCTTTGTAATGTAGTAGGCGTGTTCTACGCTTCCCGACGAGATGATGGGAGTGTCGTTGGCTCCAAGAGCTTTCACCTCGTTGACGTTGCGCGAATATGTGGCGTTGAACGAATAGCTGAGACCACTGTTGAACTGATGGCGTGACGTAAGGGTCAACTCCCAACCACGGTTGTTCACTTTTCCTATGTTCATCAATGTAGTCTGATAACCGGTAAGACGTGGAATAGGCACATTGAGGAGCATGTCGGTGGTGTTGGCATAGTAGTATTCGATGGTGGCACCAAACCAACCACGGAATGCCTGAATGTCAAGACCGATGTTCATCATGCTTGTCTTCTCCCAAGTGAGGTCTGGGTTGTCAACACCGTTTGGCTTATAGCCGTTGGCACGTGAGCCGGAACCTGTTCCCAAGACATAATCATCCGTTCCCATTGTTGAGAGATGCTCGTAGTTGCCAATGTCGAAGTTTCCTGTCTGACCGTAGCTGAAACGCAGTTTAGCATCGTCGAGCCAGCTGAAGGCTTTCTTTTCCTTAATGAAGTTCTCGTCAGAGAAGCGCCAAGCTACTGATGCTGAGGGGAAATACCCCCAACGGTTGTTCTTTCCGAAACGGGAGCTGCCATCGGTACGGATAGCGGCAGATGCCATATATTTGCCATCGTATGAATATTGCACACGGGCGAGATATGAGGCAAGCGACCACTGTGTGGTGTTCGATGCACCTGAACTGACGGTTCCACCCGAAATGGTCTGAATATAGTCATTTGGATAGTCTGTGGCCTTAACGTTGACTCCTTTGTATGTCTCCTTTTGGGCAGACTGCACCAACACTGCGTTGATTGAGTGCTTGCCAAACGAGCCGTTGTAGTTGAGTTGGTTTTCCCACAGCCAGTTGTAGTATGAGCCATGCGCACTGGTTCCAACAGGATTTGAAGGAGCATCATAGTAGGCCTTGCCCAACAGAGGAAGTGAAGATGACCTATAAGTGTCTTCCTGCTCGCCATAATAGTTGCCACCGAAGGAAGATTGGAATGTTATGCCTTTGCCGAAATCGAAGCCTACGTAAGCACGACCGACAAGAGTCATGCGTTCAACTTGGTCCTTGTTCAAAGTGGCAAGCGCAACAGGGTTGAGCACCTCATTGTGCTGATAGTCGTTGCCAATACGCCAGTAGCCGTTGCCCTGATAGTTGAAAGAGCCGTCAGCATTATACACAGGCCATATAGGACATGAAACGAGGGCAGACTGTACGACACCACCGCTGCCGTATGAGCCAGAGGCATTCACACGGTTTGACTCAGAATAGGATGGAGAAAGGTTCAAGCCATACTTGAAACGCTTGTATTTTCCATCAAGATTGAAACGGAAAGCGTATTTCTTATAGTCTGAGTTGATGATGATACCTTCCTTGTCATAATAGTTTGCTGAAATGAAATAGTTCACGGCATCGCTCTTGCCTTGTATCGAAATGTTATGGCTCATGGTGTGACCCTCACGGTAAATGGCATCTTGCCAGTCGGTATCTGTCAGGCCAGTCTCGCCATTAAGAAAAGGTATAAGCTCAACTGGATAGTTTGAATATGACTCAGGACGTGAACCGTTTGGGTCTGTGCCGCCCGGGTGAAGGTCAAGATATGCGTTGTCGTGTGCTTCCTTTGATACCTGTGCATACTGATAGGCATTCATCATGGGGAGCTTTTTTGAAAGCTTGTCAAAACCATAGTAACCGTCGTATGACACTTGTACTTTGTCGCTTGTTCCCTTCTTTGTGGTGATGATGATGACGCCATTGGAACCACGCGAACCGTAGATGGCAGCTGACGATGCGTCTTTCAGAACTTCGATGGACTCAACGTCGTTGGGGTTAATGTTTGACAAGCCATTTGCCATTGGCACACCATCGACAATGTAGAGAGGATCATTGCCTGCCGTTGCCGATGCAACACCACGCACGCGAACCATAACACTGTTTCCCTCAGGGTCGCCACTGGTTTGGCTAATCTGAACACCAGGCATCTTGCCTGCCATAGACTGACGGATGTCGGCACTTGGAAGGTTGGCTATGTCGTCGGCTCTTACCTGCGAGATGGCTGTTGACACGTCGCGTTTCTTCTGGACACCATAACCAACGACAACGACTTCCTCAATCACCTTGCTGTCTTCTTTAAGAGTGATGTTGAACGCCGTCTTGCCTTTCACAGGAATTTCCTGTGAGGCAAAACCAATGTAGGAGATTGCCAAGACACCATCCTCAGGAACCTCGATGGTAAAATTTCCGTCGAAGTCGGTGACGCTGCCCACGCCAGTACCTTTTACCATGGCTGTTGCACCAATGATAGGCTCGCCTGCCTCATCAACAACTGACCCCGTAATCTTGCGCTTGGCGGCAGTAGAAGTGGCTTTTTTGGCAAGGATTACAATTTGCTCGCCCTTCACCTCATAAGTGTAGTCGGTGCCTTTGAGCAAATCTTCAATTACTTGTTGAACCGTCTTGTTCTTCTGATTCAACACAACCTGTCGAGTAACATTGATTTGAGATGGGTTGTAGGCAATCTTGTACTTGCTTACAGACTCAATCTTCTCAAACGCCTGTTTTAGGGTCAGTCGCTCATTGTTGAATGACACATTCTGAGCCTGAACCGTCAGACTGCCTGCCAGCAGCATGGCTGCGACAATCCTTAAAACGCTGATTCTGTTTTTTTTCATTTTAGGTCTTTTTAAAAAATTGGATCTAAAGTAAGGACAAGACAAACTTTCCCTACCCCCAATCTTTATGTGTTAAGAAAACTAAAATGAATTGTTGGGTATTATAACTCCCAATTAACTTCCTTACCTTATATAAATATCCTTGCCGTTTATATCGTAAACAAGCCCAGGAACGAGCATCTTGACGATGTCCAATACATTTCTTATCGGCTCATTTGGACTGAAATGGGCACGGATGGTCTGAGTGTTGTACTTGGAGTTCATCACATGTATGTCAACACCGTAGGCACGCTCCAACTCCCTCACCACCTCGGCAAACGGGGTGTTGTCGAAATACAAGCCGCCTGAGTGCCAAGAAGAATAGTTCTCGGCGTTTACCTTGCTTATGTCAACCTTGCCTGTCAGGTGGTTATATACCAGTCTGTCGTTCGGATTGAGAATGTAGCTCTCGCTCTTGCCTTCAACATCCACCTGAACCTTTCCTGTCTCAAGCGTTGCCGTGATTTCTTGTTCGTCAGGATAGGACGACACGTTGAATGTGGTGCCAAGAACACGCAGTTTCAAGCTGTTGAGACTCACGACGAATGGCTTTGCAGCATCCTTCGTCACGTCGAAATAGGCTTCACCCGACAGGCAGACATTCCTTTCGGAGGATACAAAACGTGAGGGATAGATGAGCACGCTGCCGCCGTTGAGCCAAACCTTGGTGCAGTCGGGCAACACCACAAGCTCACGTTCTCCTTCAGCAGTGAACTTCTGAACGTAGGCAACGTTTACCTGCTCATTGGCGTTGCGGTTTGACGACACATAAAGATACAACGAGGCAGAGAACATCAATATCGGGACAAGCCAGATGGCAGCCGTGCGCAGCCAATGCCATGCGTTGGGTCGTTTCTCGTTGCCAAAAAGCAACGAGGCGACATCTTGGTATGCTGTTTCTATCTTATTGCTGTCCATCGTACAACCGTCGAGGCTATCCCATATTTCACGAATCGTCTTGTCCTCGTCGGCATTGTCTTGGGTCTGCAAGAGCCTTTGATGCACCCTACGGGTTATTCCTTCAGGCACGTCGTGTCTGAAGAAATAGCTTATTATATGGTGTATATATTTGCTCATTCGCTTAGTCCCTTAATATATATGACAATTCTATTTCATGCCCCTTAATATATATGACAATTCTATTTCAATTTACCCCCAAGCCAACAACAAAAAAATTAATGTCGGCATAGAATTTCTTATATCTTTGAGGGCAAGGTTGAGGTGATTTTCCACCGTCTTCTTCTGCAATCCCATTTTCTGGGCTATCTCGTCGTTGGTCAATCCTTCCTCACGGCTCAGCCTATAGACGGTCTGTCGCTGCTGTGGCATTCGGCTCACCACCATGTCTATCAGTAGTTTTAGGTCGTTCGCCTCTATCTGCTCCAATGGTGAGGCTACGTCACCGCCAACATTGTATATGCTGGTGATGTCGATGGTAGCGGCCTTTTGTGAGGCAATAAAGTTAAGGACTGTATTCTTTGTTACAACATAGAGGTATGAGTCCAAATTCTTTACGCCTACAAGGGCTACACGCTTGGTCCACAACCGAATGAAAACAGTCTGTGCAATGTCTTCGGCATCTGTTTCGTTTTTGACAAACCCATTGGCAAAGGCGAACACCTTGGGATAGGCGGTAGTGAAAACCACTCGGAACGCCTTGTGGTCTCCCTCTATAAGTCTTTCCAATATGTCGCTGCCAATATCCATTGTTTGAATTTTGGGTGCAAATATACTAAAAAAAAGAAACACTCAACAACTTTTGGGTATTTTTATTATTGTTTTATCAAATCTTAATGAAATGTATCATCTTTAGCCTGCATTATTCATACTCATTCCTACTGCCAGTTAGACCTTGCAGTAGGAATGAGTATGAATAATGCAGGCTAAAATCGTTTCAGTCATGACTCAAACGGTTTTGCAAAGGTTTCGTATGTTTTCACTATATTTGCAGCCGACAAATCGAACATACAACTAAAAATTGTTTATAATGGACTACAAGGAACAAAAGCTGCGAATCATAGTGACAGGTTCATCTGCCCCTCGAAAAAGTGCCGTTCGGTGTGCAATATGTGCCGTTGGGAGGATATTTCGGCCGTATGGTGGCAATCGTTGGAATAACCGTTTCTTAACTTTGCAGCGTGAACTGGGAGTGTGGGCGTCCCGCCCGGGGTCAGAGGGACAGGCACATTGGTTCACCAAGGGTCAGATGAACCTGTCCGTGTGATTTTCCGGTTGAAGTCCTCTTGAACCTGTTCTTCCCATGCCCTCTTCATGGCGATAGTTGCTCTAAAAGCGGCAATTACCTCTTCCCTCGTTTTTTTATTTTCACTACTTTGTCCATTTTAGCACTATATTTTTTCTTTGTCGTCAGTACAGCGTCGAGTCCACTGTACTTCTTGCTACAACCCTTGGATCTCCTCCTCGCTCAGTCCCGTCGCCTTCTGAATGTCAGCGATGCCAAGACCCATGGATTTCAGATTGCGGGCGATATCCAAAGCCTTCGTTTGCTCTCCTTCCGCACGACCTTCCGCACGACCTTCCGCACGACCCTGCTCAAGACCTTCCGCACGGCCTTCCGCACGGCCTTCCGCGTGACCTTGTCTGACTCCGCTATTATAGAGCGTGGTCTCAGTCCTGATGATGTCCCAAAACTTGTCGTAGCCAAGAAGCTGCTCGGGAGTGTATGCCGACTCCTCTACTACCTCCATCGCCTTCATTATCTCAGGATTGTCGAGAAGCTCCTGCGGAACGGTTTCCATATAGCCCTCTATCTCAGTGAGATAGCGCAGCCAAAGGACTTGCATCTTCTTCTCGTTCATGGTGTGAGGGGTGAACTTGGGCAGCTCCACGAAAACAAGGTGCAGACCGTCTATCACCTTCTCCGTATGCTTCTCGTGCACCATGCGGTAGTAGTGGTAATACTCCTTAATGTCGTTCAGGAAAACGTCGTTCACAAGGTTGAGCGAATACACTGGCTCCAAGAGGTTGTAGTCCTCCTTCCTGTCGAGCTGGCGCACGTATGCCTTGGCGGAGTTGAACATCACCCTCTGCATGAACTCCGGCGACCACACCATCTGCATCTCAACGATGAACTGCCTGCCGCGCTGGTCGCGGCACCTAACGTCGACTATGCTGTTCTTGCGCAGCGGGTTGTCAGGCACCATCTCGGGTGTCAGATACTCCACGGTCTGTATCTCCTCCTCTTTCGTCTTGAAGGGGAGAAGCGCGTTGAGCAGGCTGATGACGAGGTCAGGATGCTCGCCAAACACCCGCTTGAAGGTAAGGTCTGCCTTTGGGTCAAGATAACGTTTTGCCATATTTCCACTCTTTTTCACCTGCAAAGTTATGAAAAAGAATCGAGAACGGCAAGTATTTCATCGTTTTTCTTTCGGCAAACCAAAAAAATCATTTATAACCGTAGCGGCAGGCACATTGTGCTCATTGCTGGCCAAGACAAATAATCGGTGTGATTGGTGTTGAACGTAAATTCCCCGTTATTATCCGTAAATTAAAGGCATATAACTGTACAGCGGACACCGTGTTCAGTTGTTGAGTTTTTATGGCAATTTTAAATGGCATTTTGAAAAAGTTGAACGGGTCGGCTGGCAGTCTGACATTCAAGCAAATGGGTGGCAAGACCGTAGTGAGCGAAAGGTGACGCAGGTGAAGAAGTCGAAGACGGCAGGACAGATGCGCCAGCGCATGAAGTGGTGAAACATCGTGGCGATGTAGAAGGGCATTTCACCACTGATCAACTACGACTTCGAGAACAAGGCGTCGGGCGTGTCGGACTTCAACATGTTCATGAAGCTCAACCTCGACTCCACTCCGGTGTATCTTACGAGCGAAGAGGTGGCAGCGGCAGCAGTGGCGGCGGTGGAGGAACTGACAACACCGACGAAGAAGGCGACGGCGACATGGGAGCGTGAGTAAGGAGGTCCACCCCCGACCCCTCCCTGGGGAGGGGGAGCAAATGAGGGTAGAAGGTAGAGATTACCTCGTAGGCGAGGTGCAAGGGCTTGGGGTGTGGGCTACTGGGGGTGTGGGCGTCCCGCCCGCACCTCGCCTACGAGGTAATATAAAAACCACATAAGAAAGATTTGCCATACGGACATGTGCGGGCGAGACGCCCACACCCCCAGCAGCGAGCCCCCACACTCTGCCACCACCACAAATAAGGTACAGAACATATCTCACTCCACACTCCCCACTCCCCACTCCTCATTAATAGCAATACAACTATGAGTACAGAATCGAAAAAGAACACTTGGAAGCTGATAATTCAGCTCATCGTATCGATAGCTACGGCTATAGCAACCACACTCGGCGTTACAAGCTGCATGGTGTAAATTAAAGATTGAAGGTTGAAGATTGAATTGCTGCGCCGAATAACCATGCGCAGCAATCCAATTTTCAACCTTCAATCTTCAATCTTCAATATTCTACATTTCTACCACTACGTTGTGCTTTCCAGCAGAATAGGGGATTATGGTGCCTTCCACGGGCTGTCCGTCGACGGTCAGCGACTTAACACCTGTCTCACGACCTTCGGGGTTCTTTACCGTGATGGTATATTCGGCATCGCGATATTTGCGACGAACGGTGTACTCTGTTGCCGTCGATGGGAGACATGGACGGACGGCGAGACCCTCGTAGTCGGGCTGAATGCCAAGGATATACTGGCTTACGGTGAGCCACATCCAAGCTGCCGTTCCTGTGAGCCATGAGTTCTTTCCCTCGCCCGGACGGTAGGCGTCTTTTCCTGCCACCATCTGGCAGTTTACGTATGGTTCAACCTTATGAAGCGTCTGATGCTTCTCCTCTACATACGAAGGAAGAATCTTTGTGTAGTGCTCCCATGCGTCGTTGCCTCGTCCCGCCACCGTCATGCCTATAATGACCCAAGGATTGTTGTGGCAGAAGATGCCCGCATTCTCCTTATAGCCCTCAGGGTAAGACGAGATCTCGCCCATCTCAACATGATAGGTGGTGTAGGCAGGATTGTTGAGCACGATGCCATGTTCGCAGTCCATCATTCGCTTCACAGAGTCTATTGCCTTGTCGCAGAGTCCTTCTTCAAGACCAATGCCAGCCATGGTACACCAGCCCTGGCTCTCGATGAAGATCTTGCCTTCCTCGTTCTCGTTGGAGCCTATCTTGTTGCCGTAGAAGTCGTAGGCACGGAGGAACCACTCGCCGTCCCAACCGTCATTCTTAACAGCCTTTTCCATGGCATCCACAGCGGCAGCCATGGCATCGGCCTCAGCCTCGAAGCTCTCAATGCCATATTTTGCAGCGTCCTCGCCCTGCTTTGAAAGCTGACGGCAGAGGCTTACATATTCCTTTCCTGTAACGACAAACAGCCCTGCTATCATGAGCGACTCCGCCTTAGAGCCCTCGCTCTTGTTCTCCGTGGTTTGGAAGCTCTCGTTAGGATCCCAGCTGAAGCAGTTGAGATTGAGGCAGTCGTTCCAGTCGGCACGACCAATGAGTGGCAGGGCATGAGGACCAAGATTCTTCACCACGTGTTCCATGGAAATCTTCAGATGCTCGAAGAGGGTCTTCTCGCTGCCTGGCTGGTTGTCGAAAGGCACCGGCTCGGTGAGAATGGAGAAGTCGCCAGTCTCCTTAAGATATGCCGCCGTACCGAAGATGAGCCAGCATGGGTCGTCGTTGAAGCCGCCGCCGATGTCGTTGTTGCCACGCTTTGTCAGAGGTTGATATTGGTGGTAGCAACCGCCGTCGGGGAATTGTGTGGATGCAATGTCGATGATGCGCTGACGGGCACGGCTTGGCACGAGATGTACAAAGCCCACGAGGTCCTGGTTGGAGTCGCGGAATCCCATGCCACGCCCCACTCCACTCTCGAAGAACGATGCCGAGCGCGAGAAGTTGAACGTCACCATACACTGGTATTGGTTCCAGATGTTGACCATTCGGTCGAGCTTGTCGTTGCCGCTCTCTACCGAGAAGTTGTCGAGCAGCTTGTCCCAATAGGCGTTCAGTTCGGCAAAGGCGGCGTCCACCTTCTCCGTGGTGTTGAAACGTTCTATAAGCTCATGCGCTTTCTTCTTGTTGATGACTTTCTTTGCCTCAAACTTCTCTTCCTGTTCGTTCTCCACATAGCCAAGCAGGAATACGAGGTCGCGGCTCTCGCCTGGAGCGAGTTCCACCTCTATATATTGCGAGGCTATAGGACTCCAACCGTGTGCATGGCTGTTGCGTGGCTTACCCTCAACGACGGCATCGGGAGCCGACTTCTCGCTGTAGAGTCCCACGAAAGTCTCGCGGTCGGTGTCGAAGCCTTGAATGTCGGTGTTGACAGTGTAGAATGCGTAGTGGTTGCGGCGCTCGCGATATTCCGTTTTGTGATAAATGGTCGAGCCCTCAATTTCCACTTCGCCGGTAGAGAAGTTGCGCTGGAAGTTCTCCATGTCGGTAGCGGCATTCCACAGGCACCACTCAGTGAAGGAGAACAGCTTCAGCTGCTTCTTATGGTCAGAAACATTCTTCAGCGTCAGCTTCTGCACCTCGCCCCAAGTCTTCAGAGGCACGAAGAACAATACCGAAGCCTCAACGCCGTTCTTGCTTCCCGAAATGCGTGTGTAGCCCATGCCGTGGCGGCACTCATAGGAGTCGAGCGGCGTGCGGCATGGTTTCCACCCCGGACTCCATACGGTGTCGCCGTCCTTCAGGTAGAAGTAGCGTCCGTCGTTGTCCATCGGCACGTTGTTGTAGCGATAGCGCGTTATGCGGCGGAACTTGGCGTCCTTATAGAAGCTGTAGCCTCCGGCAGTGTTAGAAATCAGGGAGAAGAAATCTTCGTTGCCCAAATAGTTGATCCAAGGCCAAGGGGTCTTGGGTTCTGTGATGACATACTCTCTGTGCAGGTCATCAAAGTGTCCGTATCTTTTTTCCATTTTTTAAGAAGGTGATGAATAATCGTTCTTTGTTTACGTCGGCAAAATTAGTCTTTTTTATTGTAAAAACAAACAAAAAGCTCGTTTTTTCCCAAAAACACACACACATTCACATCAAATACAAAGATAAATACGCAAGAAGGACAAAATAGTATCATAAATAGCTATTCTTCTACTTTGCCAATTCGAAAATAATGCCTACCTTTGTCGGCGAAAACATTACATAACTAAAAATTAAAAGCAATGCAAGCAAAAAGACTCATTTTAATGGCAGTGGTTATCGTCTGCACTACCGTGACATGTTTCATCTGGGGCTGTAAGGGCAAAGACAAGTCGACGGACAAGTTTGTGCGAGTGGTCGACGGACACTTCCAGCGCGACGGTAAGCCATACTATTTTGTAGGCACCAACTTCTGGTATGGAGCCATTCTCGGTTCTGAAGGACGTGGCGGCGACCGCCAACGCCTATGTCAGGAGCTCGACGACATGAAGGCCATGGGCATCGACAACCTCCGAATCCTTGTGGGAAGCGACGGCGAGGAAGGTGTGCTCACCAAGGTGGAGCCTACCCTGCAGAAAGCCCCCGGCGTCTACAACGACACCATTCTTGCCGGTCTCGACTACCTGCTCATGGAGATGGGCAAGCGCGACATGGTGGCAGTGCTATATCTCAACAACTCATGGGAATGGAGCGGAGGCTATGGGTTCTATCTACAGCATGCGGGCGAGGGCATTGCTCCACGTCCCAACGAGGCTGGCTACCCTGCCTTCATGGACTTTATGCGCAAGTATGCTACTTCGGAGAAGGCGCATCAGCTGTTCTACGACTATGTGCGCTTCATTCTCGGACGCACCAACCGCTACACCAACGTTGCCTACATTGACGACCCAACCATCATGTCGTGGCAGATAGGCAACGAGCCACGAGCCTTTGGCAAGGAGGAACTGGTGCCTTTCACCAAGTGGCTTGCCGAGGCGTCGGCACTCATCAGAAGCCTTGACCCCAACCACCTAATATCGATAGGCAGCGAAGGAGCATGGGGCTGTGAGGGCGACTATGAGACCTACGAGACAATATGCAAGGACAAAAACATCGACTACTGCAACATCCACATCTGGCCATACAACTGGAGCTGGGCAAAGCCCGACCGACTCATTGAGGACCTGCCAGCGGCATGCGACAGCACAAAACAATACATCGACCGTCATATTGCCATCTGCGACCGTCTGAACAAGCCTCTCGTGATGGAGGAGTTCGGCTATCCCCGCGACGGATTCAAGTTCGACAAGAAAACATCTACGCAAGGTCGAGACGGATATTATAAATATGTGTTCTCGCTGGTGGCAGAGAATGCCGAGAAAGGCGGCAAGTTTGCCGGTTGCAACTTCTGGGCATGGGGAGGACGAGCCAACCCACAACACGAGCAATGGCTACCAGGCGACGACTACACCGGTGACCCGGCACAAGAAGCCCAAGGCCTAAATTCAGTCTTCTCCACCGACACCACAACACTCGAGATTGTGAAGGAACAGGTGGAGAGGATGGAGAAAATTAAGAGGTAGAATATTTAAGGAATTAAGGAGTTAAGCCATTAGTTACCGCCAAATTTCAACGGACTAACATTTGGCTTAACTCCTTCAACTCCTTTACTCCTTAACTCCTAAATACTACTTCTTATATCCACACTTCGGGCATACGCCGTTCTCGTCGAGGGAGATGCCGCAGAGTGGGCAGCGGTCAATCTGCTTGCGGTCGGTGAACTCTGCCGATGCTGCATTAACACCACTGGTGAATGTCAGCTTGGCGATGTTCAGCTTGTCCTTCAACAGTTCGTAGACAATCTTTATCATGCCTTCTACGGTCATGGTCTCCTTGGTGACAACAAGACGTGAGTCAGGATAAGCCGTGGCAAGCTCAGTCTTGAAGGCCTCACCCTTCATTGTGTTGCGTGGGTGGCCGTTCTTGATGCCCTGCTTCTCATAAACGTCGAGGATTGCGGGCAGCAGTGGGTCGTCCTCACGCAGGATAAGAGCATGGTCGAAATTCTTCAGCACGTCCCATGCCACCTTCTGTATCTCATTGCATGGATAAACCATGTTTACGCCTTCATTTACAGAGTCCTCTACCTCTATGGTCAGAACGCCTGTGTGGCCGTGAAGATACTGAGCCTCACCCTGGAAGCCATAGAAACGATGTGCATACTGCAAGTCAAAAGTTGTGATACTTCTCATAATTCTTTTCTCCTATAAATTTAAAGGTTCAACAATATTATTTTCTGATGCAAAGTTAAAGCAAATAAAACAAAGCTGCAAACCAAAATGTCTATCCATTGATAGATTATTTCTATTTAACCTGCATTATTCATACTCGTTCCTACTGCAAGGCCTAACTGGCAGCACCTCAGCGTGGTGCTCGCTCTTCCTCTTGGAAAGTAGGATTTACTACATTCTGCATCGTCATCGCTGCGCTCACGCTGATGCACTGCCATTTAGACCTTTCGTAACGGAACAGTATGAATAATGCAGGTTAATGACATTCATGACATACACACTGACATTCCGAAGTCTCAAATTCGAGAGTGGAATGTCCTATGCCTATTGACTTCAACACTGTCTTCAGCGACTGTTTTGTCTGTTCCATCATCAAGAGGTCGTGGACTACGATATGTGCCGTGAGGGCATTCTCGGTGGTGCTTATTGCCCAAACGTGTATGTGATGTACGTCGACTACGCCCGGCATTGCCCGCATCTTAGCCTCAAGGTCATCAAGGTCAATGCCCTCCGGCATTCCGTCCATCGAGAGGCGTAGACTGGCGGAGAGAAGTCCCCAGGTGGAGACGAGTATGACGGCGGCTATTACAAGGCTTACGATGGGGTCGACAACATTCCATCCGCTGAAGGTTATGACAAGACCGGAAACGACGACACCTATGGAAACGAGGGTGTCGGCAGCCATGTGGAGGAAAGCCCCACGGACGTTGATGTCGTTCTTCTGTCCCTTCATGAGGAGCAATGCCGTAACACCGTTGATGACGATGCCTACGGTTGCCGTCCACGACACCGCCACGCCATTTACCTCAGCTGGACTGTAGAACTTGTGGATGCTTTCAATCACAATTGCACCTACAGCCACGAGCAGTATTATGGCATTGAGCAGCGAAATGAGCACTGTGCTCTTCCGATAGCCGTAAGTGAAGCGGCCATTGGCATGGACTTTCGACAGTTTGAATGCCACAAGGACAAGCACAAGACTAAAGACATCGCTCAGATTGTGGCCTGCATCGGAAAGCAGCGAGAGCGAATTCTCCAACAATCCTACGACGGCTTCTACGGCAACAAAGAGGATGTTGAGGAAGATGGAGAAGGCTATCAAGCCCCCTTGCCCAAAGCCTCCCTGCCCCTCGGTGGGGGGTTGAGGGAGGTGGGAGTGATGATGGTGATGATGAGTCATTTTTTTTATTTCACTCGGAATATGTTCAACGAGTATGCCGGGATTTCCACGTTCAGCTTACCGTCGGTGGCGAAGATGGTGTGGGTTGTCGGAAAAACGTTGGTTGGATTATCGATGGTGTTCTCGTCCTTGCCTGAGAGCGAGGTGAGACGAATCAGCTTGGCACAACAAGGTGTCTTGCCCTCGATGCTGATGTCGGCGGTAGTAGATACGCTGCTCGTGTTCACCACCTTTACGATGGTCTCGCCAGTCTTCTCGTCGAGGGTTGCACTGGAATAGACGTCGTAGTTGAGAGGCGACTTCAGCTCGGTATCGAAAAGCAGCTCGTCGTCGAGCCAGCATTTCACCAGCTTGCCGTCGACAGTGATGGTAATGTCATACCAGCGACCTTCTTCCACACGTCCCGGCTTAGTGGCGGTCTGCATTTTGCCGCCGTCAATAATCTGTTCAATGCCATGCTGTGTGTTGCCCCAACCTCCGAGGTTGAGCCAGCAGTAGTTGTCGGGATTTTGATAGTTGAACACTATCATGAAGCCCTCAGCACCCTTGTCCTTGCGTGCCCGCAGCTTGTAGGTGTAGCCACCGTCGAATTTCACATCCTTTGTGGCGAGTGCCACACAGGCATCGAGGTCGGAGGTTTGTCTCACTATTGTGCCTTCCTGCTTCCATTCGCCCTTGATGGAGGTGAGGGATGAGAGGGGAGAGGGAATAGATGTGTATTGTGGTGTGAGGCTCTTGAACTCAAACGATGCGTTGGTTGTCCATGTGGCATAACCCACCTTAAACTGGTTGGGATAGAGCATCTGCAAGGTTACCATTGGATAGGGGTTCTGCTGATCCACCTTAAGGATTTTTGTTCCCACATTCTCTGCCATCAGCTTCTGAACATAATACGAAGGAGTACACATGACGCGAGCTGAGTTGAAGCGAATCATGTCGGGTTGCCATGCCACATTGTTCTCGTTGACGAAAATGGGAGCGTAGCTCGACATGACGACATGGTCGGAATTGTTTTCCATACCCATCATGAACACAGCCTCTCCAAGACCGGCATTGAGGTTGCCCACGGTGCCAAAGCTATTGGTCACGGCATACTCGCCGCAGTAGATTTTTGGAGTGCTGCGGTCGTAGGCATCGTATTTGCGGAAATTCTCGGCGAACCAGCCTGGAGTGCGGTAGTAGTGCTCGTCAAGCAGCTCAACCTCCTCGTTGCTGTTCCATTTCGGGTCGTCGTTGCCCCAAGCCACCACGTTGCCAATGAGGTGCATCTTAGGATATTTCGCCAGTACGGCATCCTTGAACTTACGATAGCGGTCGTAGTAGTGGTCGCTCTGCTGTGCGGGGTCGTCCTGGTTGTTCTCGTTACCTATCTCAAGATATTCGATGTTGAATGGTTCGGGGTGACCGTTGGCGGCACGCATGGCACCAAACTTGGAAGTGACGGGACCGTTGGCATACTCAAGGGCATCCATGCACTCGTCTATCCAAGGCTGTATGGAGTCGACAGGAGTCATGCCTCCATGCCACAATCCGATGTTCACAACGTAGAGAGGCTTTGCACCGAGGTCTTCGGAGAGTTGCAAGAACTCGTGAAATCCCATACCGTCGCTGGTACGGTAGCTCCAGTTGCGGTTAAGGTGTCCGGGACGTTCTTCAATAGGGCCTATGGTGCGCTGCCAGCGGAACGCATTGTCGGGCGATTCCTGACCTTCCACAAAACAACCGCCTGGGAATCGCATGAAGGTGGGACGAAGCCCATGGAGCAGTTCCGCCAAGTCAGGACGGCAACCGTTCTCGCGGTTCTTGAACGTAGGCGGGAAGAGCGAGACGACATCGAAGGTGACAACACCCTTGCCGTCGGTAGAGATCTCCATGCGTCCCTTGGGGTCGTTGGCAGTGGCAGTGATGTTGGCAGTGAATTTCTGCCATTTGTTTGTCAGCTTGCCTTCTATCGCCTCCATGTCGTACACACAGTCGCCATCGGCATTTGTGAGCGACACGGCGAGGTTGCTCGTCAGCTTTCCCTTTGCCCAAAAGGAGAGCGTATAGGTGCGCCCCTGGACGATGTTCATTCCCCAGAAGCCTTTGTTGGCAATGCCCTGCGGACAGTCGGTCTTTGCCGTGAAGGTCACTTCGAGGGCTTGTTTCTGAGCCTTGTTGAGCAGTTTTTCACTTGTAAGACGCATCTGAGCCCCACCAGTAGCAACCCAATTCTCCGGTTCCTTCACGTTGTCCTCGAACGAACGGTTGCTGACCAGTTCGGCATAGAGTCCGCCGTCGGCAGCATGGTTGATGTCCTCAAAGAATATGCCATAGAGCATTGGACTGACGTTCTTGGCATTGTCGGCAGTGCCGACATTGATTTTCACTTGTGCGTTGGCTGTCAGGGCAGCTGCAACGAGTGAAGAAAGGAATAAATACGTTTTTCTCATTGTGTTAATATGTTAGGTTTAAGTTTATCATATATTTTGTGGAGTTGACGAGCGAGACATTCGTCGGAGAAGCGTTTGGCATACTCCAAGCCTTGGTCAATCATACGTTGCCGCAATTCCCCGTCGTTCACCACTTTGTTCAAGGCCACAGCCATGGCAGAAGCATCGTCAGGGTCGACATATATGGAGTTTGGTCCTCCCGCCTCTTCAAGGCAAGAGCCGGTGCAACCTATGGCAGGCAGACCGCCACTAATCGCCTCAAGCAGCGGAATGCCGAACCCCTCGATGCGTGAGGGATAGACGAAGGCAGTGGCAAGACGGTAAAAGGAAGGAAGGTCGGCAAAAGGAACATCGTGGAGGAACAGGAATCGGTGACGAATGTCATGCTTATCCAAATAAGACATTATCTCGTCGGTATAGCCCGTCCGCTTGCCAACAGCCACCACAGAAAACTCCTCATTCCTCTCTCCTCGCTCCTCACTCCTCACTCCTCTTTTTACAGCCCTTGCCACCAGCATCAGGTTCTTTCGTTCCTCGATGCTTCCTACATAAAGCACGAATCGTGCGGGAAGACGATAACGGCTCTTCACCTCGTCGAGTTTCTCCTTGGCGATGGGAGCGGGGAAGGCAGGGTCGCACCCTTGGTAAACCACATCGATTTTTTCTTCTGGAGTGCCATAGTAGTGCATTATCTCACGCTTGGTAAATTCGCTTACGGCGACAATGCGGTCGGCATTCCTGCAGGCACGCCGAAACTTGAAATCGTATATCTTGCGGTCTATCCAGTGATAGTATTTTGGGTAATGCAGGAAAATGAGGTCATGAATGGTGACCACCGAACGGCAGTCGGCACGTGGGATGTTGAGCGGCAGTTCATTGCTCAGACCATGAAAGATGTCGATACTGTCACGCCTGATGTCGTTGCTTATGCCCCACACACGCCAAAGCGAGCGCAACCGTGTCCATACTCCCTTGGGAAACAGTCGCCTACAGTTGTCACCAAGGGTTGATGGAAGGTAATTCGTCTTCTTAGGATTAGGCATATAGAGATACTGTTCGTCGTCGGGGAAGTGCTCGTGCAGAATCCTGATTACGAAACGGCTATAGTTGCCGAGTCCGGTGCGGTTTTGAGCCGCCCGCTTAGCGTCGAATCCTATTCTCATGCCTGTGCCTTAGTGCTGTTTCTTCAACGCCTTTCGTATTTTTCGCTCAGCCTTCTTCCTTATCTGGCGTGCCCTCTCGCGCTTGATGCACATCTGTGCGGCAATTTCAGCCATGTTGAGTCGGTCGCGACGTATGCCGTAGAAGCAAGTGAGCACCTCACGCTCGCGGGAATCAAGCACGTCGAGACCCTTCAAGATAAGTTCGAGAGCCGACTTGGTCTCGACGGACAGGTCAGACTCTTGAGCATTGACATTAACCAAGAGTGAGAGAAGATTGATGTTCTCTCGTCCACCGAGGGGGGCATCGACCGAGAGAGGCATGCTGCGCTTCTTCTCCACGGGCGACATCTCCTTGCGTGGCACACGGTAGAGTCCAGCCTGCTGCTCAATGGCAGCCTCAATGCTTTTCTTTATTTCCGGCAAGACGAAAGCCGCAAAACCTCCCTTCTCGGGATTGTATTTGTCGGCAGCCTTTATCATGCCTAACGTTCCTTCGCTGACGAGGTCGTCGAGTTCAAGCCCTCGTCCTTGGTATTTTCGTGCCGTAGAGACTACCAGTCCCATGTTGTCGGTCACAAGTTTGTTTCTGTCTTCCTTCATATCGTCATTTGTTTTTTATTTAAATATCGCAAGTACTTTACTTCCCTTAATTGCGATAGTTCAGTTTTTTATTATCAATTTATTCTCGTTCATTCTTGTCATGTACGACTGTATCACCGCCTTCAGCTGCCGTTCCATGTCGTTTGCCACTTTTGGCTCCTTTGCCGCTATGTTATGCTTCAGCAGCAGGTCGGTACGGAAGCGGTAGAGGGCTTTGGTTCGCTCTCCGTCAAACTGCAGCAAATAGTCGCCCTTGACATACTGGTAGATGCCGCCTTGATAGTTCACAGCCCAGGTGTCAGCGTCAGCAGTGGTAAGCAGGTCGCATCCAAAAGCAACGTAAGGCTTGTCATAGCCAAGATGACTCAACACCGTTGGCATGATGTCAATCTGCTGGGCAATGGCATTGCGCATTCCCGGTTTCATGCGCCCGCTGGCATCGAAGAAGATGATGGGCGAGCAGAAGCCTCCAAGGTCGGTCTGATAGTAGTCGTGGTCGCTAAGGTTGGTGTGGTCGCTGGTGATGACGAACAGCGTGTTGCCATACCATGGCTGTTGCCTTGCCTTCTCGAAGAAGAGCCTAAGGGCATTGTCGGTGTAGCGTATACATTTATGTATCACTATGCCTTCTTCGGGATATACATCCTTATACTTTTCAGGCACCTTATATGGATGGTGAGAAGATGCCGTGAAGACTGCCGACACAAAAGGCTGCTTGAACTCCGACATCTTAGTGGCGAAGAACTGCAGGAACGGCTCGTCCCATATAGCCCACATGCCATCGTAGTCGGCATCGCCGTTGAATCGTTTGTCGGCATTGTATTCCGTGCGTCCGAAATAGTCGTCGAAACCACATGTTCGGGAATAGGCCTGGAATCCCATCGACCCGTTCTCAGCGCCGTGGAAGAAGGCGGAGTAGTAGCCCTTGTTCTTCAATTCACCGGCAATGCTGCTCACGTCGTTCATGGAAGCCGACGTGAGGAAGAACGGCTCCACGAACATGGGAATGCCTGACAGAATGCTCGGCATTCCGTCGATGCTCTTTCGTCCATTGCAATAGGAATAGAGGAACGTGGCAGAATGTTGCATCAACGAGTCAACAAAAGGAGTGTAGCCCTTGTATCTGCCTCCGTCGAGCCACTTGTTGTATGCTCCGATATATTCCCTGCCAAAACTCTCCACTATAAGGATGACCACGTTTTGAGGAGTGGGGAGTGAGGAGTGAGGAGTGAGAATTGCATGGGGGGTATGGATGGGCGAATAGATTTTGTCAAGCTCCTCTGGGGCGAAATAATTTGGGGTGACAAAGGCCTTTTTGCCTATTGTCCTTATTACGGAGAACGGGGTGTTGAGCACAATGCCTGCTTCAAGTGGGTGGTCGACATACTGATTGGCATTGCTTATGGTTATAGGGCGCACGGCACGAGTCCAGCCTCCACGCATACCGGCTATGGTGCAGGGGACAAACGCTGCGAGACAGAGTGCATGAAGTGCATAGTAGAGGGAAAGGGGCTTTGTCACACGTTGCTTCGGATTTACATAAAACCGCCATAAAGCCCAAACCACTGCAATGAAAAGAGCCACAAGATACCAATGGCGGAGAAACTCCACACCTATGATGCTGCCAAGATTGCCCTCGTTTCCAAACTCTGAGAATACGGTGGATGTTGTTCTGCGGCCTGTGTATTGGAAATAGACACAGTCGGCAAGGTTTACTGCCACCGAAAGTGAGTTCACCACTATGAAAACCCATTTCGCCGCCTTTTGCCATCCATGCCTTTCCTTCAGGTGCAGTGGGAAAAGCATCATAAGGGCGTAGAGCGCATTGGTATAGAGAATGGCTGAGGTGTCGAAGAGCAATGCTCCGCGGAGAATGTCAGGTAGAGCGCCCCAAGAGAGGTTTCCACCAAGCATGCTCCAGTTCTCAGCCACAAAAGCAAGTCGGCACACCATATATGCAAGGTATGCAAGCATAAGGTTTGCCACCATGCCAAGTGGCGATGCTATGATTTGTAGTCTTCTCATTTCTTATCTGTTTCCGAAATCGTCGTAAAAAGTTTGCAGCAAGGCTTTTGCCTTTCTTATTCTCGTTGTAGTGGCAGCCTTCTTGTCCTTAACGCCCACTGCCGAATGGTCTTCCAATTGACGGTCGCTGATGATGTCGTAGACCGAAAAGCCAGTACTGTCGGCAAAACCAATGCCCTCCTTGAAGGTGAAGAAGGCATAGGGATAGGTATAGTCGCTGCTCAGTATGTCGCGACTGTATTGGTAAGCCGAGTGGTCGATGCCCAATGCCCCGAACAGTGTTGCCGCCATATCGCTTTGATTCATAATGGTGTCGACGACCTTGTGTTCCTTCACCGCCCCACCTATCCAGAGCATTGAGTTGCGATGGTGTTCCTCATGGCTGATGCCCTTTGGATATTCGTAGCCATGGTCAGGAATGCAGACGATGAGTAGGTTGTCCCACAAAGGTGTCTTACGAAGTCTTTCTACAAACTCGCCAAGGCAATGGTCGGTAAAGGCAAAGGCATTGGGTATTTCTTCCTTTAGCCGTTTATAGGGAACCGTCCACGGTTCGTGGCTGCTGAGAGTGAGGAAGCAGATGTGCCATGGCTGCTGCTTTTGCTGCATTATCATGTCGTAGAGGCGATTGAACGTTATGTCGTCGTTGACTCCCCAAGGGTTTTCTTTCCTATCCGACGCAGAGAAATCCACGTCGCTGACTATGGTCTGGTAGCCTCCCGTACGGAGATAGCTCTGCATATTGGTGAAATTGATGTCGCCACCATAGAGGAAGCTGCTCGTATAGCCGTTGTCGTTGAGTGTCGATGCTATGCATGGCAGAGTCCTGCTCTTGGCAGGAATCTTCATTACCGACAGTGTAGGGAAACTGGGATAGCCACTAAGTGTCGACACCGTACCGCGGTCGGTACGGAAACTGTTGGAGTAGCAGTGTGTAAACACTATTCCCTCGCGTGCCAAACGATTATAGTTGGGTGCTATCTCCGTCCTTCCACTCACCGCCTCAACAAACTGTCCTCCAAAGCCTTCCATGAGAATGAGGAGGACGTTTGAATGAGGAGTGAGGAGTGAGGAGTGAGGAGTGAGATTACTTAACTGTGCAGTTTTCAGGCTCTCGCTATTCTCACTCCTCTCTCCTCTCTCCTCTCTCCTCAATTCACTAATTATCTCCTTTCTCTCCTCTTCGCTGAAATAGTTGAACTCGCTGGCGTAGTCCTTTGTTTTGTCGAGCGAGTAGAGGAGGCTGAAGG
Source organism: Prevotella sp. (assembly GCA_051869235.1). Classification (GTDB taxonomy): domain Bacteria; phylum Bacteroidota; class Bacteroidia; order Bacteroidales; family Bacteroidaceae; genus Prevotella. The sequence goes on from JBJEAS010000070.1 coordinate 28,910, forward strand.
TGGGGTTCACGGCAGAGTGGTTGAGGAAGGTGTCGTCAGAGAAGTATACCTTGCCGATGTTGGCTGTCGATTCGCCTATGCCACCACGGATGCTGATGACATAGAACGGAAGGAATGCCACGAAGGCTGCTGTCAGCACGATGCGTTGCCTTCGGGTCTTCACTGGTTGTATATGGCGGGGTGTTATGCTTAGTAGAAGCCATGAGGTGGATGCTATGACAATGCAAATCAGCAATAGACGAAGGACTATGAAACCAGCCGACACACTTGCAAAGGCTCCTTGGGGAGATTCGAGATAACTCAGCGCAAGAGCATCGAGCTTGAAATTCCAGAAAGGATAGAGTGCCATGTCGGCAATAAAGATTATGCCTGTTGCAATGGATACCAATATATAATAAGGAGTAGCCAAGCGACGCAGGGCAACATTCCGCTTCACCCATACCGTGACAACGAGTGCCAAGAACGGCAGGGCTGTGAGATAGCCTGTCGTCGGAATGTCGAGATACAGCCCATTGCACGCCATCTGCCACCAGTCGGCAATGCCATAGCAGCTGCCATCTGGTGCATCAACCAACATAAATATCGTCTTCTGAACAACGAAGACCATAATCATAGCGACATATAGCTTTAAAAAGTATATTATTCTATACATATTTTTTTAGTTGACAAGTTGACGAGTTGACAAGTTGACGAGTTGACAAGTATCCTCATTTAAAGAACCGATTGAGGTTCTTCACTGCGGCATCGAACTCCTTTACGGGTAGCTTGAAGTTGCCGATGGGTTTCATTCTCGCGTCATAGACATCAAGTGAACCTTCCGCCTTCTTCTCCAATATGGTGTCGCCACCTATGATGAAGGCATAGTTGAGGTTGCTGCCCACAACGTGCCATAGGCGGGGCGTGGTGTCGTCTATAGGTTGTCCCATAGAATAGTCGCTTGCGGGATTTTTCACGCCGAGATAGTGCGACATCAGCGTTGGCACAACATCGTAGTGAGTAGTGCGGTGACAGAACTCCCCTGCCCTACCCCCTGGGAAATGGCAAATCATCGGCACACCAATCTGATGAGTGGAAAAATTGCCGTTGTGTCCCCAGTAGTTTCGGTGGTTCTCGTTGAACTCCTGACCGTGGTCGCCAGTAAGTATCACTATCGTGTTGTCTAAAAGTCCTTCATCATCGAGAGCCTTAAAGACCTTTCCGAGCAGTATGTCGTCCTGATAACAACAGTTACGGTAGAGATTCCAGAATTGGGTTGGGTCGAGGTCGTTGTCCAGCTTCGTATAATCGGCGTAAGCCCATGCCGGCTGAAACCTTGTGTTTTGCTCTGTCTTAAGCTCAAAACTGTGTGGCAGGTCGTAGAAGGCGAATGAGAAGAATGGCTTGCCCTGCTTCTTTAGCCTTCCCATGTCGGCTATCAGCATTTCCGTCAGTTTGCTGTCTCTCTCATACACACTCTTCCCCTCGGTCTTTACGTTGAGGTTGGGGACATTGCCGAATATCACCTTTGCGAAAGGCGGCTCAAGCAGTGTGGCACTGGGATAAGCTTGGCAGACGTAGCCAAGCTGCAACAGGCGGTCGATGAGCAATGGCTGTATGTGGCTCGGTTCAAACGACTCCCAATAGTAGCACGATAGACCAAAGAACAAGCCAAAGATGCCACTTCGAGTGCCGTTGCTCGAACTGACATGGTTCTTGTACCACTGGTTCTCTTTCGCAAACCTAAAGACGTTGGGCATACATTCGGCAGTCAAGGCACGTTTGTTCCACGAGTCGACGGCGATGATGAGTATGTTGGGCAACGAGTCGGGCTTCACCGTCTCAAGAGTGTTGATGGGGTATCTTATGTCGCTGTCTTGTCGGCTCGTGGCAAGATTCTGATAGCTCTCGGGAGGCACCATGCCGAGGTCGTACAACAGCCCGTTTGCCGTTGTGGGGAAATAGTATGGCAGCAGAGTAGCACTTTTCACCACCGACTGGTGTTGCTTGAACGAGGCATAGATGTGCCAGAGGTGTGCGAAGAGTGTGCAGCCAACGAAGCTGAGTGCTATTGGCAAGGCATATGCCTTTGCCTTGTGGTTGAAAATCCTCGAGGCAAGCCATTGCAGTAAGCCTACAACAAACACCATTCCCGCAAATCGGAGTCCCTCTTTAATGTAGAGCATTGTGTCGAAGGTGAATATCTCCGTTGCACCCTCGCCAAACACCATGTTAAGCACGAAACCATTGATATGGAAGCGGTATAGGGCATAGACCTGACTGTCGAGATAGAGGAATATCATCAGCAATGCCGTTAGTATTGTCTGAACAGATAATGCCACTCGTGGTAGCCTAATTCCTAAAAGAATTGCGGACACGATGAAGGGAACGAGTGTCAACTGCGAGGCATGGCTGATGCAAGAGACTATGAAGAATAGCCATCCCTCAAAGTCCATCAGCTCAAGCACACTGCTCGACTTTATGAAGGTCATCATCAGCAGTGCCACCGCAAAAGTTGAAAGGGCATAAAACAAAAATCCCTTTTTCAGCACCTCATTCTTCATTCTTTCACTCTTTAATTCGCAAAGCGATTATTAAACCTTACGCTGTTGGGCGGACACATTGGTCCACCACAACAGTTGCCAGCTATAATTATTTATTTATTTAATTCTTAATTCTTCACCTCTGGCCAACCGTCCTCTGTCCATTCGATTTCCTTGTTGATGAGAATCGATGCTCCATCGAGAGCCACGCTGTAGCCGTGGCAAAGGAAGATGTCTTTGCCGTTCACTGTGTATGCTGAGTTGTGGCCAGCCGCCTCAAACACTTTCTTGTCGCCTTCTATGACAAGTGTTCCGCCACCTTGCGCCATGTCCTTTCCGTTGCGGTCGAGATATGGACCGTCAACTTTACGGCTTCTGCCGACAACCACCTTGTAAGTGCTGTCCATGCCTTTGCAGCAATAGTCCCACGACACGAAGAGGTAATAGTAGTCTCCATGTTTGAATATGAACGGAGCCTCCACAGGGTTCTCCTTCTTTCCAGGGAAGCGGCGGGCAATGGTCTTCTGTTTTCCACTGTCGGCAACGTGCATCGTACTGTCGAGCGGCACCATTTGTATTCCGTCCCAAAATGAGCCGAAGACGAGCCACGGCATGTCGTTGTCGTCGATAACGAAGTTTGCATCTATGGCATTCCAGTTGTCGCGTCCCTCACGTGAGCAAACCAATGGTCCCTCGTCGTTCCAGATGCATCCTGGAACGAGGTCGCGTGTAGACAACAACCCTATAGCCGAGGTGTTCTTCCCGAATGTAGAGCAGCTGTAGGCGAGCCACCAGCGGTTGCGGTATCTAATGATGTCGGGAGCCCATACATGGTCGCGGAATCCAGGCACCGAGTCGTGTGTCCACTTGGGTATTACGCTCATCGTTGGCTCCATGTGCAGTGTCCAGGTCGTCATATTCTTCGATGTGGCATGCTGTATGCCACGCCCGGTGCTGAACACATGGTATGTGTCGTGACAGTATGCCATCACAGGGTCGTGCACCATCAGCGTGTCCGACATCAAGTCTGCTGTGCGCATCTTGCGTTGTGCGGTTGCCGTTGTTGCCGCAGCAAGTACAATGGTAAGCAAAAAGGTTAGTCGTTTCATATTATTCCTGTTTGTTACATTTCAAATCCTACAAGTTTGTCGAGATAGTATTTTCTCACTTCGCTCCAAGGATAGTATGGTGCGGTGTCGGTCTTTATGGGCAGTGTTGCCTCGTTCTCGTTCAGCAGCACCTTCACCATCACGTTCTTGTCCATCTCGTCCTTTCTGTAGAAAACGAACTGTATGTTTGCCCCCATCGGGAATATCCGGTAGTTGAGCCAGCCATGCGACTCAAGACTTTCGAGGTCGTCGGTGGCATAGTCATAGCCGTCGAGACCCAAAAGGCAGGTCAACGGCATCACCATGGTCTCATGTCCAAAGCGCAGTGTGGCTCCAGGATGCGGAAGGGCTATGCAGCTGTCAGCCTCGGCAATTATCTTTGCCAGAAGTCGTCGCTGCGAGAAAGGCTGCTTGCCACCGTTTACCGTGAAGCCGCCGTAATGGGCATACCACCAAGCATTGTCGGTAAGCCAGTTGTTATAGACCTCGTCGTCGTTGAACAAATCGTAGAACGTCATGGTCTTCCGTCCTTCAGTATTCTGCAGCGTAGCTCCCAGTTTCCACAGAAGTTGGTGCAGTCGCTTAACATTGAAGTGCTTTGTGGCAAAGGCAGTGTCGGTGAAAAGCGTCGTCAATATTCGACGGCTGTCCACATGCCGGTTGAAGAAGTTCTCGTACAGCTCCTTCGCCTTTTTGTTCTCACGCTGCTTGAACAGCTCCTTATCGTCGAAGTTCATGTATGGCATGTCGTTCATGCTTGCGTCATGAGTGAAAGTCAGCTCTGGGTTTTTCTTTGCAAATGTGGTCAGCTCGTTGGTCATCGAAAGAATGCAGCGAATCACTATAGTGCTCTTTGCGTCGATGTGTGTCTTTCCCTCAAACACTTCTGGGAAGCGGTCGTACATCCTCTCGGCTATCTGCTGATGCTGCAGGGCACCGAGTGGCGACAGTTCTCCAAGTCGGTTTTTTGCCTCGGCATACATCTTTTCTATACGCTCCATAACGTCGCGTCCTGTAGCGGTCAGTACCTTTGCACTGTCAGCCATACGCAGGCATCCAAGCGGGAAGGTATAGTCCTTCGGATTTATGAGATAGCGTGAACCGTGACGTCCATAGTGGGATATGTAGAACGGCTTCTTTCCGTTGGGTGCCGGCATCAGTGTCTTTTGTCTCGGGCCCGGATAAGCCTGATGGTTTGTGGCAGAACGACGAATGTCGTTCTTGAAGTCTTCTACCGCAGTTTGAGCAGAAATGGTTGCCGAAAGGCATGCATAAACCACAAAAAATATAATTTTTCTCATTTTGAACGCAATAATTTGTTGTTTTGAGTGCAAAAGTAGAAAAAATATTGTATATTTGCAACATCTAACGAATAAAAATGACTCCTCATGGCTAAAAAATCAAATTGGACCGACGAGTATTGGCTTTATGTCATGCAGTTGTATATGCGCAAGCCAACAGGTGTGAAACCTCTTTATTCAAGGGCTTCCGTCGACCTCGGCATAGAGATTCATGTTCACCCGAAAGAGATTAGGGCACGACAGCAACAGATTGAGGCTATAAGCACACCGCGCATTGAGAGGATTTGGGACGAGTACGCCGACAACCCCCGAAAGCTGGCGCGTGCCGTCCGACTGCTTCGCAGCATGAAGGGATTCGGCAGTGCCGATGAATTCTACGAAGGAGTGGAGGTGGCAGAGAGTTTCGAACGCGACTTTCGTCCTATTTGCGACATCACGCTACCCAATGGTGGGCAAGTAGGTGTCACACCCGTAATGCTTGTCCTCATTCTCGACCTATATTTCCGCCTTACTCCCATCACCATGGTGCCAGAGACACCCGAAGTCGTAGAACTGGCAAAGCTTATCGGAATGCCTTCGCCTACCCTTACAGAGTTGCTCCTGCTCTTCCGCTGTCAAGATCCTCTGTTCACTCCACGCACATCGAGTACGCCTCCCAGCGCCCAGCAACTGCAGACTTCGTGCAAGAAGATTTGGCAGCGATATGGTAATGGCGACACAGAGCAGTTGGCGCGTCTTGCCAACGAGCTGAAGGAGTATTTCAGATGATTCAAGGTGGGAATCTTCAGAACCCGCATTATTCCAATATTATGGTCCGAAGCCAGTCCTTCAGCACACCCTTATGCTGGTTTTGCGAGTCGCATAACATTACCAAGACCTGGCAACCGTCGTTGAGTCTCGGTCCAAGGCACATGCCTTCGTAGTTGGCGAAGTTGTTCTTTAACCCCGTCATGGTGGTCTTGAACTTTGTCACCAGCCTCTTTTCCAATGATACCGCATTGTCGTTGTCGGCTGGATCGACGACATAGAGTTTGCAATTGACGAAGGAGCCAAGCTTAAGTGACGGAGCATAGAGTTCCCTTTCAAGCACCAAGACCCTGCCATCGTCGAGCGCACACAGCTCGCTTACTCCTATGCAGTAGTTCTGCGCCGTAGTGGACTTCAGTTCGGGCAAATCCATCTCATAGTTGTATTGCGCGACAAGTTTCAAATTTTCGTCGAAACTCAGAAGCCTCAACTTGTTCCTCGTCTTTTTCGACGGCGATGCAGGAGTGCCGTCAATAGGCAACGTGCTCTCGCTTACAGTCCAATAAAGGTGGGTATTGCCGTTGTAGGTCAACGACTCGAAACCGTAGTTTGGATTGGTGAGCATGAGACTGTCGGGTATGTCAAACTGCCTTCCCGTCCTCTGACCATTATCAACCCTATACTCCATTATTCTATTGTCAGCCTCGCCGCTGATGTAAATTGTCGAGTCCTTGGCATTGTATGTTATACCTTCCATGTCACGATTGGGGCGGTCGGCACTTCTGAACTCGTTTGAGTAGGCATGTGAGATTACTCCCGTATCGGGGTCGATGTTGATGTGGAAGATGAAGAAACCGTCAGACTTTGACTTGTCGCTGACAACGGCATACTCGTTGCCTCCCAACCATGTTATACCGCTAAAGTTTCCTGGTGGCACGGTCTCTGGAAAGCAAACCTGCTTGTTCACCTTTGCCTTTATTTCAGGCTTGGCTTCCTGTGCCTTAACCGTCAATCCCAAGCAACAGGCAGCAATAATTAGTGTATGTCTCATTCTTCTTTCTAACAAAAATTTTTGCGAAGGTACGAAAAAAAACAAATAAAAGTTTGGCATTTCATTTTTTTTGGTGTACTTTTGCATTAAATTATACAATTTTAGGAGTATTCCTATACCTTTAAATTATAACATTACTCAAGCCCTGACAATTATGAAGAAAAGCATCAACATCGCTATCGCCTTATTGTTCTGCCTGAGCAGCATCGCAACGGCTCAGACGCAGGCAGACTCGCAAATGAAACAGGCACAAGAGTTTTTGGCGAACAAAGAATATACACAGGCACGAAGCCTGTTCCTGAGAGCCTACAACTCGTTTGCTGCAAGCGAACAGTATGGCAAGGCTACAAAATGTGGTGTACAGACTGCCGCATTGTACCATCGCGAAAACTTCTACAAAGAAGCTTTCGACATGCTTAGGTCTACCGATCAACTGATAACGGTGTGCGAACAAAAGAGTAGACAGACAAGACCCGACCTGAGATACGAGACCACAAAGGAACGGTTGAACATATACACCCGTTTGCGCAAGGCGGCAAATGCCAAGGAACAACTGTCACGACTCGATGGCATTGCCAAGGCCAGCAACAACGACTCGTTGCAAAGCGACTTCCTCTACACCAAAGCGAGCCACTACTACACCTTCGGGATGACCGCTCAGGGCGACGAGGCAATAAACCAACTCGTAAAGCAGTATAAGGACAACAAGCAATACGACAAGGTTTTGGACTGCTACCGGACACTGATAGGAATAGCACGGAGAAGCGGCAACGCCACCATGACATCACGTGCCTACGACCAATACATCATCTGGAAGGATTCTGTCCGAGTGCTGAAGGCCTCCGACGACCTTGCCGCACTGCAGAAAGAATGTGCAGAGAAGCAGAACACCATAGACGAAAAGGAAAGCTCGCTGAAAACACACAAATACATCATTTATGGACTCTGCGTCTTGGCTGCCATTCTTGCCGCTGCGCTTGTCCTTGGAGGACTTGTACTGGTAAGGTTCATTCTGCTTACACGTAAGCAGAAGAAAGCCATTGAAGTGGCAAACGAGCACAACGAACTAAAGACCAACTTTATACGCAACATCTCCGCCCAAATGTCGCCTACACTCGACAAACTCGACGACTCCCTTCCTGCCGTCAAGGCACTGAAGGGCTTCATAGGCAACATAGAGACATTGTCGGAGCTGGAGGGCAAAATTGCCGAACCATGCGAAATGCAGGAAAAGAACATAGCTTCCTTCTGCGACGGAATTGCGAAGAAACTGGAAGGAATGACAAAGAGCGGCGTGAGCGTAGTGGTCAATGCCCCAAAGTTGAGTATGTCCATAAATCCTGAAATGCTCGAGCACATATTGCTTCACCTGCTGAGCAACGCCGCCTACTACACTCCTTCTGGCGGTAAAATCACTCTTGAATACAAAAAGCGCGGAGCCCACACCCACCAGTTTATCGTAACCGACACCGGTTGCGGCATCGATGCCGAGAAACGGGAGACGATATTCAAGCCTTTCGCCGAAGTGAAGGACCTGACCCAAGGCGACGGACTTGGGCTACCTATCTGTTCAGTTATGGCAACGTGCATGAACGGTACGCTCTCTCTTGATGCCGAGCACACCAAGGGGACACGTTTCATTCTTGAACTGCATACATGACGACACCCACATTTTTCCCTTTTCCATAATTCCGAAAAAGCCCATCGAGACGTTGTGCTCGATGGGCTTTTGTCATATACGTATAAAACTATTGTTCAGAAAAAGCGGCAGCCTCAGCGGCAGCAATGATATCCTCGCGCGACGGCTCCTTAGGTGTTGCCGTAATGTCGGAGAGGTCAAATTCGTCGCTTTCAATGTCTATCGACGGAACCTTCTCGGCCATTTCGGCAGCTTTGTTGGCCATTTGCCTTTCTACGGTTTTAGGAGCGTCAGCCTTTTCATGCTGCGCAATGATGAAGTCCTGCTTATCCTCCGTGTCCGGCACATTAAGCACCGGCTCTTCTTCCATCTTAGTCCTGTTTGCCTTTGCCGCAAAGACGGCGTCGATGAACTGCGGCTCGCGTTTCAGTCGCTGCAGAGTCATCTTGGCAGCCTGCTGCTGGCTCTCCTTCTTCGAGTAGCCCTTGCCTTCACATCCGTCGAGACCCTCAATGCGTGTCTTGTAGACGAAGGTAGGACTTCCCGTCTCGTCCTTTGCCTGACTGACAAGGGGGAACTCAAGCCTGACCTTGTTTTTCTGGCTCCACTCTATCAGCTTGCTCTTGAAGTTAACCTCCTTATATGCCACCTTGTCTATGTTGATTAGCTTGCATAGAATGCGCTTCTGCATGAAATGCATGCATGCTTCATAGCCTCGGTCGAGATAAATGGCACCGACGAGGGCCTCAAAAGCGTTGCCTCCAACATAGCTGTTGTGGGTATTGTTATGGCCTGACGACAATATGAGCTGGTCGATGCCCATCTCCTGAGCCAGGCGGTTCAGCGTGTCGCGTTGTACGAGCTTGCTTCGAGTATTAGTAAGGAAACCCTCGCGTTTTCCCTCAAAATGGCGATAGACGATGTCGCCGACAACAGCATCAAGAATGGCATCGCCGAGAAATTCAAGGCGTTCGTTGTTTACCGGACGGCCCTTGGCGTTGCGTCGTGCCACACTCTTGTGCATCAGCGCCATTTTGTAGTGGTCTATCTTGCGGGGATAGAAGCCTAAGATTTTATAAAGAGAAGAAAAAAGCTCCTTCTCCTTGCGGAAAGGGAGCCTTAATCTATCAATGATGTTATTATTCAGCATACTTCTTGAATACTACACAAGCATTGTGACCACCAAAGCCGAAGGTGTTGCTGATGGCAGCACGAACCACACGCTTCTGCGCCTTGTTGAATGTGAAGTTGAGATTGTAGTCTATCTCCTCGTCGTTGTCGCCTTCCTCGTGGTTGATGGTAGGAGGAACGATGTCGTTCTTCACAGCAAGTATGGTAGCCATAGCCTCTACAGCACCGGCAGCTCCCAACAGGTGGCCGGTCATCGATTTTGTCGAGCTGATGTTGAGCTTGAAGGCAGCGTCGCCAAACACTTCCTTAATGGCCTTTGCCTCTGAAATGTCGCCGACGTGTGTTGATGTGCCATGTACGTTGATGTAGTCGATGTCCTCTGGCTTGAGACCTGCATCGGCAAGGGCGTTCTTCATTACGAGACAAGCGCCGAGACCTTCTGGGTGAGAAGCCGTGATGTGGTGTGCATCGGCACTCATACCCTCGCCAACCATCTCTGCGTAGATTTTTGCGCCACGTGCCTTAGCATGCTCGAGTTCCTCGAGTATAAGGCATCCTGCACCCTCACCCATGATGAAACCATCGCGTGTTGCGCTGAATGGACGAGATGCTGTTGCAGGCGAATCGTTGCGTGTGCTAAGTGCGTGCATGGCATTGAAACCACCTACGCCACAGGCACAAATGGCAGCTTCTGCACCACCTGCTACAATGGCGTTTGCCTTGCCAAGACGAACGAGATTGAATGCGTCGGCAAGTGCGTTTGTCGATGAAGCGCAAGCCGATGTCGTTGTATAGTTGGGGCCGTGGAAGCCGAAATGTATTGAAATCTGACCCGATGCGATGTCAGCAATCATCTTTGGGATAAAGAACGGATTGAACTTTGGTCCGTCCTCCTCGTGGACACCATAGTACTTCACTTCATCCTCGAAGGTCTTGATACCACCGATACCCACACCGAAAACCACTCCAATGCGGTTTTTGTCTACGCTCTCAAGGTTCATGCCACTGTCCTTGACGGCCTGCATTGCCGAAATCATTGCCAACTGTGTGTAACGGTCCATCTTACGAGCCTCTTTACGGTCAATGAATTCGGTGATGTTGAGATTCTTGACTTCGCAAGCGAACTGTGTCTTGAACTTTGATGCGTCAAATAATGTAATAGGCGCTGCGCCACTCACTCCGTTGACGAGGTTGTTCCATGTCTCCTCTGGAGTGTTGCCGACGGGAGTAACGGCTCCCATGCCTGTTACAACTACTCTTTTTAATTCCATGTAAAAAAATGATGTTGAAAAAGTTGAATACATAGAATTGGGAATTTCGAAGTGAAATTCCCAATTTCATTGATTCAAGATTATTTTGAATTCTCTTCGATGTAAGCGATAGCGTCACCTACTGTAGCAATCTTCTCAGCCTTGTCGTCTGGGATAGATACACCGAAAGCCTTCTCGAACTCCATGATGAGCTCTACTGTGTCGAGAGAGTCTGCACCAAGGTCGTTAGTGAAGCTTGCTTCTGGCTTTACTTCTGCCTCGTCAACACCGAGTTTCTCCTTGATGATTTCCTTTACTTTAGATTCAATTTCTGACATAATTTTGTTGTTTAAAATGTTAATACTGATTTCTATCTTAAAGTTTTCGGGTGCAAAGTAACTAATTTTTAGTCAATTATGCAAATATTTTTTAGAAAAAGCGACAATTTTTGCACAAACACCCCATTATTGTGCATGTTTTTTGACTAAAATCAAGTCTTTTCCACCCCAAAAACTGTTTTTGAAACTCTTTTTGTGTGCGCACACTAACGACAAGAATTCCGAAAACACGCTAATAATTCTCCCTGCGGAGATGATAATTGCCGCGCTGGTCCTCAAAGCCCTCGGGGTGGCTCTTTAGGCGACGGCTGTCGAAGAGAGGGTCATAAAGCTCAAGGGGGTTGCCCGTATAGCGGAAATCGGATGGCAGCGAAGGCGGCTTTACCAACTCATGACCGTCGATGCAGAAGAACTGGCAAAGGGCATCAAGCACCATGTTGTCGGCATTAACCTTACCGTCGGCTGAGTATCCCGCTATGTGTGGAGTGGCTATGTATGCCTTCTCTAGCAGACGTTGATTGATGTTTGGCTCATTTTCCCATGTATCGATTATGGCATGGGCAACGATTCCCTTGTCAAGGGCTTCGAGCAGTGCTTCCTCATCGACGATTCCTCCACGGCTCGTGTTCACTACCACAGCACCGTGATGGGCTATGTTCAGCAGGAAGTCGCGGTCGGCAAGACGGAACGTGGGGTGAGCTCCCGTGCGTGTCAGAGGCACGTGGAAAGTAACTATGTCCGCCTCACGGCGAATGGTATCGAGGCTGACAAGTCCCGGGAGGTTGAGGAATGGATCGTTGACCAGAATGTTCATTCCAAGCTGTTTGCCAACGGTGAGTATTTCTCGACCCACATGCCCACAACCCACAATGCCAAGGGTAGACTGCTGAAGACAATAACCGTAGTCGCGCTGTAGAGACAATAATGAGGTAAGGAGATACTGCCCCACCGACGACGCGTTGCATCCTGGACAGTTGACCCAACGAATGCCTGCACTGTCGAGCCACGGCGTGTCGAGATGGTCGATGCCAATGGTGGCAGTGGCAACAAAGCGCACCTTGCTGCCGCCCAGCAGGCGTTCGTCGCAGCGCGTCCTTGTACGCACTATCAATGCGTCGGCATCACGCACATCGTCTGCCGTGATGTCAGCACCTTTTATATATAAGGTGTCGCGCGTTATCCTGGAAAGCGCCTCACTTATATATGGAATCTTGTCGTCAACAATAATCTTCATTCCGACTCGCTCTTTACCTTATTTTATGTGGTTTTATTCTTATTTCGGGGCAAAAGTACACAAAAACTTCTAAAAAAAGCACTATTTAACCGAAAAACTACTGATTTTATTGTATAATTGAAAACTTTTTATTAGATTTGCAGATAAAAAAATAAAAATAGAGAAGAAAATGTCATTTTCACAACATTGCAACAAGATTTTCAATCAGGCCATCAGGGACTATCATCTCACCGACAACATCGACGTGCCAATGAACAGTCCCTACGAACGTGGCACCATAGAATACAGCCTTTACATGAAGTGCTGGATAGACACCGTTCAATGGCATCTCGAGGACATTATACGCGACCCTCATATAAACCCTGATGAAGCCTTATCCATAAAAAGGCGCATCGACAGGAGCAACCAGGACCGCACCGACCTCGTAGAGGAGATTGACAGCCACTTCCGACTACAGTTCAGCGAAGTGAAACCGCTTCCCGATGCAAGGCTTAACACCGAGAGTCCCGCATGGGCAGTAGACCGTCTTTCCATTCTCGCATTGAAAATCTACCACATGGAAGAACAGACAAAGAGGGAAGACGCCACCGAGGAGCATCGAAACAAATGCGAGGCAAAGCTCGATGTGCTTCTCGAACAGCAGACTGACCTTGGAACTGCCATCGACCAGCTGTTGGACGACATTGCAGAGGGACGCAAGTACATGAAAGTCTACCGACAGATGAAAATGTATAACGACCCCTCGACCAACCCGGTTTTATACGGTAAAGTCAACAAATGAAGAAAGAACATATTCTCATTATAAGATTTTCGGCCTTGGGCGACGTGGCGATGTCCGTGCCTGTGGTATACTCACTGGCAAAGACCTACCCCGACATCCGAATAACCGTGCTCAGCCGAAACTATGCACGCACGTTCTTCGAGGACCTGGCACCCAACGTAAGCTTCATGGGAGCCGACCTGATGAACGAATATCATGGCGTAGGAGGCCTCAACGCACTCTATCGTCGACTGACGGCAAAGAACTTCACCGCCATCGCCGATTTCCACAACGTCCTTCGCTCCGACTACCTGCGACTGCGATTCAATCTCGACAGGTATCGTGTGGCACACATTAAGAAGAACAAGTCTGGACGCAGGAAGCTTACTGCCACTAACAACAAGCGACGCGAGCAACAGGATTCTCCATTCAAGAAATATGCCGACGTGCTTGCACGCCTTGGCTACCCCATAGAGGTGAATTTCAAGTCGCTCTTCCCTGAGGAGGGAGGCAACCTTAACCTGCTGCCAGCCATTGTAGGTCCGAAAAAGAACTTCGAGACATGGATTGGTGTGGCTCCCTTTGCTGCCCACGAGGGTAAAGTCTACCCTCCCCGACTTATGCACCAAGTGGTGAAAGCCTTGCTGCAGCGCCACAGTCACTGCCGGATATTCCTATTCGGACGTGGAGAAGAGGAAGAGAAGACCTTCGACGAATGGTGTGAAGCCGACAGCCGATGCGTCAACGTAAGCGGGCACCTTGAGACCATGCAGCAGGAACTGATACTGATGAGTCATCTTGACGTCATGGTGTCAATGGACAGTGCAAACATGCACTTGGCATCGCTCGTCGACACGAAGGTGATAAGCATCTGGGGGGCAACTCACCCACTGGCAGGATTCATGGGCTGGGGGCAGACGGTGGACAATGCCATTCAGCTCGACCTTCCATGCCGCCCTTGCAGCATTTTCGGCAACAAGCCATGCCTGCGCGGCGACTATGCCTGCCTGCGAAACATTGCTCCTGAGCAAGTGCTGGAACAGATAGAGAAAGTGATTGTACAGAAGAAATAAAGGGACAAACAAGCAAAACATATATTACAATTAATAAAAAAAGGAGATTATTATGAAAAAGTACATTTGCGACACTTGTGGTTGGATTTACGACCCAGAAGTAGGTGACCCTGAAGGCGGCATCGCCGCAGGAACAGCATTCGAAGACATTCCAGACGATTGGGTATGCCCTCTGTGCGGAGTAGGTAAGGACGATTTCTCTGTTGTTGAGGAATAATGACTACTTCACAGAAAGAGCGCGAAAAGAAGATTTATCGCGTAACACTCGCCGGAAGCATCATAAACATGGTGCTCCTGGCGTTTAAGTTTGTTGCAGGAGTAGTAGGTGGCTCAGCGGCAATGATTGCCGACGCCGTCCATTCGCTGTCCGATTTCCTTACCGACATCGTGGTGGTAGTGTTCGTAAAGATAAGCTCTAAGCCACAGGACAACGACCATGATTATGGTCACGGGAAATACGAGACCTTGGCGACGTCGCTCATCGGCATGGCACTGCTTGCCGTTGGCGTGATGATATTCTACAACGGAGCGAAAGACATCGTCAGGGCCATCAACGGCGAACTGCTTGCACAGCCGGGGATGATAGCCTTCGTAGCAGCCATAGTAAGCATTGCACTGAAGGAATGGGCATACCGCTTCACGGCACACGTAGGACGAGAGGTCAACTCCCCCGCCGTGGTGGCTAACGCATGGCACCATCGCAGCGACTCACTCTCCTCGATAGGCACTGCCATAGGCGTGGGTGGAGCCATTCTGCTCGGTAGCCATTGGGCGGTGCTCGACCCCATAGCCGCCGTCATCGTCAGCCTGTTCATCATCGCCACGGCAACCAAACTACTGCGCCAGTCGGCAGACGAACTGCTTGAGAAGAGCCTTCCACAGGACATCGAGCAGGAGATTGTCGACATCGTCGGCCAAGAGTCCAACGCAAGCGAGGTTCACAACCTCTGCACAAGACGCATAGGAAGCAACATTGCCATTGAGATGCACGTCAGAATGCCAGGGAGCCTGACGCTATACGAGTCGCACATTCACGCCACAAACATCGAACAACGGCTAAGGCAACGTTTCGGCAACAACACCCACATCAGCCTACATGTCGAACCGACGAAGGTCGACGGACATTATGTAGACCCAAGAAAGAGATAATTCCATAACAACAAAAATAATGAACATACTTATAACAGGTGCCACCGGTTTCATCGGTAGCTTCATCGTAGAGGAAGCACTAAGAAGGGACATGAACGTCTGGGTGGCTGTCCGCAGCACAAGCAGCAGGAAATACCTTGCCGACAAGCGCATAAACTTCCTGCTGCTCGACTTCGACGACGAAAAACAGATGATGCAGCAAATGGAAGGACTGCACTTCGACTATGTTGTACACGCTGCAGGCCTTACAAAATGCGTCGACCCAGCCGACTTCCATCGCGTAAACACCGAAGGCACACGCCATCTGGTCGAGGCACTGCTGAAACTCAAGATGCCCCATAGACGCTTCGTCTATCTCAGCAGCCTCAGCGTCTGCGGAGCAGTATGCGAAACCATGCCTTACAAGGAAATCACCGAGGACACTGTGCCACAGCCCAACACCGAGTACGGAAAGAGCAAGCTGGCAGCCGAGCAATACCTGAAAACGGTTGAAGGACTGCCCTATATCGTGCTGCGCCCCACAGGAGTCTACGGTCCGCGCGAGCGCGACTACTTCCTTATGGCAAAGAGCATCAAGCAGCATGTCGACTTCTCTGTAGGCTACAAGCCACAGGTCATAACGTTCATCTACGTGCTCGACGTTGTCCAGGCGGTGTTCCTTTCGCTCGACCACGGTGTCAACGGCAGTTCGTACATCATCAGCGACGGCAAGGAATACGATTCGCGAATCTTCAGCAACCTTATTCGCCGCGAGCTGGGCAATCCGTGGCTGCTGCGCATAAAGGCTCCTATATGGCTGCTGCGCATCATAACCTTCGTCGGCGAGCACATCGGACGAATGACGGGAAAGATAACGGCCCTAAACAACGACAAATACAACATCATGCGTCAGCGCAACTGGAAATGCGACATCAGCCGTGCCCGACGCGAGTTGGGCTTCAGTCCCGCCTACGACCTTACGCACGGCGTGAAACTGACCATGGATTGGTATAAAGAGAACAACTGGATTTAACAACGTACGAAGTCAAATAATGAATATCATAATAAAACTATTTGAGAGAGAAAAGAAACCGCACAAAGGACTTCTTGCTGCCGAATGGGTAGTCTTGGGGTATCTCGTCGTCACGCTGCTGCTGATGTTCTTCACCTACACCAAGCTGCACAACCCCGAGTCGATGCTCTTCGGTCGAATCAGAATCGTAGCAATGACGTTCGCCCTTTGGCTTGTATACAGAATGTGGCCATGCCGCCTAACCCATTTCGCACGCATCGGTGCACAAATGGCACTCCTCTCGTGGTGGTATCCCGACACATACGAGTTCAACCGCATGTTCCCCAACCTCGACCACATCTTCGCCACATGGGAACAGCAGCTGTTCGGCTTCCAGCCTTCGCTCGTCTTCGCATCCAATTTCAGCCACCCCGTCATTAGCGAACTGATGAACATGGGCTATGCGGCATATTTCCCCATGATAGCCGTCGTCACACTCTTCTATTTCTTCTGCCGCTACGCAGAATTCGGCAGGGCGACATTCGTTATCCTCGCCTCGTTTTTCACCTATTATATAATATATATAGCACTTCCCGTCACCGGACCGCAATATTACTATCATGCCGTCGGCATCGACGAGATAGCCCAAGGCATCTTCCCCAACGTCCACGACTGGTTTGCCACCCACGACGAGTGCCTCAGCAATCCCGGTTGCTCCGACGGTTTCTTCTACAACATGGTGGCAAACGCCCACAATGCAGGCGAACGTCCTACGGCGGCATTCCCAAGCAGCCACGTCGGCGTGAGCACCATTCTCATGCTCCTCGCCTGGCGCGCGGGCAACAAGCGTTTGCTGGCGCTTCTTTCGCCATTCTACGTGCTGCTTTGCCTCTCCACCGTGTATATCTATGCCCACTACGCCATCGACGTCTTGGGCGGTTGGCTGACGGCTGTTGCCTTCTTCTATGCCTTCTACTACCTCTATCCACACCTAAAAGATTGAACTACATGTCATTAGAAAGCTCAAGTCCGAAAAAAACGGAATGTTCGCTTTAACATTGTGTGCGAACACAATCTATTGATATGTATCAATATATAGCGTAAAAAAACGAAAAACATACAAAAAGTCGATACAACTTCTCGAAAATCGTTGTACCTTTGCATCGTCAAAAGACAGATAGGTATAAAGAAAGCCGAAAGGTAAAGATTTGTATAAAGGACATTTGGATTTGATTTTTAGTTATAGAGGTTATTTAGGTAATAAGATTGATTTGTTTCGTTTGATAGGTTAGTTATTTAGTTTTTAGTTAGGTAATAGGTTAGTATTTTAGGTAACGCAGTCAAGGGAGTCGAGAGACTGCCTTACTGCACAAAAGAAAGAAAGTAATTTTTCTCAATACAGTCTGACAGCGTGATGTTGTCAGGCTGTATTGCTTTTTTTCCTTAAAAAATTTGGTGGATTGGTTTTTTATGCTTACCTTTGCAGCAGAAATAGTGTGGAGACACAAAATGAGATAAGGGATTCCGACATTAAGGATGTCGGAATTCTATTTTTTTCGTGTCACTCCGAAAGACAATCATACAATTGTTTAACCCTTAAATAAAAAAACATTATGGCTTATATGTCGCAAGAAGGCTACGATAACCTTGTGGCCGAACTGAAACGTTTGGAAAGTATTGAGCGTCCTAAAGCGTCAGCAGCTATAGCAGAAGCCCGCGACAAGGGCGACCTCAGTGAAAATTCCGAGTATGATGCTGCCAAGGAAGCACAGGCGCATCTTGAAGACAAGATAAACAAACTCAAACTGACCATCAGTGAGGCGAAGATAATCGATGTCTCTCGCCTCAGCGGAGATGTAGTGCAGATTCTTTCCAAGGTGGAACTGACCAACCTCACCGCAAAATCAAAGATGACCTATACCATCGTCAGCGAGAACGAAGCAAACCTGCGCGAGGGCAAAATCTCCATCAAGACCCCCATTGCACAGGGTCTGCTTGGAAAGAAGATTGGCGACGAGGTGGAGATAAAGATTCCTCGCGGCACCATAAAGCTGCGCATCGAAAGCATCACACTGGAAGGATAAGCATCCTGCCTATTGTTGTATTTTCATACTCAAAACATCAAACTTATGGACATTTTCTCAAAGATTGCAGCTGGTGAAATTCCAAGCTATAAGTGTGCCGAGAGCGACAAGTTCTATGCGTTCCTCGACATCAATCCCGTGGCTGAAGGTCACACTCTCGTCATTCCCCGACGTGAAGTTGACTACATCTTCGACATGGACGATGACGAACTCTCAGAGTATCAGGTCTTTGCCAAACGCGTGGCAACGGCTCTAAAGAAGGCGTTCCCATGCCGCAAGGTGGCACAAGTGGTGCTGGGACTCGAAGTTCCACACGCCCACATCCACCTCATTCCAATGAACTCGGAAGCCGACGTCGACTTCCGCAAGCCAAAGCTCAAGCTCTCTGAAGAAGAGTTCAAGCAGATTGCAGAGAAAATCAGGCAAAACTTTTAAGGTGGGGCACGTTAATCCCCACCTTAGTGAAAAAAATAAAACAAATAAAGTTTCGTATGTACTCAACTTTCAGAAGTTAAGGAAGTTAAGGAAGTTAAGGAAGTTAAGGAAGTTAAGGAAGTTAAGGAA
>JBJEAS010000071.1:0-12735 GCA_051869235.1 Prevotella sp.
ATATCCATGAAAGTTTCCTACGCTTTTGGCTGAACGCGAATAATAGCGAATGCTTCTGTTTTACCCACAATGTCTTGGAAATTCTCCATTGGAGCCAATGGCTCGCCGAAATGGAAATCCGCCTCAAAGGTACGAATAATATCATAAAAGAGAAAACTTTCGACGACATTTTTACTTTGAACACTACTTTTTTAACACTTTTCCTTTGCCAATTCGGGATTAATGCGTATATTTGCAGCAAAAAAAGGAAACGTTTTCGTTAAGCCAGATGAGCAGAGCCAATCTTGCTTGAGCTATGCCATGGCGAGAAAAGGTGCATGAAAATGAACGACTATATGAACAACGAGTCCGTCATATCTCAAATGAAAAATGTCGCTACCGCCTTGATACCTAAAGGCGGCAGCGCAATACTCTATGGCTCAAGAGCGAGAGGTGACGCTAAGACAAATTCCGACTGGGACATCTTAATCATACTGGACAAAGACAAACTTGTTCAAGAAGACTATGAAAAGATAAGCTATCCCTTTGTATTGTTGGGTTGTGACCTTGGAGAAGAAATTAACCCGATAATGTACACTCAAAAGGAATGGGAATCATATAATGTCACTCCTTTCTACGAGAACGTACAACGAGACGGCATAAAGATTTTGTAGCGGTTATGGACGAAAACAATAGAAAAATACTGGTAGAGCAACAAATTGCTAAAGCTTTACGTTTTTTGAAGCAAGCGGAGGAGATGCACGACATGCATTATTGTGACCTTGCTGCCAACAGATACTATTATGCCTGTTTTCATGCTATACAGGCTTTGTTTATCAAAGACGGTATTTCTGCACATACACATTCTGGTGTGTTGACACAATTTAGCCTCAACTATGTAAAAACGGGTGTAGTTGAAATTCGCTTTGGAGCTTTTCTTGCCAGAATGATGCAATTACGCCAAAAAGCCGACTACAATTGTTCTTATGACATAACAGAAGAAGAGATTTTAGATATTCGTCCGTTGGCAACTAAATTAGTGGACATTATCCAAAGTCTTTTGTGAATATTAGGAAATAATTCTTGTTACGTTATATCCATGAAAGTTTCCTACGCTTTTGGCTGAACGCGAATAATAGCGAATGCTTCCGTTTTACCCACAATGTCTTGGAAATCCTCCATAGAAGCCAATGGCTAACCAAAGTGGAAACCCGCTCCAAAGGTACGAATAATATCAGAAAAGAGAAAAATGAGTGGTTTTTTCCGAAGATACCTTCGTCGGCTTCTGAAGATACCTTCAAGAGCTGGCGAAGGTATCTTCAGAGACGGTTGAAGGTATCAGACTGCTTGATTGTCATTCACACTAATCCCTTAATGTCAATCTTGTATATCAGCGGTTGTGGAGATTTAACTTTAGATATGAACATTAGCATATATATAGGTAGATATATGATACGATCCACAACACGTAGATTGTCATTACACAAGACGAAAGCCTGGCTTATGTTGTATTCCGATGTGTTCAATACATTGCGCAAGGCATTATGACGTTCATAGTTTTTGCCAGACTTGACTTCAACAGGTATGATTTCCGTATCATTCTCCAAAAGGA
Organism: Prevotella sp.; assembly: GCA_051869235.1. GTDB lineage: Bacteria > Bacteroidota > Bacteroidia > Bacteroidales > Bacteroidaceae > Prevotella. The sequence continues at coordinate 1,592 of JBJEAS010000071.1, forward strand.
AGTCAAGTTCGCCTTGCTTCTTGCTATTGAAATAATACAGAGGATAGCCATGGGCATGCAGCTCCTGTGCCACCACATTCTCATAGATTGCACCGTAATTTATATTGACATTACCCTGTAATATCTGAAGCTGTATTCCATCTGCATATTGGCAGGCAAGAAGTCCCACGTCATTCTGGAATAACTTAAACAGATTTCTCTGTTCGCTGAGTTTCAGCGGCAAACAAGGTTCGGAGACATTATATGTGGGTAAAGCCATGTCTGCATCCTTCAGCCACAGAAAGTCATTCTCGTGCCGCGAGAATGTCTTGTGTTCATTCAGTCTTTTTAGAATGAAACGCTTGTTCTTGGCATTCAGTTCTGAGGGAATTAGCTCAAAAATCTCATTGATATATAATTTCTGAATGGAGTCGTATCTGCCTATGTCACGCCTGTATAGCATCAGAATGTCTCGCTGTTCCTGAGACACCCGCTGCATGTTGTTAGTGTCGATATATGCCTGGACAGCTGCCGGCATACCTCCAACTATAAGATAGAGATGAAACAGCTGCATCATCTTGTCGTGGATAAATCCATCCACTGGCTTTCGCTTTTCCCAACACTCACGCAAGGACTCTATAATTCTGTCACTTATACCAACTGCACGTATGAATTCCTCGAAATCAAGCGGATACAATTGATATTCTGACATATATCCAACAGGAACAGAACGTATGTCCTTCAGTTCAACACCGAGTAGCGAACCGCTGAGGGCATACATATAACTGCCCTCTTCGACAAGAGCTTTCACCCATGTCATCACATCTGGACATTCTTGCACCTCATCTAAGAAAACAAGTGTTTTGCCTATCTCCAAATTTACATCTGAATATGCCGAGAGACGAATCAGCAAGTCTTTGACATCCCTTGTTCCCTTGAACAATGCCATACTGTCAGGTTGAAGCAGGAAATTCACTTCCACAAGGTTAAGACCGTTATTATCGGCATATTTTCGGATAGCATACGTCTTGCCCGACTGTCGTGCGCCAGTCAGGAAAAGAGCCTTCCGTGAGCTTCTGAAATGCTCCTCAATAACTGTATCAATCTTTCTTTTTATCATACAAACGTAACTTTTCCAAGGCGTTTTACCCTAATTTATGTAACTTTTCCAAGGTATTCTGCCCCTATTTATGTAACTTTTCCAAGTTTTTCTGCTGTAAAGGTAGGTATTTTCCTTGAATAACCAATAACAAAAATGAGTAAATCATTCATTATTTACATATAATTAACGCATCCTATCTTAAATAATTGATTATTTCTGATAAGTTGTTTAGGTATAATGTGCATGTCATAAGAATAATACTTATATTAACACTATTAAAGTTACAATTACGACGATTATTAAACTTTGCGTGGTGATAAAAGCACTATATTGTCCACACCTATTTTGACAGACGGTAGTGCTTCATGAAATGCAAGGTTATGCCTGTTGAAAGGCTACGTTGTGTTAACTCAAAGATGATGTCATTGTATGGCTTATTTACAGCTCAAAATAGCAAAAACACGTCGAAATATTGCATTCAGCACCTCGCAAGACACCAAAAATGACGAAACTTTATGATATAGTCTGCACGCAATCCCTCACCCTATTTACGTGCAATCCCTCACTACATTTCCGTCCTCCACAGTTATCACGCCATAGACTATTCCAATAAAAAAACATTTTTCTATAAAAATCCTTTGTCATATCGGGAAAAAGCAGTATATTTGCACAAATTGTCAAAACTACTTGACACCACTATCTATTATTTAACAAAAAAACGAATTGCCAAGAATGAAGAAGATTGCTTTAACGACACTGTTTGTATCGATGGCACTGGGCACTTCAGCACAGTCAACAATGCCTTACCAAGACAATAGTCTTTCGCCCGAACAACGTGCGGACGACCTGATTGGCCGACTCACAATAGAAGAGAAGGCAATGTTGATGATGGACCAGTCGAACGAGATTGAACGCCTCGGCATTCCACGTTTCCAGTGGTGGAACGAGGCACTCCACGGCGTGGGACGCAATGGGTACACAACGGTTTTCCCAATAACCATGGGCATGGCTGCCTCATGGGACGACGGACTGTTGTTCCGCTGCTTTGACGCGGTGAGCGACGAAGCCCGCATAAAGAACAGTCAGGCAAAACGGAAGAACGAGATGAACCGCTACCAATGCCTCTCGTTCTGGACTCCAAACATAAACATCTTCCGCGACCCGCGTTGGGGAAGAGGGCAAGAGACCTACGGCGAAGACCCTTATCTGACTTCGCGCATGGGACTTGCCGTGGTCAACGGACTGCAAGGACCGAGGGACACAAAATACAAGAAGCTGCTTGCCTGCGCCAAACACTTCGCCGTCCATTCAGGTCCGGAATGGAACCGACACACCTTCAACATCGAGAACCTGCCCGAACGCGACCTTTGGGAAACTTATCTCCCTGCCTTCAAAACCCTCGTGCAAGAAGGGGATGTGGCTGAGGTGATGTGTGCCTATCAACGCATCGACGGCGACCCATGCTGCGGCAACACACGCTATCTGCAACGCATACTGCGCGACGAATGGGGATTCCGTGGACTCGTCGTTAGCGACTGCGGCGCCATAAGCGACTTCTACAAAAAAGACTGCCACGCCGTGTCGGAAACGCCGACAATAGCTGCCGGCAAGGCTATAATGTCTGGCACTGACGTAGAGTGCGGTTCTGTATATAAGAATATCCCCCAGGCACTTGCCAGTGGAGAGGTGACGATGGAAGCCATCGACACGTCGCTGAAACGTCTGCTCACGGCACGAATACGACTCGGCGACCTGGACAACGACAATCTGGTGCCATGGGCTTCCATTCCTGAAGACCGACTTTGTTCCACCAAGCACAACAATCTTGCATACGAAATGGCACAGAAAAGCATCGTGCTGCTGCAAAACCGCAACAACACACTGCCACTGAAGAAGAACGGCATGAAGATTGTAGTAATGGGGCCTAACGCGAAGGACAGCGTGATGCAATGGGGCAACTACAGCGGCTACCCACTCCACACGGTAACAATTCTTGAGGGAATGGAAAACAAGATGAAAGGACACGGAAGCGTGAAATACGTTGACGGCTGCGGACATGTAAGCAACACAGTGAGGGAAAGCCGCTTCTCGGCATTGACAACCCCTGCAGGAAAGACAGGTATGGAAGCCAGATACTGGAACAACATCAAGATGAGCGGCAATGCCAATGCCACAGCTACATATACAAGTCCAATAAACCTGAACAACGGCGGCAACACCGCCTTCGCCCCAGGCGTGGAACTCGACAACTTCTCGGGTTGCTACAAAGGCGTGTTCAATGCCGAAAAGGAGGAGACGGTGACTTTTGAGGTAGAGGCCGACGACGGTTATCGCATCATCATCAACGGCGACACGCTAAGAGACAGGTTCAGACAGGCACACGGCATACAGAAATGGTCGCGCTCATACAATGTGAAGCCAGGAGAGAAATACGACATACAGATCGATTATGTCCAGATTTTCGGAATGGCACACATGAAGTTCGACGTGTTCACAAACAAGGAAAAGACCGTTGACGAGATCCTCTCAGAAATTTCCGACGCCGACTACGTCGTTTTTGCCGGCGGCATCTCACCCCGCCTTGAAGGCGAGGAAATGAAGGTGGATGCCTACGGATTCAAGGGCGGCGACCGCACCGACATTCAGCTTCCGCAATGTCAGCGCGACCTTGTCAGAGCCATCCGTGACTCTGGAAAGAAAGTCATCTTCGTCAATTGCTCCGGCTCTGCCATAGCTCTTGTGCCCGAAACCGAATCATGCGAAGCCATTATGCAGGCTTGGTATCCCGGTGAAAGGGGAGGCGACGCAGTGGCTGACGTCATCTTCGGCGACTATAATCCCTCGGGCAAACTGCCTATCACTTTCTACAGGTCTGTCGACGATTTGCCTGATTTCCTCGACTACACCATGAACAACCGTACTTATCGGTATTTCACAGGCACTCCACTGTGGCAGTTCGGATTCGGCCTAAGCTACACCACATTCTCGTTTGGCACTCCTTCCTACAAGGATGGCAAAATATGTGTAGATGTGACAAATACGGGTAGACTCGACGGTGACGAAATAGTACAGGTATACCTGCGACGCAGCGACGACAAGGAAGGTCCGATAAAGACTCTCCGAGGCTTCAAGCGCGTCAGCATCAAGGCTGGGGAAACGAAGCATGTGGAGATTGACATGCCACAAAAGAATTTCGAAACGTGGGACAATGCCACAAACACCATGAGAGTCGTTGGCGGAGAATATGACGTCATGGTGGGAAACAGCAGCAACGACGCTGACCTTAAACACATTAAAGTGAATATATAATCCAAACTACAATAAAAAATGAACAAAACAATTAATCTACTCTTAACGGCGGCAATGATTTGCGCGCCATTGGCATCAAATGCCCAAGAGTCAGCCACATGGAATCCTAATCTGCCTGGAGGCAAGTATCGCAACCCTGTAATCAACGCCGACTATTCCGACCCCGACGTATGTAGAGCCGGCAACGACTACTACATGACATCGTCCAGCTTCGCCTGCTTTCCAGGATTGCAGATTCTACACAGTACCGACCTCGTAAACTGGAAAATCGTAGGAGCAGCACTCGCCGACGACTATCCTGTGCTGCCGGAATATCGCGGAACAGACCTCGACTGGCACAAGCGCATACAACACGGCAACTATGTATGGGCACCGGCGATACGCTTTCATGAGGGTTGGTTCTACATCTATTGGGGCGACCCGGACCAAGGCCTCTTCATGACCAAGACCCAAGACCCCGCCGGCACATGGACAAAGCCTGTATGCGTAAAGGCCGGCAAGGGCATGATAGACTGCTGCCCATTATGGGACGAGGACGGAAAGGCTTACCTCTCACACGGATGTGCCGGCTCAAGGGCAGGAGTGAAGTCTGTGCTCTTTGTGGCCCCGATGTCTGCCGACGGCACAACGGTCACGGGACCTTCGCGCATCGTCTACGACGGACATGAAGACCAGCCTACCATCGAGGGTACAAAATTCTACAAGCGTAGCGGCTATTATTATATAATGTCGCCGGCGGGAGGCGTGAAATACGGTTGGCAGGTTATTCTCCGTTCGCGCAATCCTTTCGGTCCCTACGAGGAATATGTAGGCATGGCACAGGGCAAGTCGAAAGTGAATGGTCCTCATCAGGGGGCATGGGTTGACACGCCTTCAGGCGAAGACTGGTTCCTGCATTTTCAGGACAAGCATGCCTATGGTCGTGTGGTTCATCTGCAGCCTGCCCGTTGGATTAACGACTGGCTCGTCATTGGCGACGACCGCGACGGCGACGGTTGTGGCGACCCGGTGACACAATGGAAGAAACCCGCATTGAAGTCAACCGCCAGTGTGCAGCCACAGGAAGACGACGACTTCAACACAACCGACCTCGGCCTGCAGTGGCAGTTTGAAGGTCCATACAGCCACTACTGGTACTTCTGCGACGCCAACAAGTCGAAGCTCCGTCTGTATGGCATTCAGCAACCGGATGGATACGCCAACCTTGCCGATATGCAGAACACACTGATGCAGAAGTTCCCTGCCGAAAACTTCACCGTGACTTCCAAACTGAAATTCATTCCCAATCCCAGCAACAAGAACAAAGGCGAAGAGGCTGGATTCATTATCAAGGGACTCGACTATGCCGCAATAAAATTCGTCACTACTAAAGACGGATGTTTCATGCGCTTCGTAAAATGTCAGAATGCCATGAAGGGTGGCAAGGAAGTAACAGAGACAGAGATTCCTATGACTCTGATAGAACAGGAGAAGCCATACACGCAGCGTTATGCCGTTGACGACATTCCACAACCACGCCACGCCACTAAGGACATCTACGTCAGAGCCGTGGTCAAGAGTGCTGGCATAGGCAATGGCATTACATCCTCGGCACAATTCTTCTACAGCCTCGACGGCAAGAAATTCGAGAAACTCGGTTCGCCGTTCAGCGTTAAGGAAGGAAAATGGATTGGTGCCAAGGTTGGCTACTTCAACTGTCGCTCATCGGTAAGCAACGACGCTGCTTTCCTCGACGTCGACTGGATAAGATTTACAAAATAACAGAGCTGAACAAACAACAAAGAAAGGTCCGACATCGTTTTGAATGATGCCGGGCCTTTTCCTTATTATGCTTTTATCAAGAGATTATGCATTTGGAAGTGCCAACCACTTAACGTAGCAGAAGTCCTGACGGTGAGGCAGCTCGCTGTTCTTTGGATACATGCGGACAGCACTCTTAAGGTTGCCTGCAACATCCGGTGTCACCTTGCCCTCGAAGATGTAGTTGTTGCCTTCCTGGCCTACTACCTCAAGAGGACGGATGCTGAAGATGCGGTCCTCGCCGTTCTTGTCAGTCTTGATGCTTACCACCTCAAGACCAACGGCATCTGACAAGCCCTGCTCGTTGATGACGTAGCGGATGGTGTAAGTCTCACCTGTCTGTGCGCCAGTGGCAGGAATGTCCCAGCTTGACGAAACCACGTTGATGGCATCCCAGCGCTCTGCTACGGCTTCCTTCCACTGTGCGATGTCCTTTGCCAACTTGTTGTTGTCGGCAGAGAGCTTTGCGAAACGCTTTGCTTCCTTGCAGTAGAACTTGTCATAGTAGTCGTCGAGCTGACGCTTCATTGTATAGTGAGGAGCAATCTGAGCGATGGAGTTCTTGATAACCTTTATCCAACCCTCGCTGTAACCCTTCTTGTTAGTGTTGTAGTAGAGAGGAACAATCTCGTTCTCGAGCAAGCTATAGATAGTAGCAGCATCGAGCTGATCCTGATAGCCCTGATTCTGGTATGTACGCTTCTCGGTAAGTGCCCAACCAGCACCCTCGCGATAGCCTTCAAGCCACCAACCGTCAAGCACAGAGAGGTTTACGACACCGTTCATCTCTGCCTTCTCGCCTGATGTACCTGATGCCTCAAGTGGACGAGTAGGAGTGTTCATCCAGATGTCAACACCAGAAACAAGACGACGGGCAAGCATAAAGTCGTAGTCCTCAAGGAAGATAATCTTGCCAAGGAACTCTGGACGCTGGCTTATCTCGTAGATCTTCTTGATCAAGCCCTGACCTGCACCATCGGCTGGGTGAGCCTTACCTGCGAAGAGGAACTTGACTGGTCGCTCCGGATTATTCACAATCTTCGAAAGACGCTCGAGGTCGGTGAAGAGAAGGTGAGCACGCTTGTAGGTAGCGAAACGGCGGCAGAAACCGATGAACAGAGCGTTAGGAGTGATGCTCTCAAGCAGAGAAACAACGCGTGAAGGATCACCCTGGTTCTTCAGCCATGTCTCACGGAACTGGTCGCGGATATAGTCGACGAGCTTCTTCTTCAAGGTCATTCGAGTCTCCCAAATCTCATCGTCGGCAACATTGTAGATAGCCTCCCAAATCTTCTGGTTGCTCTGGTCTGACATGAAGTTGGCGTCGAAGTGCTTGCCATAAACGCTCTTCCACTCTGTTGCAGCCCATGTAGGGAAGTGAACACCGTTGGTGACAAAGCCAACGTGGTTCTCCTCTGGATAGTAGCCGTTCCAGATAGAAGAGAACATCTTCTGGCTTACCCAACCGTGGAGCTTACTTACGCCGTTAACCTCCTGACAAGTGTTGCAAGCGAAGGTTGACATACAGAACTTCTCTGAATGGTCGTTAGGATTCGTACGACCCATACCGATGAACTCGTCCCAAGAGATGCCAAGCTTAGCAGGATAGCCACCCATATACTTGCCGAACAGACCCTCGTCGAAGTAGTCGTGACCAGCTGGTACTGGAGTATGTACAGTGTAGAGCGAAGAAGCGCGTACAAGCTCCATTGCCTGGTTGAACGAAAGGCCGCTCTCGATGTAGTCGCACAGACGCTGCAGGTTGCAGAGCGCTGCATGACCCTCGTTGCAGTGGTAGATGTCCTTCTTTATGCCGAGCTTCTTCAGCAGCAGCATACCTCCGATACCGAGAAGTATCTCCTGCTTCAGACGGTTCTCCCAGTCACCACCATAGAGTGAGTGTGTGATTGGCTTGTCGAACTCTGAGTTCATCTCATTGTCGGTGTCAAGCAGATAGAGTTTCACACGACCTACGTTTGCCACCCATACAGATGCGTGGACCATATAGTTTGTATAAGGTACGTCAACAACGAGAGGATTGCCGTTCTCATCGTATACACGCTCAACGGGAACCTGATTGAAGTTCTGCGCCTCATACTTTGCAATCTGCTGTCCATCCATGCTCAGCGTCTGGGTGAAGTAGCCGAAACGGTAGAGGAAACCAACAGCACACATGTCGACGTTGCTGTCCGAAGCTTCCTTCACATAGTCTCCGGCAAGCATACCAAGACCACCTGAATAAATCTTCAGTGCCGAGTGAATACCATATTCCATGCAGAAATAAGCTACTGAAGGACGGTCTGTGTTTGGCTTAACGTCCATGTACTCACGGAACATCTTGTACACAGCCTTAATGCGCTTCATAAGCGCCTTGTCCTTCACAATCTCCTCCTTACGCTCATAACTGAGACGTTCAAGAAGCATTACAGGATTGTGCTTTACCTCTGAATACAGTTTGGAGTCCAAATCCCTGAACAAATCTCTTGCCTCGAAATTCCAAACCCACCACAAATTGTGAGCAAGCTCGTCCAAACACTTCAGCTCTTCAGGAAGGCTTGACTTAACTACGAGTTCTCTCCATTGTGTTTCGTTAACATAATCTGCTTTAATTTTCATAATCTCTCAAATAAATTATTTTAACATAAGTTGTTGCTTTCTCTCACTGGCCTTCGTTAATGCAATGTCGTATGCCTCATAATAATACTTTATGAATTCGCTCCATAAAGCCTTCTTCGCAAGCATACCGGCATTGCGACGAGCCTCGTCAATCTGTTTCTTCGTGAAACCGGAGAAGAGTGCCACAGTGTCCTTAATGGCATCTGCCACCTCTGAATAATTATAGTCTGTACGGTGAATTACCTTTACACCGTCGCTTATCTCTCCATTGCGGCCGAGTTCACTGTTTACCCACTGACCAAAGCCAGCCAAGTCGGTGGTTATGCAAGGAACCTTGAATGCCACTGCCTCAAGAGGAGTATAGCCCCATGGTTCATAATAAGATGGATATATGCAAAGGTCATTGCCCAAGACAATATCATAGTATGTCATGTTCAATATGCCGTCATTTCCGTCAAGATAGCATGGAAGGAAAATCACCTTCACCATTTCGTCCTTACGGTTGTGCATATCGTAATATTTCATCATGCCCAGAACATTGTCATGACTCATTTCATGCAGCCAATGAGTAATCTGCGGCACTTCAAGTGGAGTGTCATACTTCTTTCCGCTGTCAAGACGCTCTTTAAGGTCGGCACGTGGTTCTCCTACCCATCCTGGAACCTCGATGAAAGCAACCACCTTCTTCTTCAGTTCCTTGTCGCGCAGCAAACGGTTCATCGACTCAATATAGACATCTACTCCCTTATTGCGGAATTCATATCGTCCACTGGTTGAGACAATCAGCGTATCGTCCCCAAGGTCCTCTCCCAACAGAGCATTGGCAACCTCAAGCAGTTTCTTACGAGCCAGCTTGCGCTTGCGTGTGAATGTAGCGGCTGAACTTGGAACAAAGCCGTCTTCAAAACCATTTGGCAATACGCAGTCGACTGGCTTGTCTATGAGCTCACGACATTCATTGGCAGTAATGTCACTGACGGTAGTAAAACAGTCTACGTTCAAGGCTGTCTGCTTTTCTATCGAGTGCTTACTCTGCATATTAAGTTCCATAGCCATTTGGTCGCCATTGTAGGCGAAAAGATAATCATAGAGGGGCTTCATGTTACCGGCAATACTTCTACCGATGCTTGTAGCATGAGTAGTGAATATTGTGGCTATCTGAGGCAGACGATTGTTGATGTAGAGCAACCCCAAACCTGTCATCCACTCATTTCCATGATAAATGACATTATACTTGTCATCAAGGTAGAATTTGTAGTAGCTCTCTACAACCAAACCAGCTGCATAAGAAAACATAGAAGCCTCGTCATAGTCACCATAAGCATGGAGACTATCTACCTGATAGTGTTCCCACAACCATCCGTAAATCTCATTCTTCTTCTCAAAATAGGGAAGGAAGTCAACCAAGACAGCAACTGGAGCACCTGGAATGTTCCATCTTCCAACTTTTACATTCAATCCTTCTTTAGCAGCTTGTTTTTTCCAATCACAAAACAATGTCTTGTCCTCAATGAAATATGGACTATTGTTGTCATGCCAAACGTCAGGACCTATAAAAATAATCCTGTCTTTCAATTCTGCCTGAAGAGTGTTGGCCCTCGTCGATAGTACTGTATAAATACCACCAACCTTATTACATACCTCCCAACTTGATTCAAAAATATAGTCGGGCATTTTCATATCTATTTTCATATACTATGTCCTTAACGCCACAAAGGTAGACAAAAAAAAGAATATTTCCAATAAAATTGCTTATAAAATTTAAAAAAATGCGATTTTAATGACATATATTTAGTATCTTTGCCATAAAAACAGCATAATTGGCATGAAAAGAGCATTTTTAGCATTATTTGTACAGGGCGTGTTTGTTGTAAGTTCTGCTGCACAAAACCTGCAAAAACCATTCTCGGGGTCCTTATGGAACGACGAGTACAACATTTATTTGAAAATCGACCTTCATGGCGAAGGCATCGAAATCCCCGAACACGAGATGTTCGGACCTCTTCCCGGATACCTTGGCAAAAAGCACAACAACTTCTACTGGGTCGTCACATCAAAGAAATTCAAGTCGAAGAAAGTCGCCATCCTCGAAATGATAAACGACTATGGCAGTGAAGACTTATCGGTTTCCTTAACAATGAAGGACGATTCCACTTTCTTACTAAAACAACTTAAGGGAAGTGACCTAAAAGTTCCCAACAAAGGAAAATGGCAGAAAATACCTGCGGAGATTATTCTGAGAAGGAAATAATCCGGTCAATACACCTGTTATACACGAAAAAGAAATCCCCAAGGACAATGTTATCCTCGGGGATTTCACTTCATTGAAAGAAGGCGG
>JBJEAS010000072.1:0-12681 GCA_051869235.1 Prevotella sp.
TGGTACAAGGGACAGGTCGCTGTACTTGACTGATTAAATATTACCACTGCACTCTCCTGCCACAGTGTCCCACTTTGTAATACTTTGTGTGGTGATAAATGTACTAAAATATATCGATTTGTACGGTTGGGATGCGCAGACACTGGGAGTGTGGGCGAAGTGGGCGTTCCCTTCAACCGTATAGGTCGCGTTAAAGTTGCGCCGCTGCCCAGGCGGCGACTTTTGAGTGTCAATACGGTCAGTAACCGACCGAGGCTAATTTATCTCGTCAGCCGCACGCCTTATGCGGTCAGCCAAGTCAATGAGTGCACCTTTTAGCTGGAATTTTTCCGACTCCGTGAAGTCTGTCGGCTTTTTGTTTCCGTCTATTCCGTCGAGCTTGTGATATAGCCACGAACCCGATTTGTCGAAATATCTCCTTGCAAGGTCAGACCAGGAAATGGATACAAGCAAATCCTGGAGTTGAGCCTTCACTGTTCCCGTCTGCGTTGCTTTTAATGTCATTGTTGCCATAAACGATTATTTTTTTTGCGTGTCCGCCGTAGTTGGTGGACACTGGGTTAATACTCTTCGCCGTCGAGCCAGTTTGTAATCAGTCTTTCGAGATAGTATCTGATTTGTGGGTCACCATCCGGATAGCTCTTTCTAAGATTTCTACCCGTCTCGATGATGTCAAACACCTGCTCTGTGACATCAATTTTTCTTGTTCTCTTTACCATTGCATTACTGTTTTATTGACACTGCAAAGTTAATACTTTTATTCGTACTGACCAAGTTTTTCGGTATTTATTTTCACTTATTGTTGTCTTTTTAACATTTTCTGATTTGTTCTTGTAGATGAGCTGTCGTTAAGGACAGTGGGACAGGTGAGTGTCAGTGTGCCACGAGGCGTACATCTATATATAAATGGTTGGTTACCCTCCCATATAAATGTAGCCGTAACTGCCAATGAGATGAGAGCTGGTCTCTCGGTGTCGGTGTTGGTACAAGGGACAGGTCACTGTACTTGACTGATTAAATATAATCACGACACTCTCCTGTCACTGTGTCCCGCTCATTAGTCCCACCGATTAATTTGATTGCTTGCGCTTAATGTTTTCTGAATTTTATTTGGTATTGTCGAATTATTATTGTAATTTTGCCGAAAAAAATATATGCATGTGATTTCAAGAAGTACATTGATTGCCTATTACATCAAAAATCCTCAGGCAAAAATCGCATTAGAGGATTGGTATGTGAAAACATCAAGGGCAACATGGAACAGTTTCGCAGATATAAAACAAACATTCAACAGTGTCGATAATGTTGGTAAGCAACATTACGTCTTTAATATCAAAGGCAATGATTATCGATTAGTTGTTGTTATACAGTTTACACCTAAACGTGTTTATATCCGATTTGTAGGAAGTCATGCAGAATACGACAGAATAAAGGATATCCAAAATTTGTAAAATATGGCACATATAAAGAACGAGGCGGCTTATAGGGTCGCAATGCAGAGAATAGATGAATTGTTGCCGTTGGTCAATGATGAAACACCGACCAGCGACAAGAATTATATTGAACTCGACATGCTGTCGGATATGGTAGAAGAGTATGAGGAGGAACATTACCCAATCCAAACTCCAACGTTGGTGGATACATTGCGACTAAGAATGTATGAGATGGGACTCACACAGGCAAAGCTTGCGGAAATGCTTGGTATCAGTTGTGCCAGAATTAGTGAAATAATTACAGGCAAGGGGGAACCGTCGCTAAAGACGTGTAGGGAAATCAGTCGCAAGCTCAATATTGATCCTGCTATTGTGCTTGGAGTATAAATTGGTTTTTAGTTGGTACAAGGGACAGGTCGCTGTACTTGACTGATTAAGTATAATCACGACACTCTCCTGGCACTGTGTCCTGCGTCACCTGTCCTGGCTTAAGGAACAAGACGAAGAAGAATGGACGGGTCGATGGCTCGTCCATTCTTCTTCGTTTTGGCTGGTATGTGTATTGATGGACAGGAGAAATGAGCTTGTTCATAGCTATATAGAAGACAGAAGTGTCTTGAATTGTAGACTACAGCGCACTACTTCCTTTTCCGATTCACTGCTTCCCTTCGTGATGCGAATGTTATAGCTCAGGTCGTCGATGGACTGCATATAGAAGTTCAGGCGGTCGCCGGCATGGCTTTCTGCAACGTAGGCAATGTCGAAGCGGCGCAGACGATGGGAGGCGTACCATTCGGTGGAGAAAAGGTCAAGGGTGTGTTCGATGTACTTTATCGAGTTGACATGACCATTGACGTCCACGTCGTTGTAGTAGGTGTCGATTGTCCTTACCAACGGGGCATTGGTATCCATCTTCACCCTTGAGCCCTTGGCAATGGGACAAGGCTTCTCGCTCTCTATCCAATCGTTTATGGCTCCGTCGTCGATGGCGAGGATGTCGGTGGGCTGTCGGCTCTCGGTGTCTATCATAGCCCAAATGCTGCGTCCATAGCCGAGAGTGCGTCCGTCTTCGCCAATCACCTGGAAGTTGCGGTTGGTGAAATAGCGCATGGCACTCTCCACCCACGTCTCTACGGTGAAGCGTGAGTATTGTGCCGGCATCTCTTCCATTTCTATGGCAAGACGCGAGAGCACCCAAGTCTTGTGGATGGGGTTGAGTCGCGTCATGCCGAAATTGCGTTCTGTAGAGTGGAAGTCGGCTGCATTGAGCATATGGTTGCCCAGATGTCCCATGAAGAGCCGATGTGAGAAGTCGCAATGGAAGGGTTCTGACAAGAATTCGTATCGTCCTACCTTATCCATTCTTCTCACGTTGTTCAAGGAATTTGCTTACCTCCTCGGTAGTGCTGCGAGTCACGGCGATGCGTCCAGAACGAGTGTACTGCAACACGCAGTCGAACTCGTTGAGGGCATAGAAGAGGTTCATGATGTCCTCTGTCAAACCGCTTTTCATCACAATGACGTAAGTAGGGTTCACCTCGGTGATGATGGCTTCCTGCTTGCGTATGGTGCGTGAAATCTCTGGATTCTCGAGCACCTTGTCGGTGGCAAGTTTATAAAGTCCTGTCTCGCGTATGAAGAGTTCGTCGTCGGTGAAGTGAGTCGCCTTCACGACATCGATTTTCTTCTCTATCTGTTTCGTGATCTTCACAATCTGGTCCTCGTCGCTCCATGCCGTGATGGTGTATTTGTGGAGCCCAGGAATGCTCGATGCCGAAACGTTGAGGCTCTCGATGTTTACCTGGCGGCGTGTGAATACGGCGGTAATCTGGTTGAGTATACCGGCTATGTTCTCTGAGTAGACCAGCAGGGTGTATAATTTTTTCTGTTCCATTTCGTTGTCTGTTTTAACAATCAAGTTCTGTCTTGATATTTATCTCCAGTATCATTTCGTCGATGCTATGTCCCGGTGCTATCATAGGAGCCACGTTGTCCTCTTCCTTTACGGCGCACTCGAGGATGTATGGGCCGTCGGTGGCGAGCATTTTTTCTACAGCAGCCTTTAGGTCAGCACGGTCGATGACGACACCGTATGGGATGTTGTACGCCTTGGCTATTAGCTCGTAGCACGGGTTCATCATGCGTGTGAACGACTTGCGCTGCTGGAAGAACATGTCCTGCCACTGGCGCACATTGCCGAGGTAGTTGTTGTTCATCATAATCATCTTTACGGGACACTGGTTCTCCATAATGGTGCCAAGTTCCTGAATGTTCATCTGGAAACCACCGTCACCAGAGAACATGCAAATGGTGCGTTCGGGTGCGCCGAAGGTTGCGCCGATGGCAGCGGGCATGCCGAATCCCATGGTGCCAAGTCCACCGCTGGTCACTACCGAGCGCTTCTTGTTGTACTTGAAATAGCGGCAGGAGAACATCTGGTTCTGACCTACATCGTTGACGAGCACCGCATCACCCTTTGTCGCTTCAGCCACAGCGTTGACGACCTCGCCCATGAGCAGTGGACCTTCCTTTGGATGAATGGCAGGTTCGATGACCTTTTCCACCTCTTGCTGATGATATTCGGCAAAGCTGTCGCACCACTCGCGGTGGTTGTTCTTCTGCAGCAGACGAGTGATGGCAGGCAACGACACCTTACAGTCGGCTACTACAGCAACGTCGACAGGAATACACTTGTTTATCTCCGAACGGTCGATGTCGAGATGTATTATCTTAGCCTGCTTTGCGTAGGTGTTTGGAGTGCCTGTGTCACGGTCGCTGAATCGCATGCCGATGGCAATGAGTACGTCGCACTCCTGCTCCTTGATGTTTGGAGCATAGTTGCCGTGCATGCCGAGCATACCCATGTTCAGCGGGTGGTCGGTGGGCAGTGCGGAGAGTCCGAGCAGTGTGCGTGCGGCGGGTATGTCTGCCTTCTCAAGAAACTCCATGAGTTCGTTCTGTGCTCCACCCAGTTCCACACCGTGTCCGACGAGAGCGAGAGGCTTCTTTGCCGAGTTGATGAGTGCGGCGGCTTCCTCTACCGCCTTCTGGTCGAGGGTGGGGTAGGGAATGTAGCTGCGCACAAAGTCAACCTTTGCGGGATGCCATTCGGTCTTCTCCACCTGTGCGTTCTTGGCGAAGTCGAGCACCACAGGACCCGGACGCCCTGTGCGTGCAATGTAGAAGGCACGGCTCACTGCCCATGCCACGTCTTCGGCGCGGCGTATCTGATAACTCCATTTCGAAATAGGTTGCGCCACGCCCACGAGGTCAACCTCCTGGAAGGCATCGGTGCCGAGGACGCTTGTCCCCACCTGACCGGCAATGACGACGATGGGTGTAGAGTCCATCATGGCGTCGGCAACACCAGTGAGGGTGTTCGTAGCACCAGGTCCGCTGGTGACTATGCAGACGCCCACTTCGTCGCTTACGCGTGCATAGCCTTCAGCGGCGTGTGCCGCAGCTTGTTCGTGACGAACCAGAATGTGGTCGAAGGCTTTCTTCTCGCCCCGTGTGTAGTCGTAGAGGGCATCATAAACTGGCATTATCGAGCCTCCTGGATAGCCGAAGACGGTCTTTACGCCTTCTTCCTTCAGGGCCCTCATCAGAGCTTCCGCTCCTGTTATTATATCATTTGACATTGCTTTTCTTTTTTTTGAATGTTTAATTCGAGTTTTGAGTTAGGAGTTTTGAGTTAGGAATTTTGAGTTTTGAATTTTGAATTGTTCTCGCTTCGCTGCGATTAATCAATTCTGAATTTAATAATTGAAAATTGCTCGAAGAGCAACAATTCAAAATTCAAAATTCAAAACTCAAAACATTATTCCTCAATAATTCTCACACCTCCCTTGTCGGCACTTGCAACACTCTGTGCGTATGCCTTGAGGGCCTTGCTCACCTTTCTGTCGCGCTTCAGCGGCTGTTGTGGGCGTGCAGCCAGCTCCTCGTCGGAGAGACGCACGTTGATAGAACGGTTAGGAATGTCAATCTCTATGATGTCGCCGTCGACAATTTTTCCAATGTTTCCGCCGGCAGCAGCCTCAGGCGAGATGTGTCCGATGCTGAGTCCGCTCGTACCTCCCGAGAAGCGTCCGTCAGTGATGAGGGCGCACTCCTTGCCGAGGTGCATGCTCTTTATATAAGATGTGGGATAGAGCATCTCCTGCATTCCTGGACCTCCCTTTGGTCCTTCGTGGGTGATGACGACGCAGTCGCCGCTCTTTATCTTTCCACCGAGGATTCCCTCGCAGGCGTCTTCCTGTGAGTCGAACACCTTCGCAGGACCGGCGAATTTCCACAGAGCCTCGTCAACGCCGGCCGTCTTGACCACACATCCGTCCTGTGCGATGTTGCCAAAGAGTACTGCCAGTCCACCGTCCTTGGTGTAGGCATGTTCAAGGTCGCGAATACAACCATTGGTACGGTCGGTGTCCAGTTCGCCCCACTGTGCGTTCTGGCTTCCCATCTTTGTTGAGAACTTGCGTCCTGGTGCAGTCTGATAGATGCGGTTTGCCTCCGGGTCGATGCTCTCGCCTGTGATGTCGTATTTTGCCATCTGCTCGCCCAAGGTTTTTCCATCTACTCGAATGGCAGAACCGTCAATCAGTCCGCCTTTGTTCAATTCGTTGAGAATGCCAAGTATGCCACCAGCACGTCCACACTCTTGCACGCTGTACTTCTGGGTGTTAGGAGCCAGCTTGCAGAGACAAGGCACGCGGCGGCTCAGCTCGTCGATGTCGCTCATCTTGAAGTCGGCGCCAGCCTCCTGTGCCACTGCCAGCAGGTGAAGTACGGTATTGGTGCTTCCGCCCATGGCGATGTCGAGCGTCATGGCGTTGAGGAATGCCTTTCGTGTGGCGATGCTCTTAGGCAGTACACTCTCGTCGCCGTCCTCGTAGTATGCAAAGGCGTTCTTCACCACCTGTCGTGCAGCGTCTTTGAAGAGGCGAATGCGGTTCTCGTGTGTTGCCAGTATGGTGCCATTGCCAGGCAGTGATAGACCGATGGCTTCGGTGAGCGAGTTCATCGAGTTGGCGGTGAACATTCCCGAACAGCTACCGCAACCTGGGCATGAGCATCCCTCTATCTCAGCCATCTCCTCGTCGCTGACCGAAGGGTCGGCACCCTTTATCATGGCTGTAATGAGGTCGGCATTCTCGCCTCGCCAGCGTCCTGCCTCCATGGGACCTCCCGAGCAGAACACGGTAG
The DNA here is from genome assembly GCA_051869235.1 of Prevotella sp. Lineage (GTDB taxonomy): Bacteria > Bacteroidota > Bacteroidia > Bacteroidales > Bacteroidaceae > Prevotella. Next base: position 6,642 of record JBJEAS010000072.1, read on the forward strand.
GAATATTGAGACGCATGGAAGCCATGAGCATACCGGGGGTGACCTTGTCGCAGTTTGAGATGCATATCATGGCATCTGCCTTGTGGGCGTTGCACATGTATTCCACCGAGTCGGCAATGATGTCGCGCGACGGCAGTGAATATAACATTCCGTCGTGTCCCATTGCTATTCCGTCATCGATTGCTATGGTGTTGAATTCGGCGGCATAGCATCCCATTGCCTCAATCTCCTGTTTTACGATCTGTCCTATCTCATGCAGATGGGTATGGCCAGGGACGAACTGTGTGAACGAGTTGACGACGGCAATGATAGGTTTGCCGAACTGTTCACGTTTCATTCCTGTGGCGACCCAGAGCGCACGCGCTCCTGCCATCCTTCTTCCTTCAGTGCACACTGCACTTCTCAACTGGTGTTTCATTGTTGTCTTTTATTTTATTTTTTACTGTTCTTCTATTTTTTAGGCTGCAAAGTTACTCCTTTTTTTGCTAACTGCCAACAATTTTTTGTATTAAATTAGCATCTTGTTACACTTTTGCATTAATTAGCATCGGAAAACGAATAAACCGAAAGTAAAACTGCACTATTGGTGCTTGTTTGTGCAAAATCTCAAAAAAAATGGTAAATGTTTGGTCATTACAAATATAATGAGTACCTTTGCCGTGATAAAAAACGATAACATATTTAAGACATAAAATGGAAAGTAAACACAACATGTTCATCGCTGTGAGCTACACGCTTTACACAGTAGACGGAGAGAAGAGAGAGAAGATTGAAGAGGCACCGACAACAAAGCCTTTCGAGTTCATTTCCGGTTTCGGAGTGACTCTCGATGAGTTTGAGAAGCAAGTGGTGGACCTTGAGCCTGGAGCTGATTTCGATTTCGAATTGACTAAGGACCAGGCTTATGGTGACTACGAGGAGTCGCGTGTGCTTGATCTCGACCGCAGCATTTTCCAAATCAACGGTCATTTCGACCATGAGCACATCTTCGAGGATGCCATTGTGCCACTGCAGAACGAGGACGGCAACCGATTCTATGGGCGCGTGTTAGCCATCACCGACGACAAGGTGAAGATGGACCTCAATCACCCATTGGCGGGCAAGACATTGAGTTTCAAGGGGAAAATGCTTGAGAAGCGTCAGGCAAGCAACCAGGAAATTCAGAATCTGGTGAACTATCTCAGTGGCGAAGGAGGTTGCGGTTGCGGATGTGACGACTGTGGCGGTGACTGCAACCACGAGCATCATCACGACGAAGGTTGTGGCTGCGGATGTGGACACTGTCATTGAAGTCGCTTCGCGATAAAACTTCGTTAAAGATTAAAAGCACATTCGTGCTTAAAAATGCTGCGCAATATCTTTAAGGCTTTGCCTTTTAACTCAAGTCTTTAAGGCTCTGCCTTTTAAATTCAATTTTTATGAATTCATTTGGAAATATATTCAAGCTCACTTCGTTCGGTGAGAGTCATGGTGCGGCTGTTGGTGGAGTGGTTGATGGAATGCCTCCTGGTGTCGACATCGACCTCGATTTCATTCAGGCGGAACTCAACCGCCGTCGACCAGGACAGAGCGCATTGACAACAAGCCGAAAAGAGCCGGATGCCGTAGAGCTGCTCAGCGGTGTGTTCGAGGGAAAGTCGACGGGCTGTCCAATAGGCTTTGTCGTAAGAAACACAAGCCAAAGGTCGGGCGACTACGACAACCTGCGCCAACTGTTCCGACCGTCGCATGCAGACTACACCTACTACGAGAAGTATGGCATCCGCGACCATCGCGGCGGCGGACGCTCATCGGCCCGCATCACTATAGCACGCTGTGTGGCAGGTGCCTTAGCAAAACTGGCCCTCCGACAGATGGGTGTGGACATCGTTGCCTACACATCGACAATAGGAGGCTATTCGCTCGACAAAGACTATAGAAAGTACGACCTCGCGAAGGTGGAGCTTAACGCAGTGCGTTGTCCCGATGCCGACATGGCACAGAAGATGGAGACATTAATAAAAGAGGTGAAGGCGGTGGGCGATAGCATCGGAGGTGTGGTCACCTGCGTCATAAAAGGATGCCCCGTAGGACTTGGCGAACCAGAGTTCGGCAAGCTGCATGCCGCCCTCGGCCACGCCATGTTAACCATCAATGCCGTAAAGGGATTCGAGATAGGCGACGGATTCGATATCATTACCCACAAAGGCAGTGAGGTGAACGACATTTTCCTGCCCAACGACAGTCGCCTTCCTGACGACCCGCTCAACCTGCATACCAAGACAAACCACAGTGGTGGAATACAGGGAGGTATCAGCAACGGCGAGGACATTTTCTTCCGTGTGGCGTTCAAGCCTGTGGCAACGGTGCTCATGGATCAGGATACTGTTGACATCAACGGCAACGAGGTGAAGTTCAAGGCAGCCGGCAGACACGACCCTTGCGTCGTGCCACGCGCCATTCCTGTGGTAGAAAGCATGGCTGCAATGACCATTTTGGACTATTATTTGCTAAATAAGACGATAAAACTCTGATTTTCACATTTTTTATGTGTTTTTTTATCGACAAGTATTGCACATATCGAAATTTGTGCCTACCTTTGCATTGTAAATAGAGCTATTCATGGGATTTGTGAAAATCTCGAGTAGAATTTAGTTAAGTCTAGTTTAGTTTTTGTGTTGGTTAAGGGGGCGACTGTTTGGTCGCCCCATTTTTATGTGCCCAGCCATTTCCTATACCTTATTCCTATGTACTCAATGTTTATCTCCTTAACTCCTTAAACATTGAGTACATCAGAAACTTGAATACCTTATTATATAAAAGAGGAGAGAGGGTGAGAATTCCGAAAGCTTGGATTTCTCAATTCTTTTCCTTGATTTTCGTCAATAAAACGGTTGTGTGCGCAAACAATGAAGAAAAAAACTTGTTTGGTATCGAAAAACATACTAATTTTGCAGCGTCAAAAGACAAAAGGATAACAAAAAGTATTTAGGTAAAATTAAAGATTTAAGAAAGGGTAACATTATGAAAAGATTGATTTTGACAGTAGTAGCAGTTCTTAGCTTGACTGCAACATTTGCGAAGGACGAGAAGGCAAACAACGTAAACAACGCCAATGCCTATGACATGTCGGTAAACATGAATAAGCTCAGCGATGCCCTGAAGCTTACCATCGACCAGCGTGAGAGCGTAGCCGACGTTCATCGTACATTCTGCGGTGAGATGCTCGTAGCTTCACAGGCTAACGAAGACGACCGCAAGGCCCTTATGAACAAGGCCATCAAAAAGGATCTGAAGTATATGCACTATCTGCTCAACGACAAGCAGTATCGCACATACGTCATGCTGCTCAACACCACACTCAACAACCGTGGTTTGAACGACTAAAGAGAACAAAGAGAGAGAAATAAAATTATCATTGTCAAGAGATCCGTACCGCTTTTATGTGGTGCGGATTTCTTTTTTTATAAAAAATTTGGTCGTTTCGCTTATTTTTATTTATTTTGCACAGGATTTTTGAATATTAAACAAAACACAATAGAAAAAATGAAAAAAGCAAAACTAATCATTCTGTCTGCGGTGGTCGCTATTCTTGCAAGCTGTGGAACATCGTCGACAGTACCCATTACGGGCAGAAAGCAAAACATTCTCGTCAGCGACGAGCAAGTACTCAGCCTCAGCAACCAGCAGTACCAGGAGTATATGAAGTCGGCAAAGGCTTCAACCAACGCCGTCAACACGGCAATGGTGAAGCGAGTAGGTCAAAACATTGCCAATGCCGTGGTGAGCTATCTGCAGCAGAACGGGTTGGCTGCCGAAGTGTCGAACTACAAATGGGAGTTCAATCTGGTTCAAGATAAGAACGTCAACGCATTCTGCATGCCTGGAGGCAAAATTGTGGTCTACGAGGGACTGTTGCCAGTCACCAAAGACGAGTCGTCGCTTGCCATTGTAGTAGGTCATGAGGTGGCCCATGCCGTAGCGAAACACTCGGCAGAACGACTGAGCAACGAGTTGCGCAAGCAGTATGGAAGTCAGATTCTCGGTGCCGTGCTACAAGGCGCTGGGGCAAGCACCAATCTTCAGAACATCAGCTCTACGGTGTTCGGCATAGGAACGACCCTTGGCGGTGCTGCCTATTCGCGCAGCCAAGAGAGCGAGGCCGACCGACTTGGACTCATCTTTGCCGCCATGGCGGGCTATGACCCAAGTGTTGCCGTGACATTCTGGCAGCGAATGGCTTCCGCAACGGGCAGCAACTACTCTATACTGAGCGACCACCCAAGCGACCAGACTCGCATAAAGAACATACAGGGGTGGTTGCCAGAGGCGCAACAATACTACAAGCCAGCCACAAAGTCAACATCGACGAAGAAGTAGTTTTTTCACTTATGGAAATTAGACAGGAACCAATACTCATTAGGGAGCTGAAGACAGGTTCGGTAAAAGCCTTTAATGAGATCTACGAGCTTTATGCTCGTAGACTTTATGGTTTCTGCCTAAAATATGCCAAGTCGCGCGATATTGTTGAGGAAATCGTCTCCGACACTTTCGTTTGGGTATGGAACAACCGCGACAACATTAGGCAGGACCAGTCGCTGCAGGCAATAATATTCATCAAGGCGAAGCATCTGCTGATAAATGCGTATAGGAAAATTCTTCACAGTCCAGTTTACGAGGACTATATGGACTATCTTGACAAATCAGTGGCGTGCGAAAGAAGCGATGGAAATATCGAATACGACGATTTCGTAAGGCATGTTAACGAGATACTCGACAAGCTGCCAACGACTCAAAGGGAGATTGTAAGGCTGTCGAAACTGGAGATGATGTCGAACAAGGAGATTGCCGCAAAGCTAAACTACAGCGAGCAAACCGTGAAAAATCAACTCTCATTGGGATTGAAAGCACTAAAAAAGATGCTTGGATACACAAATTGCACTATTTTTATCATTTTCTTTGGGTGTTGATGGTACACTTGACAAATTCGTTTGTATTACCTATTAGATGAAGAAAGAAATGAATATGATGACAACCAATAAAGATGTTTTTGAAGAGATGAGGCGTAAAATGGATTGTTTGACTGACGAACAGTTGGGACAAGCCATGCACGACGAATGGATGAATGGTGATATAGACACTACCGAGGTTACAGACGAAGACATCAGAAGGGTGAAGAAAAACATTGACAGAAGAATTGGATTGGCGCAAATGTCTGTCAGACGACGTATGGTGCGCTGGATTCAGATTGCTGCTGCTGTAATGTTCCCCATTTGCCTTGTAGGTATGCTTATGATGTATAACGAGAATCGACAGTATGCCTCCATTCCCGACATGAAGATAAAGACGGGTCTGGGCGAACAGGTCACGGTGACATTGCCCGACGGTACTCAAGTGTCGCTCAACTCGATGTCCACCCTTTCCTATGCGCCACAGGCTTTCTGCAAATCTTCGCGTGAGGTGGATTTTGACGGCGAAGCATATTTCAAGGTTGCCAAGAACGCTGACCTGCCATTTGTGTTGCACGTATCGGGTGCCGACATCGAGGTGTTGGGAACAGAGTTTAACGTTGTCGACCGTGAGGCGGAGAACACCACCGAACTTGCACTGGTGAATGGAAAAGTAATGTTGACCGCCAATGCCTCGGGCAAGAGCTATACGATGACTCCCAACCAAATAGCCACCATTGACAAAACGACGGGCGACATCAATGTGCGTTCGGTAGTGAAGGCTGCCGACAAGGGTATGTGGAAGCAGAAGCGACTGAGTTTCTCAAATGCAAAACTCGACTCTGTAGTTAAGGCCCTTGAGCGTACTTACGGCGTAAAGGTAAAAATTAAGGTCTCGTCGGACGACACGTTTACCGGCACATTGCCAACGGACAATCTCGACGAAGCCTTAAGAATTATTGAAATTACCTATAAGTAATTCAAATTTCGCATATGCTCAACTTTCAGAAGTTAAGGAAGTTAAAGGAGTTAAGTAGTTAAGCCAAATGTACATGCGCCTGACTTCGTCATTGCGTCACCCTAAACGCCTAAATAGTCAAATAAAGGCTTGA
>JBJEAS010000073.1:0-12584 GCA_051869235.1 Prevotella sp.
AATTAGTTGTTCCTAAGTCGATTCCAATAATCTTTCCCATAATTGTTCTATTTTTTATTTTGTTATTATTCATTTTATTCAAGTCTCTTCACCCAAGTATATGCAAAGGGTGTGCCAAAAGCGTCAGACTGACACTTTGTCATATAGCCACAAATGGTTAAAGTAGTTTAAATTTGTTGTTTCTTTGTATGATTATATAAAATAATGTTGTACTTTTGTGAGCGAAAGGAACTTTAAACGAAGAAATTGTTTGTCAAACATTTAATTACCGGCATAAATGAGAAAAGTATTTGCATTGTTCTGTATGGCAATGATGGCTACGGGTGGAATGGCACAAAACTCGTACATTGTCAAGACCAAGGGTGTAAAGAAGACCGAAGTTGCAAAGAGCAGCAGCGAGTCAGAAGAGAAAAAGGAAACTGACGAGCCAACGGACTTCATAGGCAAGAACTTCAAGTATCAGAGGCTATGCGACTGGAAGGAAGGCATGAGGTTCATGGTCATGCCAGAAAAATACGACCTCGTTGTCGGTGCCTTCTGTGACGCAAAATCAGGCAAGGACGTCAGCTGCGGCAGTCTGCGCTACAAGATAATGGAATACAAGGGCAACAGCGTCCTGAAGGACAACACCGCCATAATCAACTTCCATTGTGTGGACAACAACAAGGACTACTATTATCCTATACCCAACGGCACCTTCGACGACTATTGCTACAACAAGATGGGTGTGCCAACCTTGGCATATCTCGAAGATGTGGACACAGCCCGCGAGAAGCTCATGGGCTCGACGATATATACCAAGACAAACCTTTATCGCGTAGACACCGAATATGACGGAGACGGCTTTCAGGAGGTTACCATACCTGAAGGCACGGAGGTGAAGGTTGTCGCCATAGGCGTAGGAACAAGAAGTTTCCCCGTAAAAATCATTGTAGAGGACAAGGACGGCATGCAGTTCTATCAGAACGTGGCAATGAGCAAGACAAACTCGGGAATGCGCGACGATGAGTTCATCATGGACAAGTCGAAGTTCACTTTCTACGGCTCGTTTGACCTTGACAACCCCAATGCCGCCAAGGCTCAGTCGTACGACAACTACATCGGCCGTCAGGTATACACCAAGTATCAGACGGTTATGACCAATCATCTTGGCCTTAACGTTACGGTACCTCGCCTGTCGAACTTTACCATAAAGAAGGTTGAGGCTCAGGTCAACTCCAACTATGTGCGCCTCTCGCTGCAGAGTGCGTCTGACGGCTACCAGTATACCAAGGACGTGACCTTCAAGAACGACAATGTGGCAGGCGACATCGACGGCTACAAGGAAGACTACTACAAATATCTCTTTGGCGAAGGACATCCGGGGAAGAACATCCCTGCAAGCCACATGCAGCTGATACAGAAAGGAAAGATAGCACGTGGATTCACCAAGGAAGAGGTAAGACTGGCTAAAGGCAAGCCCAAGAGCGAGGCGAAAAACAGCAAAGGCATCATAGTATGGACCTACAGCAACGGAAGCGTCGTCAGATTCAACAAGAACGGTAGGGTTATCTAACACACACACATATTGACACAAATGAAAAGACACCTGTTCATCATCGCCACGATGATGACCTTAATAATTGTGGGTTGTAGCGGGAGCGGCACGAAAGAAGACAAGAGTGCGAGGAAAGAGAACAACATACCCATTGACACCGCATTGAGAAACAGGCTGGAGGCATTCTCGCAAAAGCCAAGACCGACAGGACAGTTCGCTTTCCATGTGTATGACATAACGGCGGAAAAAACCGTCTTTGGATTCAACGAGACGCTTGCCTTGCCTTCCGCTTCGTGCATGAAGTTGCTGAGTGGAGTGGCGGGTCTGCATCTGCTTGGCTGCAACTACCGATACAAGACGGAACTGCTGTGGAGGGGCACGGTGGATGCCGAAGGAGTGCTGAATGGCGACTTGGCATTCAAGGCAGGCCTGGACCCACAGCTGACGGTTCAGGACCTCATACCGTTTGCCGACGCACTGAAACAAGAGGGAATAAGGAAAATTGCCGGCAAACTGATTGTCGATTTGACAATCGACCAACCTGTAAAGAGTGAGGAACATTGGTATCCATGGGATCTTACTTTCTCAAAATACGGTCTGCTATATAAAGGCGGACCAAGGGTAATCAACGCCCTCAAGGCTGCAGTGCGTGCAAGAGGCATTGCCGTTGCCGACAGTCAGATTGTGGCGGCAAAGGTTCCACAGGGGTTCACCAATATATACACTTCAGAACGCAGCATTGGCGACGTGATAAAAAGAATGTGGAAGAACAGTTCGAACACCCAAGCCACATCACTGCTCTACACCATAGGACACAAGGCCGACCCGACAAAAGATCCCGTAACGGCTGGAGTGGAATATCTGCGCAACTTCCTTGCCCAAGACCTTGAGATGACCGACTCCACGCTGACCATACACGACGGATGCGGACTATGCACCCACAATTGCCTGTCGCCGTTGTCGCTCACCATGGTGTTGAGGTTCGGGCATGAAGACCCCAACATTCGCAAGATGCTGGAGGACAACCTTGCCGTCTCAGGTGTAGACGGCACATTGGCAAGAGAGATGACAAGCAGTTCCACAAGGGGAAAGATAAAGGCAAAGACAGGAACCCTGTCGCATCCCTATGGCATCAGCTCACTTGCGGGCATCTGCGAAGGTGCCGACGGACATGTCCTCGCCTTTGCCATTATGGACAGCGAAATGTCTGTTCTCGATGCAAGGGTATTGCAACGTCGCCTTTGCGAAGCCCTGGTGAAGAATACTTCATCGAAGTGACATTGTACTGATGGCGACTAAAGCTACAGACCGCGAGCTTTGAAGACTTTCTCCTTGGCAGCGTTGATTTCCTGAAATTTCTTTTCGGCAGCCTTGCGCACGTCTTCGCCCAAGGCAGCCACACGGTCGGGGTGATGCTCAAGCGCCAGTTTGCGGTAAGCCTTGCGAACCTCGTCGTCCGTTGCGTCGGGCGAAATGCCAAGCACCTTATATGCCTCATCGAGGGTGTCGCCCTTCAGATTGAACAATGAGTCGACGTCAGTCTTGGACAGTCCGAGCCAATAGGCACACTCGTTTATTGCAGCTATCTCCGCTGGGTCGACATTACCGTCAGCCTGTGAGATGAGCACAAGGAAGTTGACGAGCTGAAGACGCTGCGAGTAGTCCATGAATTGAGAAATCTGGCTGCAGCAGTCGGCAACAGTGTTCTTGAACTGCAGCTGCCCCTGACGTTTCTGCTCGTCGAAGAGGCGAAGCAAAATCTGTTCTCCCTGCGACTGTGCCACCGCCCCGAAGTTCTGTCGAAGGAACTCGCGTACAAGCTGCATCTCAGAGTGCATGACACGTCCGTCAGCCCTAATGACATACGATGCCAAGACAAGAAGCGAGAACATAAAGCCACTTCGCTGCTCGTCGGCACTGTACTGCCTACTTGCGCCAAAGCCATTGTTGAAGCCACTGCCGTCGCGCGTTCCTGCATTGTTAGGGTTGTTAACCGAGTCAAGTCCTACATCAAACATTGCTCCTATAGCCACTCCTGCCAATGCTCCGAGTGGCCCTGCGGTAATCCAACCGATTATTCCGCCTATCCATTTGCCTGCTCCCATATTATTCTATTTTCAAGTTTATGTTTCATTTTTATCAGTATTTAAGGAGTAAAGTAGTTATAAGCTCAGGGTTTTCCATGCTTGGACATATGTCTTAACTCCTTAACTCCTTAACTCCTTTCGTCTTTTCTCACTCATATACATCCCTGACAAGATGAAGAGGGAACCTATGAGGAAATATGCCGTTATCTGCTCATCCAATATCATCGATGCAAACACTATGGTCGTGATAGGATTGAAATAAACCCAGTTGGTGCAACGCACAGCACCGAGGCGTGCCATGCACAGGCTCCACGTGAGATAACACAACATTGAAGCCACACTGCCAAGGAAAAGCAGGTTGGCGAGTACGGCAGGACGCAGCAGTACGTCGGGCGACGGTAAGTCAGGCACAATGACATAATACGGAAGAATGGTCAATATGCCATAGAAGAACACCTTTCGGGTGATGAACATTGCCGTATAGCGTTCCATCACGGGTTTCATCAGCAAGGAATAGAAAGCCCAACTCATACATGCGGCAAAAGCAAGACCGTCGCCTATTGGCGACAGATGCAGAATGAAATGTCCATTCAACACCACTATTGCCATACCCACACAAGCCAGCAGCGACCCCACCACTTGTACGGGACGGAAACGTTCCGACTTATAGAACAGTCCGATGATGAGTGCCGCAAACAGCGGACACGAACACACTATGAGCGACACGTTGGTGGCAGTGGTAAAGCGAAGGGCTTCGTTCTCGCTGAGGAAATACATCGATCCGCCCGTCACTCCCAAGGCAACCATTATCAGTTCGTCGCGCCAGTTGTCGGCAAACCACCGATGCCGCACCTTACGCCATTTGTCGGGTGCCGCCACCTCCAGCTTTCGGCGAAGGAAGAACGGTCGCAGCAGCGAGAATGAGAGCAGCAGCACATAGGCTATGATAAAACGCAAAGTAAATATCTGTGCGGGCGAAAGACCGTTGTTTATCAACAGTTTCGTCCACACAAATGTAGTGCCCCAGACAGCCACCGTCATGAAGGCAACGAGATGATATATGTTCACTCCCAATACTATAGTTCCAAAGACTTTAATACTTCTTCTTTATTTCAATGTCGCGCTTCACGTGTTCCCTTATCTTCGTGAGATAATTCTTCATGCGGTCGGCATCCTTGTGGTCGATGATTTCGAGCAGTTCCTTAAGCTCGTCGCGTATCTGTGCCACCTGGTCGCTCGTGTAGGGGTTGAAGAGAATCTCCTGCAAGAGGTAGTCGTCTTCGTTGAGCACTCCCTTGGCAATGCCCATGTGTCGCTTGAATGTTGTACCAGGTGCATCCTGATGCTTCATTACCGCAGCAAACACGAAGGTGCTGACGAATGGTATGCTGAGCGAATAAGCCACCGTGCGGTCATGCTCCTCGAAGGTGTATTCATAGATGTTCAGTCCAAGTCGGCTGTAGAGGTCCTTGAAGAAGATGCGCCCCATATAGTCGCCTTCGCTGATGATTATGGCGTTCTCCTCGCTCAACTGGTTGAGGTTGGCGAATGTAGGTCCAAACATCGGGTGAGTGGACACATAGCGGAAGCCCGTGGAGTCGTAGTACTCCTTTAGGTTGGTCTTCACCGACGAGATGTCGCTTATGATGCAGTCCTTAGGCAGATAGGGCAGCACTTCCTGAAAGGCAGGAATGGTATATTTCACTGTCACGGCATTGATGACGAGCTCGGGAGCAAACTCCTTAATCTCGTCCAATGTGGTAAGTCTTTGGCAGTTGTAGGTAAACCTCATTCTCTTGGGGTCCTTCTCATACACCGCCGTCTCGTGGTCGAAACTGAGCAGGTCGAGAAAGAAACTACCCATTTTTCCCGCTCCTAAAACTAAAATTTTCATTTCATTCGAGTTTTAGTAATTGAATAATGCAATTATTTGTTTATTATTTCCATCTGTTGGCGCACGCTTTCCTCATGTATCTGCTCAAACACCTTTGCGGTGAACTCGGGCGACATGCCGCAGAGTGAGCCTTGGGCGCCACGCTTCTCGAGTATTTCGTTGTAGCGGGCGGCTTGGAGGATTGTCATGTTGTGTTCCTTCTTGTACTGACCTATCTCACGGCATACACGCATGCGCTTGGATAGGAGCTCCATGAGCTGATTGTCGAGTTCGTCAATTTGGTGGCGCAGTTGTGTGATGCCCTCTGTCGTCTGTGTCTCGCTACGTACTACAAGCAGAGAGAGTATGTAGTCGAGTACGTCGGGAGTAACCTGCTGTTTGGCATCGCTCCATGCGCAGTCTGGATTGCAGTGGCTTTCAACGATAAGTCCATCGAAGCCGAGGTCCATTGCCTGTTGGCAAAGCGGTGCGATGAGTTCGCGACGACCGCCGATATGCGATGGGTCACAGATAATCGGCAGTTCTGGTATGCGTCGATGCAGTTCGATTGGAATCTGCCACATTGGCATGTTGCGGTAAATCTTCTTGTCGTAGCTTGAGAATCCGCGGTGAATGGCTGCAAGTTTCTTCACACCAGCCTGATTGATGCGTTCCATGGCGCCAATCCACAGTTCGAGGTCGGGGTTCACGGGGTTCTTGACGAACACCGGCACGTCGACGCCCTTCAGCGAGTCGGCGAGAGCCTGCATGGCGAAGGGGTTTGCCGAAGTGCGGGCGCCAACCCACAGGATGTCGATGCCGTATTTCAGGGCAAGCTCCACATGCTCTGGAGTAGCCACCTCAGTGGCGATGAGCATGCCAGTCTCTTCCTTCACCTGTTTCATCCATGGAAGGGCCACCTCGCCGTTACCTTCGAAGCCACCTGGCTTGGTGCGTGGCTTCCACACTCCCGCACGGAACATGTGGCATCCCTTTGCAGCCAAGTCGCGTGCTGTTGTCATCACTTGCTCCTCAGTCTCTGCGGAGCATGGTCCTGCTATCACAAATGGTCGCTCGTTGTCGCTTGGCAACGTAAGCTTTTCAAGTTCTAATTCCATAATATGTCAAAATTTTAAAATTTCCAATTTTCAAATTTTAAATTAAAGTATTAAAGAAATAAAGTGTTAAAGTTCATGTCCCCGTAGTTCAGCCGAAAACGGACTTTAATTTTTTAATCTTTTAATTCTTTAATTCATTTCTCACTCTTTGCAACGCAGCGGCGAAGACGCTCTCGTTTGCACAGAGCGAGATGCGGATATACCGTTGCCCATTGCTGCCGAAGATGAAGCCTGGAGTGATGAACACTCTTGCCTCGTGCAACACCTTCTCTGTCAGCACCTCGCAGTCGGAATACTTCTCAGGTATCTTTCCCCAGAGGAACATTCCCACCTGATTCTTGTCATACGAGCAACCGAGCACGTCCATAATCTGCTCAGCATAGCGGCGGCGACGGGCGTAGGTCTCTATGTTTGCCTCGTGATGCCACTCTGCCTCGTTGTCCAAAGCCTCGGCGGCAGCCAACTGCAGGCCACGGAATGTTCCGCTGTCGATGTTGCTCTTTATCTTCAGTATCCAACTGATGAAGGTTGGGTTTGCCATACACATTCCCACACGCCACCCCGGCATGTTATGGCTCTTCGACATCGAGTTGAACTCTATGCAGCAGTCCTTGGCTCCCTCTACTTGAAGCAGCGAGATAGGCTTCTCGTTCAGTATGAACGAATATGGATTGTCGTTAACCACCACGATGTTGTGGCGACGGGCGAACTCCACCAGGTGCTCGTATGTCTCCATGCGCGCATTGCCTCCGGTGGGCATGTTCGGATAGTTTGTCCACATCAGTTTCACTCGACTTAGGTCCATACTCTCCAACTGTTCGAAATCTGGCTGCCATCCATTATTCTCAAGAAGGTCGTAGTTCACTATCTTGGCACCGAGGATCTTGCTCAATGAGGTATAAGTAGGATAGCCGGGGTTAGGAACAAGCACCTCGTCGCCGGGATTGACGAAAGCCAACGTGACATGCAGTATTCCTTCCTTTGAGCCTATCAGCGGCAGCACTTCCTTGGCAGGGTCAAGTTCCACTCCATACCAACGTTTATAGAAGTCTGCCATGGCGTTGCGCAGTTCTGGTGTTCCCATCGTTATCTGATAGCCGTGGGCATCGGGACGGTGTGCCACCTCACACAGCTTCTCTATTGTCTTTTCCGACGGTGGCATGTCGGGACTTCCGATGGCAAGGCTGATGACATCCTTGCCTTCGGCGTTCATCTGCGCCACCTCCTTCAGCTTCCTGCTGAAGTAGTATTCGCTGACGAGCGAAAGTCGCTCTGCTGGTTTTATATCTTCTTTCATACGAACTTTAATTCTTTAATTTTTAATTCTTTAATCTCCAAATTGCCTTAGGGCTATTTGGATACGTATTCACCTAATATTTTAAGTTCCTTTGTCAAAGGGATGATTGCGTCAATGCTTTGTCGGTAGCGTGTCAGATTGTCGTAAGTGACATCGACGTAGAACAAGTATTCCCATTCGTGTCCGATAATGGGCAACGACTGAATCTTTGTCAGGTTTATCTTGTAGAACGTCAGTATGCTGAGCACCTGCGACAACGACCCCTCTTCGTGGGGTAGGGAGAACACAAGGCTCGACTTGTTGGTCTTTTCAAGCGGACGCAGGAAGTCTGCCTTCATTGGGTTTGACGATACGAGGAATCGTGTAAAGTTGTGCTTATTGTCCTCAATGTGGTCTTCAAGCACCTTCAGCCCATAGATTCTCGCTGCATTGCTGCTGCAGATGGCAGCCCAACCCTGACACTTGTAGCTGTTCTCGCTGATGTATTTCGCCGAGCCGGCAGTGTCGTCGCTTTCCACCGCCTTCATTGTGGTGTGTTTGGAGAGGAACTGTCGGCACTGCATCAGAGCCACGGGATGCGAGTGAACCTCCAGTATCGTCTCCCAGTCGTCGTCGGGCAGACAGCAGATGCAGTGCGAAATGTGCAGCTTATGCTCTCCCACCACCGTGAGCCCCGAGTCGCGCAGCAGTTCGTAGTTGTGCAGCAGACTGCCCGCTATGGTGTTCTCTATTGCCGTCATTGCAATCACCGTAGGGTCTTTCCTTACGTTCTCGAACACGTCCTCAAAAGTGTCGCAGCATATCAGCTGCAACTGCTCGCCCTCGAAATACTGGTGGGCTGCTATGTCGTGGAACGAACCTATCATTCCTTGTATTGCTATTCTTTTCACCTCTTCTCTTTGTTTCTTTAATCTTTTAATTCTTTAATTGCTTTAGTTTACCAAAAGTCCCGCTTCATCTAAGATGGAGCGGGACTTTGATGCAAATCGTTATCTCATTGTTTGATTTACCTTTGTCATAAGTTGAAATCTACACGCAACTTCCCGCTTCACAATTCCTTGCAAAGTAAAAGTAGAAGTAATAGAAAGGTGCGTAAATGCGATTCATAACTTTTTCTTTTGTTTAATGTTTAATTTCTTGGTGCAAAAGTATAACTTTTCTTTGAAATGAACAAATAATTTCCTACTTTTTTTCACTTTTAGGGCTATTTTTCTTACAATCCCAACGGATTTATATTGCTGTAGGCCTTCTTCACCTTGTATTCTATGCCCTCTGCCGAATATTCTCCGTTGACGTCGGCCACCTTGTCGGGGTCCAGTTCCAGCACCTTTTGCAAGTCTTCCTTCGCCCCCATCATGTCGCCGTTGTCGTACTTCACCTGTCCGCGTTCCTTAAACGCATCGATGGAGAACGGATTCACCTCTATCACCTTGCTGTATGTCGCCAAGGCTTCGTCCGCCTTGCCTTCGGCATGTTCTATCCTTGCCTTCAGCATCAGCACGTCTTCCTGTTCCGGATTGCTTTTCAGCAGCAGCTCCATGTCTTCTCGGGCGCCTTTCCTGTCGCCCATCTTAAGCAGTGTCTGCCCGCGCAGCAGGTAGGCATCGGCAAAGTTTGGATTCAGGACGATGGCTTTCGTCAGCATTGCAATGGCGTTTATCATGTCCTCCTGCCCGATGCAGGCCTTGGCATATAAATAATGTACGTGCGCGTTGCTATTGTCTATCAGCAAAGCCTTCTCGCAAGCCTGCGACATGGCGATGTAGTCCTCCATCATGTAAGCCACATTTGCCATCTGTATGAAGATGGCCTGATTGTCGGGCTGCGCCTCTGCCAGTTTCTGAAGCTGTTCGTATGCCGGCAGCAGCTCGCCGTTGCGCATCAGTGCCTGGGCAAGATAGTCGCGGGCTTCAAGGTCTTCCTTTATCTCCAATGCCGCCTTGAGGCATTTCACCGCTATCTCGGGCTGCCCCGTCTTCAGTGCCTTCACACCGTCATACTTATACCGGTCGAAGCTCTTTGCCTCGTCCTCCATCTTCTTTTCTTCAGAGTTTACTTTCCTTCCTCCGAACAACGATTGAAAAATTCCCATCTCTTGTCTTAACTCCTTAACTCCTTAACTCCTTGACTCCTTAACTCCTAAAAGAATCATTCATCAACAAACAGCGGGTCGTCGTAGGTGAGCATTGTTGGCTTCTGCTCGTTCATCTTCAGTATGTCCTCAGGCACATATTTCTTGTCTACCACAAGGCGGAACATGTATTCGCGGAACCAGCGGTCGCTCATTATCATGCATCCCTGCTGTCCCCACGCCGAGCCCCAGCTGTTCTCCACCTTCCATTTCGTTGCCTTGCCGTTGGCGTCGAGGTCAACAGCCGTCAGCGTCATGGCGTGTGTCGAGCCGCTGTCGAAAGTGCTTATCCTCTCCGCCTTGTCCATTCCGAAGGTAGTTCCCAACAGCGCACCGTAGTCGAAGTTTTCCGTGTCGCCATATCCACGCTGGCGGTCGAGCATCTTGCCCACGTCGTAGGAGCTATACATTTTCCTGCCGTCCTTCAGCGAGGCTATCGCCATTTTTTCTATGTCGTCCATTGGCAGGTTGATGTATTTCCAGTTGTGTCCGTCGTAGGTGTGGCGGTCCAGCTCCACCTCGTAGGTCTTGTAGTAAGGGCGACGCGGGTCGTTCATTGCCATTATGAAAGTGCCGTTCAATGGCTCGCCCACCACCTCTTTGTAGAATTCCTGTGGTGTGTAGGTTTTTGGCTCGCCCACGGTCTTCCCGTCCTTGTTGCGGTGAGCGTAGGTGAACTGCGTCGGTGGCTCGCCTATTGTAAGAGCCAGCATGTGGTAAACCGTTCCCAGCATCTCCGTCTTGGCATTCTGAATGTCGGCAGCCTTCTTTCCCTCAGCCACCATTTTGCGCAGCTTCAGTCCGTCCTCGCGCAGGCGTGACGAGATCAGCCTCGCCATCTTCGACGTGTTGTCGCTCGAAAAGCTCTCAGGCATCACCTGCTTAGGCACCAGTCCGTATTTCTCCGTCAGGTCGGCAACGCCGCAGAACGTGCCGCCGTCGTTTATCGGATTCTTGAAGAAGAACTGCACGTCTTTGTCGTCGATGGGTTTCTTTCCCGTGTCAATCACTCCCTGCAGGAAGAGGTTCGCCTTCTCCAGCTGGTCGTAGAAGAAGAGGTAAGCTTGCGAGAACTCCACCCTAAGCGAGTCGGTGCGCTTGGCGAAGTTGGCGCGCAGCACGTTCATTCCGCTGAACATCCAGCAGCGCCCCGAGCTCTTCTGGTCGGTGATGCTTTGCTTTGGGGTCTCTATGCTGAAATGCGTGTCGAGTTCCGCAGCCGTCTTCCTGTTCTTTGCCAAGTTGTCGATGGCGTTGGATGCTATGGCATTGGCCACTGCATTGTCAGCCGCTGTAAGCTTCTGCTCTTTCTGAATCTTGTTCAGCATCTCGCCCGAGATGCCACCGCCCTTTGTCTGGGCATTGGTCTGCAATGCCACTGCCATTGCCAAGGCCACGAATAGTGTTTTCTTCTTCATATTAATAGGTTTTCGTTTTCAATTTTTGCAAAAATAATGCAAATCGAGTGCATAACAACAAACTTGTTTGATTGTTCTGCCGAGATGCAGCTTATTTTCTGCAAAATTACACTTTTTTTTCCTAACTACGAAATCTTTTCCCTTTTTTTGTGATGCAATCTGAAAAAAAGGTTGTAAACCCCTCTTCTGGGCTGCCTTCGTCATGTTCTTTGTCAGTTTGTTATTTACTGAACTTTCCCACCCTTTAATTCTCAGTATGGTCAAACTAATACTTCAAGAAATTCAGCTCTTTGGGTGCGCTGGCTACTGGGGGTGTGGGCGTCTCGCCCGCACCTCGCCTACGAGGTAATATTTCGGGATTATGCGGTTGATGGTGCGCAAGGTGCGGGCGGGATGCCCACACCCCCAGCCCTTGCCGCTAAATATTCAACTACATTTAAAGGGTGGAAACCAACGGTCGCTGGCCGAAGAGAAAAGCAAAGTTCAGTTATTTACCATTCCAAAATCAGGACACTCTCCTGTCACCGTGTCCCAGTCACCGTGTCCCAACTGTTAAACATTAACTGTTGCTATGTTAAATGTTCTCCTCTCCGTTTCCTTCGGCATGTGTTCGAGATGCTTTCGAGATGCGTTCGAGACGTTGACCTGCGATTTGTAAATATTTCACGCACCCAAAGCACAACAATAATATCAAATATGCAAATATCGATAGACAACTCTCCTCCCCAGGGAGGGGTTGGGGGTGGGCCTCACCTTCTCCCCAGGGTGGGGTAGGGGTGGGTTCGCTCTTCCTTCGCTCTTCCTTCGCTGTACCTTCGCTCGGACACTAATGAAAAAGCGAAGGCACAGTGGTGCTACGGCGAAGGCACAACAAATAGGCTGCCGACAAAAAAAACTTTTTTCAAAATTGTGTGACTTCGTCACAAAGCAGGTCTATCCCCTTGATAATTAGTTGCTTAATGGTGTGACGAACTTTTTGAGTTCGTCACACCTTCGTCACACTTCGTCACGCAGACAGTAAACATCTCCAAATTTATGTCGACTGCATTGTAATATTTCTTGTTGTGACAATACTTCGGTAATTAAATTCTTAATATGTTAACACTTGGCCATCCCTGCAATT
>JBJEAS010000074.1:0-46753 GCA_051869235.1 Prevotella sp.
TCTATTATGACCCAAAAGCCGGTGACGCAGAGCGTCATGTGGATATCATTCCGCTGTATGCCCTGAGTAATATTGTCGTTCCTTAACTATAAAAAAATACATGTTTAAGGAACGTAAATCGCTCATTACCGTTCCTTAAATATATGAAAAATCATAGTTAAGGAACTATAATAGCCTTGGCGCTTTCTATTTTTTTTGATATCTTTGCACCAAAATTTTGTTGTTGCGATGAATAATAATATAATAATAGGTAGAAGATACGAGCAGAAGCTGATAAACGACTGTTGTAATAGCGGCAAGGCAGAACTTATTGCCATTTATGGAAGACGGCGCGTCGGGAAGACTTATCTTGTGAAGAGCATGTTTAATGATGAATTTGCATTCTCCTTCACAGGCCTGTATGACGTGAGTCGTCAGGTTATGCTTGAGCAGTTCAGGAAAAAGCTTGAAAGGTATTCCGGTTGGCAGATACCGCGGTTTAAGGATTGGTATGAGGCATTCGATATGCTTCGCAACTATCTCGAATCCCTTCAGAGGGACAAGCTGATAGTGTTTCTTGATGAACTGCCATGGATGGACACACGCAAGAGCAATTTCCTTTCGGCATTCAGCTTTTTCTGGAACGACTGGGCATCTACAGTGAACAATATGAAGATCATCGTATGCGGTTCGGCAACTACATGGATGATGTCAAATGTCATTGGCGACAAAGGTGGACTTTATGGCAGGGTTAGCCGTGCCATATATCTTGCCCCGTTCTCTCTGCAGGAGTCGGAAGAGTTTCTGAAACGGGTGAAAGGGATGGATGTAAGCCATCGCCAGACAATGGAAATATACATGACGATGGGCGGCATACCGTATTATCTGAACATGATGGAGAAAGGGGTGCCCATTGACAGTTGCATCGACCGTCTTTTCTTTGCCCAGGGAGCACCGCTGCGCGGAGAGTTTGAATTTCTGTTCCGCTCTCTTTTCAGCGATTCCAAGATATATCGTATGGTGATAGAGACCCTGTCTTCAAAGATGAAGGGAATGACACGTCAGGAGTTGATGTCTGCAATGAAGATAGGTGAGGGTGGCAAACTGTCAATAGTGCTTGACAATCTCCTTGCCTGTGACTTCATCCGCCGATATACGTCAATAGGCAAAAGTGAGCGCGATGCCATATACCAGCTCACCGACTTGTTCTCGCTGTTCCATCTGCGATATGTTGACAAGAACAGCGGACAGGACGAGCATTCCTGGAGCAACAACCGCAGTGAGGGCAACAGGAGGGCATGGAGCGGTTATGCCTTTGAGCAGGTGTGCCTCCATCATTTGCCACAGATAAAGAAGGCGTTGGGCATATCGGGCATTTTGTGCAATGCCTATTCCTGGGTTTCCAAGCCTTTGGCATCGGAGGATGGCAGTCAGCGTAAAGGTGCCCAGATAGACCTTCTTATTGACCGTGCGGACAATGTCATCAATCTTTGCGAAATGAAATATGCCTCCGAGGAATACACCATTGACGCCGAATATGAGAAGAGGCTATGCGAGCGTTCCCGCCTGTTCAAGGAAGTCACCAAGACAAAAAAGAGCGTTCTCATCACCTTCGTCACAACATTTGGCGTATATCAGAATGCCCATAGCGGGCTGGTGCAAAACGAGGTGACTATGGATGACTTGTTTGGGTGAGATAATTCAAGTTTCGCATGTACTTAACTTCTTTAACTTCCTTAACTTCTTTAACTTCCCACTTCCGAAAGTTGAGTCACTTATAGTTCCAATGTGTTTCCCTTCAGAGTCACCTTTTTGTCGACAATGCCGTTGAGGCGGTCTATTACTTTGGGAAGCGACTCGTTGCGGTCGGCTATGAAGCGAATGCGCTTGGTGAGCGATTCGGGATGCTGGCATACGACACTGACGTTGTAGCTTCGACCAATGGCAATGAGAATGTCGTGAAGTGAGGCATTGTCGAAATAGAAATAGCCATCTCGCCATTGCTCGTATGGCTCGGTGTCGACCTCGCTTATTTCAAAGCCTCCGTCAACTGTCAATGTTGCCTGATGACCAGGCGAAAGCAATGCCTTGTGGTGCCCCTTGACAATCTGCACACTGCCGCTGACAAGCGTTACCAAAGGTGTCGTATCTTCGTATGCCGAAACCACGAACTCCGTGCCAAACACTGTGGTGGTGACATCGGACGCACTGACGACAAAGGGTTGGTTGACATCTCGCTGCACGCTGAAATAAGCCTGACCTTCAAGTATCACCTCGCGGGTGTCACCAAGGAATTTTTGTGGGAATTTCAGTTTGCTTCCAGGATAAAGCCATACCTGACTGCCATCAGGTAAGGTTAGGTGTGCGCTCTTTCCTGTTGGCACCTGCAATGTGACACGCTCCTCTGTCTCGCTCTTGGAGAGCAAGGCATCGACTTCAATCTCCGTATCTGGTTCGTTCTTGGTCTTGCTCACTTCTGCCAAGGTCTTGTCGCTCCCGTTGGCGGTAATCAGAATATTGCTTGCCGACATGTCAGCAACAAACACATGTTCCGCTTCATTGTATTCTGAAGTTTCAACCTTTGCCGTGGGCAAGAACAATATTAGGCATGCTACGGCGGCGGCGACAAGCCATCCCACTCCCCAAAGAGGAGATAAACGAGCAATGCGTCTTCTATATGGCTGCTTTTGATGTCGGTCTTTCATGCACTTCAGCTTTTGCTCAACGTCCAATGGTTGTCCGTCGAGTGCTGCAATGGCCTGACGCATCAGAAGATAATCGTCGGCAAGCCTGTTGTTGCCGAGAAGGCTCTCCTTCTGGTCGTCGGTAAGTTCTTTGCCAGCTTCCAGTAGCTCCAGTAGCTGTTGCTCTTCGTCTGTTATATGTTCTATCGTTTCATTTGTCATATTAGTAAGAACGAAAAAGTCAATAAAAAGGTTATGTTTTTAGTTATTTTTATATTTTTCCCTTGCTTCTTTCAGTAGTCGCAAAGCCCTAACAATGTGTTTCTTCACTGTTTCGGGACTTATTTCCATCTCCTCTGCCACCTCACGGTATTTCTTTCCGTCAACATAGCATCGAGTGAAGATTGTGCGGGTTGTTCTCGGCAGCATTTCCACGACCCTTTCCACATATCGGCAACGTTCCTCAAACTCTACGGGATCATCGTCGACAGTGGATATGGAGCAGAGATGGGCATGCAGTTCTGCATAATTGCGATGCAGAACCTGTCGGCGGAGCCAGTCGAGACACTTGTTCTTGACGTTGACGAAAAGCCACGTCTTTGCTGATTTCCGTTCGATATTGGCGAAATGCCTCCATGCGTCTTCGTAGGCTGAAGACACAATGTCGTCGCACTCGTTGGCATCGTCAACGTGTTGACGTGCGAAGAAGTAGAGTTGCGAATAGTAGAGACTGAATATCTCGTCAAACTCTGCCTGATTGTTCATTTGTATTATATGGAAAGTACATGCGGGTGCAAAGTTACGCAATATTTATTAAAAAGCAATTAAATTATGCAAAAAATCAACTTTGAAACTTTTTTTTCAAGAAAACCGTAACCTTTTTTACCTGTTGTACGTTCAAATTGAAACGAATAAACATTAAAGCAGATTCAATATGAAACAACTAAGACATCTGTTGCTCGCATTGCTCGTACTCTTGACGGCTTTGCCCATCGCCGCCCAAACGGGGACCGTGATGCTGAGCTTCGACGATGAGCCGCTGCCTTCAGCTTTCAAAAAGTTAGAAAAGGCATCTGACTACAAAATCTCGTTCGCTTATGCCGACGTAGAGATGTATAGGGTGAGCGGACAAGTGAAGAACAAACCCTTCGAGACAGCCTTGCAGTTTCTGCTCAACGGCAAACCGCTGAGCTATGAGATAAAGGGCAAGTTTGTTGACATCAAGGCTGGCAAGCCATCGAAGGAGAAGAAGAACCGCGACATTGCGGGTATCGTACGCGACGAGTTTGGTGAGCCTCTGCCTGGCGCAACGGTGACAAGCACAGGTGCAAGCCAGTCGAGGGAAATATCCGCCGTGGTGACCGACATGAACGGGCATTTCAAGCTGACCGTTGCGGGCGATGCACGGCAACTGGAAGTGAGTTATGTGGGCTTTGAGACTAAGAAGGTGGCATTGACAGCCGACAACTCCTACGACATCTCGCTGCAGCCCGATTCGAAGACCATCGACGAGGTGGTGGTGACTGGTGTCTTCACCCGCAAGGCAAACACCTTCACGGGTGCAGTGACCACCATAAAAGGCGACGACCTGAAGCGTGTGGGCAACGCCAACGTGCTGCAGTCGCTGAAGAACATCGACCCTTCGTTCATGCAGGTGGAGAACCTCGGCATGGGTAGCGACCCTAACTCACTGCCCGACTTCCAGATGCGCGGTGCATCTACCATCTCTGGAGTGCAGGGCGAGTATGCCTCAAGTGCCAACCAGCCGCTGTTCATTCTCGACGGATTTGAGACGGAGCTGACGAAAATCATGGACCTCGACATGAACCAAGTGGAGAGCGTCACCACACTGAAAGACGCTACTGCAAAGGCCATCTACGGTTCAAAGGCAGCAAATGGCGTTATCGTTATAGAGACAAAAAAGCCGGAGAGCGGTCGACTGAGAGTGACTTACACAGGCAACGTAAGCATTGAGGTGCCCGACCTTACAAGCTACGACCTCTGCAACGCCGCCGAGAAACTTGAGGTGGAACGACTTGCAGGACTTTACACGTCAGACAACGCCGTAAGCCAAATAGGACTTGAGAAGGCTTATTCGGAAAAACTGCGCGAAGTGCTTGCAGGCGTAAACACCGACTGGCTCGCACAGCCAGTGCGCACAGGCGTAGGCACGAAGCACAGCCTCTACATCGAGGGTGGCGACAAGGCGATGCAATATGGAGTCAACCTTTCTTATAATAATATAGAAGGTGCGATGAAAGGCTCAAACCGCAACACCTTTTCAGGTGGCATTACGCTTAGCTATCGAGTGAAAGACTTCATCTTCCGAAACAAACTGACCATCGACTACAACAGCAGCAACAACTCGCCCTACGGAACCTTCGACCAGTATTACCGAATGAATCCCTACAGCCGCCTTTACGACACTACTGGGAACTACATACGCACATACGACTATACTAACAACAGCGGAGAGACGGCACAATATACCAACCCTCTCTACAACACCACGCTGAACACCATCGACAACAGCACATACACAAACATCACCAACGACTTTTACATGGAGTGGCAGATACTGGAGAGCCTGAAGATGACAGGACGCTTTGGCATCGTGCGAAAAACAACCACTGCCGACATCTTCAAGCCTGCCAACCACACCGACTTCGTAAGCACCACCGACGAGTTCCGCCGCGGAAGCTACTCACAGTCGAACGGAAAGCACACTGACATAAGTGCAGACCTCGGACTGCAGTGGTCGAAGCAGATTGAAAAGCACCTCGTGTTCCTCAACGGACAGCTGAGCATGGCGGACAACTCCTACAACACCGTAGGCGTCATGGCAGAGGGCTTCCCAAACGACTTCATGGACGACATCTCGTTTGCCGTGCAGTATGCCAAGAACAGCAAACCCACGGGTACTGAGGGAATCTCGCGCAACTGCGGTGGACTGCTCTCCGTAAACTACTCGTTCGACGAGCGTTACCTCTTCGATGCCAACTACCGACTGATGGGCAGCTCGGAGGCAGGAGCCAAGAACCGCTGGGGCTCGTTTTGGTCAGTCGGTGGCGGTTGGAACGCCCACAACGAGAAGTTTCTCAAGACCGTGAAATGGATTAACCGCCTGAAGCTGCGCGCCTCTTATGGATATACTGGTAGCCAGGGCTTCAGCTCCTACGACGCACTGCCAACATTCGTCTATTACAGCAATCTCTCATACAATGGCTACATAGGCAGCTATGTGAAGGGACTCGCCAACGAATACCTGCGCTGGCAGGAGAAATACGACACCAACGTGGGTGTTGACTTCAACCTTTTTAACAACCGACTCTCAGGACGCTTCGACTACTACATAGCCACTACGAAGGGAATGGTGACAAACGTCACGGTGCCATATACCACAGGTTTCACCACCTACGTTGACAACCTTGGCGAGACGGAGAACAAAGGCTTTGAGGCTTATCTAAACTACAAGGTATTCGATGGCGGACGCGACTATATCAACGTGTTCGGAAGCGTTGCACACAACAAGAACAAGCTGAAAAAAATCTCCAATTCGCTCCGCGCATGGAACGAGGCAAAGGACAAGGACATGATGGAAAACGGAACCACCTCGCCAAGCGTGAAATACTACGAAGGTTGCTCAATGACAGCCATCTGGGCAGTACCCTCGCTCGGCATCGACCCACAGAACGGTAAGGAGATTTTCGTTAAGAAAGACGGAACGGTGACATACGACTACGACATTGCCGACCAAGTGGTGTGCGGAGATACGCAACCTAAGTTCAACGGCAACTTCGGCATCAACGGCGAGATAAATGGATGGGGGTGGAACGTCACCATGAACTATAAGTGGGGCGGACAAATCTACAACCAGACACTCGTAGATAAGGTGGAGAACGCAAAGCTGCAGTACAACGTTGACCGCCGAGTGCTTACCGACCGTTGGCAAAACCCCGGCGACATGGCTCTCTACAAGGCAATAGGCGACCAGAGCGTCACCTACCCTACATCACGCTTCGTGCAGGACTACAACACCTTCACCCTCTCGTCGCTGACGCTCTACTACGACTTCCGCAACTGCCGTTGGGTGAAAGACTCTTTCCTTGAGCGTCTGAAGGTCAGCGCCTACACCAACGACCTATTCGTAATCTCGTCAGTGAAGACCGAGCGCGGAACAAGCTATCCCTACGCCCGTTCATTCTCGCTGTCGGCACAAGTAACATTCTAATAATGTGGAGTGTGGAGTGAGGAGTGTGGAGTGAGATTAGTGAAAGCCTCAAAACTATGCAGTTAAGTAATCTCTCTCCTCTCTCCCCTCTCCTCTCTCCTCCAAATATAACACTATGAACAAGATAAAAACAATTATAGCGACACTGATTGCCACCGCCGCGCTGACTTCGTGCAGCGACTGGCTCGACGTCAGCCCGAAGTCGCAGATAAAGGAAGAAGACCACTTCAGTCGTGAAGGTGGCTACAAAGACCAGCTCACTGGCATATATACCGCCATGAGCCAGCAGTCGATGTATGGCCTTAACATGGGCATCGGTTTTGTCGAGGTGCTCTCACATAGCTACGATGTTGACGCCAACGGCAACTGGCGCTATGCCAATGAGTTTGACTACAAGAACTCTGGCGTGGAATCAACCATAGCTACAATTTGGCAGAGCACCTACAATGCCATCGCCAATGTAAATATCCTCATAAAGAACATCGACCAGGCCGACCCAAACAGCTTCAGCGGCAACAACTATGCGGTGTATCGCGGCGAGGCTTACGGTCTGCGCGGTTTCCTTCACTTCGACCTCATGCGCCTCTTCGCCTGTGCGCCGTCGATGGACCAGAATGCCAAGGGCGTGCCTTACGTCACGGAATACTCCACCAACGTGGTTGGACAGCTTTCCGTTGGCGAGACGATGAAATTGGTGATTGCCGACCTTGAGAAGGCGCGAGAGTATCTCTCAACCGACTCTCTGAAAGAAGGCTCGTCGCGTTACAGCCAACGCTCTTCGCGCATACCTTATTTCAACTATTATGCCGCAACGCTAAGCCTTGCCCGTGCCTACCTTTGGACAGGCGATAAGCAGAATGCGCTGAAATATGCCAACGAGATAATCGACTGCGTGGAGGACTCAACAAGCGAGAAGCGACTGAGCAAGCCGTTCTCGTGGGTACATTATTCAACAATGCAGAGCAGCAACCGCAACGAAGTTGACTTCAGCTTCTCTGCTGAACACGTTTTCCATCTAAAGATGAACAAATGGGAAGACATCGCAAACTTTTATTTCACGTCAAAGGCAGGTAGCGATGCCCTAAGCCCGTCAGACAACACGGCACAGGACATCTACGAGGTGGCATTGGGCTATGGCAACGACTACCGCTATCTGAAAGGCTACGAGCAGGACGGCGAGAAACGCTACATGTGTAAGTTCTGGCACGTTGAAGGCGGATATTATAACGACATGTATCCACTGCTGCGCATGACCGAGGCTTACTACATTGCCGCCGAGTGCTTGAAGGACAGCAATCCTAAACGTGCCATCGAACTGCTTAACCTCGTGCGCGAGAACCGCAACCTCAGTCTTTTCCCTCTCGCCGACAACCTCAATGCCGACGAGATTCAGAACGAGATCTACAAGGAGTACCGCAAGGAGTTCGTAGGCGAGGCAGGACAGCTCTTCTTCTACTACAAGCGACTCAATGCCACAGGCATCAAGGGAGCTTCCGTCGTTCCAGGCAAGGGTGTCTATGTACTGCCAATTCCGAGCAACGATGCGGAGTTTGGAGGATACATTAATTAAGTTTAATTAAGTTGACAAGTGAACAAGTTGACAAGTGAACAAGTTACATGCTACATCGGAAACAACTCGTCAACTCGTTAACTCGTCAACTCGTCAACAAAAAATATCGATATGAAAAAGAATATATTTATTGCCCTCGCAACGTTGCTCGCCATGGCATCATGCAGCAGTGATGAGGACTTCTTCTATCGCGACGAGGCTCGCATACGCCTCGTGGGACCAGAGATATGGACTGCGGGAAGCGACTCGCTCACCTTCTCCTTCGTGACCACCACAGCTGGCACTTCCGAGATGGCAATGGACGTTGAGGCACAGATAATGGGAACAGTGGCTGACCACGACCGCACGGCAAACATAGCAGTGGTAAGCGACAAGACTACGGCAACGGCAGACCTATATCAGCTGCCAACAACAGTTACCATAGCGGCAGGACAGTCGAAAGCCACGTTCCAAGTCATCTTGAAACGTGCCGACGTGCTTGCCACCAAATCGGTTCGTCTGAGAATAGCCGTTCAACCTTCGGCTGACTTCCAGAATGGCGTGAACGAGGAAGACCACCTCACCTTCATCTGGAACGACCTGATAAGCAAACCCAAGAACTGGGCGCAGCTTGAGGAGTTCTTCGGCGAATACAGCGACACGAAATACCGCTTCATGCTCGAGAACGCCGGTGGCTTGACAGAGTTCGACACCGACACCCTCACATGGGCACAGCTGCAGAGCTACAAGATAATGTTCCAGAATGCACTCAACGACTACAATGCCGCTCACCCCGGCAATCCGCTGACCGACGAGAATGGAAACTTGGTTAGTTTTAATTAAATTATTTCGAGGAGAGAGGAGAGAGGAGTGAGATTACTGCACGCGCAGATGTCTCAACTTAGTCAACAATCCAGGCCTTCGCTAATCTCACTCCTCACTCCTCACTCCACTCTCCACATTAAAACAAAAAAACAATGAAAAAAGCAACATTACTTCTCCCGTTCCTTGTCCTCGCAATGCTGTTCTCATGCAGCGAGGACGACGGCAACTACAGCTACCTCACCGACGAGGAGGCTGGAGTGATAAAGATCGACACAGTTGGCGTTGCAAACCGCACTGTGTTGGCTTACGGTCTCACTCCCGGTCAGCACGTGGAGTTTGAGCCAAACGTAAGCTACAAATACGCAGAGCGCCTGCGCTACCGTTGGTACTATCTCACGTTGACCAACTATCAGTATCTGCCTGTGCAGCAGGGCAACTCGCTTGTCTATCCACCTGCCGACACCATCGCGACAACGAAGAAACTCGACTGGGTGTGTGACCTCAATCCCGGAGCTTACCGCTTCTACCTCATGGCAGAAGACACCATCACGGGCATGAAGGGATTTTATCAAGTAGGCAACTACACCACAGTGGCTTCGAGCGGCAAGCAGGGCGGTCTATATCTGCTCACCGAGCGCGACGGGCAGACCGACCTCGAAGTGTTCACCTCTGGGCTAATGCTCATCTTTGGAGGCGACACTTGCAT
This sequence comes from Prevotella sp., assembly GCA_051869235.1. Taxonomy (GTDB): domain Bacteria; phylum Bacteroidota; class Bacteroidia; order Bacteroidales; family Bacteroidaceae; genus Prevotella. The sequence continues at coordinate 9,975 of JBJEAS010000074.1, forward strand.
CTACAAGCACTTCTCGAACACTACTGGCAGCCTTCTCGAAGGAAAGCCAAGGTTCATTCGTGGAACACACACAGGAAAGACGGCAAAAGACGGATTCCTTGTTGCAACAGACAAGAACCTCTACCGCATTGCCGCCGACGGACTGCAGACGATGAACGACTGGAACACGATGTTCTATTCCGTTCCAGAGAAGTTCAATCCTCAGAACGCATTCTATACCAACTCGTGTGACTTCCTCATCAACGACGGCAAGCTCCATGTGCTTTATGCCAACAAGTCGAACGACCGCAAGTTCTCCGCACCCATAGCCGGAGACTACACTGCCGCACCGTTCCTCATGAAAAACACACGCACTTCGTGGGGTGCTGTAGAGGGAGCCATTGACGCATGGCAGGTGATTTATGACGAGAAGAACCACAAGTTCCGTCCCTACTATTCACAAGGTTCACAAGTAAGCAACTTCAAATCCACTACATCAGAGGCTGTGGTGGATGCAAATAAGGTGGAAGGCAATATAAAGGCAATCTTCCCAAGCGGCGGCAACTACACTACAGCCATCACCGAGATTGGCGACACCATATTCGCCTTACGCTACTGCTTTTATAATGTCATCGACAACGGCAACCTTTCTGCCGAAGGTTCACGCTCACGCCTCAGCCTCAACGACTGCAAAGACATCCGCAACGCCAAACTCTTCGCCTCAAACACGTCAGGAATGGCGTTCTACTATGCTACCGACAAAACTGTCTATTCATTCTCGGCATCGAGCGGACAAACCACTGCAAACACTGTCTATGAGTGTGAGTCTGGTGAAACTGTTACAGCTATGTATGCTTGGGGAAGTGCTGGAGGCGGTTGGCCGACGAGCGACTGTGCTCTCTGGATTGGAGTTTGGAACGAACAGAAACAGGAAGGCAAGCTCATTCAGTATGAAATGGACGTAAACTATGGTCTGCCCAACGCTTTCTGGGGACCAATGTTCGGCGCACCCGACAATCCTGTCATTACCACCGGATGGGGCAAAATCGTTGATATGGTTTGCCTTGATGCGGAGTAAGTTTAATTTAAATAGTAATAGTATGAAAAAAACGATTCTCTCTCTCTTGTGTATGATTGTTGTGGCTCTGGATGCCAATGCCCAGGGCTACACCCTCAAGGGGACTCTGTCGGGACTTGCCGACGGAACAAAGGTCGTACTCATTCCAATGAGCCACGATAGTGAAGACCCAATTGCCGAAACAACCATCAGTGGCGGCAAGTTTGAAATGTCAGGCAATGTTGAATTCCCGCGTTGCGTATTCCTGCAGGTAAAAGGCACCTACGGCATGGCTGACCTTATGCTCGAAAACACCAATATCACTTTCTCTGCCAACACCAGCAAAGAGCAGGCCTTTGACGGAACAGACCGCTACAATTTCACCGACGTAAAGGTGAGCGGCTCGCCATTGACCGACAAGCTCTATGGCTATCTTGCAAGGCGCAATGCTCTTGACAAGGACTATGCCGACTATCACGCCCGCTTTGCCGACTTTTCCAAGCAGATGGGCGAGGCACGTCAGGCAAAGGATAAGGCCCGCATCGACTCCCTCAATGCCACTGAAACGGCAAAGGCATACGCCCAGGCAGAAAAGGAGTTCTTCACTAAGGTGGAAAAGACTTTCAATGATATGATTAATTCCAACCTCGACAGCTATTGGGGGCCGCTGCTCACCCTGCGCCTCTACTCCTATCTCACACCCGAACAAGCTGCGCTCTACAACTCCTTCTCTGAGGAAGCAAAGCAGAGTTGGTATGGCAAAAAGGTGAGGAGCGAGGTGTTCCCCGGCGGACAGAAGGGCGAAAAGGTAAAAGAGTTCACCGTGAAGGACGACAATGGCAAGGAAATTAGCCTCGCAGAACTCTGCAAAGGGAAGAAATATGTCTTGATAGACTTCTGGGCTTCGTGGTGTGCCCCATGCCGCAAGGAGATACCAAACGTCAAGCATCAGTATGAGCTTTACAAGGCTAAGGGTTTCGAGGTGATTAGCATCTCCATCGACAAGAACCCTGAAGCATGGCGCAAGGCTGTTAAGGAAGAACAACTGCAGTGGCCAAACTTCATCGACTGCACCAACGTTTCAAAAGTTTACAACGTGCGCTCCGTGCCGTCTATGTTTCTCATAGACGTGGAAGACATGACCATCATAGCCTCTGGCAATGATGCCCGCGGCGAAGCCCTCGCCACGAAACTTGCCGAGCTGTTCAAGTAATGAAAAAATTTAAGTGATGATAAAAAAATAAGTTGGTACGATTTACCTCAGATTTTTGAGATGTTACAATAAGAGATAAAAATTCCAAAGCGTACCAAGTTATTTTTTTATCATCACTAAAAGCAATACAAGACGTGGCAACGAGAAGTAATGCGGAAACATTAATCTTATTTTTATCCTGCATCATATTGTAACGTTTTTCACTGAAATGTTTGGCGGTTTACTCAAAAAAAAGTAACTTTGCACGTTGTTATCGAAAAAAGAGCAATCATGGAAATAGTTATCGGAACATTAGGTCTTGTCGTAGGACTTGTAATCGGTTTTCTTGTTGCAAGGGCACAGAAGAGTGCGCTTGAAGTGAAGGTAAATACTCTTTCTGACGAGGTGACACGTCTGAAGGATGAAATCGACTCACAAAAGTCGGAAATGAATACTCTTGCCACGGAGAAGCAGGAACTTGCTACAAAGTGCGAGGTCTTGGCTGCCCAGAACGAGAATGCCGAGGCAAAGGCAAAGGATGATGCCGAGCGTCATAACAAAGAAATCTCAAAGCTCAATGAGTATCATCAGATTTTTTTGCAGGCAAAGGAAGACGAGCATAAGACTGTGCTGGCAGCTCAGGAGAAGAGGCATAATGATGCTATGCAGAGCATGAAGCAGACTTTTACGGATACGATAGACCATCTGAAGGCAAACCTCAAGGCAGCCACCGAGGACATGCTGAAGTCGCGACAGGCAGAGTTTACCGACATCAACAAGCAGAACATGCAGTCTATTGTCAGCCCTCTGAACGAGACCATCGAAAAGATGAAACAGGCAATGGAAGGCTATTCGAAGGAGCAGAACGAGTTCAGCGGTTCGATGAAGACAAGCATACAGGCCATCATACAGCAGACCGAAACGGCTCGTCAGAGTGCCATCGAACTGACCACTGCCCTGAAGCACGACACCAAAATGCAGGGCGACTATGGCGAGGCAATTCTCGACGAGATTCTGTCGAAGCAGGGATTCACCGAAGGCGTTCACTACGAGCTGCAATACGTCATGAAGGACGAAGACGGCAAGGAGCTGAAGGGCGACGACGGCAAGGGTCTGCGTCCCGACGTGCTGTTCCATATCGACACGATGCGCGATGTGATAATCGACTCAAAGGTCAACCTTACCGACTTCATCAACTTCGCCAATGCCGAGACTCCCGACGAGCGCAAGATGTATCTTGAGAAGCACGTCAAGAGCATAGAGTCGCAGGTGAGGCTACTGTCGCAAAAGAACTATTTCAAGTACCACAAGAAGACAAACTCGCGCATGGACTATGTCATCATGTTCGTGCCCATCTCCGCCGCATGGTGGGAGGCTCTGCGCTACAAGCCAAGCCTATGGCGCGAGGCAATGGACAGCAATGTCTACATAGCTGACGAGCAGACGCTTTTTGCGGCACTCCGCATCATCAAGCTCACATGGACTCAGATAGCCCAAGTGAAGAGTCAGAAGGAAATCTTCGACCTCGTGAACCAGATGATTGACCGTGTAGGGCAGTTCATGAAGTCGTACAAAGCCATCGGCGACGCCATAGGCAAGGCCAAAGAAGCCTACGACAAGGGCAGCGACAAACTGACTCCTGGCGGACAGAGCATTCTCACAACAACAGCCAACCTTCTCAAACTGGGCGGTCGTGACAGCAAGACCAACTCAGTGGCAAAATTCATCGATGTAGATGATATCCCTGCGCTCCCGGAGGCAGCGGTTGATTAAGTACGTAACTTCCTGGTCGGGACAAGTGACAGCGGGACAAGTAACAGGAGAGTGTCCTGATTCTGGAAGGTGAATTCAAACACCCTGCTTTTCTTCCACTAATCAGTCAAGTACAGCGACCTGTCCCCTGTCCCCTGATGAGCAACCCGATAATTAATTAACTTAAACTCAAGAAAATATGGAATAGAACATTTTCAATTCATTCCTCACACATGGCACTCTTCTGTTAGAAATGTTGTTGGTTGAAGATTGAAGGTTGAAGATTGTATAATAAAAAGTTGCAAAACGTCTGTCACTGTCACCGTCAGTTTTCAAACCATTGATTATTAGGAAGTTAACTTTTCATAGCGGTGACAGATGTCTTAAAAATGGGGTTAAGGCCGCACCATCGACAGGCTATTTGGTGAAAGAGGATGCGCTTTTTCTGCCATCTTTCATACATTTCCACTGCTTTTATTATCGAATTATGGCAACTGTGCGTTTAACCTTTACGACGAATACTGTTGTTGAAAGTCCCGAAACGCCTTTCTCATGACAACAAGATAGCTATTGTCACAGTCGTTCCATAGTTATGGAACAGTCGTGACACTAACCTTGGAACAAGTGTGACGCAAGCGTTGGAACAAGTGTGACGTAAGCGTTGAAACAACTGTCCCAAAGCCTTCGGGTATCGCCCGATTGTAGTTAATCAAAACGACAAAAGACGTAGAAGAAGGAGGCACTCCATCACGGAGTGCCTCCTTCGCTTACTACAAATACAAGATTTAGAAATTCAGAGGATTTACTTTATGCTGGTCAAGCTCGAAAGTGAAAGTAGTGGGCTTGAAGTCGGGGAATGAGGTCTGTCCTTCGCCCTCGCCAAGCATCACCTCTGTGGCGGTGATGTCGAACTTCAGCTTGCTCGCCTCAACGCCGTAAGCGGCATTCTCTGAGGCTGTTACCTTCACCTCGATAGTCATGTTCTGTGGTTCCTCGCCCTCTGCTGCAGGAAGAGTGAGAGTGAGCTTCAGTGGCTCTGGCTCCATCACCATAAGGATTTGGTCCTTTGCCGCAGTCAAGGCTGGCTTATAGCCAATCTTGTAGTCAATCTCTCCCACGAGGGAAACGATGTTGTCGGCTATTTCCTCGTCGCCTACGATTGACATGACAACGTCCTTGATGGGGAAGTTCTTGATACACACGGTATCGTTGTCAACATTTGCCTTTACCTTCGTACCCTGAATCTCATCCGCGTCAGCCTTTGTTGCCATTGTGGTTGTCATGGTTCCGGTGTAGTCGCCATACATGGTGCGTGTGGTCACTTCCGTTGGGTTGTCAACGACATCGTCGTCGTCGCTACAAGAGGTGAAACCAAGTGTCAATCCCATCAACATAAGCGAGACAAGTAAGCTCGCGGGTCTAAGTGTTTTTTTCATTGATAATTAAAATTTAAGTTATACTTTGTGTGTTTTTCTTTACGCCTATTAAATGCCGACACTTAGGAAATCTTGCACGACAAAGTGATAAGAAATGTTAAGAGTTTGAAAGGTTTGAAGAGTTAGAAGAGTTTGAAAGGTTTGAGGGGTTTGAGGTGAGCGATGCGAATTAAAGGGTGGCGATGCCGACACAACGGCATTTGCCACCCTTTAGCAATAAAAATAAGAGAGAGTTTAGATTTCCACTTCGAGTTCGATGTCCTGCGGTGGGAAGCATATGTGGTCGTCGCAGCACTGGAAACTGATTGTCACCTTTGCCTTTCCCTTACCCACACCGTCGATGCGCTGCTGGAACATCACGTCGCCCTCGTAGATTGTGGTTCGGGACAAGTGACAGGAGAGTGTCCTGATTCTGGAATTTACGACAAATTCCACATGTTTTTGCCCCTGATTTACGACAAATCTTATATAATTTTGCCCCTGATTTACGACAAATCCTATATACTTTTGCCCCTGATTTGCAACAAAAACCCAAAAATGCTTGCGTAATTAATAATTATTTAGTATCTTTGCCGACAAATAATACGACTAAGAAAATGTTTAATAGAGATATCATACATCGACTTGAGCAATGGAAGTCAAGCAACTCCCGCAAGCCCCTGATACTACGTGGCGCACGCCAAGTAGGAAAAACCACCATTGTGAATGAATTTGGCAAGACCTATGCCAACTATCTCTACTATAATATGGAGCAAAACCAGGACCGCAATGTGATGGAGATGGACATCTCAATGGAAAACCTCGAGACAATGCTCTATGCGTCAAAAGGCAAGGAAAACCGCAAGGGAGACACTCTACTGTTTATCGATGAAATACAGAATTCACCCAAGACCATTGCCCGACTGAGATATTTCTATGAGCAACTCCCCCATCTGCACGTCATTGCAGCAGGGTCGTTGCTCGAAAACCTGATTGACGTGAAAGTCAGTTTTCCTGTAGGCAGAGTGCAATATATGGCTCTTCGACCGTGTTCATTCTTCGAATTTCTTGGAGCATTAGGTAAGGGCAACCTTAGAGCCATTCTATCCACATCACCCGAAATGGCCCATCCTTTCCACAATGAATTAATGAATCTATTCCAGCAATATATGCTTGTGGGAGGAATGCCAGAGATAGTCGATGCCTTTTCAAAAAACAAAGACATCCTTGGGCTTGACTCTTATTTCGAGACCCTTGTGACAGCCTACAAGGACGATGTGGAAAAATACGTCAGAGGCAACAAACTCACAGAAGTCGTGCGCTTCATCCTTTCCTATGGTTGGAGCGAAGCAGGCGAGGCCATCACATTAGGCAACTTTGCCAAGTCTTCCTATCAGTCGCGCGAGGTGGGCGAGGCGTTCCGCCTTCTTGAGAAAGCCATGCTTATGGAATTGGTTTATCCCACCTCATCCCCCATACAACCTGTCATACCCGAGACAAGACGTAAACCGAAGCTGATTTGGTTTGACACTGGTATTGTCAACTATCAGGCTGGCATTCGCAAGGACATCATCGGAGCAAAAGACATTCTCGACGTATGGCGCGGAAGAATAGCCGAACAAGTGGTGGCTCAAGAACTGTTGGCACTAAGTGACAAAGTGGGACAACGACGTGCCTATTGGTCGCGTCCAAACAACGGTGCTGAGATGGACTTCATATATCTTTATGACTCACGAATAATCCCTATTGAAGTGAAGAACGGCACTAATGCACATTTACGCTCCATACAGGTATTTATGGACATGTCTCCCGAAGACGTTGCCATAAGGATATGGTCGGGCAATTATTCTGTTGACTCTGTCAAAACACCCTCTGGCAAGCCATTCCGTCTTGTCAACATCCCGTTCTATCTAATAGGGTGCATAAACGATATATTAGGGAATTTATAAAACTCTCCGTCTGAATATCTGAATGGTCATCCACTCACCACGTGGATGACCATTCTTGTGATGACTGGATGCCCATTCTTGTTATATGTTTCTAATTAGCAAATGATTTTTTGCTAACTGGCAAAAGATTTTATGAGAACTACCAAGCGAACTTCTGCCACCTGACAAACTACATTCTATATTATTATTCGAAAAAGCGCAACGTTTTCACATTGTTTTTTCAAAAACAATGCAAACTACTTTCAAAATAGGAATGTAACGGTTTTCCAATCCATAACTTATGCCCTCGCTTGGTCTTAACTTATGATCAACCTCAGCCTTAACTTATGACCTATAAAAGGATTTCAGAATGTCTTTTATCTTGCCAAGAAAAGAACGGTTTTCATTACTTTGTTTGCGTTCAATTGAGCCAACAGCAATATCCAGCATTGCCATAAGCAGAATTTCTTGTGTACTTTTCTGCGGAAGCGATATACGGACATAAGCATCCATGTAGGTATCAATCTTTTTGTTCACAAACTCCGCTGCCGACAAGTAGAGTTGCTCCTTTTCCTTTGGCACATGTACTTCTAACTCAAAACCATATACATTGACGCTCAGTTTTTTCATTTCTTTTTCCATATTGCTTATTCTTGCTTTTAAAATGTAACCAATATAAATTATTCCACAGCAATCAGCACAGCCGTATAGTTGTCATCACCATGCCTTTCACAGCGTATGCGATAAGCATCAAGTATCTCGTCCAGTGACTTCTCATCCATCACGTTTGCCAAGAAGAATTTATTCGACATACACTTGTACAAACCGTCCGAACATAGCATAATCCGATTGCCTTTTTTCAGCTTGAACTGCACAACTTCTGGCTTGCAGGCCTCAGGACGATAGGAGAAGAAACAACGGTCGATAATTTCCCAACCATAATCCATGCGGATGTGATCCTTTGTCTGATATAACAGCCCCACATATGGGCGAACTAGATAACATCTGCTGTCACCCAAATGAGCTATGGTTACAGTATCTCCTTCTATGCTTGCCATCACCATCGTTGTACCCATCTTCACATGATCCATTGCGAATGAGCATTCATCCAAAGCTACCATCGCCTTTCGGCAAGCTTTCTCTACCTTATCCTTAGTGTCAATTTCATCAACTGCATTTACCCAATAATCCACAATGGCATCCGCCACAATCTTACTCGCTATTTCACCATTGGCATGTCCTCCCATACCATCACATACCAAAGCCCGCCATCGTCTTTCATTAGCCATACCAACTATACGGAAAGCATCTTCGTTCTTCTGTCGCTTCCCCGTTTCACTAATCGTTGCGTATTGAATCTTTATCATAATTATATAGTATTATTCGTTATAGTCAAATTCCTTCCAATCTATGTCATCACAATCATCTGACCCTGTATAGTAAGAACTCTCTGCATTTATATCTATGTAGAAATCACGCACCCACAGAAGGTCGAGGATAGAAAATGTGGTGTGCTCGTATAAATTATGGAAGGCATAACAGAGTTTCATGTCTCTTGTCTTTTCTCTGTCAAGTCCTTCGTTCCAATTCTCTGTTTCTTCAGAAATATACACAGTCTCTTTTTCTGATGGAATTGTATCTGGATCTGTGAAATAAATACTATTCACACCATCTTTATAGAGTGGTATAAACTCATCGTAACTTCCATTTAACACATTCCACATCTTCTTAGCCCTGATGCTTTGTACGGGATGTATCTCTGAATACTTGTAGTTCATGAACACTTTCCCCTGAAACTCCAAGTTTTCAAGACCTGTTTCTTTAACGCTCTCGGATAGTCTGAATAACCTTTCCCTCATCTCGCACTGCGCTTCGACAAGAGCTTTATTAAACTCTGAGAGCAAGGAATAGTATTCATCCGTCCATTCGAACATTCCATTGAGAATTCGTTTGCGGACCCTCAATAAATGTTGTACGGCAAGTTTTGTGTCTTCACCATTTCTACAACTTCTACAACGTTCCTCATCTCTGATTGTGTCGAGAATTTCCATCTCGACAGCCTTAACTGCTGGATGGGCAAATATTTCTTTAACTGTCATATTTGTGATATTTATAATAAATGTGGTGCAAAATAACAAAAGAGGCATGCCTTTTATGGGCATACCTCTTAGAAAATATGTGTATGAGTTCAAAATTTGTTTGATAGGCGAATAATATTATAAGTCTATGCCTTCCAGATCTTTACATAAGTCGATTACATTCTTCTTTATCTCAGTCTTGATAGTGCCATCATACAAGCGTTCAAATACAACATCATTATTCCAGCTTTGGTAATTAAATGGTTTGTGTGAAGCCCACCATGAATTAGAAGTGCCTTTCAATTTTTCTGAGATCTCCTGTTTAGCCTCTGGAGACTTGTCTTTTTCTGATTCACATGCGTATCTTACTCCATAGTTGAAATCTTTGAGTTCATCGCCCATAAATTCAAAACCTATGCAGAAATGTTTCCACTCAGGTTTAGAGAAAAAGAAATGACCACTCCAACGCTTGCACCAATTCGTTGTTGAACAAATACAATCCAAATTAAGTTCTTTGGCAATCTCTTGGACTATTTTTATCAGCGTTGTATTACATATCTTATTCAGAACATCATAGTGTACACTTCTGATTTTGAACATTGCTGCGATATTATCTCTGTTGGCAAGAAGTTCTACCAACTGTTCATTTGTTGAACTTTCCATATCTTGATTTGTCAGTTTTAAAATTAAATTATAGTACTGTGTAATGGTCTCTCTTACGATAGGAGAAGAAACCGCTTTTTCTTTACATTGATTTAGCCATTCTCGAATAAACAATTTGTAATCAACACAATAGAAGTCCTTATCGTTCTGCATTGAAAACGATTTCCCAAATGTTGAGTCATTATTAGGTTCATGCCCATCAAGTGTCAGATACAATATTAGATATGACTTATATCGTTTTTGAGCATAGTTTTTATACCTATATAGTTGTTTATATTGGTCAACTGCATATATTTTATTCTCAATTATTATGGCTTTCTCTCTTTTCTCAGACTCAATAAGGATGTCTATTCGTCCTCCAGTTTCACTATCTGAAGAGAGATTCCCGATATTGTATTCAACATATACATGACACTTCTCAAAGTCTATATCAAATATGAAATCAGCATTCGGAAGGAACTCTTTGAGATTGTCCACAAAAGTCTTAAGAAAAGCACTTTTGCAACCATGATTATGCTTGGGATTCAGTAACGAAGCTATTATTGCAGAATGAGTATAGACCTCATCCGCCTGAGCATGCATGACTTCAAAAATATTATAGTTTTCCCCACGCCTTTCCTTTTCTCTTTTGAGGATTTTTTCTTCTTGTACAAGTTGGTTTACTTTATGTAGTAATGATTGCATCTCTTATATTGTTTTTTATGTATAACTTCATAGACAATTACAGTATCTCCAGTGCGATAGCCGCACACGCCTCCGCATCCGCCAAGGCATGATGGTGGTTCTTCAAGTCATATCCGCAACGGGCGGCGATGATGTCGAGGTTGTGATGTCCCTCTGGCCAACGCTTGCGGGATGCTATACAGGTACAGTAAAACTCATAGTCGGGATAGTCCATCTGATAGACTCGGAAGACGGCTTTCAGACAACTTTCGTCAAATGCCTTGTTATGTGCCACCAAGGGCAATCCCTCTATGAGAGGTTCTATCTGCTTCCATACTTCGGGGAAGACTGGTGCATCGTCTGTATCTTCAGCACATAAGCCATGCACTTGGCTGCACCTGTAGTTATAATACTCCGGTTCTGGCTTGATGAGGGAGTAGAACTTATCCACTATCTCCCCACCACGCACTATCACTACACCAACAGAACAAACCGACGAGCGTTCATTGTTGGCTGTCTCAAAATCTATTGCTGCAAAGTTTTGCATATCTGATATTAGTTAAATAATTCCCATGTGATACAATGTAATGCCCCTCCATGCTTAACCAAAGGGCCGGCAAATATTTGGATTATTTCCTTGTCTGGGAAAATGTCTGAGAACACATTCATTGCCGCCTCGTCATTGTTACAATCAAGGTCTTTTGAAAGTCCTGGGATAATGACGGTCTTGGGTGTTTCGATATAGTTGAGATAACACCACGCATCTTTTCTCAACCTACCACTATATGACAGTTCTTGCACATCAAAATGACAGTCAAGTATCTTATGAAGTCTTCTGCAGAATGGTTCCGCCTCTTTCCCCATCTGACCATAATTATTCATGAGCAGTTTCCCATTACCAAGATAGGCTACCATTCCATCCGCATGACCGAATTGTTCATTCATATCCCAAGGAATTAAGATAAGCTCCGTATTCAAGACGTTTTCTACTGTCTCTATCAATTTAAGCGGTCGAATATTCGGATTTTCGGAAATAACTTTGTCAGTCATTATAGTTTTATCGCCACATCTCACGACATTACCACCATCCAGCACGATGTCAAGGTGTGCTACGACATTGATGCCAAGGTCTTGTATGATAAGATCTTGATCTGTATTGTATTTGTGCCTATGCTCAGCAAGATAGTCGGGGAAAAAGTTAAATGATAAGTAGTTTCCGTTGCCAAGGTGCATAGGCATATAGTCACGTGCCCACACCTCTTTGGTGTGAGCAAGGACTTGGTAGTTAATATTACTCCTATTAAAAGCATTGCATAATGACAGATACACATCGGGATATTCACAATGTAGCCTATCGGAGATACATATTTTCATACCGTTCATAATCAATTATTTACAACAGAATAAGTCCACATACGATTACATTTTTTCAGTTTTTTCTCCGAGTAAGAAAAGTATTCCTCCTGCTCGTTATCTGAAAGTTTGTCGTATTCATCTTTAGATATCTCAACTTTTTTATATTTGCCATCATTATCCTTTTCATATTCAGCCACATTTTTTCTCTGCTTACGAAGTATTTCCTTGGTGGTATTATCGGATTCCGATGATACCCATTTAATGTTGACTCCATCGAACAATGGGATATTCATAAACATATCTTCGTAAATATAAGTAGAACGTTCCTCGCACTCTTTATCCTCAACGACCTCCCACTTCTCATTTTTGTATTCGCACACCTTGTATTTCCTTATCAAGAAGGATGCCCTGTATTGTTTTGCCTCATTCTCAAAAGTGACATCTATGCCTGAAACATGACAGTTTAATGAACCTAATGGATAATATTCAAGTTTTTTGTTTTCGTGATCATCCGTATGATACATCACGGGATCTTTCAATCCGTCCTCACCCTCTTCATGATAATAGAATTCTATTTCAAGAGGGTAAATCCGTCTGATTCCGTTGATTTCGAAGCAGCCGCCACAGATTACTTCCTTGGCGATTTCCTCAAACTTAGATTCAAGTTTTTCAAGTTTCTCATTCTCGTCTTTAAACTCTGTTACTCCGCTAAATGATTCAAGTACGGAGAGCAAATTGTTTTCTTTACCGTTCACAGCAACTTTATTTAATTGTTATTATAACCAAAATCCCTTGTTCCAAATTTACGCTTATATAAAGACTCTCTGTCTATAGCCTGCTCATCCAAAAATTTTTTATTATTGCTGTCCGCTCTTTTTTTTTGCGGACAGCAATAATTCTATAAACTCCTTCACAAACGGCTCGAAATTCTCCTCTACGCTGATGAAGTTTGTGGGAATGGCGTATGACTGCCCTCTGCAACCAGCACCCACTCCCCACTCTGCACCATACCGCTCGTACGCAATCCTGGCATTTCCATCTGTATGTTCACCCTCCAGCGTACTCTCAAAAACGAATATCTCACATCTTGATAATTGTGTAGGAGGAGTCCAGTCTTCTGGAAGTATGTTATACCTAATTCTTCTCATAGTCTTGTATATCTGATGTACTTTATTGATTATCCTTATTTATTAGATTGACCACTACTTTCACCATGACATCTTTCTCTTCCGTTCGGCTTTCGGCTATCATCAATGTCAAAGCAACGAGGGTGTTGTCTGCTATACGTTTTCTGCCGTCTGCGGAATAAAGGATGCCATTCTTCTCCATGAACCAGAGAAAGAGCATGGCTGCAATACGTTTGTTGCCATCGCTGAAAGAGTGATTTTTCACTACAAGATAAAGGAGCATGGCAGCCTTTTCCTCTACTGAGGGGTAAAGGTCTTCACCACCAAACGTCTGGTAAATCTGTCCAATGCTGCTTTTGAAGGAATCATCTTTCTCATTGGCAAACCATTGGCTGCCACCAAACTTCACCTTCAAGGCATTGATGGCATCCATGGCATTCTCGTATGTGGCACGGAATGGTTCTTCTTTGGTCGTCTTCTCAATGCCCAATGTCTGATAGTCGTAGCGGTCGAGTGTGTCGAGGGCATATACATAATCGGAAATGACATTGAACAGTCCGGCATATTCACCCTCTGAAACCTTGTCTTGGAGGGTGAGGGCACGAGACATCAACCTCACCACATCTTTCAACTCGTCATAGTGGTCGAGGCGACGCTGGTCGATGGCGTAGCCTTTGACAAGATACTGTTTTAATATATTGTTAGCCCATTTCCTAAAGGCAATTCCATTCCTGCTCTTTACTCTATATCCTACAGAGATAATCATGTCAAGATTATAATAATCAACATTTTGCATTTGAGTATATCCCTCTTTCCTTCCATATTTCTTGGGTGTCGCAAATTTTGCGACTACCGACTCACCTTCCAGTTCCTCCCTCAATGCATTATTGATATGTTTTGCTATTGTCTTGTAATCTCTACCATAAAGTTGAGCTATTTGCTCTCGATTAAGCCACACGGTATCTTTCTCCAACTTCACTTCAAGTTGGGTATTGCCGTCATCTGCCGTATAGAGCACGACAGATGAACCGTTATTCGCAACAATTCTACTCTCTGTCATATCTGTTCTTTATTATATTTATCCCACATCCTCTTAATTTTCCCTGCTATCTCCTTGCGGAGCCAGAGCGGCTCGAGCACTTCCACGTCCTCGCCGTTCCATAGTATCTCTTGTTGGAAATCGAAGGTGGGGCGGAGACGATACTCGAAGATGCTGTAGTCTTCGGATTGTTCCGTTTCTTGCTGCGACTCATGCAGGGGTAAGTCACGGAGGTAGTTGGCTTGCCCGCTGTTGACCTTGAGCCTTACTCTCTGTATCTCGCAGTCGGTACCGGCAATGACTCCGATGCAGCCCTCAAAGTATTCCTGTGGATTGAAGTCCTTGGGATATTCAAAGGAATGACTGGAAAAGCGGAAGTCACGAATGCGGTCGAGGCAATAGATGGTGTCGGTTCCCGACGGCCACTGACGTCCCACCACATACCAGCGTTGACGGAATAACTTTACACACAGGGGCATGATATAGTGCTCACGCATATCACCCCTCCAATAATTATAATAGATGATGTGTATAAAGCGATTCTTCTTCATGGCTTCAAGGACAGGCTCTAAATAATTCCCTCCACTCGGCACTTCCTCCAACAGGATTCTGTCCTTGATGGCCTTGCATTCCATCAGCGAATTGCTGACAGAACAGGTGCTGAGAATCCAGTTCTCAATGCTGCCTTGCCGCATATCCTCCACATTGTCTATATAATAGCGGTATGGCGCAGCCTTTTCACATTCAATCATGAGACCGAATGTGTCGAAGATGTTCCACTTCCATTTGTGGAAAGTGCGCTTCAGCAATTCCTCGCCTCCGCTCAGGTCAACATTGTCCATCCATTGACGGTTGAGTTCCTCAAATGTTATCTTTCGAGCCTTGTAGATTGTTTCCACTATCCACACCAGCTTGTTGGTTTGATTCAGAGCCATATATCATCCATTTTATATACTAATACGAATTTGATGCAAAATTATTGTGCAGGTGTGCCATTTTCGTTCACACCAAGCCGAAAAATAGCACTTATTCTGATAAATTGAGGATAATTCACTTCAAAATTGATTCAACAAGAGGGAAAAGAAGTGTTCCAAGCACGAACCCTTATTGTGGCTCGCACATCGAACGTTTTCGTTAAGCCAAATGAACAAAGTCACACATGTTTGAACTTTGTCAAGAATGTCCACGGGACAAGTGACAGGAGAGTGTCCTGATTTTGGAAGGAGAATTCAAACTCTCTGTTTTTATTCCACTAATCAGTCAAGTACAGTGACCTGTCCCTTGTCCTTTTATTGGATCTGCGGAGGATAAAGAATGGAATAAATATCCCACAAACCACGGAATTAAAATCCACAAATTACGGAAAAATAATCCACATTTTACGGAATTTTCAAGGAATCCTTTGTTATTCAACAAATTATTTGTATCTTTGCACCCACATAATCAAAGCATATACAGATATGACAGAATTTAAATACAGACCTCGCATTGCTGACTCCATTCTTCAGAAAAAACTGAAATCTTCAGGAGCCGTATTAGTGGAAGGACCCAAGTGGTGCGGCAAGACCACAACGTCAGAGCAACATGCCAACAGCGTCAACTACATTTCCGACCCAGTGAATCTCAACAAGAATCAGATATTGGCAGAAATGAACATCAATGCGCTGTTGGAAGGTGACAAGCCGAAATTGCTTGACGAATGGCAGGTTATACCTCAACTATGGGATGCTGTCAGATTTTCCGTTGACCATAGCAAGGGCATCGGTCAGTTTATCATGACTGGCTCGGCAGTGCCTCCAGATGAAGACAAGCAGCAAAGGATTCACCATACTGGTACAGGACGCATCACAAGGCTGAGGATGCGCCCGATGTCACTATTGGAATCAGGAGACAGTAGCGGAGAAGTTAGTTTGAAATACCTCTTTGAAAATCCTGGAGCGACGATATTCAGTGAACCGCAAAAGACTCTCGACGATATTGCATTTCTTATTTGCCGAGGCGGCTGGCCAATTGCAACCACCTTGGAGAAGGATTATGCCTTGGAAACTGCGTTTGACTATTACAAGGCAGTAACCGACATAGACATGTCACGCGTGGATGGGATAAAACGCAGTCCTACACGAACCAAAAGACTGATGCGCTCCCTGGCACGCCACCAAGGCACACAGGTCACTATTGTCGGAATCAAGTCGGACATGGCAGCAAACGACACCGACTCACTTGACGTCGACACTGTATCATCATACATTGATGTGCTGAAGAAAATCTTTGTGATTGAAGACATGGAAGCGTGGAATCCCAACTTGCGTTCAAAGGCCGCCATAAGAACAAGCGACACGAGATATTTTGTTGACCCATCAATTGCCACGGCGGCATTGGGAGTAGGACCTACCGACCTGACCAACGACCTCAACACAATGGGGCTGCTTTTTGAAACAATGGCGGTAAGAGACCTTCGCGTATATGCCGATGCACTTGGCGGAGAAGTGTTTCACTATAGGGACAGCAACGGACTTGAATGTGACTCAGTCATACATCTGAGAAACGGCAAATATGGGCTTGTTGAAATAAAGCTTGGAGGCGAGTCGCTCATAAGAGAAGGAGCTGCCACACTGAACAAGTTTGCATCGGCAATCGACACGGACAAAATGAAAGAGCCAGCCTTCAAGATGATACTTACAGCTGTTGGTAATTTGGCATATAAACGAGAAGACGGTATTTATGTAGTGCCAATATCAAGTTTAGGGGATTGACTAGATTATCATATTTAATTCAATGATAATGATAACACTTACATTATTCACCATTGGTGCGGCTTTCGTGCAGAGGACAACAGGATTCGGATTTGGCATTTTCATAATGACCGCACTGCCATTCCTGATGCCTTCTTATGGCGAAGCCACCACCCTGTCAGGACTGCTCGCCTCAGTGACATCGCTGATAATTACAGTGAAGTACAGGCGAGTTATTGCATGGAGGAAGCTCCTGCCCATATTGGCAGTTTTCCTTATGACGAGTTTCCTCGCCATACAGGTATTGACATGGCTGAAGGGCGACACACTGAAGTATGTGCTCGGAACAACACTAATTCTTTCCGCCGTTTATTTCAGTTTCTTTGCTGAAAAGGCAAAAGTGAGACCAACGTTAGAAATACAGGCAACGCTCGGCACCCTTTCTGGTGTTATGGGCGGATTGTTCGGCATGCAGGGACCACCCGCAGTACTCTATTTCCTTGCCGTATCCGAGTCGAAGGAGAGATATACGGCACTGGCGCAATGCTATTTCCTCATCGGCAACTGTATGATGACGATTTACAGGGCACATTCAGGATTTCTCACCAATGAGGTCATCACGTCATGGTGTTATGCCGTGCCAGCCGTTCTCGCAGGTACATACCTCGGCGGACTGGTGTTCAACAAGCTATCCCTCCCGACACTGAGAAAGTTGGTGTATTTGTATATAGGAATCAGCGGCATTGTGGCGATTGTGGCATAAGAAATTTGCCATATTATTATCAATTTTACCGCAAAATTAATATGATATTACGAAATCTATGTTCGCATTTATATTATAATCACCGCCTATGCCCACATGCGGTGTCGTGACTCTCTTCATACTCGCTAACCCATTCCTTAAGCTTTTGTTGAAGTTCTTCTTTCTTGGGAAGGCAGAGAGCATACTGTTGTGCATAGGCATGAGATTTCCGTACCACTGGTGCGGAAATAATATATTGGTTAGATTTGGTCTACAGTGGAGACTAAATTGAATATATTTATTTGGAATTTAACAGAAAAATGGAATTTGATTAAAAACACTGCACACTGCACTAACACTGCACAGGCTTTGTCTTCAAGGCAAAGCATTACAATTACAGCATTACAATAAATCTGTGCCTTTACTGAAAAAGTAGTCACATTTTTGCCCAATCATCCTTCGTTCAACCTTCGTTCAACCTTCGTTCATCCTTCGATTGGACGGCAGAGGATGAACGAAGGATCTGCGGAGGATAAAGTGACTTACATATCATACTCCTAAAGCAGAAATCGGTACTACTGATACCCCGTCTTCTCGCATGTAGGCATATTTCCCCACACCCGTAAGAATCATCATGAAAGAAGGGGGATTCATCTTATCCGTATCAATCTTTGCCGCCAAAGCCTTCAAGGTCTTGGCACCACTTTCAATAAGACTATCACCACCGAGTTTCACTTCCACAAGACCGTACTTGCCATTCCTCAGATGTACAATGGCATCACATTCCAAACCGTTCTTGTCGCGATAGTGATACACCTTGCCTCCCAAGGCATCGGCATATACACGAAGATCCCTCACCGCCATTGTCTCAAACATCAGCCCCATGGTGTTAAGATCCTTAATAAGGTCGTCAGGACCTATGCCAAGGGCAGATGTTGCAATGGAAGGATCAATGAAATAGCGAGTGTCGGAAGTACGTATGGCTGTTTTCGACCTAAGATTAGGCGACCACGCCTCCATATCCTCGATAACGAAAATCTTCTTCAGAGCATTTACATAGTCGTAAAGTGTATCCGTGCTAAAGCTGTTGCTCCCACTTGCAAGGATGTCATCACCTATCTTTGTCAGCGACACCTGTGCCCCCTGATAGCGTGAGTACGAACGCAATAACTTATGGGCGAAACCAGCATTACGTGATATATTGTCCACCCTGGAGATGTCACTGTTTACCACCGCATCCACATAGTTGTCAGCTTGCAGCAATGAGGCTTTGTCTGACAATTGCAATGAGCCAGGCCAACCACCGCGGCATAACAAAAACGCCAATCTCATAATGTCGATGTCGGCAGCAATGCCCAATGCTTTTCCTGTCTTGAATAGTTCACCAAGCGACACGCAACCATTGGAGTCCTCCGACTCTTGCAGACTCATAGGGCGCATGGTCAACCAAGCAAATCTACCAGTGCCTGAGTGTGTTATAGAAGACATATCGGCAGGCACAGCCGAACCTGTAAAAATAAACTGCCCAGGCAATCCACGTTGACTAACCACAAATCGGGCAGCGTCCCAGAGAGTTGGAGCGAGCTGCCACTCGTCAATCAATCTTGGAACCTTACCTTCGAGTATAATTTCGGGATTAGCCTCAGCAAGCATCATGTTCGCTTTCAGCATTGCGGGATTATCCATAAACATGCTACTTGCAGCCGCTTGCTGAGCCGTAGTTGTCTTACCACACCATTTTGGTCCTTGTATCAAGACAACTCCAGCCGCCTCAAGCTGTTCAGCCAACAGTTTGTCTGCTATTCTTTTCTTGTATTTCTTATCCATAATTACCTTTGCATTTTTGACGCTGCAAAGATAATAATAAATATTCTAATATACAAGCATTTAAGAATATTTAATCCTACAGTTGGCCGATTTTCATTCCTACAGTTGGCCGATTTTCATTCCTACAGTTGGCTGATTTCCATTCCTACAGTTGGCTGACTTGTACTCTATTGCAGCAAAAATCAAAGCAAACAAATCGCAGTAGGCATTTTCA
The DNA here is from genome assembly GCA_051869235.1 of Prevotella sp. Lineage (GTDB taxonomy): Bacteria > Bacteroidota > Bacteroidia > Bacteroidales > Bacteroidaceae > Prevotella. Next base: position 29,739 of record JBJEAS010000074.1, read on the forward strand.
ATCCGTTGATATAGAGCAGGACAAGTGACAGGAGAGTGTCCTAACGGGACAAGTGACAGGAGAGTGTCCTAACGGGACAAGTGACAGGAGAGTGTCCTGATTCTGGAAGGTGAATTCAAACTCCCCTGTTTTTCTTCCACTAATCAGTCATGTACAGTGACCTGTCCCTTGTACCACGGACTCTCACCAGTCCCACCATGTCCTATGTCCTCATCGAGGCATAGATACAAGATATCTTGGCAGGAGTATAACTTTCAGACGCTTATACCACATCTTGCTTGTGCCCTTTGCGTTGAATGTAGAGTGACCGCTGATGATGTAGTAGTAGGCATGATACTCGTCCATCACCTCCATAAACGCGCGCTTTATGCGCGAGCATTTCTCGTTGATGGCATTGTCCAAAGGATTGGTCAGATGAAGAATACTTTCCTCAATTTTCTCATTGTCCATAAGTCGGGCGGTCATGCAATACCACCTCCTCAGTTCATCCCTGTAGTCGGCAAGCCGCTTGAACTCAATTCCCTCGGGATGGTTCAAGAACAACAGATACACAGCCTTATGCACCGGCTGAAGGTCAACCTCCACATTGCCGAAGTCGGGCAACAGGAAACGGAAGTCGCTCGTAATGACGAGGCGGCTCAACGTGCGCTTCGCCGTCTCAAGCTTCAGCTCTTCAAGCGTGCTGCCACCAATGGAGCGCAGAATAAGGTCGCTGCGCCCCATTTGCTTAAGCTTCGCCACAATGTCTTGAAGTCTCTTGGCAAGCTCCTCTGGTGAATATACATTTTCCTCCATCTCACTACTCCTCGTACATCTCCATGTTGTCCCTCAACCATTTCTTCCACTTGCCGAGAACTGATGTCGGCTTGCCTGCAGAGTTTCCTACACTTTCTGCGACAATAGGCTTTTCCACTACCGCAGGCTCCGGCTCAGGTGCTACATCCACCACAAAAGGCGGCTCCACCTTCTCTTCCTCTTCAGCCTTTATCCCATTTTCCTCAGACTTCTTCGGCTTCATAGGCTTATATAGTTTGCTTATCATTTCCTCATAATAGCTGTCGTCCTTCAGGCCATTTGCCTCCTGTGTAAAGTCGTTTTCAATGCCCGTTGCAAGTATCGTCACCTTCGCATCCTCACCTAAGGACTCATCATTCGACGTACCCCAAATCACGTCAATGTCAGGGTCGAGTTGGTCGAAGAAGTCGTCAATCTCACGCATCTCGCTTACCAAGATAGGATGTTCCGAACTTGCATATATGTTGAACAGTATCTTCTTCGCCTTGTCAACGTCGTTGCCACACAGCAGAGGCGAGTCGAGCGCATCCACTATGGCACGTTCCACTCGATTGTCACCACTTGCCCTTCCCATTGCCATTATAGCTCCTCCTCCGTTCCTTGTAGTCGTCTCCACATCGCGGAAGTCGAGGTTTATGTTTCCGTCGCTGTGCAGGGTTATCAGTTCCGATATGCCCTTCACCGCCTCCTTCACCACGTCATCGGCACGCTTCAAGGCTTCGTTGAGTGGAATCTGCGAGTCTGAATACACGTCGCACAGCCTCTCATTGTTCACCACGAGCATTGCGTCAACATACTGCCTCAACTCCTCAACACCCTTCAATGCCTTTATTATCTTCCTTTTCCTTTCGAAATAGAAAGGAATAGTGACGATGGCAACAGTCAGTATGCCAAGTTCCTTTGCTACACGCGCCACCACAGGAGCTGCACCCGTCCCAGTGCCACCGCCCATACCAGCTGTAATGAACACCATCTTCGTGTTGTCGTTAAGCAGTCTTCGTATGTCCTCCTCATTGCTCTCAGCCTCACTCCTTCCAACCTCGGGATTGGCACCGGCTCCCAAGCCTTCGCCAAGTTGCAGTTTCACTGGCACAGGCGAGTTCGCCAGCACCTTCGAGTCGGTGTTGCAAACGGCAAACGACACGCCGTCAATACCCTCGTCATACATGTTCCTGACGGCATTGCAACCACCGCCTCCCACGCCAATGACCTTGAGTATTCTCAGCGACTTGTCCTCCACGGGACCGAAATCTATAGTAGGTATATTCATGAAATCTTCCATTGTTCCTCTCTTTATTTCTATTTGGCCACAAAGTTACAACATATATTTCATTCCACAAAATTCCCGCAAGGCTTGCGAAGAGAAAAAAGTGCAAATACCCCAACCCAAGCAACTGTCTGCATAACGCAACGCTTTCACGTTGTTTTTCCAAAAACAATGCAAAATCCTTTCAAGAAACATCATTCGCTTGGGACTATAATCCTTGGCAACCAACAATTGTAGTCAATTATTCGTTCTGGTTGTTTTGGATCATAACACATATAGAAAAGGTCGATATTGTCAGGAAGTTGCTTCCTAACTTTTTTTGCCAACTCCCAACCAACCCGCCAATACTCTTCAAAACTCAGGCTGTCATCGTGATTGTCATAGAACTCCGACCACTTATCAAGTCCTGGCACGTCCAATTTGAAATTACCTGTTTCCAAACACACCTCATCTGCATCACCTACCCCAACACCCATCGTATCCCAAAATATGCAACCACCATAATCAGGAAACATCACAATGGTTTCGTTTACAGGATTATTTGTGCCGTGTTCACTAACAGGAACTTGACCTGCAATATACGACGGGACAAGTGACAGGAGAGTGTCCTGATTTTGGAAGGAGAATTCAAACTCTCTGTTTTTATTCCACTAATCAGTCAAGTACAGTGACCTGTCCCTTGTACCACCTTGTCAACCTTAGAAACCTAACCGCTCCTGCTCTTTAAATATATATAATCCACCGCCTGCTTCGCAACATCGCTTTTGGGGGTGTTGTCCCTCATGCGGAACACGTGAGCACCGTCTTTTACAGCATTGCTTATATGCTGAAAAGGAACGTCGTAATTTGTTCCGTCCTTATCAACCATTCTTACAGTATAGTCTCTGTATGCGTTTGGATTCTTACCAAATTCGTCACAGGAGATTTTTATATCCTCACCCTTTCCATTCTTTTTTACAAATATATAATCTGTATAATCTTTGCTATTTTCTTCACAATAATCATCACCATAACCTTCGGTTGGAGCGGCAGCACTGTCAGCAGCCTCATAGTCAGGAACTGCGATAATCTCATATTCATCCTGGTCGTTTTCAGACTTTTCTTTGGCATTGTGGCTTTCTGAATATCGGGAAATCATCTCGTCAGACATACATTTATTGCAGTACAACAAATTACCGCCCTTAATTTTCTGTAGCGCATTCTTCGTTTTCATTTTCATAATGCCGCCACTGATTTCCTTGCAATTCTCCTTGGAGTGCGTTATGCCGCTTGTGGAGGAGCGTCTTTCCACAAACACGTATTCGCCAAGCTCGCTTGGGCTAAGGAAAATGAAACATAATGCTGCCACGGCAACAAGACAGAAAGCTGCGAGCATCAATCGCCTTACGCTTATTTTCCTTGTCTTCTTCTGCTTCACAGCTTTTGGGGCTAAAGTAGGTTCAGCAACCTCAGGCTTAGGCTCCTCGCTCTTCACATCAACGTCTTCCGTCTCCTCGTTCTTCACATCAACGGCTTCCGCCTCAACACTGTTGTCCTGCGCCGGTGCCACATCATTTGCCATTTTCACTATGGACTTTTCTTCTCTTTGCGTCATCCTCATGGCGCACAGTGTGAGCAGCAGCATGAAAATCCATACCACGACGCTGAAGAACGACTCGCCTGCAAACAGCGGTGTGCCAAGCAGTCTGCTTTCCGATGCCTTGACAATGAATATGCATACAGACATGACCGCACCCAAAATCACGAATGGCGAAACAAACGCTGTTCTCCACTTGTCAGTCTTTAGGAAGTGCAGCAAGAGTATCATCATCACTACCGTGGCTGGCAGCATGATGCCCAAGCAAGTGCCAAGGGTGATCCAAAAGTCTATTTTGCAATAGAGCAGCGACATGAGGACGGAGAACGCTGCCAGACAAGCCACTGGCAAGGCTATGGATAGAAACCACCTGCCGAAGTTACCCCTCGTCTTTACTACAAGACTAAGCAGATAGGCCATCATTGCGAATGTTGATATAAACAGGTATGTCACAATCGTTGAGTTTTATTAAAAGTCCAAATATGTGTAGTTTAACGAATAGATAAGTTTGAGGTTAACGTCATAATAGTTCATTTTCATTTTCACTTTCATTCCTGTGAATTTCATTAGTGCTCGAAAATCCTTTCGCTTGCCGCTATATTCTTCCTGACCAAAAAGATCCTGTATCATTTTTCTGCCATTCTCTTTGTGCTCTTTCTTTATTTCCTCTATTTCCACGGTTGTGAAGATTTCTTTCTCAAAACTCACTTGATAGTTTAGTTGGAGAGTCCAATTAATAAACACAATAGAGTTGAGTTGAGTGTATTCGTCGATAAAGATAGGAGTTTGGCTGTTTGTCTGCTTGCAGAAATCAACCCAAATCTTTTCCACTTTTGCCTTCTCTTTCTCAACTGTGGTTTTGTTTTGTGCGTAAATGCCAATGTACGTCATAGCAATTAGCATGACAAACAATATTGCTTTATGTCTAATCTCTTGTCTTTTCATATTTCAACCCTTATTAGTATCAAAATCAGTTTTTTTATACAACTATAGGTGCAGCAGTTTCTTTATCGTCTCCATCGCAGATGGCTTGAACTCTATTGCCATGATGTCGCCACATTGCCATTCTACGAGGGCGCGGTCGATGGTTATGCGCTTTTTCTCTCCCTTCCCACCGCTTATTATATAGTGGCGGACCACGCAGGCATCGAACTCACGCTTGAAAGCCTGTGCCACGCGCGAGCATTTCTCGTTTATGGAGTTGGAAAGCGGGTTGCAGATGTCGTCGATGCTGCGCTTCCAGCGGCGTGGCGGCTTGCCGTGGCACAAGGCGAGGTAGATGTGGGCCAGCTCTGCCTTGTGTTCCTCCATGCGCTTGAACTCTATTCCCTCAACGTGGCGGAGGAACAGGAGAAACAGTGCCTTGGGCAGGGCGGGCATCGACACCTCGCGGTTGCCATAGTCGGCAAGACGGATGCTGAAATCCTCGCCCACCATGAGCTGGCTTGGCTTCAAGCTCTCGTCAACGAGGCGGTGGAGCATGCTTCCTGCCACTCCACGCTGGTGCAGAGTAAACAGCTTGTCACGCACTTCTGAGATGAGAGTCTCTGTTTCCTTGTCATATTTTCCGGAATAGAAATCCTCGTCGTCCTCATCACATCTGCGGAAGCAAATCCTTTCCTCGGCGGCTTTCTCACGTTCCCTGTGCAGTGCTATCACTTTCTTGAACGTTGAGTTGAGGCTCTCGGGGGCTGCTGGTAGCCCAATGTTGAAAAGCACGGCATCCGTTGGCTCTCCGTCTGCTTCATGTGGTATGTAGAGCAGCGAAGGTGGAGTGTTGTTGCGCACGGTCTTGTCGGTAGCATGGTCCAGAAAGTTGAAGCTGCATAGCCGCTCCTGAATTTGCCTGGCAGAGAGCGAGCCGAAGGCATAGTAGGCAGTGATGTTGCTGTCTTCTGCTATCTGTTTGATTAGCTGAGGCTGATACACGAAGTCTATGCCGCAACGCCTAAGTTTGCCGCGAATCTCGTCGTATCGGTGGCTGACTATGTCGTTGGCGTTGTGGTCGTATTGGCTTTCCACATACACCAGCTGGCAGCCTTTCCGTTCTCTCAGTCCCTCTATGCGTATTGTCGTTTCCATATAGTTGTGATGTTTTATAGGTGGGTTCTATATCTTTCCACGGCAAAGTTACGAAATGTTTGCCAAAGTGGTGCAAGAAATGCGCTTTTTTTCATTTGCAAGGCTTGTTTTCCTTGATTGTTGGTTAAAAAACGGTAAAAGAGGGGTGTCGTGTGGGCTTGTGTGGCACTTTTTCCCTATATTTGTGGTGAAATAAAAAATCGCGACAGAATTTGTCTTTTCCATGTTGGCGGCTTTGTGCCGCGCAGAGGGGGAAATGGACGGCTGTGGCGAGAAAAAAATATTTTCCTCGGCAGGGAAAAATTTTTTCCTCGGCAGGGAGTGATTTTTCTCCCCTATGGAGGTCATAGGGGGAAAACGGGGCAAGGGAATGAAAACAATTTACAAAAACCATGAAATACATATCGAAGAAGGAACTTGCGGAGAGGGCTGGTGTGAGCAAGCGCACGTTTGGGCGGTGGATGGCTCGGCACGACGAGGAGCTGCGCCGCCTTGGTGTGGAGAAGCGGCACAAGCTGGTGTCGCCAGTGGCGGCGCGGCAGATAGCGGAGTGGTATGGGATTGACCTGTGAGTTTGGGGAAATGTACCATATATCTGCATTAGGGTTTTTCAGTTAATTTTTCATAAGATATTGCATAGGGATAGCATTATTAAATTATATTGTGCTATCTTTGCATAAGATAAGCGGCATTTTGGCAAAACAATCAAACAACTTGTTGTTTTTGTGCTCTATCTACATTTTTTTATTGCAATTACTTTAAAGAAGAATATGAAACCAATGATTAAATACAGGGGTGGAAAGGCGAAAGAGATTCCCTACATCATGTGGAATATCCCACGCTTCCGTGGAAGGTATATCGAGCCCTTCTTCGGTGGAGGTGCGTTGTTCTTTCACCTTCAACCCCGTGAGGCTATCATTAACGACATTAACGAAAAGTTGATAAAGTTCTATCTTGGCGTTCGCAACAGATTTCAGCAAACACGGAGAGAGCTTGACGAAATAGAGAAATTATACACCCAATATCGAAATGAGTACAATGCACTTAAAGCCTTGCATCCAGAAGAAAGGGTCAAGGACAAAAATGAGGAATTGTACTATCACCTCCGTTCTCAGTTTAATGGAATTGAGCCGTCGTGTTATTCAGATACTGCCTTGTACTATTATATTAACAAGACAGCATATTCTGGAATGATAAGATACAACTCCAATGGCGAGTTCAATGTACCTTTCGGAAGATACCCTCATTTAAATACTGACGCCGTTACGTTGGGACATAGCATGTTGCTAAAACGTGCAAAGATATTCTGCAAGGACTATAGCAAGATTTTTGAGATGGCAACAGAGGACGATTTCATGTTCCTCGACCCACCTTATGACTGCACTTTTTCCGATTATGGCAATCAGGAATATAGGGATGGCTTCAACGAAGAGGAGCACCGACGCCTCGCAAGAGCCTTCTATGAGCTTCCTTGTAAGGCGATGATGGTGATAGGTAAGACACCTCTTATTGAGGAACTGTATGGCGATGACATCGTTGAGGAATACGACAAGAACTATGCAGTGAATATTCGTAATCGTTTCAAGGCTTCTGCCAAGCATGTCATCGTTATGAATTACCGCAAGGATTGGGATAATATTGTTGTGTTTGAGCCTGAGGAGGGAGGATATCATTTGCCGGAAATTGCGCAATTAAGATTTTTCGAACCTAATGTAAACTAAATATGGGGAAAACAATTCATAGCAGGATGTTGTTTCTGACAACATCGCCAAGGTCTCCTGAGAAGATGATACCTGAGATAGAACTTCTTGTTGATAATTTCAGTGGGGTGAAGTGGAATAGAAAGTCGCAAGAAGCATTTATGGACAGGTTGCGAGAGACTGATTTTTTTCAAGGATGTGGAGATAAAGATCCCGCCTTTAGTGCCCGCGACAGAATGACAAGGGCACCAAAATGCTTAGGATTCATTGTATTAAAACCGAAAATCCAGCTAACACCGGCAGGACAAAAGTTATTGTCTTCAAGAAGGACTGACGAGGTGTTTTTGCGCCAACTTCTGAAATTTCAGATTCCGTCACCTTACCATAAGCCTTCTGTAAAGGCAACCCGATTCTGCATAAAACCTTATTTGGAGCTGTTGCGGCTTATTCATAGGATGGGTACGTTGAAATTCGACGAGCTGCAGATTTTTGGTATGCAACTTACGGATTATCGTGACTTTGACAAGATTGTCGGTAAGATAGAGCAATTCAGAAAAGATTGTGCAACATCCAAGATTGCCTACAAGAAATTCAAAGCAGAAACGCTGAGAATGGAACTGATGACCATCTTCAAGAATAGAATAAAAAGCGGAAAAACGAAAACGAGGGGAAGTAGGGACAAGTCTATAGACAAATTCCTAAGCACACAAGCTAACAATATGCGTGACTATGCAGATGCGTGTTTCCGTTATCTGCGTGCCACGGGTCTTGTAAACGTGTCCCATGTCGGTAAGTCGCTGTCTATCGTACCAGAGAGATTGGCTGACGTGGAATTTGTGTTGGAGAATGTTGACCGAAAGCCCGTTTATGTTAATGACGAAGAGGCATATCTGGCTTACCTTGGCGACGCTTCGTTGCCTCGGTTGCTTGCTGATGACCGCCAGTTGCTTGAAAACAGAATTTTCAGCGAATTTCCAAATGCTTCAATACCAGAGGAAGCAACTGTTGATGACTTGAAAGACCAATTGGCTGATATGCTGGACGAACGAAGACTGAACAGCATTGAGTCGCAGAAGGCTGAGATAAAGGATTATAGGCAATATGATGATATTCAGAACATATACGACCAGTTGCCAGGTAAGAAAATTTACGATGCTCCTCTGATGCTCGAATGGAACACATGGCGTGCAATGACGATGCTCGACGGAGGAGACATCAAGGCGAACCTTAGTTTTGACGACTATGGTCAGCCTATGTCAACGGCGGCAGGTAACATGTCTGACATTGTGTGTGACTATGGAGACTTTATGGTTTGCGTGGAGGTTACTATGGCTTCTGGCCAGAAGCAATATGAAATGGAGGGCGAGCCAGTGACGCGTCATCTTGGGAAATTGAACGTAAGTACTGACAAGCCTTGCTATTGTCTGTTTATTGCTCCAAAAATAAATGAAGCGTGTATAAGCTATTTTTATTCGATGCACAAAATCGACTTGGAAATGTATGGCGGCAAACTTACGATCGTGCCTCTTCCACTAAGTGTTTTCAGAAAAATGGTGGAGGCCTCGTTCAATGCAGACTATACGCCGAAACCCAAGAATATAGAAAAACTGTTCATTTCATCAAATGAATACGCATCGAAATACAACGAGCGTGAATGGTATAAAATGATAACAGAAAAGGCATTGCATTGGCTTGAATAATTTTTTTCGACACAAACAAAGCCAAAGGGCGACAAATCGGGACAGCGGTTTGTCGCCTTTTCGTATCTTTGCCCCCGATAATACTTTTTGTTTAACCCCTTAATAAATCAGAATCACTATGGGAATGAAAATCAAAGCAGTGGAGAGACTGTTGAAATTCACGAAGGACGGTGAGGGAGAGTACCGCTACGTTATGACGGCGGAACTCTACAACAAGCTCACCGAGAGTAAGGTAATCAGCGAGGCGTCGGTGCGTTCGGGCATCAACAAGGCGGCGCTGCGCGCGGCATGGGCAGCCATCGGCGAGACCATCTCTGCATGGGTCACGGAGGGTCACTCGGTGGCAATCCCCGGGCTGGGAACCATGCGCTTCAGCGTCAATGCAACCTCGGTGGCAAAGGTGGAGGACGTGGCATCGAGCCTCATCACCTCGCGCAAGATCATCTTCACCCCGGCGGTGGAGATAAAGAACGAGCTGAAGGCCACCTCCATCTCCATAACCTGCTACGACCGCAACGGAAACATCGTGAAGCAGGTAGCCTCTGCCGACGACGGCAACGTTGACGGCACGGCGGGCGAGGACAGCGGCACCGACTCTGGCAGCGGCACTGACTCCAATCCCGACGATGACGGCGAGATGGGCGCTTAGTACGCTTACCACGTTGAAGGTTGAAGATTGAAGGCTGAAAATTGAATAGCTGCGCATTGGTGTCTGGCGCAGCTGTTCAACCTTCAATTTTCAACCTTAAACTTTAAATTTCAGAAAGCAATATGAAGACGAACACTAAGGAGTGGATCCAGTATGGAACTTTGGGACAAGTGACAGGAGAGTGTCCTGATTCTGGAAGGTGAATTCAAACTCCCCTGTTTTTCTTCCACTAATCAGTCAAGTACAGCGACCTGTCCCTTGTACCACGCGTGCGTGGTGAGCAAGACAGTTCCGAAGGATTACAATACACTTTATCCAACTTTCCAGAACTTGATGTTGTGGCAGATTATACAGCCGGGCAATTTGCTTTTTGACGCGATTGTCATTTAGGTTGCAGAACAATTTGGACAATGTGCCAAAAGAAGCGACCTCCAGTGTCTTCCATACAGGTGGAACATCAGGAGAACTATATTTTCTGAAATGTTCTTGGATGAAATCCTCTTTTGAACGCTGTACCTCTCTCTTTATGGTAGTCAAATTGTCCGCATACATCGCTCTGTTAATGCAAAGATTGGAATCTGCGAACCAGAAAGGGCCATGAGAAAGGGCAACATGATGTATCACCTTTGAACGTAGCGATACCTCTATACTTTGAATTGCCGTGAAAAGAAGACTACGCAGTTTTTTATCGAAGTAGTAGATATAAACCGCATCCTCAAAATAGGTATCAGGTTTATACAAATGTCTGTCGTTATCTATTTCAAAATAGCGAAGATAGTTTGCAATGCGGAAATAACTGATATTCGCCAACACCTCAACAGCCCGTTCTTCATCTTTGAACAGTAACCCTCTCGCCTTCAACTGAGTCAAGATCTGCGTATAATCAAGAGCATTCTTTGTGTAATCCATATCTCTATAAAAACGAAGTTCCGCCCTGGTTCGCTGTTCAAATGGGAAGCGTGGCGGAATCTGTTGCTGCAAAATTACTTTATTTTCTTTGACTGTGCAAGTTTTGACCATACTTTTTTATAGAAATAATGATTTTCCCGCTAAAAGTAGCAGCAAAGCATAAAAACCAGCCAGAACATCATCCAGCATTACACCCCAACCACCTTTTATATTTTGGTCAATCCATCTACAACCTAATGGTTTGAAAATATCAATGAACCGAAATAATGCAAATCCTATTATCGCGAGCCATATGGTATATTCACCTGAGGGAGCTACAAGCAATGGAATCCAAGTTCCAACATATTCATCAATAACTACAGTACGTGGGTCTTTTCCCCAATACTTCTCCATCACATTTGATGTCCAGACTCCAATTAGAGTAGTTGCCACAATCAGAAAAATTGTTGTTAACACAAGAACATAAGATGACAAGAGCAAGTAAAGTCCATACCAGATCAACAAGGCAATGCCCCCAGCGAATGTACCTGGAGCACCAGGAAAGAATCCGCTTCCAAAACCTGTGGAGATTATGATGTGGAACCAAGGTGCCTGTCCTAATTGTCTATTATTATTGCTGCTCATTATCTGCGTTTTCCAAACAAGACATTCAATATTAGGCTACCCAATTTTCGTTCTATTCCTGCTTTTGATGTAGGAATTCCCGTTTGCCTTGCTAATTTTTGTTTAGCCTGTGTAATTCCCAATGCTCTCTTCCAAGAGAACGAAAGGCCTGGTATTCCTGTATTCGATTTTCGTTTTGCCATATAACTAACAGTTAAAAATGGAGTGGAGTTCCTGCATTAAGCATACTCCACTCCATGAATATAAATTATTGCTTTAAGCCTACGTTGGAACACGCTGCTTTCTTTGTAATAAAATGCCACAACTCACGAACCCAAAGTACAAGTGATGAGCCAACGATGATAAACACCCAGTCTTGAAATTTCAATCCCTCAACATTAAAGAATTGCTGTATGCCAGGAATCTCAACCATTGCCACCTGTCCTACAAGGATGATTATAACGATGGTTATCAGGCCACCACATCCCTTGAAGTGAAGGGCACTACGGCCAGTCTCAAATGCACGTGCATTGAAGAGATAGAAGAAGTGCGTCATCACAAAGATGGTGAAGAGCAGCGTCAACTCGTATGTCGTCACATGCCCTTTCTCGCCCAGTTGCAGTGTAAGCAAATCTGTGAGCTGCTGAACGTCAGAGTGCTGGAAGATATAGAGCAATCCAAGAAGCATCACGAAGAAGAAACCTCCTACTCCCAGGATGTTCCATATCATCTGCTTGTTAAGGATAAACGCATTGCGGTCACGAGGTTTGTCCTTCATCACACTCTCTGACGGAGGCAACGAGGCCAACGCCATAGCGGCGAAAGTGTCCATGATGAGATTGATCCACAGCATCTGGGTTACCGTAAGCGGTGACTCTGTACCCATGAATGCTCCACACAATACGAGGAAACAAGCCGTCACATTGACCGTAAGCTGGAAGAGCAGGAACCGCTGTATATTCTGATAGAGCGAGCGTCCCCACATGACAGCCTTGCCAATTGAGGAGAAAGAGTTGTCGATGATGGTAATGTCCGATGCCTCTTTGGCTACAGAAGTACCATCACCCATTGAAAGACCTACATGGGCAGTATTGAGTGCCGGAGCATCATTGGTGCCATCGCCTGTGACAGCCACAACCTGATTCAACTTCTGAAGGGCTTCTACCAAACGTTTCTTGTCCATAGGACGAGCACGGGCGATAATCTTCAAATCAAGCACTCTTTCAAGAAGCTGCTCATCAGAGAGCGCGGCAAATTCCGGTCCAGTAATAATATTAGATTCATTGTCCGAATCTTTCCAAAGACCAATCTGACGACCTATCTCCCTTGCAGTAGCGGGAGTGTCACCTGTTACAATCTTCACATTGATACCTGCATCAAGACACTCCTTCACAGCATCAGGGACATCAAGACGAACTGGGTCTGCAATAGCGGCAATTCCAATAAAATGAAGTGATGTTGCAACGATCTTGCCATCAGCAACCGCCTTTTCACTTGGATTAAGAACTTGATAGGCAAATCCCAAGGTACGCATAGCGCGATTCTGGTATTCAAGCAGCTGCTTGTCTATTGTCTGTTTATCTGCATCAGAAGTTTTGCAAAGAGAATAGATAATCTCTGGGGCACCTTTTACATAAAGAACTCTCTTGCCAGACAGAGCAGCAGATTCGACTACTGTAGCCATATACTTACGCTCGGTAGAGAAAGGCAATTCCTCTACAATCTTAGCAGAATCACGAAGGACACGATAGTCAATACCTTTCGCATTGAGCCATAAGAGTAAAGCTCCTTCGGTTGGATTGCCAAGAACTTCAGGTTTCTTTTCATTGGAAAAGTCAATGGATGCCGTTGAGTTGACAGCCAAGCCTTCATTGATGACACTTTCAGCAATGTTTTTTGCATATACCTTGATGTCATCCACTTTCATCTGGTTCTGTGTCAGTGTACCAGTCTTATCTGTACAGATAACGGTGGTTGCGCCCATAGTCTCACAAGCATGCATCTTGCGTACAAGGTTGTTCGTCTTGAGCATCCTGCGCATAGAGTAAGCCAAAGAGAGTGTGACCGCCATAGGCAACCCCTCAGGAACAGCGACAACAATGAGCGTAACAGCAATCATCAGTGTGTTCATAGTATATGCTATGAGACCTGCTGTTTCGGTATCTGGGCTTAATGACTGATGGAAATACATTGTCATTCCCATCAACACCACAAAATATCCAATGATGGACGGTAGTATCTGCTTCCAACCCCAATCATCGAATTTTTTGATAACCATCCAGAAAAATATGGCTGTTGGAACAGCCAATGCCCATACGATAGAAGCCCAGTCGAAATATACGATAAGACGTCCGACGATGATGAACGCAGCAAAGGCATAACTGAGTTTTGTGATTAAGTCTGCCAGTCCGTCAAGCTGTTCATTAAGTGGAGTCTTTACGCTATCATCTATCTGCGCAGCCTCAAACACCTTTCCTTGTTCAGTCTTGTCACCAACAGACAATACCCGGAACATTCCATGACCTTCCATCACTTTCGTTCCTTTCATAACATGATTGGTCGGGTAAGTGGCGTTCTTGTCAAAGTCCGCTTCATTTATGCTCTTTCTACAAATGGGTTCTCCTGTCAATGTTGACTCATCAACACTTAGTTGAATTGCTTCAATTAACTCACCGTCAGCTGCGACCTCATCGCCTGTGTTGAGAATCACGATGTCACCGACTACAACGTCTTTACGAGGAATCTGTGTGACGTTCCCATTACGGATGACCTCTACAGGTTCGTCATCATTCACCTGATTCAAGATGGTAAACTCCTTGTCGGCCTGTAACTCAAAATAGAATGCAAGTCCTGTTGCTAACAGAATAGCGACAAATATACCTGCTGGTTCAAAGAAAACTTCTCCACCTTGGCCTAATCCGTAATACTCATAACATGAGATTCCAATAGACAGTACACCGGCAATCATCAGAATAATAATCAGCGGGTCTCCAAACTTTTCAAGGAACTGTTTCCAAAGAGGGTCTTTCTCTGGTGGTGTCAAGATGTTGGCACCATACTTTTTGCGGCTTTCGAGCACCTGGGCATCGGTCAAGCCAATAATTTTTTGTTTCTTTTCCATATATCAGTTATTACTTTCAAATTCTTTTTTAGATATCTTTGGACCAAGTCCAGAACCGCCACCACTATTCGTAACGACAAGCTTGAATGTCATCTCTCCTTGGCTCCATCGTTCAGATGTCGAAGTTACTGAGAAATTGCCACCATTATGGTACGACTCCCTACCATTAACAATTGCCCGGATTTTCATCTTATAGGTTGCTGATTTGTAGAAATCCACCACCTTGCTACTATATGGAGATAGATTGACAGTAGAATACAAACCACCATATAGACCAACAATCTTAATGGTCATATAATAATCTGACTGATTCCTGAATGTCATAGTGGCATTCGATTTCTGCGTGGTATAGGTAGGGAAATCATAATTCCCATAGTTGTTTTGTGCTACTGTGCCCATTGCAAAGCAAAGCATAACAATCAGAATCAATATACTCTTTTTCATATATTACAGCATTTATCAATTATTACTCTCAGAATTGTTCACATGATTCAACCTCGTTGACTCAAGAAGAGGCAGATTTGTTTCTGTAGGCACATAGATAACAGTCTTGTTGCTTAAGTCCGACTGTTGGCGTACCCAAAGATATTGGATATAGGTTGGAGTGATACTTCCATTCTCAATCCTTATTGCCTCAGCAGCGCCTTTGGCTCGCTCTATCTCAGCCTGAGCGTTTAGCTTCTCTGCCTCAAGATTGGCACGAGCCTCTTCTATTTTTATCTTTCTGTTCTGCTCTGCCTTGGCAAATTCAGCCTTGCCTTCCATCTCTTGTGACCACACGTTGTACCAAGGACGGATAAACGCCATACTGATTAGGAATACTGCGATTGTCCCTATTCCCCAAAGAGCCAACTTAATGACACTTGGTGTAATTTTGATGTTATTGTTGTAATTGTTCATAATGAAAATGTATTAAAATTGTTATTCATGCCTATTTATTCTCGAAAATGCAGCGTCGAATTGTGCCATCCTTACTTTTTGGCTTCCTAATATTGCCATTTCGTAATCACATTCATTATCTATCATTTTGCTGACCACAACGAATAGCTCAAGACTAATAAGAAGGATAAAGAAAACAACATAGAACGCACCTGCCAATGGACGTGTTGTAACAATAGTCCACATTGCTTCGAGTTCCTCAAGGAAGCCTACATTTTCCTGACATTCTGACCTTACAGTCTCTTCTACATTTTGCTTCTTTTGATGCCATTCTCTCTCTTCAGCCGACAATGCCAACACTTTTTCATTGTTACCTTTAATCACTTCCTGCTTAGGGTTCAGCACCTGATTTGTAGTAACCGAAGGATTGTTTACAGTCTTAATTTCTCCATCCACGACCAACTTCTGTTGACTCATTGTGGCTGTTTTTTGAACAATCCAAGGGTGGGCGTTTACATCTGCCTGCAATTGGGCATTGACCTTGTCAAGAGAATCTTTTTCAGCTATAATATTAGCTAACTTTCCGTCTATTATTGACACTCGCTTGCCCATCAGGTCTTCTACTTGTAATTCAATATTGTTAGCCATCTGCTTGTCTATGTCTTTATCAAACAAAATCTGATCAAAGATTGTTGACCCAACTATTGCCATGACTATTGCTATTACGCCCCTAAACAGCATTAACTTTATTGACTTTTGGCTGGTCAGTAATATCTGACGCTCAATCATTATCACAATCGTTACAAACAAGAGTGATACTATAGCACAACCCCATAATGGCAATCCCATATATCTTTGTGCGAAACAGAATCCAGTAAAGCTCCAGACTATCATAAGTATTACTAACGCCGATGTGTATTTGCTTAACTGACTTCTGCTCGCCTCTGAGCATTGTGCAAGCACTGTTGAGTTCCAACCTGTCAGAATGCAACCTAATTTATTCCACCAACTCATAATCACCTTTTTTAAATCGTTAATAACTACGCAATTGCAACATTACGTCCAACGCTTTCCTGCTCGTGTCTCGCTTGGTGTCCCATTCCATTGGAACCTGTACCACTCATTGCAATTGTTGCAATACCTCTGAGGAAACCACATTCGTAAGACTGTAGAGGAATGGAACTTTCATTTGCATTGTTACGGAAATCCTCTTCTAAACGCTTAAGCTCCTCCTTATGACTATCGATTAGCGATGTTTGTTTCTCCAATTGCGATACTGTCGTCAGCAGTCCAGCTGCACTACAATTGTCAATTCTGTTTTGCAAATCCTGTCTCATAACGTCATAGTTGAGATTGATTTCTCTGAAGACCATCAATATCTTATTTTTTATGACGGTCTTATTCATGTCGCGGAAAGCCAAGTCACACTTAAGCATGGCATCCTCAAAACCCTTCTGCTCATAGTTCTTGTGAAGGTATCCGTAAACTACGTCAATAGGCCAACCTGTAGCGTATGAAACGGTTAGAGGTTGCGATGGTTTCATCACCATACCGTTGTCTGTCACCGGCTCTTCAGATGCAATGTTTTCCTGTGAGTCCGTTGTCTCTACTGTAGGCAGACTAACTCTGAGAGTATCTTCTGCACCATGTTTCTGTTTGAAGAAATTCAATATGTTCATAATTGAGAATATCGCTCAAATGGTACCGCAGTAGCGGTCAGTTGGTACCGCGCGG
>JBJEAS010000075.1:0-12340 GCA_051869235.1 Prevotella sp.
AACGGGAATGAGACCTCACGGCCTCCTACTTCGCTCGTCAACTGTATGTCGCTATAAACAACGGCGGTGCTGCCACTGATGCGCGACTCCACACGATGCACATCGGCATGCTTGTACCAGATGAAGCCTCGTTCTATAGTCATAAGTTCCGCCGTGCGTCCCCATGCTCCACCCATGTGTACAAACATGGCATCCTTGTGGAATAGCTGGGCAAGTTCAGTGACGTTTTTCTCCGCCATCCACTGCCATTTCTTGGCAGATAGGGCTGTGAGTTCTGCCTCGGCACGCTCAATAGGGTCGGCAACGTTCCATTTGAGGTAGTTCATTCTGTCTTCGTATGTGGCATTGAAGAAACGTTGCTCCTTGTTCAGTTTCCTTATCTGCTTCATGTCTTTTGCCCTGAGGGCGAACGGCTTGCCGCCAACCTCACCTTGTGCCGCTGCGATGTTCTCGTGGATATAGTCGGGATTGGTGGCTCCGGGAATGGTCAGGAGACCTTCCTGTATCTCCCATCGGAGGATAACCTGTGCAGGACTTACATCATGTGCTTTGGCAATCTTCATGATTACAGGGTCTTTGAACAATGCGCCCTGACTCATGGCACCGCCAAGGGGAAACCAACACTCCACCTTCATGCCGTATTTCTCTGCCAACTTGCGCTTCTGGGTGCGCTGCGCATACGGGTGACATTCCATCTGCATGATTACGGGCTTTATCTCGGTGGAATCCACGCACCACTGAAACCACTCCTCGGCTCCCGGCACCTCGAAGTTGCTTAGGCCGAGCGCACGCACCTTGCCTTGTTTAACTGCCATTTCCAAGTTATGCCATGCCGCCTTGATGTCTCCCACAGGCTGATGCGGATATACAAGGTCAACATAGTCGAGATTCAGTCGGCGCAGCATACGGTCGATGGCAGTAGGGTCGGCATATTCCGACGGCCATATCTTGCTCGTCACCCAAATATCCTCGCGCTTGCAGCCTCCCTCAGCAATGAACTCATTCACGGCATCGCCCACACCACGTTCGTCCATATAGGCATGAGCCGTGTCGATATGCCTATATCCTGCACGCAAAGCCGTCAATACAGCTTCCTTGCAAACCTCATTTGAAGGCACTGCAAATGTTCCGATACCAAACTGTGGCATCTCCACTCCATTACTCAGTCGGACCATCGGTCCTTGTGCGTAGGCCGCCATCATCCAGATACAGCCTAACAATGTCATAATAATCTTCTTCATTTCAACTTACTTTTTAATGTCTTTGCCTCGCTTTTGTTGGTGGCCATACCCTCGTAGGTGAAGCCATACATGCCCGCAAATCGGCTCATACTGTATTCACCGTCGTCTATCATCATCTTTGTAGGGGCGGCACCCTGATAAAGGAAGAACAGGCGTCTGCCCTTGAACTCCCCATCGGGCACGTAGCCGTAGAAGCGTTCCATCAACGTGCGCACCGAGGCACAGATGTTGTGCCAACCGACGAACGAGCGAGAGGAGAGCGGAGCTTGCTCCAGCTATCCCGAGCGAGGAGGAGGAAGAGCCGAAGGCTCAATAAACAGGCGAACCCATCACAACTATGCCTGCCTCCTTCATCTTTGCGATCACCTCGTCAAGCTGGTCGCCTTCGAGCGTCTGCCCATAGAAGTTGAGACGATAGTCGTTTAGGTTAAGCGTTTCATACTGTCTGCCTTCAAGCAGCACCTTTGCCAGTGCGGCGGTGTTGCCGTCGCGGTTTGGACTTCCATTGATAAAGAGAATCTTTTCCATTTTTACTTCATTGTTATTAGAATCATTGTTTTTCGTACCAGCCGAGCAGTTTATGATAGTCAATATACTCAGCATTAATAAAATAATTTTCTTCATAGTTTTCATTTTATTTTATTATTACTTTTGACCCGCCAAACACTTCGCTCATCTTTATGTTCGCCAAAGTTTCATCAATATGCCTTATTTCATTTGCCGTCAATTCAATCTCTGCCGCTCCCATGTTCTCTTGCAGTCGGGAGAGATGGCGAGTGCCGGGGATGGGGACTATATACGGCTTTTTACATATCATCCAAGCCAATGAAATCTGAGCCGGGGTGACATGATGCGCTGCGGCGAGGTCGTTCACCAATGCCATCAACTGCTTGTTCTGATCGAAACTGTCTTGGGTGAATTGGGGCATGGCAGCGCGATAGTCGGTCTGCGCATCGAAGTGACTATGAATGGAATAGCAGTCGGAGAGCAGTCCGTTGGCAAGGGGCGAGAATGCCATGAAGCCTATGCCGAGTTCTTCGAGCATGGGGAACAGGCTTTCGTGCCAGCGTGCCATCATCGAATAGCGGTTTTGTATGGCAGTCAGCGGACATACGGCATGTGCCCTGCGGATATATTCCTCGTTAGCCTCCGATACTCCCCAGTGCAGAATCTTACCCTCACGTATAAGCATTTGCATCATTTCCGCCACCGCCTCTGGCTCAACTTTCGGGTCGGGACGATGCTGGAAGTAGATGTCGATATGGTCGGTCTGAAGCCGTCGGAGTGAGCCTTCGAGAGATATCCTGATTTTATCGGGATTACTGTCGGGAATAACTGCATGAGGCCCAGCTTCTTCGGGGTGAACAAACGTTACTCCAAACTTGGTTGACAGCACCACCTTGTCGCGATGTGCTTTCAGAGCTTTGCCCAGTATCTCCTCGTTGTCGTGCGGACGCTCTGGAGTGCCATACAGCTCCGCAGTGTCAAACAACGTATATCCCATATCCACTGCCTGTGCCAGCAATTGTTCCATATCCTTATGGTCGCGTGCCGCACCGTAGGCATGGCTCATTCCCATGCAGCCAAGTCCCACAGCCGACACTTCGGGACCACGCATTCCTAATCTTCTTGTCTTCATAATACTATCTTTTTGTTGTTAATGATGTTCAGTCCTTTCTGAGGTTTTCCTCGTCTTGTGCCGTCGATGGAATAGACTGATTGCCTACTCTTTGTGTCGGCCTTTACCTGAGATACAGCAGTCATACCCGACTGCCGCTCCCAAAACCTTACAGCATCGTTAATCCATCCTTCTGCCACCGTGCCTGTGCCAAGTCCGAAACCATGAGGCAAGCCGTTGTAGGCATGGAACTCTGTAGGAATACCAAGTGCTTCAAGGCGTTCAAGGCGGCTCTGCATGGTGCGCCATGAGGCTATGCCGTCGCTTGTACCCACACAGACGTAGGTGGGAGCATCATAGCGGTTAGCATCGGAATAGCCCGTGTATTGCATCACCACGGTTGCAGCCTGTGGAATATCCGTGCGTCCAGTCAATTGCCTCATATGGCTGCTGTTGCCCAGTGTCGCAGCCATACGTGCTCCAGCACTGCCGCCCCAAAGTGAATAGCCTTCCTTGCTAACTCCCAACCGTTCGGCATTGTCGTGTATGAATTCGATGGCGCGTGCCAAATCCTCATACGCGTCATCGGGACGATAGATAAAGGCAAAGGCATTATATCCCTTCTTCGACAACTCCAAGGCGTGAGGGAAACTGTCATGCATTGCACCGACGTATGCGAATGCCCCGCCTGCATTGCACACGGCAAATGGGGCACCTTGTCTGCCGCGGAAAAAGAATAGTCCCGTGTTGCGCTTGTCGGCATCTGCAAGTTTCTCTTCATCTGAATAGATGTCGTAGAAGATGGTCTCGCCCTCCACTGCATGGCTCTTCATGTAGTTCACAATCTCCACCGTCATGTCGGGGTCTATATTATTATAATAGGTAAGGCGAAGCTGCTCCAATGTGTTGCCGCTCCAATATCCCGTCTGCGCGGGGAATATCAGTCTGCCATAATTGCCGAAAGCAGGGTCTGCCATCACATCGGTGATGAGGGTTGAGCGGGAGAAATAAGATTCAGTCCTGTTCATTTTAGGAAAGAAATACGGCAGGGCGTTGTATATATATTCCATCATTGGACGGTATTCGTGCCTTGCCCCTTCTTTTTCGTGAAAACTCATGTTGTTTAGTGAGAACACGTTGCCCAGTTTTGCCATACCCTCTATCTGAAGCAGGATTTCGCTATATGCGGAATCGTCTGTACCGCTCGCTGCCCAGATATAGAAGTCTGATGCGGAATAACCTTGTTCCTTTATCCTGTCGGCAAGATACTGTGCAGTTTCACCAGGGCGATTCATACCGGCAAAACTGCCCAACGACCAGCAATCACCACTCATGGGAAGAAAATACTTGAACAGGGAGAGCGTTTCGTCGAATGCATACCAGGTGGTAACAGCACCCATGGAAAATCCGCCAATGGCACGGTGCTGGCGTGAAGCCGACAGACCTGCTGCATCGTACGATTCAGTATATGTACGGAAATGGCTTTCAACGTAAGGAATCAAGTCGTTCCTCAACTCTGTAGGCAATGCTTTGCAATACTTGTCAGCCGCCACATAGCTTGATGTCGGCTGACCGTAATTGTATGTTGGAGTCACGACTATTAGAGGCTCTATGTCTCGTTGCTCAATCATATTGTCGAGCATGTTAACCAGCAATCCGTCCTCAACCGTCATGAAAGTTGAGGCATCGCCATAATGTCCATGCACTAAATAAAGTACATCATACTTGCGCTCTGTATCTTCTTCATATCCGTATGGCAAGTATATGTACGCTTCGTTCTGTCTGATGGTGTTTGTCCCATCTGCATAGTCGAGTGTGGAATATTCGAAAGACTTGACTGTGCCTCTCTTAGTGGATGGTAGGGAGTAGTTCGTGGGAAAAGCCAGAGTTTTGGTGATAAGATCCGAATATCCCACATCACTTTCGTTTTCAGCAAAGTCATTCCGCGACTCAACATTATCTGTACAAGACATTGTTGCGGCCACTATCATAGTCAATATCGCATTCATCCTGTTCATTGTTTTTCATTGAGATATTTCTTCCCTTTTGATATGTATAGATTAGAAGAGGAACTCACCTTCGCCATTCTTTTTCCATCCAAAGAATACGAAGCGGTCTTTGTGGCAGTTGCTGATTCTATAGTTGTGATACCAGAGACAATGTCGGAAACACCGATACGGTCAAGCCATGCCTTTATGGTATTGATATTGTAGGAGGCCGCCCCTTGAATCCCCAACCCCTCAAGATGTTTGGAGTCTGGAGTTGCTCTTACGATGTCGTTAAGGGTTTGTGAAGTCCCTGTATAATAAGTGCAGAAGGGGATAATGGTCTTGCCTTTGAAATCATAACTTTCACATTCAAGGAACGAGTGAATAATCATTGGCGCATCATACCACCATACGGGACAGCCGACAAAGATAATGTCATAGTCATTGAGCGTAGCCAATGTGTCCTTCAATGCCGGTCGTGCATTGCTCTCCTTTTCCTGTAAAGAGATGGTATAGGCAAGTGTGTTATAGTCCGTGGTATATGGTTCTCGCGGCTCTATACGGTAGATGTCGGCATTTGTCAGTTGCTGAATTACTTCTGCCAAAGCCTTGGTGTTGTTGCTCCATGAGAAATAGGCCACAAGAATGCGTCCGCTTACTGTCTCGGAAGTTTCTTCTTGTTGTTTTGGCTCGTCAGATGAACAGCTCGCAAACAAATTCAATGTCATGAGACATAGAAATAAAAATATGATGTTCTTCTTCATAATTGTTGTTCTTATTTGATGATTTTTTTCGTTGAGTTGCCAGTCTTTACGATATATACTCCATGCGCACTGTCAGAATTGTTTGACCTGCTGCCATTCAGATTGTAAATCAGTCTTGATGACACTGCTGCATCAGCGCCAATCTTGTTTACTCCTGTTGAATTCCCTTCCATAATGCGAGTGAGGAATTTGTCGAAGTCATTGCCCCATATGCTGGCATTGCCTCCTGAGCCGTAGCCATGCGGATAGCCTTCGAGTATATGCGTCTCCACCTCATATCCAGCTTGGCGCACGGCATTGGAGTTTTGGGTGAACTGTCCGGCAAATCCGTCCCTTGTGCCCCAACAGTAGAAGGCAGGTGGGAGATTGGCGGCACGGAGAGTCTCGACATCATTCATCGATACGCTCAGTCTGCCGTAGAAGGCATATATCATGCCCACGGCACAGGCTGCCGATGATACTTTGTCAAGCTCGTCAGGACGGTAGCTTGCATCCAAGACTGTGCCGTTGGTATCTCCCTGCCAGTTGAGCAACACTTCTCCATTCAGTATGCCACCGGCTGAAAAGCCTACAAGGGCGATATCCTCTGGCGAGATGCGATAGTCGGCGGCATGTGCTCGCACATAGCGGATGGCTCGCTGCAGGTCGGTGGCACTCTTGCGCATGGTATATGGCGAGATGCGGTAGTTGACGATAAAGCACTGGTAGCCCATAGGAGTAAGCATATTGGCGATGTCGTAACCCTCGTTCTGCATACTGCGGAACTGGAATGCCCCGCCGGGGCAGATGAGTACTGCCCCTTTGGGTGCTACGTTGTCCGATACAGTAAAGACCTCAATGTTTGGTATAAAATCGGGACCATCGGAGTTATTTACATTTTGTGTGACGGTAGGGATATTGCCCCTTTCCCACAGATTGACTTTCCCGCTCATGGGGGTATCTCCGATGTCTCCTGGATGTTGGTTGTTCCACTCCTCGTTTGCAAGGTCAATCCAATTCTGTATGGTCTGCGCATTGATTCGTCCGCCCGTCAGTCCCTCTCCTGTAAGATGCCCGGCATCAGGCGTGAGGTCAACAATTTTCTGTAGTGTCTCATCGCGATAGGTGGCGGCGTAGGTGCAGAACGGCACTACGGTCTTTCCCTTGAAGTCGTAGCTCTCGGCGAAAGTGGAGATAATCATCGGGGCAGTGTGCCACCACACCGGGCATCCGATGAACACCACGTCATACTTGTCCCAGTCTTCAACCCTGTCCTTGATAGGCGGACGTGCATTGTTGTCTCTCTCCTCCAACGCCACCTCCGTGCATGGAGTGTATTCCGTGGGATATGGATTAACAGGAACAATCTCAAAGAGGTCGCCTCCCGTCACTCGTTGTATCTCCTGCGCCATACGGCGTGTAGTGCCGCCCCATGAGAAATAGGCTATGAGCACTTTCTTGCCGCCAAAATAAGTGCCATCACTTTTAGTCTCCTCATCCGTGTTCTCAATTTCCGAGTTATCATTCGTACATGCTTGACTGCTCAGTATAGTCAGCAGTCCAAACATCAATAAAAATAGTTTCTTCATTGTTTTCATCGTAATAATATTAGTTGTGTTATCTCCAACCCATAAACATCTTTGCCGCCTCTGCTGAGTGATGGTCAAAGAAGAGGCTCTTGCCAGTGTCGAGGGTCGTAATTAATGCCATATCTTCATCTGATATGGTGAAATCGAATATGTCAAGGTTTTCCTTCATGCGCTCAATGTGGGTTGTCTTGGGGATGATGACAACGCCGCGTTGCAGCAGCCAGCGAAGGGCTACTTGCGCAATACTCTTGCCGTAACGACCTGCAACCTCTTTCAGTATGGGATTGCCGAAAAGATTGTTGCGCCCCTCGGCAAACGGTCCCCACGACATAGTCTGAGTGCCATATCCCTGCATGACGGCCTGGGCCTCCTGCTGTTGGCAGAAAACATGCGTCTCCACTTGGTTGACTGCCGGAACGATGTCCATGTTCTCGGCAAGGTCGATGAAGTGGTCGGGATAGAAGTTCGACACGCCTATAGCCCTAACCTTACCCTCGCGATAGGCATCCTGCAAGGCACGGTAGGCTCCATAGCGGTCGCAGAAGGGTTGGTGGAGAAGCATGAGGTCGATGTAGTCGGTGCGGAGTCGGCGAAGACTCTCCTCAATAGATGCTTTCGCCTTGTCATATCCATAGTTGGAAATCCACACCTTGCTCACGAGAAAGATCTCATCACGACCTATGCCGCTGTCAGCCACAGCCCTGCCCACACCTTCTTCGTTGTGGTAAGCCTGAGCCGTGTCAATCATCCTGTAGCCAACGCTCAATGCCTCAGCCACATGACGTTCACACATATCCGGTGCTATCTGATAGACACCATATCCCATTTGGGGCATAACGACCCCGTTGTTTAATTTTACATATTCCATATTACTCTTTTTATTTACTGTTAAGAATACTGATTTCATCGTATTTGTCTATATCCCTGTCGTTTGCTTTAGTCTTTCCACGTATGCATCAATTCGGTGCAATTCCTTGGGTATGTCGATGCGCTGCGGACAGTGCGGACTGCACTGGTTGCAGCCGATACAATGGTTAGCCTGTCTTAATTTCGGTACGCTGCGGTCATAGCCGATGAGGAATGCACGGCGGGCTTGAAGGTATCGGTCGTCAGTGGTGTTGTGTATCACATTTCCCTCACCTACGCACTTATTGTAGTGGACAAGGATTGAAGGGATGTCGATGCCGTAGGGGCATGGCATGCAATACTTGCAGTTGTTGCATGGGATGGTGTCCATTTGCATCATTATTTCCGCCGTCTCTTGGAGGAAAGCGAAGTCCTCTTTGCTCAATGGCTTGAGTGGGGCAAGCGAACGGAGATTGTCCTGCAGATGCTCCATCAGCGTCATTCCGCTGAGCACGGTGAGCACCTTCGGCATACTGCCCGCAAAGCGGAAAGCCCATGATGCCACGCTTCGCTCCGGCTCACGTCCTTTGAGACGTGCCACGATATTGTCGGGCACATTGGAGAGCCTTCCGCCCAAGAGCGGCTCCATGATGACGGCAGGTATGCCACGCTTCTCCAGCTCGCCATAGAGATATTCGGCGTTGGTGTTGAAGTCCCTTATCTTGCTGGCGAATTTCCAGTCGAGATAGTTGAGCTGGATCTGCACGAAGTCCCAATGATACTTGTCGTGCTGTGAGAGCAGATAGTCGAACACGCGTATGTCGCCGTGATAGGAGAAGCCGAGGTTGCGTATGCGCCCCGCATTGCGCTCCTCAACGAGGAAATCGAGGATGCCGTTTTGGATGTAGCGTGCCTCAAACTCCTCCATGCCATTACCCATGCCCACACCATGCAGAAGCATATAGTCGATGCAGTCCACCTGCAGCTCCTTCATTGAATTGCGGTACATGGCTATTGACGCTTCCCTCGACCATGTCTCAGGAGCGAAGTTGGAGAGTTTTGTGGCTATGAACCACTTTTCGCGAGGATGGCGGCTGAGGGCAATGCCTGTGGCACGCTCAGACAAGCCCTTGCAATAGGCTGGCGAGGTGTCGAAATAGTTCACGCCATGCTCAATGGCATAATCCACCAGGCGGTTGACCATCTCTTGGTCTATCTCCTCGTCCATGCCCTCACGAGCACTGCGTCCGCTTTTTGAAGGCAGGCGCATCATGCCGAAACCGAGCAGCGACACCTTCTCTTTGGTCTTCGGATTGGTGCGATAGGTCATGTTGCCACCTTCGCCAATGCTCTCACCCGATTGCTTGTTTGCATCTCTGCAAGAACTTATGCCCGCTGTGGTAGCAGTGGCAATCCCCATTGTTTTCAGAAAGTCTCTTCTTGATATGCTGTTCATATTAGTATATGTTTTATGTGAATATAGCTTCGTTGCCAGTAAGATTATTAACCTTGACGCTATAAGGTTATTAACCTTTCGGCTGTAAGGTTATTAATCTTATCAGCAAGTATATGGATTAATATGTACTATGCTTCTCGTGTCCCTCCACATAGATGGCACTGAACGGACGGGCAGGACATAGATTCTCGCACGCTCCACAGCCTATGCACCGCTCTGCATTGATGACAGGTATCTTCAGCGATGTAGGGTCTTCGCTGTTGGAAGGAACCATCAGTATGGCACCCGACGGACAGTGGCGGGCGCAATTGCCGCAAGCCACGCCGTCGGCAATGGGGATGCAGTTCTTCCTTATCCATACGGCATGGCCAATGCGTGTTGACGACTTCTCAGCTATGCTTATGTGGGTGATGGCTCCCGCAGGACATACCTCTGAGCAGCGGTTGCACTCCGGGCGGCAATAGCCTCGCTCGTATGACATTTCGGGCTGCATCAGCGTATGGAGGTTAGTGGAAGGAAGAAGCACACCATTGGGACATACCGAAACGCACAACTGACAGGCTGTGCAATGGGTAGCAAAATGCTGTGCCGACAAAGCCCCGGCAGGCACTATGGCAGTGGCACGCTGAGGACGTTGTTTGTCCTCGATTACAGCAAGTCCGCCATCCACCTTCTTCTGCTGTGCCTTTACTGCCGAAGTGACGGCAAGCAAGGCTGTGGCGGAAAGGAAGCTGCGGCGTGCATTGTCCATCTGCCGTTCATCGATTACATTTGTTGCAAACGATGCTGTTTCTGTTTGGGAGTCTTGCTTATCATTGGATTTGCCAAATTTTCTTCTCCTCAGTTTAA
Source organism: Prevotella sp. (assembly GCA_051869235.1). Lineage (GTDB taxonomy): Bacteria > Bacteroidota > Bacteroidia > Bacteroidales > Bacteroidaceae > Prevotella. Next base: position 10,331 of record JBJEAS010000075.1, read on the forward strand.
TCGCTCCGTGCTTGCAGGTGTCTATGCAGTCCATACATGCCACGCAACGGCTGTGGTTGATTTGGTGATGCTCGTAGTCAATACATGCTGCCTTGCACCGGCGCGAGCAGAGACTACAGTTCTTGCATTTCGATGTTTCAATCACAGGGCGGAACAAGGAGAAGCGGGAGAAGAAACCGAGCACTGTGCCTACGGGACATATCGTGTTGCAGTAGGTGCGGCCGTTCCTCCATGCCAATACTACTATTATAATAAAGGTGACGGCAGCAACAGAAAAGGTAGTGGCAGACTTTATCCACACGTCCGTCTCGTAGAAAGCATAGCTATCAGAACGTTCGGCTAAGAAAGCCAAGATATTGTTGCCCCAGCCATAGACAGGCGCAAAAAGGTAGGAGACGATGCGTCCGTAAGAACTGTAGGGAGCGAGCAATACAACTACTGCATGGATGCCCAGAGCCATACACACGATGAACGCACAGAGCGTGCCATATCTCAGCCACCGCACTTCCTTGGAATAGGAGAAACGGTACTTTTTTTTCTTGCGCCTTCCGCTAATCCATGAAAAGATGTCCTGCATCACCCCCAACGGACAGATGACCGAGCAATACACTCGTCCTATCAGCAGTGTCAGCACCAGGAGCAATGCCACAACTCCCATATTCACTGCCATCAGGGCAGGAAGGAACTGCACTTTCGCCGTCCATCCAAGATAGGTATGCACAGTACCTGTGAAATCGAGGAACAGTGTCGTGACTGCCACAAAAAACAGTAAGGCAAGGGTTATTCTTATCTTTCGCAACATAGCTTCCGTTATCGTTAATTATTAATTATAAATTGTAAATTACTTCTGGTTATTCGACAGCTTCAAGTCCATCAGCGACACGTTCTCGTTACGATAGCGGGCATTCGGGTTCTTCTCCGAACCATCGGGCCATGTGCCGTCCTCTATCTTCTTGAACTGTATGGCCTTCTGCGGACAATTCTGTATGCAGGCGAAGCAGAACTCGCAGTCGCCCTGCATCTTCACGCCTTGACTGGTCAGGTCATAGTTGCCACGCGGACAGACATAGGTGCAGATGCCGCAGTCTATGCAGGCATCGGTGACGGTGAAATATTTCTCTGACTTCATCAGGAAACCTACTTCGGGGTCGAGACCGCTCAGTCGCATGAATCCCTCGTGCTGCTCACGCTCCTCCTGTGTCACTGGCTCATGCCAACGGCGGCGGCTGTTGAGGTCGGTGATGATCTTTGCCAAGTTCTCAGGGATGTGCTTGTCTATCTTCATCTGCTCGTTCATGTCGAAGTTGGGCAGCCAGTTATCCACCATTATCAGTGTGTTGATATAGTCGAAGCTGTTGCCCGCCTTTCGTGACACCTCGTCCCATATCTCCACGGAGTTACACTTGCGCATACCGTAGGTGAGCACGGCAAACTTATACTCAGCCTTCAGCCGTGCTTTCTTGATGAACTCACGGACCATATTAGGCGGCATGTGTCCATAGACGGGATATACCAGTCCTATCTCGTCTGCCTCAATATCAAACCTCTTCTTGCGCATAAGTTGCGGAATGCTCAGTATCTCCCCGTCCTTGACTTCGTCTTCGTCCGTCGCGACTCGGGATAGCCCAAGCGAGCTTGGGACTCTCCTCTCGCTGCTCCGTCCGTTGCCGGCAAGCTCCCGTGCCACATAGAGGCAGTTGCCCGTACCTGTGAAATACAATACCACCCTTTTCTTTCTGCCTTCAATGCAGGAGGTGAGGGCTGAAGCTCCTGTTGTAGCCATCATTGTGGCCAATGCAGCACTTCCCATAATCTTGAGAGCCGTGCGGCGAGTCATGTCTTTCTTTTCCATAATACGATGATTCTGATTCCGGCTGCAAAATTACGACAAATCCCCGAAACCTGCGCTACACAGATTTCGGGGATTATTACCAAATTTACGGATAATGTATTGCTATTCCATAAAACTCGAAGGTGGAACACCGAGATATTTCTGCACGTATCTACAGA
>JBJEAS010000076.1:0-12250 GCA_051869235.1 Prevotella sp.
GACACCGAGGTGAAGAGCATCAAGGGTCGTGCCGACGTGGTGGTAAAGACCAAGAACGACATCTACGTGCTCGAACTTAAGGTGGATGACTCCGTGGACAACGCTCTTGCCCAGATTGATGGCAAGGGCTACGCCATTCCATACGAGGCAGATGGACGGAAGGTGACGAGATGCGGCGTGAGCATCTCCTCCGAAGCCCGCAACATCGTGCATTGGCGGGTGGTGGATGAAGGGGGCAATATAATTGACGAACAGAAGTTTTGATATTTATCTTAGAATAAAAAACATCGCCGGATTCCTCACGGAGTCCGGCGGCTTGTTCCAAGTAGTTGTTCTTTGTAAATCGAAAATAAAACCTAATCTAAACAATATTACTAACCAAAACTAATCTGTTCGATGAAGCATGTTCACATTATAAATACGTTTGTATCGCTCCCCGTGGTCGCTCTGGAAGATAAAGGACAATAGTAAATGTATGCTTAAACATACGTCATTTATCTCCTTTTATCTTCATTTATCTTCATTTATCTCCTTTTTACTACTTGCGAAAGATGAGTTAATAATATCCTCAGGCAGACGAATTGATATCGGTTGCACACATCCACGATAGTCCTTGTCGGCATCTCCCACCGCCACGAGCAGAACGGAGAGCACACGACGGGGATTGTCCCATCCAGCCTCGTAGGGATAGATGCGGAAGGTGGTGTCGTCGATCTTCTTCACCGGTCCACTGATGACTTCAATGTATGGACGCTTCTTGCCATGGGCATCTGACAAGGCTGTGTGGGTGGAGTCGGTATATACAGCCTTCACCTTGAATGTGATGCCATCGGCCTCGGGCTGCCAGTCGAGATTCATACCAGTCTGAGAGTTTGGATTCTCAGGGATAATCTTCCCGTCAACCATAAATCCTACATACTGCCTTTTCTTGCCACGACTTTCGGCATATCGTCTTTCTGTGAGTTCTGCCATCTCGCGGTCGAAATACCAGAAGGCATCGTGCGGGTCACCCTCATAATCATTGTATGGAGCAGCCTTAGGACGCCCGGTTGCTGACACAGGCGACTTGCCCTTGTCCTCGCCGTCGCTTCCGGGAATATCACTCGTGTATCTCGCCGCAAGCCATCCCTCACGTGGATTCACTTTGCGCAATGTGCCGTCGGCATTGAGTCTGTGGCTTATTGACTTCTCAATGAACTTGGCGATGTATTCCGCCGTTTTCTCTCCGCAGTCGAAATGTCCGCGCCCCGTGTCGCAAAGGAACGACACGCAACTCTCGGGATACATCATGCGGAAGGCGAGGGCAGGGCGCACTCGGGCTTCCCACCATTCATACTCGCCCTCAACCATGAGTCCCGGAATGCCGTCGATGTTACGCTGTCTGCCCCAGTCGATATTCGATGTACCGAAACCGCACAGGTTGGTGCGGGGAGCATCGCCGTGGAATGAGATGATGCAGAGCGTGCGGTCGGGATTCCATGCCGCGAAGTTCCAGGGGAATGTGGCTTGTGCCGAATGTCCGAAGGGAATCACGGGTGCTTTGGCTATCTCCAAGTGTCCCGACTGATAGGCTATGGCAGTCATCATGTCGTCGAAAGTGGATTGGCAAGATGTCACGGGATCCCACTTCTGCGAGAACCACGGAGCCACCCACAGCAACGCCACGTCCATCTCTGTCAACCTGCGCTTGAAACTCTCCATTTTAAAAAGAGTTTCCTCGGTCATGTTCTGTTGGGCAAACATCACGGCTTTCACATGTTTGCACTTTTCGGGCACCCATAGATAAGCCGTGGGAGCCTTGCCCGTTTCGGTGGAAATGTAGTTGGTGAGCGCAACAGAATACTGATACATCCCGCTCGGGCCCACTGCCATTGTTGTCATACAGATGGTGGCAATCACAAAAGTCAATAATGTCCTTTTCATAACTCTTATTTGAATTTAATGTTCTTGACGTGTGAACCTACAAACATCGGCACGTAGTCGGCGGTTTGATGATAGGGCGGCTTGCCGGGCATCGTGTCGCTGATGATGCGTCCGCTGATGTTGAGCGACTCGAAGGTGATGTTCTTCACCCCGCGCTCCTCGTTGTAGCCAGTGATGATTGAGAGGTTGGGCAACTTGCCGGTATAGCGCACGTTGCGGAAGGTGATGTTTTCAACTCCCTTGCCGGGAGCGGTGCAGTATTTCTGGTTCCAGCCCACCTTCACTTGCAATATGCACCCGTCGATGATTTCCTCGATGCGGATGTTGTCGAAGAGCACGTCTTTTATGTAGTTGTTGTCGCCGCAGTTGATGGCGAGGCAACCCTGATAGTCTATCTGCGGTTCAGCCTGACAAAGGATGTCGATGTCCTCATATACAAGTCCAACGATACTGTCGCCCACCTCGGAATTGCCGTGAATACCGATGAAGATGGGGTGGGCAACGTCAGCCCAAAGCGTGGAATTGCTCATGCGCACATTATGCACCGAACCCTTGTGCCCCTTGCGTGTGGCGTATGCAGTGGTGCAGTCATCGCTGTTTCTACAAAAAACTCGGTCGTAGGTGACGTTTGACGAGGCGAAGACATTCAATCCGTCGCCCCATTGCGGATGGGATATGCTGCGCACATCATGAAGCCTCACTTCGTCCGACTCGCCTATTGGGCAGGTGTTGAGCACCAGACCGTCAATCTCCACATTCTTGCTGCGATAAACGTGGCATCCCTCATATCCCGCTTCAGGACGTGCTATGCCCCTGCCGATGATGCTCACATCCTTGGCATCCTCGATGGCAAAGGTGCCCTTGAAGTAGCTGCCTCCGGCGAGATAAACCGTAGTATTTGATTTTACCTTGATGGTATCTTCCTTGTAGAGTCCGGGGGCATAATATACGAAATCCCTTTTCTGTTTCTTTGCCTCCTTCCTTGCCACATCTGCGGAGACAGACGGGGCGGAAGTGAAGAGCAGTAGATTGCCCGTTATGTCACCGTCGAACTCCACACTAAGATTTTCGGGGCGTGTGAGCATAAACTCCACGGTGGAGTCGTTGATAACAGTGGTGTTGATGCCCTTGCTCGCCGGACGCACACGCACATTGGCAAAACTCTTTCCCTTGCGCACCACCCGCACCATCACGTCGCCGGTGAAGTCGAACAAGGCGTATGAAATCTCTGTCCTTGCGTGCTTGCCATTTGGTTGCGGAGCGTTCACCTTAGCCATGTAGGTGTCAACGTGAGTCCACTCCCCGTTGCCACGGGATTTCACAAGCACGTCATAGTCGTGCTTCATCGGAGCCCCATCGGGAGCGGGATATGTAATCACCGCGCCCGACTGAGCCGAGGCAGATATGGCGAAAAGCCATATAATTGATAAAACAAAAATAACCTTTTTCATAACTATTGTCTTTAACTTCTTTATATTATATACGGATGTCAGTCCATTTCTACTTAATGGATAGGCTCAATTCGATACTTAAATGTCTTGTTGCCGAAAGGAATGCGATAGGGAGTGAGTGGCTGACCGAGGTGAGTCCAACTGTCAATACCTCCAACGCCGGTGTGCTCCGAGTCGATGCAGAGGATGGTGCGGTTCACTCTTGGTGCCTGTTTCCTGTGGACGGATATACGGATATAACTGCTCGTCGGCAGTCTGTCGGTATATGCCTATCATCTGCGACTCCTTGCGGTCGGAGTAGTTCTCTATCGGACCGCGTCCGTAATACTCGCTGCAATCCATGGAGTAGGGCAGTTGCAGTGTCATTTCGAAACGGAACATCTCCGACACGTCTTTTTTGTCGATGGCAGTCATAGACTGAGTCACGTCCATTGTTCCGTCGCCATGAAGCGCATAACTGATCGTCAGTTCTGCCTTGCCTTCAAGCATGGAGTATTTGGCTATGATTGTAGGAATGTCACCCTTCACCACATCAATGTTTTTGAGCGTAAGTTTCGGGTTGCGCCATGCATCGTATTTCTTCTGTAATGATGCTCCCATATCGTTGTCGGTTACGGCACGCCAGAAGTTGGGGCGCAAGCCTTCGGCATCGAGTAGCTGTTGTCCGCCTACTGTGTAGTCAGACACATAACCAGTGGTGCGGTCGAACGAAACTGAGAAATTGTTGCCCGTCAGGTCTATGCTCTTTTCCGTAGTCTTCACCTTCACGCGTCCCTCAGCTGTGTAGGAGTCGAGATGGCTTTGCGCTTCGTTGATAATGAGTTGGCGTGTGGCGATGGTGATGTCCTCGCAGGTCTGAGGTTCACGCTCCACGAAGCGGATATTGAGCATCACGTCGTCATTATCATCAAATGCAATGTCATTTAGAGGCAAGGTGACATCGATGCTTTGCTGTGGTTTGCAGTTGAGCTTTTCACGACGAAGACCTTGGTCAACGAAGTCCCAGATGAATCCGCCCTGGAACTTGGGATATTTCCTCACCAAGTCCCAATACTCCTTGAATCCTCCCATGGAGTTACCCATCGAGTGGGCATACTCGCACTGTATGAGCGGTTTGGAGTCTTCGGGCTTAAGAATGGATTGCGCAAACATCGGCTTCTTTGCCAATGACGAGTACTTATACCAGAATCCGTGACTCTCCTGATTGGCTTCTGCACATACATAGATACCATATTCGTTGCAGAGGTCATACCACATAGGGTCGCTCGGATAGTGACATGTGCGTACGGCATTGATGTTATGGCGCTTCATGAGCATGATGTCCTGAATCATTCGTATGCACGGGGTAGCGGTTAACCTCGTTCACCTGTTGGTCGTGCCATTCCGTAAAACTTTGAGCCTCAGCCCCCACTGCCGTAGCAGTGAGAGCCGAGAGCAAAAAGAATCTTATAATCGAGTTGTTTACCATCCTGGATTCTGTGTCAGGGCAGGGTTGAGTCTAATCTGTTGCAGTGGAATCGCGTCGAGATAGTCGCGCTGGCTGAAGTTGAGGTTGGCAGCGAGGACGGCGATGGAGCGGCCGTAGTCGGGGTCATCCTCACCAAGCCCCTCATAGATGCCGTAGAGCAGCGGGTATTTCTCTGGATAGTAGCAAGGCTCGCCGAAGTAGGTGCGGTCGTTTGCCTTGTTGGTGGTGTAGGCAGTGCCAAGCACGTGGCGGCCAAGCTTCTGTCCACGTAGGTTAATGTGGGCGATGCCCCAACGCTTCAGGTCGTCCATACGGAAGCCTTCGCCAAACAGCTCGCAGGCACGCTCACGGCGTATCTCGTCGAGCATCGTCATCTTGTGGCACACGGTCTTGTTGGTCTTGTAGTCCCACCAGCCGGCATCATACACATTGGTGATGAGGGCATTGGTGAGGTGGGCAACGCGGGCGCGGTCGCGCAGCTTGTTGATGGAGATGTCGAGGTCACCGTCGGAAATCTGTCCGTTGCCAAGCTCGCATGTAGCTTCGGCATAGTTCAGATACACTTCGGCAAGACGAAGGATTGGCCAGTCGGCAGACTCGGTCCTGTCTGCTCGGTTGGCACCCTCGATGAGGTATTTGCGACTACCATAGCCCGCATGGGTGGAATTGTTGCGAAGCGTAGGTTTGAATATACCGCACGAGCTGGTGTAGGCAGGGTCGCTGGCGTTGAAAACGTTGTCGTTCTGTGGATAGACAGGTGTCGGATAAGGCTGACCCAACACGTTGCACTGGCGGTTGTCCTCGGGGCGGCTGCTCCATGTGGTGCGGTCGGGCACGTAGGTAGAGCTGATGAAACGGTAGTCACGGTTGGTGTATTCTCCCATGAATGTGTCCCAACCCGAGAACTGCGGATTGTTCTGAGCGTCGCTCATGTTGCCAGTGTAGCTGATGCGCAGCGGCAGGCCGTTGGAGCAGAGGAACGACTCGCCAAACTGCGTGCTGATGCCGACGGCTTGCCATGTTATCGCCGAGTGGGAGATGTTTATGCCTCCACGCTTCAGGTCGTAGTCGTATTTTTTGCAGATGATAAACTCCTTGTTGGTAGCCTTTCCGGCACCCTTGAAGTTGGGGATATTGCCGCCCTTGTCGTCGATGTTGAAGAGGTAGTAGTAGCTCAGTGTGTCACACTCGTTCCAAAGTTGAAATGTGCCGTTTGTCGCTTCGTCGATGACAGCCTTTGACATTTCCTTAGACTCAGAAAGCATCTCGCTCACCGAAGGATATCCTTCGGGCTTTACAGTGCCTGCTCCTGTGTCGGTGCCGTTGCCGTCGAGGTCGTAATTGATGGTAGGCACGTATTTCTCCCATGTTGCCTCGTAGAGCAGTACACGTCCGAGGAAAGCCTGTGCGGCTTCTTTGCTGATGTGTCCCTTGTCGCTGTCGGCTATGGTCGATTCCTTTGGCAGTCGGCTCACGGCGTTGCGCAAGTCGCTGAACATCTGCTGTGCCACTTCATAGCGGCTGTTGCGCTTGCCGTAAAGCACTTCGTCGTTTACATCGAGAACGCGGTCAACCAATGGCACTCCGCCAAACGTGCGCAGCAGGTTCCAGTAGGCAAAGCCACGGAAGAAGTAAGCCTCGCCGACATACGGCTCTATCGCCGTTTTGTCGCCCGCATACTGTTCTGCCTTTGCGAGCAAGATGTTGTATTGGCGAATGTTGCTGTAGCTGCTGTTCCAAGTGCCGTGACTCTCGGGAGCGGCACCGCCACCGTTTTGCGAGAGTCCGCTGATGTCGGTGTTCTTGTCCATCGTGTTGTAGTCCCAACCCGGCAGATGGTTGTAGAACGCGTTTGCGGCAGCCTTGAACTGAGATGGGTTCTGGAAGACTATTGCCTCAGTTCCCGATGATAGCGGTTCCTTCTCAAGGAAGTCGTCGCATGATGCCAGTGCGAGTATTCCCACACAAGCGATAATCATATTCTTGTATTTCATATCTTCTATATAATATATTGTAATGTTAGTTAGAACGTCAAGTCAACGCCGACTGTAAGCAGACGGCTGAATGGGAATGTGTTGTTCGATGCTTCGCCGTGCTCTGGGTCGTAGCCGTCCTTGATTTTTGTCCACTCCCAAAGGTCTTCTCCGGAGAAATATACGCGCAGCTTGTTGATGCTTGCCTTCTTTGTCCAGGTGGCGGGCAGGGTGTAGCCAACGGTGAGCGACTTCAGACGAACGTATCGGTTGTTCTGCACGCTCACGTCCTTGTTCTCGTAGTTGAACTTGTTGAAGTTCTGGTCGCGCGACGCTATGGTGTATTCCGCGTCGGTGTTCTCAGGAGTCCACATGTTGCCCATGAAGGTCTTGTTCTGCATCACATAGTTTGTCACCCATGGAGCGTAGATGTTGCCGCTGCGCAGGGTCTTCTGCTTCCACACACCCTGGAAGAAGGCAGAGAAGTCTATGCCCTTCCACTCCAGTCCGATCTTGCCGCCGAAGCTGAGGCGTGGAGCCGCGTCGCCGGCATAATAGAGGTCTTCGCGTGTGATGGCACCGTCGCCGTTGAGGTCAACCAGTTTGCGTGCTCCCGGACGCAAGGTGTTGAGCGTCTTTTCGCCCGGGGCGGGCAGGATGTTGTTTGCCTTTGGTCCCGAGTGGTCGGCATTCCAGTAGTACATCTCGTAGTAAGCGTCAACCTCCTGTTGTGTCTGGAAGATGCCGTCGGTCTGATAGACGTAGATTGAGCGGCGTGGCTTGCCGATGAGGCGGTTGCTGTTGATGCCAGGATCGGGCACGTTCTCGTTGTTGGTGAGTTTCTGCACTTTCGACCATGCGTCGGACAACTGGAAGCCTACGTTGTATTTCAGGTCGCCAATCTTGTCGTTCCAGTTGAGAGAGAACTCCCAGCCACGGGCGCGGAACTCGCCGTCGTTGACCTTCGGAGCCGAAGCGCCGAGGACAGACGGATATTCGATGCTGATGAACATGCCGTTGTTGGTCTTGATGAAGTAGTCAAACTGTCCTCGCAGACGGTTGCCAAGGAAGGCGAAGTCAACGCCGAAGTCGTGGCTGTTGATGGTCTCCCATGTGCGCTGGTCGCTGGTCATCGAGCCAAGCCAGATTGACGACTGTGTGGCGGGGTCTTTGCCGAAGAGTGCCGAGCCTGTGCTGACAGAGGCGTAACGTTCGTAGTTGCCGATGCCCTCCACGCTACCGGTCTTACCGTAGTTGTAACGGATTTTGAGGTCGCTGAGCCATTCAACGTCTTTCAGGAAGTTCTCACTTGACGGACGCCAGTAGCCTGATACTGAATAGAAGTTCTTCCAACGCTGGTTGGCAGAGAGCTTCGACGAACCGTCGCGGCGTGCAAGGAACTCAACCGAATACTTGTCCTGATAAGAGTAGTTCAGACGGGTGAGATAGGAAACGAGTCCCCAACTCGACTGACCGCCGCTTGCTCCGTTGTTGGTTCCGCTCACCCACACGTCGAGGTCAGACAGTCCCGAGCCTTCGTAGAGAGGTCCTTGGTTGCGGCTTGCAGATATGCCCTTGTAGGTTTCCTGTTCAGCCGTCATACCGACCATAGCAAACACGTTGTGCTTTTCGGCAAATGTGCGCTCATAGTTTACGAAGCCTCCAAGCGTAATGTTTTCCCAACGCTTGCTGTTCTCAGAGAGTGAGCCTGGCCCTTGCTTGTTTCCCGTTTCAGTGCCCACCCAGTCGTAGTATTGCACCTTGTTCTTCACCGTCTGCGTCTGGCTCTCCACGAGTTTGTAGGCCCCCGATGCCGATAGCGACAGGCCTTTTACGTATTTTGACAGGTCGTATGTCCCCTTCACGCTACCACGTAGTGTGGTGATGCGGTATTTATTCTTGCCACCATAAATGAGTCCGCCTACAGGGTTGCGGTTACCGCTGAACGTGTCATACGGGTCGCCGTTCTCGTTATACACCGCCCAGAACCACGGATCCATCCAGCCTGCACCGACGTCTGTTGTAGGCGTGTTTACCTCGCGCTTCTCGAACGATAGGTTGGTCTCGAACTTCAGTTCCTTCGTAGCCTGATAGTCGGCGTTGAGTCGGCTGCTCCACTTCTTCTGTCCGTCCTCAGCCACCTTCAGCTGTGACTGTGCATTCTCGTAGCCGAGCGAGAGACGATAGCCGAACTTGTCGTCGGCACCAGCCACACTGAGGTTGTGCTTCTGCGATGTGGCCTGACCGTATATGTAGTCCATAATGTAGTTGTTCGGCTCCCAACGCTCCACTTTGTTGCCGTTCTGCAACGTCAGTGGCTGTCCGCTGCGCAGGGCGTTGAACAGTGCCTCACCCTTATAGATTTTTGGTGCGCCAGTGGCAGGGTCTATGTCGCTTTGGTCGAGTGTGGCACCACCGAATGAGTTGAACACCCACCAGTTGATGTTCTTGTGGATTTCGGCAGGGTCGGTCAATCCCGACGTTACGCGCATGTCATTGTATTGCGCCTCATAGAACATGTCGAGCCATTCCTGATTGTTGGTCAGCGGGGTCTGGATTCCGTTAATGGTGCGACTCATCGAGCCGTTATAGGTTATCGTAGCCTTGCCCGTTTTTCCACGCTTGGTGGTGACGAGAACCACACCCGATGCGGCACGCGAACCGTAGATGGCAGCCGAAGCGTCCTTCAAGACGGAGATGTTGTCGATGTCGCTGCCATTGATCGAGTTAAGCTCGTCGAGCGAACCTGTCACACCATCGATGATGATGAGTGGCGAACTGTTTCCGTTGATGGAGATGTCGCCACGAATCTGCATTGCGGCAGACTCGCTTCCCGGTCGGGTTGATGTTCTGGTGATGGTCAGTCCCGGAATCTCGCCCTGCAAGGCAATTGTGGTGTTCGACACGCCACGGTCTTTATACACGTCGTCGCCCTTGATTTGGCTGATGGCACTGGTCAGCGACGCTTTCTTTGCTACACCGTAACCCGTAACTACGACCTCTTCGAGCAGGCTGTTGTCCTCCTGAAGCACGATGCGCAGTTCGATCTGGTTCTTGTACTTGATTTCCTGCGAAAGGAAACCGATGTATGACACTACTATTGTGCCGCCGGCATTGCCGAGTGTGAAGTTGCCGTCGAAGTCGCTTACCGTAGCGTTCTTCGTGCCTTTTACGAGTACTGTTGCACCGATGATAGGCTCACCGTTCTGGTCAACGATGGTTCCCTTCAGCACCTTTCCGCTCTGTTGCACGGCTTGCACGGGTGCCGCTACTGCTTGCTCTGCCATTGTTATGCCAGCAAGGCTGATGGCAGCCGCAAGAATATATCTTTTATTCATATTCGTATAATTCTATTTTTATTGTTCCACAATATAAACGTTAAACTCTGAAAGCATGGCGTAGTTTCCGCTGCCCTTCATCTCCTCGCCGAAATAAACCTTGATGTAGCGTGCCACTGGCAGTATTGTCGATAGGTTCACGGTCTGTGGGCTGTCTGACGTGGTGTCGAAAGGATAAGTCCCATGCGTAGTCCATGTCCAAGACTCTGGATTTGACTTGTCGCCAGCGTTGGCGTCGGAGCATGTGGAAATTGTCTGCCCCTTCTGTCCGCGGCTATCGCCAATGCGTCGTGTCAGCTCAATATTCGCCACGGTGTAGTCCTTGCCAAGGTCGATGATGAACCAGTGAGGATAGTTCGAAGCCTCCTTCCAGCTTGCGTGCCAGAATGTCTTGGTGTCGCCATCGAGGATACAGGCGACGCGGCCGTTTGTGGCTCCCTCGCCCTTCGACTCCTGTGAGCTGTAGCCGATGGTTCCGCTGTTGGAGTTAGGGTCGTAGCCAGGAATGCTCATCAGCGACTGGTCGAGACGCACGATGGCTTGCGGAGTGACGTTGAATGTCCGTGTTTGCGATGCGTGGCCGAACGCGTCCTCGGTGTTGACAGTGATGACTGAAGGCTCCTGGAGGAAACCGCCGTCAACGTCGAGGCGCACGAAGCGTGAGTCGTTGCTCTTGGGGTTCACGCTGTACTTCGTGGAGCCTGTAAGCGAGGCGTTGGCTGCCGACTTCCACGACACGGCTACAATGACGGTCTCGTCGTAGTCGTTGGCACAGCACACGTTGACGCCTCCAAGGGAGGCATCGACCGTAATCTTGTCGAGCACCTTGGTAAAGTTAGGCAGTTCTGGCATTCCAGAAACCTCAACAGCACCTTGGTTGTTGCCTCTTACCGAGCAGGCATAGAGGGCGAAGGTGACAGGCTTTGTGTCGATGAAGCCTTTGAATGTCGCCTTCATCACTCCGTCCTCCGAGGCATGCTCCTTTGAGAACATCTGATACTTCTCGTTGCCGTCGGCATCGATATATTCAACCTTGGTGTACATGAAGCTGCTGCTCGACGGAATGGTCCACGTCAGCTCCACGGCACCGGCGGTTCCACGTGCCGCGACATTGGTCACTTGTGCCGGTGTCGAGTCGTCAATCTCAATGCGACCTTCGGCATCGTCACCACACGCACTGAGCAGCATGCTGATGCATGCCAGTGCAAGATAACAAATTCGTTTTTTCATAATTGTTGTTATAAATAATTAATGTTGTTTCATTTGCCTTTTGAAATACGGAATTGCGTGGCAATGCACTCAAAAATTTACGAGTCTTCTCACCTTCTCCCTCACCATTCCCCGCGTGCGGTAAAGTCGTCCCTCCACTGCCCGTTTCGAGATGTGAAGCTCTTGGGCTATCTCGTCGGCTGTCATGTCCTCAAAGCGGCTCATGCTGTAGGTGATGCTGTCCATTCGTCGCATGTTGCTGACAACCCGCAACTCAACGGAGCGAATCTTTTCAGCGTCGATGCTTATCGTCGGTTGCTCAATGCCGGTGCGCCTCAGCTCGTCCGACGCTTGCACCTTATTAATAAATGCGCAGTGGCGCAGATAGTCGGTGCGTTTCTGATAGGCGATGGTTACGGCAAGTCCCTGCAGGCTGTCGCTTGAGATGATGTCGATGTCGAGCATCTTCAGGAATACGTCGTGCGTGAGGTCGTGGCAGACGTGCTCCTCTATGGCTGCCTGTCGGAAGATGGAGAAGAGTAGGGGCTTCAGTGCCGTGTAGGCTTCTCCGATGATTTTTCGATTCTGTAGTGATGTCGAGTTCATAATTCAAAACGTGGTCTTTAGTGTTTTCGATTGTTATTTTTTCGGTTGCAAAGATAATACGAAAAATGGCTGCAACCACGTTTTTTCTCCGTGTTTGCAGCCAATGAGTTTAGCTGTTGTTCCAAATTGTTTATTACGTTGATTGCCAACGTGTTGCGGTTTGTCTATCTAATTTAGACAACCGCCGTGGCTATGCCTTTATGCCGTGTTTCTTCAAATATTCGGCTGGACTCATGCCCTCAACCTTGCGGAATGTGGAGTAGAAATTCGACTTCTTGAAAC
>JBJEAS010000077.1:0-45939 GCA_051869235.1 Prevotella sp.
GTTGACTAATAACTGGTTCAAACCAGCCTTTTATGTTTAGCGGACAACAATAATTTGAATATTTAGCGGCAAGGGCTGGGGGTGTGGGCGTCTCGCCCGCACATGGCGCACCATCAACCGCTTAATTCCGAAATATTACCTTGTAGGCGAGGTGCGGGCGAGACGCCCACACCCCCAGCAGACAGCGCATCCAAAGAGCTGAATATCTTAAGTAATAGTTTGTCCTTATTGAAAATTAAAGGGTGGGAAACTTTAATTGAGTAATATGAACTATGCAGAAAACAACGGTGCGTAAACCCCAAAAGGTTACGCACCGTCGTTTTATATAATACTTAATGAATTCTTTATAGCTGCATGTTGTCAATCAACTCGTCAACTTGTCAACTATCACTTTATCTCCATAACCTGCTTTGCAACGGCATTCTCTGGGTCAATCTCCAAGAGTTTTGAGGCACATTCCTTAGCCTTTGCCATGTCGTTGGCAACGCGGGCATAGTAAGAAATGAGATAGAGGTAACTCTCCTTCAGACGGCTCTTGTCTGAGCTGTTAAGCTCTGTGCGTGTGCCGTAGAGTTCGATGAGCTTCTCATAGTATGGCTTTGCGAGGGCACCCTTCTGCTCGTCGTCCATCGCATTGTTCACACGAGCACGCCAGAATGTAGCATACTCTGCAGCGTCGGCATATTTTTCACCAAGTTGAGCATACAGCTCGTCAGCTTTCTTCAAAGAAGCCTTCTGAGCATCGCCTGTCTCGTTGTTTGACTTGTAGAAATAGAGCTGTGGAAGACCAGCATAGTCGGTAGCTGTAGGAGTAGAGTATGTGGCGAGATATTCCTCGTAATACTTTATAGCCTCGTCATACTTGTCCTGTGAAGCAAGAGCGTCAGAGAGGGTCTTTATCACACCAGCCTTCTTGTCCTTAGAGTCGAACTCCTGGTCGAGAGCCTTCTTGAACATGTCGATGGCCTCGTCATACTTCTTTGCTCCATTCAGTGCGTTTCCGTAGTATGTATAGTCGAAGTAAGAGAACTTGGCACTGTCAGACTTGTTGAACAGAGCGTCGGCATAAAGCAGAGCCTGGTCATAGTTCTTAAGGTCAGTGCTGTTGAAGAACGCAAGACGGTTGAACGCAGCATCGCGTGGCTTCTTCTTCAGACCATATTGTGCTACCTCAAGACTCTCAGAGTTTTTCTGCTTGAAGTAGAGTGCCATGGCATACTCAGTAATGTCGCGGTCTTCCATCTTAGAGATGTCAGCCTTCTTGTAGGCAGTGATTGCCTTGTCAAACTCGTTTGACATGTAGTAGATGCGGCCTGCGAGGGCATCTACGGCAACGTCAGGGCGCTGCTTGCGCAGTTCCTCAAGCTTCATAACAGCAACAGTAGGACTTACCTTGCGGTAAACGTTTGCATACTTGTAGTATGGCTCTGGATTCTTTGGGTCGAAACTGATAGCCTGCTGATACTGCTGAGCTGCTGTACCACCGTCCTCACCCATTGCCGAGATGTCGCCGAGAAGAACGTAAGCCTGAGCGCACTTGTACTTTGCTGCCTTGTTCGCAAAGTCAGCATAAACGCGAGCCCTTGCGGTGTCCTTTGCCTCGAAATAGGCACGAGCGATACCAACAAGAACTTCAGGGTTCTTCTTGTTCTTCTTGTAAACATCCTTCACTTGAGCATCAGCATCAGCTGCATTGCTCTTGATAACCTTTGCTATCGACTCTACAACAGCCTTGTTGTCTTGCTGAGCCATAGCTGGAACGCTGAGACCGAACATCAGCGCGCCTGCCAATACATATTTAATCTGTCTCATAATCAATTGTAATTTTTAATTAATATTTTGTCGTATGACGAGATTCTAAAGTCATTCATTGCTAACGTTTACTTCGCGTATGTTCAGCTCGCCTCTTGTCGGGAGCAAACCTGCCTTGAAGAATATCAGCTGTCCCTTTGGAGACTGCAGGAACGATGAAAAGCCCCATGGCAGACCATTACGAGGGTCGTTGAGTAGTGCGTAGATAGTGCGCACCAATGGATAGTTTCCATTGAATATGTAATATTGGTAGGGTTTCCAACTGTTCATCGGCGTTGCCTTGTCGAGTCGGCTTACCGCTACCACACGAATGTTCTTGTTGAAAGTGATGTTTGTAGTGTCCCTTTTGTCGTTAAGCCAGTTGGAACCTATCACACCGAGTGCATTCTCATGCCTTGAAACATAGTTGACAACCTCCTCGCTTTTCTTCACAGCCGTAATGTTAGGACTGTTTATTGGCTTGCCGCCAAGTATAGAGTCGGCGCAATAATGAACCGTGCTTGATTTTGCATTGTCGAATACTACATCGAATTCGCCCAGTTTAGATTCGGGGAAGACATCTTTCCAATTCTTCACCTCGCCACTTAGTATTCGCTTTATGTCCTTCACCGAAAGACAAGTGTCAGGATTGGCATTGTTGACGATAAGTGCAAGACCGTCGTAAGCCAATGGAATGGCCCTGGGCATGAATTTGCGGTCTTGAAGATTCTTCTTCTCCTTTGGTGTGAAGTTTCGGGTTGTGATGGCGAGCCACACCTTCTCGGTCATCAGCATGTTGACGGCATCAAGCTCGTTGGTGTAAATGGGCTTTACTTTTGCCTCAGGGTACATGCTCCCGAAGATGTCCAATTGTTCTTCGATGATAGGACTGAAACTATCATCGGAAGCGAATGAAATCTCTCCCTTTGAGTAAGTATCAGTCCTACCATTTTTAGGTTTGTCGCTGCATGACAGCAACAAACCTAAAGTGAGTGTCAGTCCAACGAATATGTTGAATCTGTTTTTTGTCATATTACCGTAATTAAATTATTACTGCAATCTGAAGGTTACAGGCAATGTGAACTTCACACGCACTGGACCACCGTTCTGCATACCAGGATTCCAGTGAGGCATGCTCTTTGTCACACGAACGGCCTCTTTGTCGAGAGATGGGTCGACAGACTTGGCAACACGAACGTCGGTGATAGAACCGTCGCGCTCAACCACGAATGTCACGATGACACGTCCCTGGATACCGTTTTCCTCGGCAACAACTGGATAGCGGATGTTCTTAGAGAGGAACTCGAAGAGTGCAGCCTGTCCACCTGGGAACGAAGGCATCTGCTCAACGACCTCGAAAATCTTGGTTTCCTCTTCCTTTGGTGGCTCTGGCTGAGCAATTACTTCCTTAGCCTTGAGCACCTCACCGCCCGCCTCGTCGTTACCCTTGACGTCGAACGAACCGATGGCAGTATTTGTCTTGTTCAGGTCTTCCTGTGACTTCAACTCCTCTTCAGGCTTAACCTCGTCGTCCTTTTTGATGACAGGAGGAGTAAACTTCACAGAGCTCTTAACCTTCTCAATGGGTTTTGCCTCTTCAACCTTAACCGGTGCTTTCTTCTCAACCTTAGCTTCCTTCTTCTGCGCAAGCTGAGAGAGCTCTACATCGGTTTCCATTGCAACCTTCTTAGGGAAGGCGTTCTCAATGGCAACCTTTGCCCATACTGCAACCATGATAAGTATGATTGCGGCGAAAACCAACAGCATAGCCTTTACGTTACGCTTACCAGTGTTCTTGCGAAGCTGGTAGGCACCGAATGCCTGGTTTCTGCCTTCAAAGACAAGGTCAACCCAATTACTATCTATAAGATCTACTTTTGACATTGTTCTTTCAGTTTAAATTGTTAGTTACTTAACGCCCTTCATGCCCAGGAGCTTGAGGTCGTTATCATTAACCTTATCGATGACGTACTTACCGATGCTGCAAATCTGCATCTCGTCGAGAGCGTCAACCATGTTCTTGTAAGAAGCAGTGTCAAGAGCCTTGATGATGATAGTCAGTGTAGGAACTTTCTCTGTTGGAAGGTTACCGTTCTTGAGTTCTGTCAACTCTTTCTGGTACTGCTCGTCGGTCATCTTAGAGTTGGCGAGCTTCTTCTTGTCGAGTTCGTTCTTGGCTACCATAATCTTTGCTACAGGAGCGATTCCTTCCTCAGTAACGTGCTCGATGAGCACCTTACGGATACCGTTCTTGCCCCAGGTTGTTTCCTTCAGGCAGGTAGGGTCCTCATAGTTGGGAAGTCCGTCGATATGATAAATCTTGTCATTGCCAGCAAGAATGATAGTGATGGTGTGGGAAGCCTTTGTTGCCGACTTGTCCTCATCCTGCACGTTCTTGTCGTTGCTTGGCATCGTCAACTGCATAGCCTGAGGCTTGCTCAGAGTGGTACACAGCATGAAGAATGTGATAAGAAGCATCATCATGTCCACCATAGGAGTGAAGTCCACTCGGGTGTTCTTTTTCTTCTGCTTACTTGCTTGTTTCTTAGCCATGTTTTAGTCCTCCGATGACGTTTTAAGATTCGTAATAAGCTGGTAACGGTTCTCGTTCATGTCCTGAAGCTCCGACATTACTGCCTTGACAGTCTTGTATGGAGTTGTGGCGTCGCACTTGATTGCGATTTTCACGTCAGGATTGTTTTCACGGGCAGCCTTTACCCACTCCTGAAATTCACTCATTCCTCCATCGATACTATCGGTGGGGACTCCAAGCTTCTGGATTGCCTCTGGCATCTTCTCTGAAGGCAGGTTGAGGTAGTCGCCGAACTTTGCGAGAGGTGCGCCAATCATAGCCTCTTCCTTGAACTTCTTAAGCTGCGAAGCGTTCAGCTGTACGCCGAACTTGTCTGTCACAGCTTGCATGATCGCCAACATGTCGTTCTTGTTGTCAGTGCCGACGAATATCTTTCCATCCGGTCCTACCAGAATGTTAAAGACATCCTTCTCTGGCACCTTGACTTCCGACACCGAGCTTGGCGTGTTGACCTTGATTGGTTCTGGCTGCAGGAATGTTGATGTCAACATGAAGAAGCACAGAAGCAGGGTCATCACGTCCGACATTGGGGTCATGTCAATCCAGACGTCTTTTTTCTGTATTTTTATTTTACCCATAATTATAAAGTGCTAATTAAAAGGTAAAACAATTAAGCCTCCTCGTGATTTACGTCGTAAGTTGCGGCAATAGTATAACCAACCTCGTCGAGTGCGTATGTCAGCTTGTCGATCTTGTTTGTGAAGAAGTTGTAGATGACAACGGCGAACCAAGATGTCAAAATACCAGAAGCTGTGTTCACAAGGGCCTCAGAAATACCAGCAGAAAGAGCCATAGAGTCAGCACCACCACCAGCAGACAGAGCCTGGAACGAGTTGATCATACCGAGCACAGTACCGAAGAGGGCGGTAAGAGTACCGAGTGTAACGATGGTAGCTACGATAGGAAGGTTCATCTGCAGAGTTGGCATCTCAAGCTGAGTAGCCTCCTCGTGAGCCTGCTGAATCTTTGAAATCTTCTGAGCCTTCTTCAATGTTGTGTTGCCTTCTACGTCCTTGTAAGCTGAGATAGAAGCGAGAACCACATTGGCTACAGAACCCTTCATCTTGTTGCAGAGAGCAACAGCCTCGTCGAACTTGCCGGCCTTGATGAGTTCCTTGATCTGCTTTGTGAACTTGCCAAGGCTCATTGTACCGAAAGCAGAACGGAGAGCGAAGTAGCGCTCTACACCGAGGCAGATAACTGAGAGCAGAAGAGTAAGGATCACACCTACTACGATACCTCCCTTGTAGACGATACCCATCATGTTCAGTGGGTGACCGGCTGTGTCGCCGCCTGCGAAGTTAGAAGGATTACCGAGTACGCCGAAGTAGAAGCTGTAAGCTGCCACACAGCAGATAACGAGAATCACAAAAGCGTTCTTTACACCTTTAAAGCCCGAAGATTTTGCTGGGGCTGCAGCATTTGTTTTTGTTGCCATAATTAATAATTTTAAATTTTTTGTTATTTGTGAATAATATTAATTTTAGTGATAATTCTCCCGAAAATGGGGCTTGCCCAATGAAGGTGTCTTCAATCAAGGGACAAAGATAACAATTTGCGAAGAAATTCCGCTGGAATTAAGAACTTTTAACTCCGACTTTTTTTATATTTAATAATGTTGGGAGCCTTACAAGTCCTTTTTACTTCAATTCTGCGAGTGCTTCCTTGATTCTTCGCATTGCTTCGCGAATGTTGTCGTCGCTGGTGGCATAGCTCATGCGGAAGCATTCTGGGTCGCCGAAGGCGTCGCCGCCTACTGTCGCAACATGCCCTTTCTCGAGTAGGTAGAGTGCAAGGTCTGACGAGCTGTTTATCACTGTGTCGCCGTTGCGCTTGCCGAAGAAGCTGCTGCATTTCGGGAAGAGGTAGAATGCTCCCTCGGGAACGTTCACCTCAAGGCCTGGAATGTCCTTGGCGAGTTCTACGATGAGGTTTCTGCGCCGCTCGAAAGCCAGACGCATTTGCTCTACGCATTCCTGTGAGGCAGTGTAGGCGAACTCAGCCGCCTTCTGGCTTACTGAACAAGGGCCGCTGGTGTACTGGCCCTGCAGCTTGTTGCATCCCTTCACAATCCATTCGGGGGCTGCAATGTAGCCGATGCGCCAGCCTGTCATGGCATACGCCTTTGAAACGCCGTTGACGATGATAGAGCGTTCCTTCATGCCTTCAAACTGGGCGATGCTCTCGTGGCGGCCTATGTAGTTGATGTGCTCGTATATTTCGTCTGCCAATACGAAGAGGTCGTCGTGTCGCTTGATGACTTCGGCAAGTTCCTTGAGCTCTTCCTTGGAATATACGCTTCCTGTAGGATTGCTTGGCGAGCAGAGGATAAGCAGGCGGGTCTTTGGCGTTATTGCCGCCTCAAGCTGCTCTGGAGTCATCTTGAAGTTCTGTTCGAATCCTGCCTCGACGATGACGGGATTGCCTCCTGCCAACTTCACCATCTGTGGGTATGACACCCAATAAGGTGCAGGTATGATTACCTCGTCGCCGGGGTTGACAAGTGCCATCACGGTGTTGCAGACGCTCTGCTTCGCTCCGTTTGACACGAGCACCTCGTTGACGCTGTAGTCGAGGTTGTTCTCGTTCTTCAGTTTTGCCACGATGGCCTTTCTCAGGTCGGGATATCCAGGCACAGGCGAATATCTCGAATAGTTTTCGTCGACGGCCTTCTTGGCTGCCTCCTTGATGTGGTCGGGCGTGTTGAAGTCGGGCTCTCCTACGCTCATGTTGATAACATCGATGCCTTGTGCTTTCATCTCGCTACTCTTCTGCGACATGGCTAACGT
This sequence comes from Prevotella sp., assembly GCA_051869235.1. GTDB lineage: Bacteria > Bacteroidota > Bacteroidia > Bacteroidales > Bacteroidaceae > Prevotella. Next base: position 7,174 of record JBJEAS010000077.1, read on the forward strand.
TGCCGATGGCGCCAGACGCTGCAAACGGTCAGATAATTGTGCCATAATTTACTTTTAATTTGTTTTTATGTGCAAAAGTAATCATTTTATTCGTTAACACGAAGAAAATCGAGCGAATTTTTACTCTTGCAACTATTTTTTTTTAATTATGAGGTTATTTTTCACGACAAGTGGAGGGTATGTCCCATTCTGTCCTTTTTCGTTTTCAGATATTTGTAGTCGTACTCGTTGGGCATTACTTCTATGGGAACGTTCTCTACTATTTCAAGTCCGTATGCCTCCAGTCCGACCCTCTTGGTGGGGTTGTTGGTCATTAGGCGCATCTTGTGGACGCCAAGATGGCGCAGCATTTGTGCGCCGCAGCCGTAGTCGCGTTCGTCGGGCTTGAAGCCCAGGTGAATGTTTGCCTCTACGGTGTCGAGTCCTTCCTCCTGCAGCTTGTAGGCGGCAATCTTGTTCATCAGTCCTATGCCTCTGCCTTCCTGCTGCATGTAGATTATCACGCCCTTCCCCTCGCTCTCTATCATCTGCATTGCCTTGTGCAGCTGTTCGCCGCAGTCGCAGCGCATGCTGCCGAGGATGTCGCCGGTGGCACATGACGAGTGAACGCGTACCAATATCGGCTCGTCGTCCTTCCATTCTCCCTTTATCAGGGCCATGTGCTCCACTCCCGTTGCCGACTGCTTGAAGGGTATGAGCTTGAAATGCCCGTATTTTGTCGGCATGTCGGCAACGTTGCCTACCTCAATGAGCGATTCCTTCTTCAGCCTGTATGCAATGAGGTCTTTTATTGTTATTATCTTCAGGTCGTGCTGCTTGGCAAACACCATGAGGTCGGGCATTCGTGCCATGGTGCCGTCGTCGTTCATTATCTCCATCAGGGCTCCGGCGGGGTATAGTCCTGCCAGCTTGCAGAGGTCTACGGCAGCCTCGGTGTGTCCCGAGCGTCGCAATACTCCCATGTCCTGCGCATAGAGCGGATTGATGTGCCCTGGTCGCCCGAAGGTCTCAGGCCTCGATGCCGGGTCTGCCAATGCCTTGATGGTTGCTGCCCGGTCGTGGGCAGACACTCCCGTGGTGCATCCTTCCAGCTTGTCTATGGTCACTGTGAATGGAGTGCCGAGCATCGAGGTGTTGTCGGCAACCTGATGTGGCAGGTCGAGCTCTTCGCTGCGGCTTATGGTGATGGGGGCGCAGAGAACTCCTCGTGCATGTTTCAGCATGAAGTTGACTTTCTCCGGCGTTATTTTCTCTGCCGCAATGATGAGGTCGCCTTCGTTCTCGCGGTCTTCGTCGTCGACAACGATGACGAACTTCCCTTCGCGAAAATCGTCGAGAGCCTCTTCTATACTGCTTATATTGATTTCTGACATATTATTATATATAAGGTGTAAAAGTTAATTTGTTCGATTCTCTGTTGCTGCCAGCATCTCGTCTATGCGGCTGCAGATGTCGTTGCTCGTCGCCTTTATGGTGCGCAGGTCGCGCAGCAGTCTCAGGCGGAAACGCCACATCCTCAAGTAGAAGAAGATGCCCAATGGCAGTATTATTCCAGTCATGGCGTTGAGCCAGCGTCGGCGGAACGGACGCGTATGGGCGTGTGTGGCTATTATCGGATAGCGGTTGAGGTGCGTCAGTATCGCCTTGTCCTTCGTGTTCGACAGGTCGTCAATCACAGCCTCCAGCTCTTCGTTGATGTCTCTGATGTGCCTGTCGTCGCCTTCCTTGAAGAACGCCTTTATCGGGTTGGGGGCCTTCAGCAGACCGTGCTCGTGCGAATATGCAGTGATGTCGTCGTTGATGCGTTGCAGCTTCTCTGCGTCCTCTCTGTACAAGGGGTCGTTGATGATTACTTCCTTCTTGAATACGTGGCGCTTCACCCTAAGTCCGAGAATGCTGCGGAACAGGCTCTTGTAGACGTCGATGTTGAACACCACCGAGTCCTTGTTTGCCTTGTATGTGAAGAACACCGCCAGAGGTGTAAGGACTGCGGTGGATATGGTGACACCAAACCTTACTGTCCAGTTGTCCTCCCTCGCCATCCTCATTCCAGTGAAGTCCAGCATGTAGTAGACGATGAACACAAAGACCGAAATGATGACAGGAACGCCAAGTCCTCCCTTGCGTATGATGGCTCCCAGTGGTGCGCCTATGAAGAAGAATATGATACAGGTAAGCGACAGCGAGAACTTCTTTGCCATTTCTATCTCGTGCATGCGCTGTTGGCGGTAGAGCGACTTCGCATAGTCGCCTCTCATGTTCATCTCCGAGGCCGCCATGTCGATGTTCGACTGCGCATGTCTCATTATCATCTGCTTCTCCTCCGACTTATGCCCATAGTAGATGCTGTCGAAGTCGATTTTTGCAGCCTCCTTCTCCGCCTTAACGGAGTCGTCCTTGGTCATTCCAGGCATGTTGAAGGTCGTGTAGCGGGCGCTGTTGTAGTAGGAGCGTCCCACGGAGTCATTGAATTCCTTTATCGAGTCGAGGTCGTGGCGTATCTTCGTCAGGCTCTTCGAGCGTGCGTCGCTTGCAATGCCCGTAACGTCGGCAAGATTGAATCCGCCGTCGAAGTCGAGCACAATGCGCTTTGTCGAGAATGTCTCGCGGCGATAGGGCACGCTGGCGCTTCCAGCAAGGTCTTGCGAGCGCATGTTCTCAAACCATTCGCCGCTGTACAGTGTCAGCAGCAGGTGCTTTTTCTCTGCCGTGGATTGCAGCATGCCTGAGTCGGCGAGTATTATTGCAGCGTCCTCGTAGCCTCCATTCATTCTGTAAATCATTATGCCATAGAGCTTTCCCGTGTTAAGGTCCTTGCGTTGCACATAAAGGTTGCAGTTTGGAATGCCGTCGTAGAAGATGCCTTCGGGAATTTCCAGTTCTGGACTCTTCTGCTTCATCGAGAGCAGGAGGTGGTAGAAGGACTTGTTGGCTTCCGGGGCTACGACGTTCTGGAAGTAGAACGAGCAGCAGCAGATTAGAATGGATATTACGATGAGCGAACGGAATGCCTGGAGCAACGAGATGCCCGCCGCCTTTATAGCCGTCAGCTCCGAGCTTTCGCCAAGGTTTCCGAACGTGATGAGCGAAGAAAGCAGAATAGCCAACGGGAACGCCTGCGGCATCAGCATCAGTCCCATGTACCAGAAGAACTGTGCCATCACCTCAAGCGACAATCCCTTTCCAATGAGTTCGTCCACATATCGCCACAGGAATTGCATCATCAGCACAAATTGGCAGATGAAGAAAGTGCCGACAAACAGCAGCCCGAACTGCTTGGCTATGAATATGTCTAACTTCTTAATTCGAATCATTCGCATGCTTCAATCCTTATAATATAGGATTTCAGGCTGCAAAGTTAGCACAAAAAATTGGTATGGCGAAATAAAACGGGCTTTTTTTTCATCTACAGCCCGCTGACATTGTGGAGCCGGCTGAGATTGTCGTTCCATACGTCGCGCATGTAGTCAACGTCATCCTCGTCGACATGGTCGGTAATCACCAGATTCAAATGCCCGCTGAAGTCGCTTTTCTCAATCCTCAGCTCCCAATAGTCGTCGTCAGAGGGGTTGACATCCCACTTCAGCCTTATGTGGCTTTTCTCCTGCCTCTCTATGACTTCCGACGTGCGGATGTCTTGCTGGGTCCACACCTCACCCCACTTGAAAGTCATCACCCCGTCGTGCTCCTCGACGTGGTCTGCCATCCATTTCTCCAGTCCATGGGCATTGCCGATGAGTCCCCATACCATGGTAGCCGACTTTGATGCCAAGGGGTATTCCACCGTAATCTTTTTCTTGCTCATAATAGCGTATTTCTTGTTCAATAAAAGGCTCGATTGTCGCTTTGACGGCACAAAAATACAAAAAATAATCCATTCCGCATAATTTTTTCTCAAAAAAGTTTGGTGGTTTAATAAAATTGTAGTACCTTTGCACCCGCAAATGAGAAATGGCGGGATAGCTCAGCTGGTTAGAGCGTCGGATTCATAATCCGGAGGTCGTGGGTTCGGGTCCCACCCCCGCTACTTATGCAAAAGAGGCACTTGCGTGAAATCGCAGGTGCCTTTTCTGTTTCAGTGTAACAAGCGTATATCTACAAGATAGTGGCACACGGCATCATTGTTGTGCTTTTTTTGCTCTTTCGTCTTCCTTCGGTATTCCTTCGAGATGCCTTCGAGATGCCTTCGAGACGCTTCCGGGTGTTTTGTAAGCATTTTCGTGCAACAAAATATCAGCTTTATGCCATTATGCCAGCTATTTTGCCATTAAGGTCATTTTCTTTGTCCAAGTTCAATTTTAGGAAGAAGAGTGAAGTGTTACTTTGTTACTCGGTTTTTGCATCGAAAACACGAAAAGTGTTACCGTTACTTATTACTATATATTATATATAATAAAAATATTTATAAATAAGGTACGCACAAGACTGGTTTCATAGAAAAAATGAAAATCAATGCCAAATTCACGTTAACAAAGTAACACTCGTGGCGGTGGAATGTTACTTTGTTAACGTGAATTCCGCATCAGTTGTTCATTCTCTAAGGCATTGAAACTCCAAGGATTACGTTCTCGGGGAAAATTCCTCACGTTCTCGGGGAAAATAGGACGGCGAAGCGAAGAAAGCTGTAACTTTGCACCGTCAAACAAAGGAAGCAAAACTATGCCAAAGGCAGGTAATAAGCTATGACCAAGGCCCGTTTTAACCTAAGACCAGCCCAAATCATAACCTAAGACCACAAAAAGGACAAGCAACCGGGATGTTGACAAAGTGTTAACTCGGTGGTGGGAAAAGTAACACCCTCGACCATAAATGAGAAACAGTAGCAACATGAGAAACTACACCACAGTTTTGCACATCAAAGGGCAGAATGTCATAAAGAAAAAAGTATGAGTTAAAAAATGTGTATTGTGTCTGTTCTTCCGTTATTTTTTTGTAACTTTGCCAACGAAACGACTAACAACTTTAGAGGAACATACCTAAAATAATGAGAAAAACGTTAATTGCACTGATATTTATGCTGGCTGTCGGTTTGACTGCCAATGCCCAGACGGGACGACTATTCAATACGGACAAAATGTTGTCGAGTAGTTTCGTCTCGCATGTATATCAAGATGACGACGGCTTCATTTGGGTGTCGACCCGTAATGGACTGAACCGCTATGATGGCTATAACTTCAAGGTGTTCAAGAAGGGAACGCCTGGAAGCGAGGGCATGATGTCGAACTATGTCAATACCGTGATGCAAGGCAGGGACAAGGTTCTTTTTGTCGGCAACCAGCGTGGTGTGCAGACCTATTACGACGACCGTTTCCACAATGTCACTCTTTATGGCCTGCAAGGCGAGAAGGTAATCTCGTTCGTCAGTTGTTTTGCCAACTTGAGCGACGGTACGGTGCTTGTAGGAACATCGGGCAATGGTGTGTTCAAGATGGAAGGCCTGGACAAGGGTCGCAGCTATGAGCCACTGAAGGAGGTGGTAGGCGTGAAGAAGTTGTTCGAGGACTCGCGCAAGGGGCTGTGGGTGCTGACTGAGCGCAACGGCGTGATGTCGATAATGAAGGGCAAGAAGCGATACTGGATGATGGACAAGAAAGTGAGCACCGTGCTTACTGACGTGTGTGAGGACCAGGCAGGTTGCGTCTATCTTGCCACTTACGACCAAGGCGTGTGGGTAAAGAGCTCGCAGAAGGGCGACTTCGTGCCTGTTGAGACAACGGCGGGAATGCACGTCTCGGCACTCTACACCTGCCGCAACGGCAAAATCCTGTTAGGTCTTGACGGATATGGTTTTGCCTTAATGGACCCAAAGACCCACAAGCTGACGATGAATCCTTTCTACAGCCATGAGGTTGACCTCAGCCATGCCAAGGTGACGTCGTTTGTGGAGGACAAGGCGGGCAACATCTGGTTGGGAATGTTGCAAAAGGGCGTGTTCATGCAGCCTGAGAAACCTGTCGGCTTTGGATATATGGGATATAAGTTGGGCAACAGAAACGAGATTGGCGACTGTTGTGTGACGAGCAACATGATTGACTCACGCGGACTGATATGGGTGGGAACCGACAATGACGGCATCTTCGTGCTCGACAGCAACCACCACTTGATAAAGCATATCGCCGAGCCTTCGACGGTACTCAGTATGGCAGAGGATGCCGAAGGTGGCATCTGGGTCGGCTCCTACCATCGTGGATTAGGCTATGTGAATGTGAAGGACTTCAGTTACAGCGATGTTAGGATTGGCAATTTCGAGCGACTGCATGTTTTCGACATAGAGATTGACAGAAGCGGTGACTTCTGGATTGCTACGATGGGAAACGGGTTGATTCGCTATAACCCCAAGACAAAGGCGTTGACCAACTACAAGGCTGACCCGGAGGCTTCAGGCAACAGGAAAAAGAATGCGCTCGTCAACGATTATATCTCGCAGATAAGCCTCTCGGCAGACCAAGGCCGACTGTATGTGGCATCCACGATGGGTCTTTGTTGTTTCGACATTAACAAGAATTCATGGATCAGTGCCTTTGGCGAGAATGTGCTGCACCATAGTGTCAATATCCGTTCGGTGGCTGAGACCGATGGAAACATTCTTTGGTATGGAACTGACGATGGACTATATCGCAGGAACATGACCACTGGTGGCACGCTGAGCATCGGAATGGCTGATGGGTTGTCCGACAGCGGTGTGGCCTCCATTCTTAGGGACAAGGGGAAAAGCCTTTGGGTAAGCACCGACCATGGACTGTGTCGTCTTGATGCCACTACGGGTCGAGTGGTGAGTTGCTATTATGTTGACGACGGACTTCAGGGCAATGAGTTCAGCGATGGTGCCGCCAGCGTGGGGGCTGACGGTGAACTGCTGTTTGGTGGCGTTGGCGGAATAACGTGGTTCAAGACCGACGAGATACGGATGCAGAAATGGAACGCCTCGGTGGAAATAACCAATTTCGTCGTCGACGGGAAAGATGTCTCGGCAGGCGAGTCGTCGGGATTCTATACCATCTGTGAACAGCCGGTGATGCACAGTGACAAATTCGAACTTGACTATGGCGACAACTCTTTTGCCATACAGCTCTCCACACTGACCTATGACACTCCTGAGCACATCTCCTATGCCTACTGCATCAACAACGAGCAGTGGACGACATTGCAGCCTGGTCAGAACGAGATAAACTTCAGCCACATGCCGCCGGGGACATACAAGTTTACGGTTAAGGCAATAAAGAACAACCAGGAGTCGGAGACAAAGAACTTCACTGTGGTGGTCCACTCGCCGTGGTATCGCTCTACGGTGGCGTATCTCTTCTATATTGCAATCGTGTTCCTGATAGTCCGCATCTATTTCCAACAGCGCAAACGCAAGGAGCAGGACCGACTGAGAATGCAGGAACACAAGCATGCAGAGGAGCTGAACGAGGCGAAGATAAAGTTCTTCATGAACATCAGCCATGAGATTCGCACGCCTATGACGCTCATCGTCTCGCCGCTGATGACACTGCTGAAGGAAGACCACGACCCGCAGCGAATGGGAGTGTACACCACGATGAAGAGAAATGCAGAGCGCATACTGCACCTCATCAATCAGATAATGGACTTGAGGAAGATAGAGAAGGGCATGATGAAGATGAAGATGCGCGAGACCGACATCATCGGTTTCGTCGACGACATCTGCAACATGTTTGATTATCAGGCAAGGGCAAAGTCAATAACGTTCGACTTCTTGCATGAAGACGAGAAGCTGCCCGTTTGGATTGACTTGACCAACTTCGACAAGGTGGTGGTGAACCTTTTGTCAAACGCCTTCAAGTATACGCCTACAGGCGGTGAGATTACGGTGACAATCAGCCACGACGACAAGAACATGACGCTGTCTGTGCGCGACAATGGCGAGGGCATACCAAAGGACAAGGTGGACAAGATTTTCGAACGCTTCTACCAGAGCAACAGCAGGACAAACGACCGCCATCTTGGAACGGGCATAGGCCTCGACCTGACCAACTCGCTCGTGTTGTTGCATCACGGCACCATCACGGCAAAGAACAACGAGAAGGGAGGAGGCTCGACATTCACTGTCACCATACCGCTTGGAAACTCACACCTGCGCGAGGAAGAAATGATGACGGAGGCTGAGATGACCGATAATGCCAACAACCTGGAGAATCTTCTTGAGGAGTCATACAAGGAGCAGGAAACCGTAGAGGTAGTGCAGACGCCAGCAGCTCCGCAACGTGGAAAGAGGCCGTGGGTTGTCGTTGTGGAGGACGACCTGGAGATTCAGCAGTATCTGGAAAAGGAACTGTCAGCCAACTTCAGGGTTACCACCTACGGCAACGGTCAGGATGCATTGACCGCAATACTTAAGGAAGTGCCTGACATTGTGGTGAGCGACGTGATGATGCCCGTCATGGATGGCAATACACTTTGTGCGAAGCTGAAGGGAAACATCAATACCAATACGCTGCCCGTAATACTGCTGACGGCGAAGTCGAGCGACGAGGACAAGCTGGAAGGCTTGGAGACGGGTGCCGACGCCTACATCGTGAAGCCCTTCAACTTTGAGATTCTGAAGCGCACTATTCTCAATCTCATAGCCTTGCGCAACACAATGCGCAACAAGATGTCGGGCAATGAAAGTCAGGAAGACAAGGTGGACAATCTTGAATTGCAGACTGCCGACGACAAACTCATGGAAAGGGTGATGAAGGTGATAAACGGCAACATAAGCAATCCGGAACTCAATGTGGACTTCATTGCGCGTGAGGTCGGTCTCAGTCGTGTGCATTTCTACCGTAAGATGAAGGCACTGACAAACCAGTCGCCCCACAACTTCATTCGCAACATACGCATGAAACAGGCTGCCCGTCTGTTCGACTCCGGTCACCAGAACATCAACGACGTGATGTATGCCGTGGGATTCAGCAACACCAGCACCTTCTCCACCGCCTTCAAGGCTGTCTATGGCGTTGCGCCGAGGGAATACATCAAGGATGCAGGAGAGTGACAGCAAATAAAATATGGGAAAAAGGCGGAAATTGGAAAAAAATGTGTATCTTTGCAGCCTAAAAGTGAAATCAAGACATAAAGAATAGGATATGAAAGAATTAGCATTGAAGTACGGATGCAATCCGAACCAGAAGCCTTCGAGGATTTTCATGACAGAAGGTGAACTGCCCATCGAGGTGTTGAATGGCCGTCCAGGCTACATCAATTTCCTTGATGCCTTCAACAGTTGGCAGCTTGTAAAGGAACTGAAAGCGGCAACAGGACTTCCTTCGGCTGCGTCGTTCAAGCATGTGTCGCCGGCTGGCGCCGCCGTAGGTCTGCCTCTGAGCGACACGTTGAAGAAAATATATTTCGTCGACGACCTTAAGGTAGAACTGTCGCCCATAGCTTGCGCCTACGCTCGTGCACGCGGTGCTGACAGAATGAGTTCATACGGCGATTTCGTTGCCCTCAGCGACACTTGCGACGAGGCTACCGCACTGCTCATAAAGCGTGAGGTGAGTGATGGCGTCATTGCTCCCGACTTTACTCCAGAGGCTATAGAGATTCTGAAGGCTAAGCGCAAGGGTACATACAATGTTATCAAGATCGACCCTGACTACGTGCCGGAGCCGGTGGAGCGGAAGCAGGTGTTCGGCATCACCTTCGAACAGGGACGCAACGAGATAAAGCTCGACGACCCCGCACTGTTCGAGAATGTACCAACGGCAAACAAGACCTTTACCGATGAGGCTAAGCGCGACCTTATCATCGCCCTCATCACATTGAAATATACACAGAGCAACTCTGTCTGCTACGTCAAGGACGGACAGGCCATTGGCATCGGTGCCGGACAGCAGAGCCGCATCCATTGCACACGCTTGGCAGGAAACAAAGCCGACATTTGGTGGCTGCGTCAGCACCCGAAGGTGATGAACCTGCCTTTTGTTGACAACATTCGTCGTGCCGACCGCGACAACACCATTGACGTGTACATCAGCGACGACTACGACGATGTGCTGCGTGAAGGAACGTGGCAGATGTTCTTCAAGGAGAAACCGGAGGTGCTTACCCGCGAGGAGAAGAAAGAGTGGATTGCCAAGAACACCCGTGTAGCTCTCGGCAGCGACGCCTTCTTCCCATTCGGCGACAACATCGAGCGTGCCCATAAGAGTGGTGTAGAGTACATCGCCCAGGCAGGCGGCTCTGTTCGTGACGACAATGTCATCGAAACATGCGACAAGTATGGCATCGCCATGGCGTTCACGGGTGTGAGGTTGTTCCATCATTGATTAGAGGAGTGAGGATAGAGAATATAGTTAGTTATGAGTGACATTGATGATATAATTGCTGGTGGCGGTTTGGTGTTCAAGGGAGCACCGAAGGGTGACCCTAATGCCGGAAAGGTGAAGACTAAGGCTAAGAAAAAGAAGTATATCACCGGTGCCCATGGCAGTGGGTCGGCACGCCAGAAGGCGAAATATCGTGAACAGCGTGCCAACCGACACAAATAAGGCAGGACAGGCTTATGGCAGAGCATAACATTTTGGGCAAGTGGGGTGAGGAGGCTGCCGCCGACTATCTCAGGTCGAAAGGCTATACCATTCTTTTCCAAGACTGGAGGAATGGGCATAGGGACATTGACATAATTGCCCAAAAAGGAAGCGACCTTGTTGTCATCGTTGAGGTAAAGACACGACGAAAGGGTACTCCTGTTCCTGCCGAGCTGGCTGTCGATGAACAGAAGATACATTCCCTCAGTCTTGCCGCAAACTGCTTCGTGAAACGCTTTCGCATCGATTGCGAAATACGTTTTGACATTATTGCCGTATGTGGTGGTCCCGGCGACTATGACATAAATCATATTGAAGACGCTTTCTATCCAAAACTGTATTATGGCGGAAAGAATAAAGCTTATAGTTATAGGTGAGGTTGACTCGACCAACAACTACCTAAGACGCTATCAAGGTGAGGCTGGAGAACGAATGACCATCGCCCTTGCCGACTTTCAGACGGCTGGCAAAGGACAGGGCGAGAATGTCTGGGAAAGCGAGCGAGGACAGAACCTTACTTTCAGCATCAAGTGTTGTCCGAATGGTCTGGCTGCCGCACGTCAGTTCGTAATGCTTGAGGCTGGTGCGCTTGCCATACGCGATGCTTTGGAATGCTATTCCAAGGACATCACGATAAAATGGCCTAACGACATTTATTGTGGCGACTACAAGATAAGTGGCACTTTGTCGGAATGTTCGGTGACAAGTGTCGGCATCGGAAACTGTATTCTTGGCATGGGCATAAACATTAACCAGCGGAACTTCGTTGGTAATGCCCCAAATCCAATATCGCTCTATGGAGTGAGAGGGTGTGAGACAGAGAGAACAGAAGTTCTACGGAAGGTCGTTGAGCGTTTCGACGTCTATCTGCAGATGGTCGACGAAGGCCGTTATGATGAAATAGCCTCGCTTTATAAGTCGGCTCTATACAGAAGGTCTGGCTTCTTTGCCTATGAGGATGAGGGTGGACGGTTCGAGGCTGAGTTTTACGACATTCTTGACAATGGGCATCTTGTGCTGAGGCGACGTGAAGGAGGACTGAGTGAATATGCATTTAAAGAAGTAAAGTATATAATTGATTGATTATGGCAAAGTACAAAAGAATCCTTTTGAAGCTCAGTGGCGAGAGCCTTATGGGCAAGCAGAATTTCGGCATCGACCCAGAGCGTCTTGCCGATTATGCACGACAGATAAAAGAGGTGAGCGAAATGGGCGTGCAGATAGGCATCGTCATTGGTGGAGGCAACATCTTCCGTGGACTCAGTGGCTCGCAAAAGGGCTTCGACCGTGTAAAGGGTGACCAGATGGGCATGTGTGCCACGGTAATCAATTCTTTGGCGTTAAGCTCTGCCTTGGGTGCCATCGGAGTAAAGACCAAGGTGCTCACGGCTATCCGTATGGAGCCTATCGGCGAGTTCTACACCAAGTGGAAGGCAATAGAGGCAATGGAAGCAGGTTATGTGTGCATCTTCTCTGCTGGAACAGGCAGCCCTTATTTCACCACTGATACTGGTTCGTCGCTGCGTGGCATTGAGATAGAGGCTGATGTAATGCTGAAGGGAACACGTGTCGACGGCATCTATACTGCCGACCCGGAAAAAGATCCTACGGCTACTAAGTTCAGCGACATTACCTACGACGAAATCTATACACGCGGACTTAAGGTGATGGACCTTACAGCAACGACAATGTGTAAGGAGAACAACCTGCCTATCTATGTGTTCAACATGGACATCGTGGGTAATCTTAAGAAGGTTATGGACGGAGATCCAATAGGCACTTTGGTGCATAACTAATGTGGATATTTTCAAGTTGACAAGTTGACGAGTTGATTCTTTTAAGTTTACGAGTTGATACACTGCTTTTATCTGCTGTTTGGCTATCAACTCGTTAACTTGTTTACTCGTCAACTTGTCAACCTTATTTATTCTTCCGTAAAGTCAACGTATTCGCCTTCGTCGGCGTCTATGATTTTGCGCTTCCGCTCTTCGGGGTGGCGGTTGTCAATGATTACCTTGCCGTCGTGTGTCGTCGTCTGCTTATATTCCTTCTGTTCACGGTTTGGACGTGCACGGTTGGTGCGACCGGCTCGGAAAGAATATTGGTGCTGGTGGCGCGATGTCGACTGACGCTCGTATTCTTCTTCCTCGTCGAGTTCGCCCGTTGCCATTTTCCTCATTCGCTTGAGGAATCTCAAGACGATGTTGACGGCTAACAATACTATTGCGCTGACTACAACAAGTATTATGACAATAAGCACAAGAAGCCCTTTAAGCATGGCTAATTCAATTTGTAGTGATTAGATATTACTGCAAGGATAACGTACCAACCAATAACCACGGCAATGCCTGCAACGCCGAAGATGGCAAGTAGGGGAATTGACGAAATGACGAACACATATTTCACTTCGTTGCCTTTCCACCCCCAATGCTTGAACTTCAGTGCAAACAGAGGAATCTCAGCTACAAGAAGGTAGCTGCAAATAAATACCATGACTATGGTTAGTAGAGTCATGTAGGGTGACAGCGACATGATGTCTTCACAACCTACAATCAGAGAACCCCAAAAGAGGGCGTTGGCTGGCGTAGGCACGCCAATGAACGACGTTGTCTGACGCTCGTCAAGATTGAACTTGGCAAGGCGAATGGCTGAAAAGGCTGCCATGACGAATGCCAAATAGGGCAGCAGGAAAGCTATGCCTTGAAGCCAATCGGGGTAATCGTGAGTATACAACACGCCAAAGACCATTGCCGAGGGCGCCACACCAAAGGTGACGTCGTCGGCAAGCGAGTCGAGTTCTTTGCCTATTGGCGACGACACTTTTAGCAGTCGGGCGCTCATGCCGTCGAAGAAGTCAAACACAGCACCCAAGATGATGAAGAGCAAAGCCTTCTCGTAGCAGCCTGCAAAGGCGAAAGTCGTTGCAATGCAACCGCAAATGAGGTTGCTTGACGTCAAGGCGTTGGGAATGTGTTTTGTTATGCAGTTAGCCATAGATATACCTTATTATATATTAGAGGAGTGAGGAGAGAGGAGTGAGGAGAGGGGAGAGAGGAGTGAGGAGAGAGGAGTGAGGAATGGGGCGTTAGGGCAGTTTTGCCAGTACTGTAAGGTCGCCTGTTGTAGCCTGTCCCATTTTCACGCAAACCTCAGAGCCTAATGGGAGGAATACGTCAACCCTTGAACCAAGCTTGATGAATCCCATGTGCTCGTCGATGTAGCACTCTTCGCCTTCCTTGGCATAGGTTACGATGCGTCGCGCCATTGCACCGGCAATCTGGCGGCAAAGTATGTCCTCGCCCTCCGGTGTGGTTATCATCACGTCGGCGTGCTCGTTCTCTTCGCTGGCTTTTGGCAGCCATGCCTTGTGGTAGTTGCCGTCGCGATGCTTCACGAACTTTATCTTTCCGTCAACGGGAAACCAATTGGCATGGACATTGAATAGGCTCATGAAGATGGAAATCATCAGACGGCGGTCATGGAAGTATCTGTTTTCTTCCACTTCCTCGATTACAACAATCCTGCCATCGGCAGGAGCTACTACAACACGTTCGGTGTCGTCTTTAAATTCACGGATTGGACATCGGTAGAAGTTCAGCACTATAGCCCAAACGGTACCAAAAACTACTACAAAGGCCCAAAAGAGGATAGGTGATACTTTCAGCCAATGAAGTAGAGCGGCAACCAGCAGGATGCCTACAATACTGTATATAAGAGTCCCCGTCCCTTCTCTGTGGATTCTGATTTTCTTAAGTTTTCTTATTCTTCTTCCCATTGGGTAATGCATTGATTGTTTTTTCTCCTGCAAAGGTACATCTTTTTTGATTATTAAGCAAACTTTTTGCGATTTCTTTTGGTTATTTCAAAGAATAAGCGTAACTTTACACCTCGAAAACGAAAAAAGACACATAAAATGCAAGATTTTATACATCTTCACGTACACACGTACTACTCTATTCTCGACGGGCAGTCGAGTATAGCAAAGCTCGTTGACAAGGCTATTGGCAACGGTATGAAGGGTATGGCGGTGACCGACCATGGAGACATGTTCGGCATAAAAGAATTCTTCGACTATTGCAATAAGGTCAATGGGGGCAGAAAGAAGGAGGGACTTGAGCCGTTCAAGCCCATCTTGGGGTGTGAGATGTATGTGGCACGCCATAGGAAAGAAGACAAGAACAAGGACAATGGTGACCGCAGCGGTTATCACCTTATTGTCCTGGCGAAAAACTATAAAGGATACAAGAACCTCATCAAACTGGTGTCCAACGCCTGGGTGGACGGCTTTTACGGCAGGCCTCGTACCGACCGCTATGAACTGGAGAAGTATCACGAGGACCTCATTGTCTGTTCGGCATGTATTGCCGGTGAGGTTCCCAAGAAAATATTGCAGGACGACATTGAAGGCGCACGAGAGGCAATAGAGTGGTATAAGCGTGTCTTTGGCGACGACTATTATCTCGAGTTACAGCGACATGAGGTAAAGGACCCGACAATTAGGGCAAATAGGGAGACGTTCCCATTGCAGCAGAAGGCAAACAAGGTGTTGATTGAGTTGGCAAAGGAATACGGCATAAAGTTGGTATGTACCAACGATGCGCATTTCGTTGACCAGGAGAATGCCGAGGCTCACGACCATCTGCTCTGTCTCTCTACAGGCAAGGACCTTGACGACCCTACGCGTATGCTCTATTCCAAACAGGAGTGGTTCAAGACGCGTGAGGAAATGAATGAAGTCTTTGCCGACGTTCCCGAAGCCCTTTCCAATACGCTTGAGATTCTCGACAAGGTAGAGTTCTACGACATAGAAAACGCCCCCATCATGCCATTCTTCCCTATTCCCGAGGAGTTCGGAACAGAGGAACAGTGGAGGGCAAGGTTCACCGAAGAAGACCTTTTCAAGGAGTTCACCTCTGACGAGAACGGCGAGAATCAGCTTCCGCGTGAGGAGGGCGAGAAGAAGATAGCCAAACTTGGCGGATACGACAAGCTCTACCGCATAAAGTTTGAGGCTGATTACTTGTCGAAACTCGCCTATGAAGGAGCTGCAAAGCTATACCCGATGCCACTTACCAAGGAGGTGGATGACCGAATAAGATTCGAATTGCACATAATGAAGACCATGGGTTTCCCCGGCTACTTCCTTATCGTGCAGGACTTCATCAACTCGGCACGCGACGAGTTGGGCGTAATGGTAGGACCAGGACGTGGTTCCGCTGCAGGTTCCGTTGTGGCATACTGTTTGGGAATTACGAAGATAGACCCAATAAAATATGACCTCCTCTTCGAGCGTTTCCTTAATCCTGACCGTATCTCGTTGCCCGATATCGACACCGACTTCGACGACGACGGACGTGGACGAGTGCTTGAATGGGTGGAGGACAAGTATGGGCATGAGAACTGCGCACACATTATAACATACGGCACTATGGCCACGAAGAACTCCATTAAGGACGTGGCGCGTGTTGAAAAACTTCCACTCGAGAAGGCCAACTGGCTCTGCAAACTCATTCCCGACAAGTTGCCCGACGGACTGAAGATGAACCTTGGGAATGCCATTAAGTGCATACCGGAACTGCGTGACGCTGAGGCGAGTCCAGACCCGAAGATGCACAACACCATGGAGTATGCCAAGATGCTTGAAGGAACGGTGCGCGGAACTGGAATCCACGCCTGTGGCTTCATCATCTGTAGAGATAAGATCAGCGATTGGGTGCCGGTGTCGGTTGCCGAGGACAAGAGCGACCCTGGCCACAAGCTGCGCTGTACGCAGTATGACGGCCATGTCATTGAGTCGACGGGACTGATAAAAATGGACTTCCTCGGTCTAAAGACTCTCTCAATCATGAAGGAGGCGGTGGAGAATATCCGTCTCACAACAGGAAACGTCATCGACCTCGACAACATTCCTATCGACGACGAACTGACCTATAAACTGTATTGCGACGGCCGTACCATAGGAACGTTCCAATTCGAGTCGCCCGGCATGCAGAAATATCTTCGCGAGCTTCACCCCACGGTGTTTGAGGACCTCATAGCCATGAACGCCCTCTACCGTCCGGGACCAATGGACTATATCCCTTCGTTCATCGCCCGCAAGAACGGACGTGAGGAGATAAAGTACGACATACCGTGCATGGAGAAGTACCTGAAGGACACTTACGGCATTACGGTATATCAAGAGCAGGTGATGTTGTTGTCGCGTCAGCTTGCCGACTTCACCCGTGGCGAGAGCGATGCTTTGCGTAAGGCTATGGGTAAGAAGAAAAAGGCCATCGTTGATGCCATGAAACCAAAGTTCATCGAGGGCGGACAGAAGAACGGACACGACCCGAAGGTGCTCGAAAAGATATGGGGCGACTGGGAGAAGTTCGCTTCCTATGCCTTCAACAAAAGTCATGCCACCTGCTATTCATGGGTGTCGTATCAGACGGCGTATCTTAAGGCTCACTATCCTGCCGAGTACATGGCGGCGGTGATGAGTCGAAACCTCGACAACATCACTGAAATAACCAAACTCATGGACGAATGCCGTGCCATGGGGATTCCTACCTTGGGTCCTGACGTAAACGAGAGCCGTGGAAAATTCAGTGCCAACAAGAAGGGTGAGATACGTTTCGGCATCAGTGCCATCAAGGGCGTAGGAGGTGCTGCGGCAGAGGCGATTATCAAAGAGCGTGATAAGAACGGGCCTTATAAGGACATCTTTGACTTCATACAGCGTGTCAATCTTTCCAACTGCAACAGGAAATGTGTAGAGTCGCTTGTGTTGAGTGGAGCTTTCGACAGTTTCGCAGCAATGAAACGTGAAGACTACTTTGCAAAGAACACCAAGGGCGACACTTTCATCGACACGCTGATGCGATATGGGCAGCTTTATCAAGTCGAGATGTCGCAAATACGCAACTCGCTTTTCGGCGACGACAATGCCGTAGCCATTTCCACGCCTCCAATACTGAAAGGAGAGCCGTGGAGCGACATTGAGCGACTGAACAAGGAACGTGAGCTGGTGGGCATCTATCTGTCTGCACATCCTCTCGACGAGTATAAGGTGATATTGGACAATCTTTGCAATACCCCTTGTCAGGAACTGGATGACATGCAGAAACTTTCAGGTCGTGAAGACATTGTCATAGGTGGCATTGTGACTGGTGTGCGTCAGAAGTATACCAAGACGGGCAAACCTTGCGGTTTCGTCACCATAGAGGACTTTGAAGGCAGCGGTGTCCTTGCACTCTTTGGCGAGGATTGGGGACGTTTTGCCGGAATGTTCCAGGAGGGAGCGTCTGTCTATATAGTGGCAAAGCTGCAGCAACGGTTCCGCGACAGCAACCTCTACGACTTGAAAGTCCAGGACGTGAAGTTCATGCAGACCGTGAAGGACGAGACACTGCAGAAACTCACCATCTCCATAGATACCGACAAACTCGACGAGCAAATCGTTCTGGAGCTGAACGAGCTGATCAGTGAGACTCCGGGCAAGACTCAACTCTTCTTCCAATTGCGCGACTCACAGGGGAAGAAGCATGTCTTGCTGAAGAGCAGGTCGAGGACAGTTGATGTAAGAAGCCGACTGATAAACTATCTCGACCATAACGAGGCTTTGGAATACAAGATTAATTAGTCGGATGCTTTCGTGAAGAAGGAATCAATGAGACCTATAATTTAATAACATAATATAATTTAGTAAAAAAATGGAAACAAAGATTACTACAAGCAACTTTGAGACATTGAAGAATGGCGAACTGCCATTGGTTGTTGACTTTTGGGCTACTTGGTGTGGACCATGCCGCATGATAGCTCCTATCATCGAGGAGCTGGCAAAGGAATATGACGGCAAAATCAACGTCGGCAAGTGCGACGTTGAGGAGTGTGACGACATTGCCGCCGAATTCGGAATCCGCAACATTCCTACAATACTCTTCTTCAAGGGTGGTGAGATTGTCGACAAGATGGTCGGTGCTGCTTCAAAGTCAAAGATAGAGGAAAAGTTCAAGGCTTTATTGTAATGAGGAAAGAAATGCTTATTGCCGCCGCAACCCTATGTTCGTTGGGGCTGCGTGCCGGCGACATTCCCGTAAAGTCGTTCCGATACTCCGGTCCCTTCGTGGTCAAGGCTCCGGTGATGGTTGACAGCGTGGATGTCAACAAGAAGGCATTTTCCACAGAGTCACTGCTCAATACTCCCGTCAGTCTGCTGAAGGCTGGCGGGGGCAGTGTTTTTAGTGGTGCCCTTGCCCCCGCCTCGGATGCTGACAATGCCATCCATCTGTTGCAGTTCCAACTGACCAACAGTGGCTACACCAAGGCTACCGTAAAGGTGGGGAAGATGAAAAGTTATCAATTGTTTGTTGACGGCAAAGAGAGCAATGGCGACCTGAACCTACTACCCGCAACACACGACATCGTGGTGAAATATCTCTCGCATAAGGGCGACAAGGACTCGTTGCAGGTGGTCATCTCGGCTGATAACGAAAAGTTATTGCTGATTTCCGATGGCACAAAACGCCAATACACACTTGCCGACGTTCTCAACGGCAAACACTTTGGTGGCACAAGCCTCTCTGCCGATGGACGCTATCTGATAACAAAATATAATGATGTCGTCGATGCCACCACAACTTTGCACCGTTGGCAGCTTTCTGACTTGAAGTCGGGCAACCTGCTTCTCGACACAGACCGTGCTATAGAGTGGATACCAGGTACATGCAGCTATTTTTTTGTCCGCAAATCATCCAATGGCAGGCAGATTGTGGCAGTCGATGCGGCAACAGGCAAGGAACGTGTCGTTGCCAATGGTGTGCCGGAGTCACGTTTCGTATTCTCGCCAACATCCGACTACCTCATTGTGTCGCGCGAGGTGAAAGGTCCACAGGACGATGCCGATGTCCATCAGTTCATCAGTCCCGACGACCGTATGCCAGGCTGGCGCAACCGTAATGTTCTTGAAAAGTTCGACCTCGCCACAGGATTGGTGCAGCCTCTCACCTTTGGCTACAACAATGTTTCGTTGCTCGACATTTCACGCGACGGACGATATGTTCTTTATATGGTCAGTCGTCAGCGTCTTGAGAAGCGACCTACAACGCTTTTCTCTATTCGTCGCCTCGACCTGCATACCATGACCGACGAGACACTTGTTGCCGCTGATGGTTTTATCGGCGATGCACAGTTCTCGCCCGACGGAAAGAGCATTGCTGTGGTTGGCTCGCCCGAGGCCTTCAATGGCATTGGAAAGAACTTGCCTGCCGACCGTACGCCAAGTATGGTAGACAATCAGATCTTTATCCTCGACATTGCCAGTCGCAATGTTGTGCCTCTAACCCGCGACTTCAATCCCTCCGTTGAGCAAATGCAATGGAATGTTTATGACAATCTGTTGTACTTCACTGCCCTTGACCGTGACTGCAAGCATCTTTATAGAGCTGACGTAAAGTCGGGCAAAATCCTTTCCATTGCAGAACCGGAAGAGTACATGGGTCTTTTTGCGCTGGCAGATAATGCTCCCGTCATGACATTCAGCGGACAGAGTGCATCTAACACCGACCGTCTTTTCCGCATGGACCTGAAGAGTCTCAAGCCGGTATTGCTCGACGACCTTCATGCCGTCCGCTTTGGCGATGTAGAGTTTGGTAAGTGCGAGGCATGGGATTTCGTCAACTCCCGTGGCGATACCATCTGCGGTCGTTATTATTTGCCACCACATTTCGACCCATCGAAGAAATATCCGCTTATTGTCAACTACTATGGTGGTTGTTCGCCTACGAGCCGCTATTTCGAAAGCCGTTACCCACATCATCTTTATGCTGCCATGGGCTATGTGGTCTATGTCGTGCAGCCAAGTGGCGCTACTGGCTTCGGACAGGAGTTCTCCTCGCGCCATGTCAACACGGCTGGCGAAGGTCCTGCCCAGGACATCATCGAGGGCACAAAGCAGTTCTGCCGCGACCACTCCTTTGTCGATACGAAGAAGATAGGCTGCATAGGAGCTTCCTACGGCGGCTTCATGACTCAGTACTTGCAGACCAAGACCGACATCTTTGCCGCTGCCGTCTCACATGCCGGCATCAGCGACCACACCAGCTACTGGGGTGAGGGCTATTGGGGCTATTCCTACAGTGAGGTGTCTATGGCTAACAGTTATCCTTGGACTGACCAGGAGTTGTATGTCAACCGCAGCCCGTTGTTCCATGCCGACAAGATTCACACGCCTCTGTTGTTTGTCCATGGAATGGCAGACCATAATGTCCCTGTCGGCGAGAGCATTCAGATGTATAATGCCCTTCGTCTGCTCAATCGACCTACAGCCTTTGTTGTCGTTGAGGGCGAAGACCATCACATACTCACCTACGACAAGCGCATAAAGTGGCAGAACACCATATTCGCCTGGTTCGCCAAGTGGCTTCAAGACGATTCTTCATGGTGGGATTCCATGTATGACAAGATGCCTGAATAGAAGTTTAGTAGACGAGTTGACAAGTAGACGAGTAGACAAGTAGACGAGTGGACAAGTTGACAAGTTGACGAATTGACAAGTAGACGAGTAGACAAGTAGACGAGTTGACAAGTGTATAGTCTATCAAACAACTCGTCAACTCGTCAACTTGTCAACTCGTCAACTATTTCATTATTGCTGCCCAACCGCCGCCTTTGGCAAGTCGGATGGTTAGCTTATCACCTTTTCTTACCCTTTGTGTTGTCTTCTTGTAGTCCGTAGCTTCCTTTTCGGCATTCGCTCCGTCGGCAAAGACAATGGCTTCGTGGGAGCCTTCGGTGAGGAAGGAGAGGTCGAGGGTGAGAGAGCGTGGAGTCCAATCTGTCAATGCTGCTATGAACCATGTGTCGCCCTTGCGACGTGCCAACAGCGAGTATTCGCCAAGCTTACCGTCGAGAGCTATCGTCTCGTCATACACGGTCGGTATCTGCGCAATGAAGTCCGTACACTCCTGCTCGTGCTCGTATTTCGTAGGGCTGTCGGCAAGCATCTGCAGTGGAGCTTCGAAGGTTGCGTACATTGCCAACTGGTGAACGCGAGTGCCTTGGCTCATTGGGTGGTCGTTGTTGCCGAAGAAGTTGTCGCGGTGGGCATTCATCATGGCTCCTGGAGTGTAGTCCATTGGTCCTGTCAACATTCTGAGGTATGGAATGGAAACGTCGTAGCGTGGCTGGTTGTGCAGCGGTCCGTCGCCCACTCGTGGCTCCCACTTTGAGTTCTCAAGTCCCTTGACTCCTTCGAAGTTTAGAATGTTTGGATAGGCACGGTTTATTCCTGCGGGTTTCAGTCCGTGGTAGTCGAGCAACAGTCGGTGGCGTGCGGCACTTTCGGCAATCTTGTATGCAGAGGCAATTACTTGTTGGTCGTCGCGGTCAAAGAAGTCAACCTTGAAACCCTTTATTCCCATGTCTGCATAACGCTGCATTATGGCATCGGTTTGCGCAATGTCTCCATCGGGATTGCTTCCTATCAAGTTACGCCAGCTCGACCAGAGAATGATGCCAACGCCACGTTGCTTGCCGTATTCAATTAGTTCGGGAATGTTGATTTCGGGATTTAGTCCTTCTGTCAAAGACTCGTCTGTACTCCAACCCTCGTCGATAATGATGTATTCGAGTTTGTTTTTCGATGCGAAGTCGATGTAGTATTTATAGGTAGGAGTGTTCATTCCCGACTTGAAGTCAACACCTGTGATGTTGGTGTTGTTCCACCAGTCCCATGCCACCTTTCCCGGCTTAATCCATTCCGTGTCACCAATGCGGCATTGCGGTGCAAGTAGTTGTGCCACGTCGCAGTTCATGATATCCTTGTCGCTGCGGCTGACAACGACAGCACGCCATGGCAGAGCCTGAGAGCCTGTGATGCGTGCAATATATTCGGCACGGTTAGTCGGAACGAGGTTCAGTCGTGCGTATCCGCCTATCTGCTGTTGAATAGGGTAGGGGGCGAACTCCGCCTTCAGCGAGTTGCCATCACCCTTGACAAGCATCATTCCAGGATAGTTCTCCACTCCAGCATCGAGAACTATCGCCTTCTTGCCCTGCGGCAAGCATACGGCGAGAGGGACAATGGCAAGTGAGTCGGCATGCATCTGTGAGAGAGTGTGCTCGTCGTAGTAGGATTCGAAGGAGTAGCACCATCGTTCGCCGCCACGATTGTCGTTGACGTATGGCACAAAGGCTTTATAGTCGTCAGCGAAGCGGAATACCGCCTTTTCATTATTCACAATGCGCTGTTTTTTCCCGCTTTGTGTCAGAATTCGGTAGGAAGCAAAGTCGTTGTAAGCCCTAAACTCCACACTGATTCCTGCTGGAAATTTCAACGTCACCGTGTTGTAGTTTTCTCTTAAGGCAGATTTCTTCACGTAGAATTCTGTCGATGTCTTGTCGACGCTCTTTCTTGCCGCCTCTTTGCCAACGGCTTTTATCGAGTGTTTCCCATCGATGGTGATGTCGATTGCTGAAGGCAATAGCACGGTGTTGCCATCTTGCTCTATAGCCCATGTCATGCCATTGCTTCCTGTTGTCGCTGTCACCTTCAATGTTCCGTCAGGCGACGAGAGTGTCGTCGTCTTGTCTGCTGCAGCTTGTACCGTTGCTGTGGCAACGAACAGGGAAAATAATAATGTAAATGCTTTCATAACTATTGTCTTTAACTTCCTTTACTCCTTTAACTTCCTAAACTTCCTTTACTCCTTATGACTCAGCTCCGGCCAGTCAAGTCCGTCTTCCGTTATCTTTACGTTCTTCACCACGGTGTTCTCAATCATGTTCGGGTCGAAGGCTTGTTTCTTGTCGCTTACCATTATGTTTTCGAAGGTGAAGTCCTTAAGGTGGTATTTGTCGCTGGTACCCACATCGAAGAAGTTGTTGCAGTCCATTCTGATGTTACGCATTACGATGTTGTTGCATTGGCTTAGTGGCATGTCGTCGCGATGTTCAGGCTTGAAGAACTGTGTCCAGGGGCGTACAACGAGAAAACTTCCCGTTGTGCCCGTGATGTTCTCTACTGTGACGTATTCATAATGTTGCGGTGTGTCGGGACGCATCTTTAGCCATAGCACTCTGTTGGCTTTGTCCACCTTGATGTTGCTCAGCACGATGTTCTTGTCGTACAAGCTTTCGCTTCCCAATGTCAGGCAACCGTGTACTACACCATATTGGCATTTGTCAATCAGGATATTGTAGTTTGGACCATTCTCAGGTGCCTTGTCAGCCCACGTCCCTTTCCCTCCTTTAATAGCCACGGCATCGTCGTTTACCGACATGTAGCATCCGCTGACGAGAATGTCGTGGCAGACATCGATGTCTATTGCGTCGCTGCTCGGTGCCTTTACTCCCTTCGTAGGAGCATAGATGTAGCAGTCGAGGTAGCGAACATGGTCGCATCGGTAAAGATGATTAGTCCAGAAAGGACTGTTCTGGAGTCTTACGTCCTGCACGGTGACGTTGCTGCAGTTTGATATGTAAACCAGTCTTGGACGTTGTTCGTCCTTGTTGGTACATTGTGGATTCCAATTGCGTCGAATCCAGAACTCTTCCCAGTAGTGGTATCCATTTCCGTCGATGGTGCCTTTGCCTGCAATGGTAAATCCGTTTATGCTGTCGGCATTGATGAGGGCTGCGAAATATTTGCAGGTCTGTCCTTCTATTCGTGTTTCCAATATGGGGAAGTCGGCAATATATTCACTGCCTTTCAGTTTTCCACCTTCTTCAATAAATAGATGTGTGCCTTGTCGGAAAAACAGTGCGCCGCTAAGATAGGTGCCTTGCGGTATGACTACAACACCGCCACCATTGTCGGCAGCCTTGTCAATCACGTCCTGCAGAGCCTTTGTCTGTATTAGTGTGCTGTCGTTCTTTACACCGTGGTCGGTGACGCGATATTGTTTCCCCAACGTGCTTATGTCAACTTTCTCACGGTTGTCAAACCATGGGTCAATCTTAGTTCCGTCAGGCCAAACCCCTTTCTTTGCCGAAGCGCTGATGCCTGTGAACAGCATCAGAAATGCTATTATTATTTTCATTCTTTAATTCTTTAATCTTTTATAATACTCCACTGCTCCGAGAATGAAGCATCCTGTGCCGTAATCCTCAAAATCAGGCATGGAAGTGAAGGTTACGGGTTGACCTGCTGAAGGATCTTTTCCTGTACCTTGGTTATAACCAATGAAACCATTGTCGTGAACACATGACGCCATTGCTTTCCATGCCTTTTCCATTGGCTCCTTGTATGTCTTCTCCGACAGCAAACCGTTGTTTACTCCCCATGCCATACCATATAGGAATAGTGCTGTACCGGTCATTTCTGGTCCGCCGTAGGTTACAGGTGAAACGAGGCTTACATTCCAGAATCCGTCTTCGCGCTGGCATTTCAGCAGAGCCTTGCTCATAAGCAGGAAGTCCTTCTTCAACTCCTTGTATACCTTGTCGTTTGTCGACAGTGTCTGCATCACTCTTACAAGGGCTGCATAAACCCATCCGTTTCCCCTGCTCCAGTAGCAGTTCTGTCCGTCGCTTTCCTTGTATGGCGGAACATAGTCCTTGTCGCGCCACCACAGACCTTCCTTCTTGTTGAATAGTCCTGCGGCAAGTGTGTCGCGGGTCCATCTGTATGAACTCATGGCATAGTCGAGATATTTCCTCTCGCCTGTCAGCTTCGCATATTTCGCATATACGGGCATTGCCATCTGTATGGCGTCAATCCATGTCCAGTAGTCGTTCTTTCCTGTTGCTATCTGATGGTCAAGGTTCTCCTTCACATTGCTCAAGTCCTTCTTCCCGCCGCTTTGTACGTATCTGTCGATGTATGTCTGCTGACAGCATTGGTTGTCGGCGTCAGTGTCGTGTGAACTGTGTCGTGCAGTCCATTTGTGGTAGTCTGCCCAACGGTCGGTATAGTCGATGTATCTCTGTCGTGGGTCAATCTCGTAGAGTGCCATCAGTCCCTCGTAATATACGGCACGAGTCCATAGATTGCTTGTGCGCACCTTGCCCACGTATGTGTCGAGGGTTGGGTCGCTGTACTTCTGCATGAAGTAGTCGTTTGTGCGATGCACCACATCCATTATTTCCTGTTGTTTAGGTTCCTGTGCCATTACTTGCCCAAAGGTGCAGAGTGAGCAAATGGCAAAACTAATAAGTTTTTTCATTATTGTAAGTTTTTATTATTTATTTATTCTCGCTTTTGCTATATCCTTAACTCCGATATTCCACTCTCACAGTCTTCCCAGGCTCCACCTCCACTTCATACTCGCCTTCGCCGAGAGGCTTCACTGTTCCTCCAGTCGCCTTCGGACGCTTCGCCGACTTGAAGCGCACTGTGCCTGTTCCACAGCCTTCTGCCTTCACCGTTATTTCCTTGAGTGTCATCTCGATGTGTATGCTGCCATTGGGCGTAGGCACGTCGCCACGCATCCATTCCAGGTCGCCGAGGTGAGGCGCCGCTTCCCAAGAGGCATATCCAGGAAGGGTGGGGCGCACTCCAAGGTAGTACTTGCCAAGCAGATAGAGGGGCGATGCTCCCCAAGCGTGACAGAGACTCTTGCCGTAGGGGTGTCCGTACATTGCAAGACGCTCTGGATATGTATCTTTCGGGTCATATGTCTCCCAGAACGATGTCGCTCCCTCTGCAAGCATACCGCCCCAATAGTTGCGCATCTCCTTCAGTACACGGTTGTGCTCGCCAAGCGAACACAGTGCTTCCAACTCATAGAAGCGCATGTATGGTGTGGTGATGGGCATGATGCTGTCGTTGAGCAGCACGTTTTGGAGAATGTCTTGTCCACGCTGCTTGTCCACAAGGTCGTATAGCACAGCGAACATATTGGCATATCGAGTCACCTCTTCGCTCTGCTTACCTCCTTTCACCGTATGGACAAAAGCCTTCTTCCCTTCGTTCCAAAACAGCGGCACGAGCTTCTCACCCAGTCTCTTCATCCTCGTGCCATACTTATGCTTGTCAGCATCGTTGCCTACAATGCTTGCGCACAGAGCCATCGCATCGAGGCTACGCAGATACACCATCTGCTCAAACGACAGTGCGCCGTCCTTCGACATTGGCCCTGGTGACCAATCGACAAACACCCAGTCGCCCTTCTGGCCTTCCACCATGCCGCTGTCTGCAAGTCTGCCCTCCACAAAAGCCATCAGCGACTGCATTCGAGGGTAGATGCTGCGTACAAAATCCTCGTCGCCTGTGTAGAGGTAGTAGTCATAAACAGAGTTGAACCAATAAAAAGTGTAGTCGAGAATGGTGTTGATGTGCTGTTGCACAGGGTCTTTGCCCCTCATAGCCCATATAGTACGCTTCACTGCAGGAGCGTCCATAAAGGCATAGTAGTTCATCAGGTAGCTTTGTATGGCGTCGCCGCTCCACATCCATCGGTCACGTTTTATGCCTTCTATCATCACTTCACGATTGGTGAGATGCAAGGTGTATGCTCCCACTTGCCAAATCTTGTTGAGCAGAGTGTCGTTGCAGACGAACGAGCCACGGTATTCCTTGCCAAGGTCTTTCATCTCCGACATCAGCGTCAAGCCGCCTATGCTCATGCCCTCGGAGCACTCCACAAGCGCATAGCGCATGGCTCGACTACCTGCGAGCCTATAGCTTCCCTTGCGACCGCTCGACATCATCGACTGCATATCTACAATGCTGTCAGCCGTGAACATCACTCTATCTTGCAGATAGGCCCACTGCTTGTCGTGAGCCTCGTCCTCGCTCTCGCCATACCACACCTTGACCATGCCGTCGCCCTTCACGTCGTCGAGACGAAGGTAGCCCATTGACTCCTTGCCAAAATCTACAAAAATCTCCTTGCCGTTGCGTTCCGTCGAGGTAGGAGCAACAGACGAAAGAGGCAGGCGATACTGCGATGGCAGCTTGTCTTTGGTGTCGAACATCGGCGAACCGTCCATATCGAACCACGTGTCTGGACGCTCAGCCTCCGCATAGTTGCTCACCGTCCATGTCCTATCGCTCTTCACGGTATTGCCATTTGCCCAAAGGGCAGGTGGCGATGCAATGTTAGTGGCGGCAATCCTCACCGTGTGCTTCCCCTTTGGGATTGTTATTTTGTTGGGCATACCGAAGAGAAACCACTTGTCTATCTTCACGCTGTACTGCCCTTCCACGGCAATCTCCACCTCTTCGTCTTCCTCCAGTTCCACCGTCTTAGAGTATTCCACCGACTGCCAGTGGCTATCAGCACGCCAGAAGGCAGGCCACATTCCGCCCCCTTCCGTCCGCAGGTTGTTGATGCGGTTGCCTGTCCACAAGTCCATGTCTCCAGGAAACCATATCCAAGTCTGCCCTATCGCTGCGCCCGATGTCAGCAGGAGCGCAATCAGTGAAATGATTTTTTTCATTCTTGTCCTTATTTTTTTATATCTCAGTTTTATAATCCCAACTCCCTTAAAAACTCCTTTAATCCCTAACAAAAACTCCTACAATCTCCCTTTCAAAACAACCTTCCCCTTCAGTCCACTTGCAACTGGCTCCCAGTTGGCGTATGAGGTTTTCTTGTAGTTTATATCCACTACGTTTATTTCCTTCATCTTGCGCCATACCACCCCCTTGCGGTCCAAGTCTGCAATGCGGTTGGCAGGGAGGTTGGTCACTTCGATTCGCAGAGTGTTCTTGCCTTTCTTCAGCGCATTCTTGCAGTTGAGAGAGAATGGCACTGCCCATGCACAGCCGATGTATTTGTCGTTGATATAAACGCGGGCACTCTCGCGAACGTCGCCGAGGTCTATCGTCCAACCCTTTGCGGCGTCTGCCTTCGAGAGGTTGAATGTGGTCTCGTACACTCCCGTCCCCATCGTCGTTGCCGCATCCTCGCTAAGGTCTTCCCATGTCTTGAGTGCGTCGAACTTGAACGTCTCGCTCACCTTAGGCTGCTCTTCAACGAACGAGAGTCGCCATGCGTTCTCCGTAAGGTCTATCTCTTTGTCGCCGAAGTTTTGCTCAACAGACAGGTCGCTCTCATTGTTCGAGCAGACGAGAATTCGGCTTTCGCCACTGCGCAGGTTTATTTCAATGCCTTGCTGATTTAAGTCTGCCTTATTCGTCTCGTTCGTCATTGGGTTTATCCAGAAGGCGTGAAGCTCGTTGGTTGCCAATGGAATACGCTGACAGATGTCGTGGTCTGTAAGGTTTGCTATGAAGTAGTGATGCCCCTCGTCGTTGATTCGGCGTATCATCTTCAGACCAAGCTCCTTCTTCATTGCCTCAGGCTTTGCCGCCTTTCCCATTGCTGCGGCATCGTTGCCGAAAATAATCTTAGCCCCCTGTTGTCTCAACTGATTTATGTGACTTTCCACATTGCTTGGAAGCGTTGTGCTTGCAGGAATTATTATTCCCTTATATCTTGTTCCTGCTGCCGTTTCCAACATTCCGTTTCTGAATGTTGTGGTCAGCAGGTATTGGTCGCTGATGTAGTCGCAGTCGAATCCCGCCTTGTCGATGTCGAGTATTGTCTTTATGAACTGTGGAGCTTTCTTTGCCATTGAGTGTATGTCGAACTGCATCAGCCAGTTGCGTGTGTCGTTGCGCCAAAGGTTGCGAACGGGAAGATACACCAGGAAGTCATTGTCGGGCTTCCCCCATTGCAGATAAGTCTGGCAACGGGTGATATACCTCATCAGCTCTGGAGCGTCGCGCCAAATGCTGTTCGTCGGACTCATGTCCACTGAGGCATAGAACCGCCAACCCGGCCATGGGTCGTCCTTGGGAGAATAGGCGGCACCATGGAAGAACATCCTGTTCACGCCGGCGCAGAACATTAGGTCGAGGTCGGGTTTCATCTGGCTTAGCGACGTGCGGAAATGTTCTGTCAGCCAGGTGAATGTCTCGCTCGATGTAAATGTCTTGCCTGTGATGTGTGCAGCCGAAGGAGCATATTTCAGCATCGAGAGGTCGCTGTCGTTGCGTCGGGTGAAACCGGGGTCGCGGCGTAGGCCTTTTATTCCAAAGTCGGTAAGTCCGAATCCCTCTATCTCTGGTATGTCGACTGCAGCATAGCAGTCGATGAGGTTTGCGGGCGAACCGTGAGCCTGGTTTCTTGTCTTCGCCCCACGGCTGTGCGCCCACGCTGTCCACTGTCGTGTGAAGTTGTTCAGAAGCATGTAGGCAAGTGTCTCACGGTAGTCGCTCACCACCTTCGGGTCGCCGTCGACAAACTCCTTTAGGCTGTCGATGAGGCTGT
The DNA here is from genome assembly GCA_051869235.1 of Prevotella sp. Lineage (GTDB taxonomy): Bacteria > Bacteroidota > Bacteroidia > Bacteroidales > Bacteroidaceae > Prevotella. The sequence goes on from JBJEAS010000077.1 coordinate 36,908, forward strand.
AGCCGTGGCGTTGTTCGAAAACTTCAGGGAGCGTTGGTGTCCAGTTGGCGCCATACACCTCATAGCTGTCGTTGAAAAAGACGGTGGGGAAAGGAGTGCCTGATGCCGTGAAGGCACTGTCGATGTGTGCAAGGTAGTGTGCCACTGCCGTGGAGTCGAAATGATCGACAACGAAGCCCTCTCCGCCTGGAGCGGCACGTTTCACCTGCTGACGTGTCCGGCTTTCATAAAGGGCTATGACTCTTTTCTTGCCTTCGTTGCCGTTTTCCATATATTCCTTTATGGTTATGGGCTTGGCGATGCTCCGTTCCCGTTCCGGCATGTTGAATGCTATATTGTTGATAGGAATAGTTGCTTCAACCATGGTGTCCACCACAACGGCCTTGCATGCAGCTTCCGAAAGGGAAACCCATGGTCCGCCAAAAGGCCAACCTGTTCCTGTCGCCATGTCCGTCTCTATGCCCAGTCTTGCGTTCACCTTTTCCACCTGTCTTAGGCTTTCCATCCATTTCGGCGAGAGATAGTCGATGTCGTTCATCTCGTTGCCTTGTACTCCATAAATAGGAGTTATCTCCACAGTTCCAATGCCAGCCTTGGCAAACTGCTCAAGGTTCCATGTAAGGTTTGTCGAGTCAACGGCAGAGCCTAACCACCACCACCTGATTCCCGGTCGGGCAGAGTCGGTGGTGGGCAGAATCGTTTGTTTGTTTTGCGATATGATGGGCACAATATGCAATGTTAGGATTGTCATTATTGTCACTGCCCGAAAAATACATTTTTTCATTGTCCGTTGTGTGGATTGTTATTCAGTTTGTTGATATGCAACTCATTGTGTCTGCAAAGTTAATAATAAAATGCGATTATAAAGAATTATTTCGTATAAATATTTACCAATTTGTATAAACGAGTGTTAAGGTCGCAAATCGTATCAAAAAACGTGGTTTTTATATCAAAACAATGGGTTCGCATATGTTTTTTAACTCTAATTTTGCAGCAAAAAAGAAGAAAACATTATGAAGAGTGTATTAGTTGACCGTCAAGGTCTGAAGACTGAGATTGACAAGATTGCCGAGGTTGCAGGTTATCTGTGGCAGAACGGTTGGGCAGAACGCAATGGTGGCAACATTACGGTGAACGTGACGGAATTCGTCGACGACGAGATTCGCTCCATGCCAGCCATCAGCGATGTCATTCAAATTGGTACTACATTGCCTGCATTGCGTGGAACATATTTCTTTTGCAAGGGAACTGGGAAACGAATGCGCGACTTGGCTCGTTGCCCCATGGACAACGGTTCGATAATCCGAATCCTCGACGATTGCGCAAGCTATGTCATCATTGCCGACAATGCCGTTATGCCGACATCGGAGCTTCCAAGCCACCTCTCTGTTCACGCTCGACTGATAGGGAAGGGTTCAAACTATAAGGCCACTGTCCACACTCATCCTATTGAACTCATTTCAATGAGCCATTGCAAGAAGTTTATGGGCAAGGATGTGCTGAGCAATCTGCTTTGGAGCATGATACCTGAGACAAAGGCTTTCTGTCCGTTAGGTTTGGGCATTGTTCCTTATACTCTGCCTGGTAGTCTTGAACTTGCCGACGGAACATTGCGTGAGTTGGAAGACTACGACGTAGTGATGTGGGAAAAGCATGGAGTATTTGCCAAGGGACTTGATGTCATGGATGCCTTCGACCAGATTGACGTCCTGTCCAAGAGCGCCAAGATATACATCAATGCCAAATGTATGGGTTTTGAGCCCGACGGAATGAGTCAAGAGGAGATGGCGGAGATGACGAGAGCGTTTAACTTACCAAGATAATGAATTAAAAGGTTGTTTCAGAAACATATTTAAGGTTAGTTATTTTAAATGTATTTGGGTAGAAGCCGGAGTCGTGGTTTTCACGCTCCGGCTTTTTGCTTAGTGATGATAAAAAAATAAGTTGGTACGATTTACCTCAGATTTTTGAGATGTTTTGGATTCTCGAAGAAGGAGTGTAGCGGGCTACATGACTGATGAAAGAATTCAAAACAGCCAAAAAGATGAGGTGTTACCATAAGAGATAAAAATTCCAAAGCGTACCAAGTTATTTTTTTATTATCACTTAGTCCATGTGGAATAGTTCTACCAAAGGAATGCTTATAGGCGAATTGTCTGGGTTGACCTCCATGATGTCTGCCATCATGTCCCACCAACGTTGTGTTATAGGATCGACGTTTGTCGTGTCCTGGCTGTTGGTGTCCTTGTCGCATTTCTGCACGGCAAACAACAGGTTGGTGTCTTTGTCCCAGAAAATGCTGTAGTCGCTGACTCCCTGGTCCTTAATCATTTGTTTCAGTTCTGGCCAGATGGCAGCATGCCTCTTGGCATATTCTTCTTCGTACCCTTTCTTCAGGTACATTTTAAATGCAAATCTTTTCATGTTTATTCATTATATTGGAGTGTGGAGAGGGGAGTGTGGAGAGAGGAGTGAGAATAGCGAGATTCTTAAAACTGCGCAAATCAGTAATCTCACTCCTCTCTCCTCACTCCTCTCTCCTCGTTTAAATCATTTGCGGTAGGAAGCTGGAGATTATCAATACTGCTATTCCAACTATTAGCACGGCAATGGTCTTTCGTGAACATCCTTTCCATTCTTTAAGTATTATGCCCCAAACGTTTGAGAAGACCACGTTGAGTGCCATCAGTATGCAGAACGAAAGGGTTGTCAGAGTTGCCGACTCGGTGAGGAATCCCTTGCCGAGCGACAGACCGAAGAACTGACTGTACCACAGTGCGCCGGCAAGCAGACAGAACAGGGCGTTGTTGCCCCATACGTCAAACTTTCCATAATCGCCCCATGTGCCGTTCTTGCTGTTCTGATAGAAGCAATAGACTGCATTGGTGATGAAACCGCCAACGGTGACAAGCATTGTTGCCGGCAATGTCTTGTACATGTCGGGTGTCATGTCGCCGAAGTTGATGTCCGTACCGAATGCCAGTCCTACGTTGAAGCATCCGCTCATGAAGCCCGCAAGGAGGGCAATGGCAAGACCCTTGGGGAAGTTGAAGTCCTTTACCGCCGCCTTTTTTTCGTCTTCAGAAAGTGATGCCGCCTTCATGCTGCCCGCCATTCCTATGACGCCTATGCCTACAAGTGTCACCACAACTCCCGTTATTACCGAGAAAGTCAGTGCCGACAGGGCATTTTGCTCGGGGAAGAATATGTCGAGCAACACAGGTCCCATTATGGTGCCGAGCCCTGCACATGTGCCAAGGGCTATGCTCTGTCCGAGAGCCACTCCGAGATAGCGCATCGACAGCCCGAAGGTCAAGCCTCCTACGCCCCACAACACACCGAACACCATTGTCATGGCGATGTTGAATGCATTGTCGGCGGTGAACAGTTCGGTCAGCGAATAGCCGTTGGGCACTGCAAGCTGGGCTCCTAACAGTGGTAGGATCAACCATGCGAAGACTCCCTGCACAATCCAGTAGCTCTCCCAACTCCAATCCTTTATCTTTTTTATCGGGACGTAGCAACTGCTTTGGCAGAAAGCTCCGATGGCGATAATTAACAAACCTATTGTAATTTCCATTGTGATAAATATTTAGTGGAGTTATAAAGGGAGTTATAAGGAGAAGTTATAATGGGGAGTTAACATGGGCCAATACATTACTGCGCAGATGGGCTTCAGAGCTTAAACATTTGGCTCCTTATAACTCCCCATCATAACTTCTCCCCATAACTTCTCCCCATAACTTCTCATCATAACTCCCAAAAATCCTACCCTCTCTTGCTCAACACCTCTGCCTCATACTTGTCGATGTCGGCTATGAAGTCTTGTCCTACAGGTACGTTGTTGCGAACGCAGAACTCGTCGTAAACGGCGTTCCATGGCATTGCCTTCTGCTCCTCCATGATGGCAAGCACCTTGTAGCCTTCGCCTGCCAGTTCCAGTTTGGAGATGGTCTCGCGTGGTTCGAGCAGGGCGCGCAACATGCACTTCTGTGCAGCACGTGAGCCGATGACGTATGCGCCGATGCGGTTGATTGAGCCGTCGAAGAAGTCAAGGCCGTAGTGTACGCGGTCGAGGGCGTCGGCGCGGACTATCTCGAAGAAGAGCTCCTGCGTCTGGTCGTCCATGATGGTGACATGGTCTGAGTCCCAGCGAATAGGGCGGCTAACGTGGAGCATGAGTTCGTTAAGGAAAGGCAGTACGGCAGAAACCTTGTCGGCTGGCGACTCTGTGGGGTGATAGTGTCCCGTGTCGATGGTCAGTATCTTGTCGTTCTGTGCAGCGTATGCGGTGTAGAAGTCGTGTGAGCCTACGGTGAATGACTCCAGTCCAATGCCGAACACCTTGCCCTCGATGCAGTCCTTCATCATTGGCTGCTGCTTCTCGAAGATTTCGTCGAGCGACTTCTTCAGCGTGTTGCGATATAGGGCGTGGTTCACCGACACGTCCTTGCAACCGTCGTGTACCCAAAGGTTCATGATGCAGGGGTCGTTCTGCGCTTCTCCCATTGCGTTGGCAATGTCGCGGCAGCGCTTGGTGTGTTCTACCCAGAACTTGCGAATGTCCTCATTGGGGTTGGCAAGGCTTAGGTTGCCGGACTTGGGGTGTGAGAAGCTTGACGAGTTGAAGTCGAGCTTCGTGTTGTTCTCCTTTGCCCAGTCTATCCATGATTGGAAATACTCTATGGTCACTTCGTCGCGGTCAACAACTTTTCCCTTGAAGTCGCCGTAGATCTCGTGGAGGTTCAGGCGGTGGTTGCCCGGTATGAGGCTCTTTGCCTTCAGTATGTCCTGACGCAGTTCGTCGATGTTGCGTGCTGCTCCTGGGAAATCGCCTGTTGACTGTATTCCGCCTGACATGGCACCTGCCTGCACTTCAAAACCTTTCACGTCGTCAGCCTGCCAGCAGTGCAGCGAGAGGTGAAAGTCCTGTAGTTGTTTCAATACTTCTTCTGTATCGACGCCGATTTCTGCATAGCGTTCCTTGGCAATCTCGTATGCCTTTGAAATAAGTTCTGTTTTCATTGTCGTTATCTTTTTAATTCTTTAATTTTTATTTTTTAATTCTTCATGTACTCTTTCATTTCTATCGACTCTCCGATGATGCGTCGCATTTCCCAGATGTCCTTCACTTCGCCTGAGGCTTTGGCTTGCAGCATGATGTTGCCTATGGCTGTTCCCTCTTGTGGTCCAGCAATAACCTTCACACCGCAGGCGTCGGCTGTCATTTGGTTGAGGTAGCCGTTCAGTGAGCCGCCACCGATGATGTGCAGCACGTTGATGTCGGTGTCCGAGAATTCCTTAAGCCAGTTGAACACTTCCTTGTAGCGCAGTGCCAGGCTGTCGAAGATGCAGCGACATGTTTCGGCATATCCTTCTGGCACATGCTGGTTGGTCTTGCGGCAGTAGTCCTTTATTGCCTCCACCATCGATGGCGGGTTGGCGAAAGCCTCGTCGTCAGGCTTTATTATGCTGCGCATGGCGGGCTGCTTCATCGCCTCTGCCTGCAGCTCGGCATGCGATTTCGGCGCGTCGGTCCACTCTTTCCTGCAGCGTTCGTAGATCCACATTCCGCAGATGTTTTTCAGGAATCGTGTCGTGCCGTCTATGCCGCCCTCGTTGGTGAAGTTCAGCTCAAGGCTGCGGTCGTTTATTATTGCCTTCTTCGTTTCAATGCCCATCAGACTCCATGTCCCGGAGCTGAGATAGGCGAAATGCTCGTCTTTGGCTGGTACGGCAGCCACGGCACTTGCCGTGTCGTGTCCTGCCACGGCTATCACGGGAATTGCTCCCAGACCAGTCTGCTTCTGCACGTCATCCGTCAGAGTTCCTATCAGTGTAGCAGGGTGGACCATTTCTCCAAACTGGTCTCTTGTCAGCCCAAGGCTCTCTATCAGTTCCGTGTCAAGATCTTTCGTAGATGGGTAGAGCATCTGTGAAGTCGATGCCACGGTATATTCGCACACCGCCTTTCCTGTCAGCATGTAGCTCAGCGCGTCGGGAATGAATAATATCTTCTCGGCGTTTTCCAGTGCCGTGTCGCCGTTGTTTCGCATTGTGTAGAGTTGGAACAGCGAGTTGAAGTTCATAAACTGTATTCCTGTCTTCTCGTACACTTTCTCCTTCGACATTTTCTCCTCGAAGTATTTCTCCATCTTTCCAATGGTGTGCGGGTCTCTATAGGCAATAGGGTTGCGAAGAATGGACTTGTCCTTTCCCACGCATACGAAGTCGCAGCCCCAGGTGTCGATGCCGATGCTCTTGATGCTGATGCCTTCTGCGGCTGCAAGTTTCAGGCCTTTTATTATTTCATTGTACAGTGCGAAGATGTCCCAATAGACATGCCCTCCCGTTTCGATGAGGTTATTGTCGAATCGGGTGAGTTCCTCAAGCGCCAGTCGTCCTGCGTCCAAGCTGCCTATTATGGTCCTGCCGCTTGTTGCTCCGAGGTCGACTGCAAAATAATATTCCTTTTGTTCCATTTTTCGTTTAGGTATAAATTTCGGTGACAAAGTTAGCATGAAAAAAATATATTGAACGATAGTTTTTGATTTTAAAGCCGTGTTTTTTGGCTTTTACAAAAAAAATCGTCCTCCCATTACTGTATATATCTCATATTTCGGAAGTGGGGTAGATTGTTTGTAGTTAAGGAGTTAAGAAGTTAAGGAGTTAAGCCAAATGTGATTGCGCTGATATCCTATGCTTATGACTAACTCCTTAACTCCTTAACTTCCATTGTTTGCGAGAGTCGAATAATTTTTTTGAAGAATGCTACTGCATCTTCTGTAACCCCTCCCAACGCACATTCCATTTCCCATTCTGTGGGAATCCTGGGTTTGGAGTGTCGTCGCAGCCGTCCCAACCGGCACACATCATTGCCACTGCGCATAGCAGAGCTCCGTTGCCTGGTAGGTAGAGGCGCAGGCGGTTGGGTTCCTGGAAGTTGTGCCCGTTCACCAGATAGGTGTTCTTTTGCAGGTCTACGAGGAGTGCGTCCACGGCTTCCTCTGTCATTCCTAATCGTGCGGCGCACATGGCAGTCATGCCGAAGTCCCAACCCCATGTCGTCTGCCAGTTCCAATTCTCCTTTATCCAGTTGAAGGTGGACTTCATCGTTTCTTGTTCGTAGAGAGGTTGCAATTCCTTGCCGCCTATTGTCATGCTTGTCGATGGCAGCAGTCCGCATGCGCCAAGCACGGCTGGATGGTCAGACCTGAAGATAAGCCCATCCTCGTCCCCTTTCTGGGGATTGGTGGACAAAGGCAGGGCAGAGGCATAAATGCCTTCTGTCTCGGCAAGTGGTGCCATGCGGCTGACGATGTCGTCCCACTCTGCGTTGCGTTTCTTTCCCATTCTCTCTCTCCAAAGCTGTGCCGTGGCAAGACCGTATCTCCAGTATGCCTGTTCAAAGGGGTGGTGGAAAGTCTTCTTCCATGTCATTGTTTCCTGCATGGCTGTTTGTCCGTGCAGTGCTATCGGCTTACCGTTGCCCTTGTCGCAAGCCTTTGCAAAGTCTGCCATGAACTGTGCAGTCGCTTCCACTGCTTCTGCGTGTGCTTCGAGTGTCGCCTTGTCGCTGTGGCGGCGATATGCCTCTTCTGCCATGTATATGTAGTGTGGCTGTTGCCATGTGAGGAACGACCCCGTGTTCGATGGCGCTTCACCTGCCCATGGGTCGGTCATCTTCATCCATCTCGCCCCTTCAAATCCCTGTCGTCGGGCTATTTCCTTAGCTATAGGCAGCGCCGTCGTGTCGTACCATTCTAGTGTGTTGTCTATCACGTTAGGCCTGTTCCAAAGCGAGAAGTGTACTGCGTGCCACCATGTCATTTCGAGGTGTGGTCTTCCGAACCACGAGTTGTATGTCAGTCCTGTTTCCTGTGGAGGCACACCGCCTTTGCCGCAGTTCACTTGCGTAACATACTGCGACAGTATCGTCCTCCTCTCCAGTTCCTTAGCCCTTGGGTCGGTGCAGAGTCCGAAGTCTACAATGCCTCCTTCGTTCCAGAATCCTGCCCAGCGCAGTCGGCTTGCCTCCAGTTCGTCGTCGAAGTGTAGCGCACTGTCTGTGCAGTCGTCTTGCTTAAGTCCATATTCCACGGCTACGTCAAACTTGTAGTCGGTTGGACTGATGGTGAATACGTGTGGCGATGGGGTGTCTATCGTAGCGCGTCCCTGCCAGCGCAGTCTTGCATAATAGCAAGTTCCGTCAATCCTGTGTTCAATCAGTGCCGACTGCTTGCTCCTTGCAACAATTTTCGACTTGTGCTTCTCCACGCTTTCCCAGTCAGATGCACCGTCGGAATGCTTTCCTGTAGGGTAGGGGAGACGCAATGCCAGTTTTGCCTGCCTTTTGCCGAAAAGAGGCGTAGCTATGCGTGCAAGTAGGGTGTTGCCGTTGGCTATCGTCACCACCTCTACCGGTGAGTCGCCGACGGTGTATTTCGACTCCACGGCTCCTTCCCATAGCTTCAGTTCTTGGTGTATGTTGCTGATGGAAGTGAGAGGCAGGGCGTTGCCTTTGGCATCATAGAATTGGAAGCCTAAGTCGCCGAGGTTGAGTCGGTGTGGGTTCACTCTGAAATATTCCGTTGCGTCCTTCTGTCTTCCGTCTGTTTTGTATTCCACAGCGTAGGTCTCAAGGTGTCCATGTCCTGCGTCCACGTCCTTTTGCGACTCTTGTTCTTTAAGTCCCTTTGTGTTGGGGAACGAGTGCCATCCCCATGCCGACATTGTCGTCAGTGGAATGCCGCTGGCATAGTGCTCAGTATAGGTCTGCAGTCCTGTAATGTCTACCGAAGCCGCAAACGAGCCGTCTCCCACCGTCAGCGTTGCGAGTGGGTCGACAGTAGTGACTATAGGGTTGTTGCGGCTCACCACCGCCTTTCTGTCTATCCTTTGTCCTGCGGCAGGCGTAGTGCAAAGAGCCAAACAAACTGCCAACGTAGTTTTCAAGATGCTTTTTACCATATCTTTTTTGGCTCATCCGACATTTCGAGTGATACGGCAATCATGTAGAGCGTAGAGTCGCA
>JBJEAS010000078.1:0-2571 GCA_051869235.1 Prevotella sp.
GTTCACAAAACAATGCCTTTGTTTATCCTCAGTTTGAACTTTCCTTCGTATACAACTTGCATCAGTCCTTGCACATCGTCGTCGGTGGGTGTGAAGCGCAGGGCGAGATGGCCCATAGTCCTTCTCAGGTTGATTTCAACGCATGGGTGGAGAAGGAAGCCGTTGCCGTCTTCGCGGCTCACCACCATCATGTCTATTCCAAAAGGTCCTGTGTAGTTTCCCGTCAAGGAGGCGAAGGCTTTTGAGCAGACACACTCGTTGATATTGTCGAGCAGCGGGAGGTCGACATGTCGGCTAATTATTTCGCGTTTCCTTGCCTCTGTGGCTATGATGTTTCCTGTGTATGCACCGTTGACCGTTGAGAAGAGCGACAGGCCGAGGTATTCGGCTGTTCCGTTGCCAAGGCTATTGTATTCCATGCCAAAGTCTGCCACTCGTCTGTAGAGAGGTTCCACCATTACTGACCTCTGTTTCGCCAACGTGTTGTTGACCCATTTTTCTGTCGAGGTTTCCATGTGTCCTTTTACGAATCTCACACCTCTTCCACTGCAGCTCCAAGGTGCTTTTATAACGACGTTTAGGTTGTAGTTGGCTATTTGTTCAAGTACTTTTGCCATGTCGCCACATTCAGCGGCTTCTCCTATGGTGCCTGAGTGAGAACGTAGTATTGGCAGCAGCCTTGCGGCAGTTCTGCGGTGCGACAAGTCCATAATCCTTTCTATGTCGTCAACCTGCGGCATTCTTGCCACATGGCATGTGCTGTTCTTTATTTTAGAAAAGATGCTGTAGTCCCATCCCCACGGGTCGACATCGTCGACTGCGAGATTCTTCATGTTGTCCAATTCGGTGAAGGCCACCTTGTTTGTTTTGATGCCTAAATGCTTTGCCGTCATTTGGCTTATGCGCTTGTAGGCATTGATTGCCTGTTGTGCATCGTCGACGAGCACTACATCGCCTTCATTTGCCCAAAGGGCAGGAATGAAGCCCAAGTCGAACCTCAGTTGGCGGGCGGCGTGAGGTGGTGTAACCTGTCTCATTCCGTTAGCCAACGCAATGTCGTGTTCTGGATTGAAAATATGTAGTGTCATTCTGTTGTTATGTTAAATATCTGAATTATGGTGCAAAACTACGATTAAAATTTGGATTATTATTCAAAATATAGCAAAATTAATACTTTTTTTCAAGATTTTGCCATATAGACTTTGCAAATTTCAAAGAAAGTATTACCTTTGCACCTAAGTTATAGAAAAAATAGGTATGGAAGAATTCTTCAGGACACATACATATCTCGTGGAGCATACCAATGCTGCGGTTCGTCGTACTCTTATGGATGAGATCGATTGGAGCCACCGTATGATTGGCATCAAGGGTACGAGAGGCGTTGGCAAGACGACATTTCTCCTTCAGTACGCTAAGGAGAATTTTTCGACTGATGATCGCCGCTGCCTGTATGTGAACATGAACAATTTCTATTTCCAGGGTCGCAGCATAGCCGACTTTGCCGGCGAGTTCTATCGCCGTGGTGGCAGGGTGCTGCTTGTCGACCAAGTGTTCAAGTGTTCCGACTGGAGCAGTGAGCTTCGCCGATGCTACGACCTCTATCCAAACTTGAAGATTGTGTTTACAGGGTCGAGCGTCATGCGCCTTAAAGAGGAGAATCCTGAACTCAATGGCATTGTGAAAGGCTATAATCTCAGGGGTTTCTCGTTTCGTGAGTTCCTCAACCTCCAGACTGGTCTGGCTTTGAAGCCATACACTTTGGAGGAGATAATAAAGGGGCACGAGCGGATTGTCAAGGACATTTTGCCGCATGTCTCGCCGATGAAATATTTTCAGGACTATGTGCATCATGGTTTCTACCCATTCTATCAAGAGCATCGCAACTACTCGGAAAATCTGCTCAAGACAATGAACATGATGATAGAGGTGGACATTCTACTGATAAAACAAATCGAACTGAAGTACTTGACAAAGATTAAGAAGCTGTTCTACCAGCTTGCCGTCGAGGAGTCGAAGGCTCCTAACGTCAGTACCCTTGCCAACGAAATAGAGACAAGCCGCGCCACGGTGATGAACTACATCAAGTATCTTGCTGATGCAAGGTTGATAAACATGATTTATCCGGCGGGGCAGGAGTTCCCAAAGAAGCCAACCAAGGTAATGCTGCACAACTCTAACCTCATGTATGCCATATATCCCATAAAAGTGGATGTACAGGATGTTATGGAGACATTCTTTGTCAATGCGTTGTGGAAAGACCATACCATACACCAAAGTCCCAGGGAATCGACATTCCTTGTCGACGAGAGGCTGAAGTTCAAGGTTGCCAATGCCAATAACGACCGGAAGGCGAGGTCGTCGTCTGACGTCTACCGCGCCAAATACAATACCGAGGTAGGTGTAGGCAATCAGATTCCACTTTGGTTGTTCGGTTTCCTTTATTGACGATAACACATTATTAAATATCTGAACGTAGTTAATTTTTAATATTATCAAACAAAATGGCTAAAGAAAAAAAATTTATCACTTGTGATGGTAATGAGGCTGCTGCTCACGTGAGCTATATGTTCT
>JBJEAS010000079.1:0-11806 GCA_051869235.1 Prevotella sp.
AGCCCAATTTGAACAGTACATACACCACAGGAAACATAATGAATCCTAATGTAGGAGACAGCAGCGCATTTTCCCTTAATTGCCCTTTTGCATATAAAGCCATATAGAAACCTACGTCGAAAGTCTGGAATAGGCTCTGCACAATTACAATCTGAAGGAATGGGACTGTATAATCAGGCACTACTCCAAGCCAAAGATTAAGCAACGGATATGCAAGAATGCAAATAGGCAATGCAAGAAGAAGCATCATATAATATGAATACTTGGTGCTTTCGAGAAGAAGATGTTTCGACCCCTCGAAATCACCTGCGGCGTATTTCTTGACGATTTGTGGATTAGCAGCCTGACGAAAGTTGCTCACAAACTGATTTGCAGCCATATTGACCTGCAGTGATATGGCTCTTGCTGCAACAACAGCAGGAGAAAAGAACATATTCAGTAAGATCAGTATTCCTTGATTGTTTAAGGCAATGGAACCATTCGCGAACATGCTCCATCCTGAAAACCCTGCTATCTCTTTAAATATTTTCTTGTCAAATGTCAGTGAGAACCGAGCTTCTGGAAAATTTCGTTTACAATATAACCTATAGAATATCATAACCGAAGCCTGTACCAAAAGGAGTAGCGTGGCATACAAAAACAGTTTGTCATATCCTCCAATTGTGAGCATATAACACACCAACAATTTTGCACTAACCTCGTATATGCTCATGTAGGCATAAATGGACATACGTTCATGAGATACAATTGAGGCATTGTATGGAACTTGCGTTATAGTCAGGATTGCGGTGAGGATTGATACATGAAATACATATATAGCTGCACCCATTCTGTCTGCAGGTATAATGAGTTTGTTTTGCAAAAACCATATACCTACAGTCTCACCAATTACTGCTATACCAAGTGCCAGCAATATATGAACATTAAGAGTTGTGGAGAATGTCTTTCTTAGTTTTTCCTCGTTGCCTTCACCCAATGCGTAGGTCAGAAACCTGGATGAACCTGTAGCGAGTGCTCCATTGATGAAAGACATAAATCCAACGATACCGCCGACAGCTTGATAAATGCCGTAATCATCCACTCCCAACTTCTGTAAGATGACACGAGAGGTGAAGAGTGACACCACCATCGTGAACATCATACGGAAGTATAGGAACATGGTGTTCTTGGCTATTGTCTTATTGTTTGATTGCATATAACCTATAATATAGTAAAATCGCAGTTATCCGGGTCGTATCTCAATCGGCTGTTGATATTGATACCATCTATCAGTTTCATGTCATCAGACGATAACTCGAAATCGAAAATATCAAAATTGCTCTTCTGATGAGATGGAGTAAGTGTCCTTACAAGCGGAATACAGCCGTTCTGAATATGCCAACGCAAGATAATCTGTGTGAATGACTTATTGTATTTCTTCTCCAGACGTTTCAAAAGAGGCAAACGGACAAGACGATCGTCATAGCGAGCCAAAGAAGTGTATGCCTCTACCGTGATACCATTTTTTTTGTAGTACTCAATCAACGGTTTTTGAGTGAAAAGTGGATGTACCTCAAACTGGCCGACCTCTGGGCGATGCTTGCATATTTTGAAGATTTCTTCAAGATGATGCTGATGACAATTTGCCACTCCTATGTGTCTCACATATCCATCGTCCTTCAATTTTTCCATCTCACGCCATGTATCGAGATAACAACCCGTAACTGGCCAATGAAATTGAAGGAGGTCAACGTAATTCACGCCCATATCTTTCAGTCCTTTCAAGAATTCTTCTCTTACTCTATGTTCCCTTTGTGCACCATTGCTGACACGGGTAGTAATGAATATCTCCTTTCTGTCAACACCGCTTTTTCGAATGGCTTCACCTATGAGTTTCATATTTCCATAAGCTGCAGAATAGTCAAGAAGCCTATATCCTATCTTGAAGCAGTTGGCTACTCTATTTACGTACTGCTTTTTTTGAGCAGGTCGATAAAACAGCTTGTTAATCACTCTGAAAATGAAACCACCAAGTTTTGACCTCTGTTTCGCCATCTTGGCTGAATATCCCATAATACCAGGACCAAAGCCTATGGCCTGCATCTCGTCTCCATTCTGGAGTTTAAATGTAATTGCCTTTTCCATATCCATATATATATGCTGCCGCACATATATTTGGATATGTGCTGACAGACTATTGTTTTATTAATCCAATTGTTATGAAAATTCTTTTTGCTAAACGTCTTAATCTATAGTAGTTTTTCCTTAATGGAATTTTTATATGTTCCAGACGAATACTCTTATGCAACGAATCGTAATAATCCTGCATGTCCTTCTCCGTAGCATCACCCAAGTAATCTACAAACTTTGGTTCATAACTTGGAGCGTACTTTGCGGCTATTCTGTCCCAGTCACCATCGAATTTATAGTCTATACCATATAGATAATTATTCTTCTTATAGTAGTCTATCGTTAATGCTATTCCCTCACGTAAAGAGAATTTGGTGTCAAAAGTTGGTACTACGCTCTTTAGCTTATGGTTAAGCATTATCTGCTTAGGTGCCCTACCTGCAAGTATTTCACCCTTACGGGTTGACACTTCATATGCGAACTGTTCTGATGTGATATTCACAAACTTAGGTTCAACACCCAGCAAGTCTGCTGTCGTTTTAATAACTTCAAGCCACGTCTCACATACATCACCAACAATATTAAACGCTTCGTTGTATGCTTTCTGATTGCCAAACAGTCCTACGAAACCAACCGCAAAATCTTCCACTCTTGTGAAGTTGCAGAATGCTTCGCCGTTGTCCCACAATATTATTGGCTTACCATGTAGCAGTCGTTGAATTAGTGTCCCATGATAGCCATAGGGGGGGGTAATTCCGTAAGGTATGCGTGTATTCCCATACGTCACACACGGACGTGCAATAGTATATTTTAGGTTGTACTTAGCAGCTAACTCTGTAAGTTTCTTCTCACTCGCAACTTTGTTTATGCTATAATCCCATAATGGGGAAACCTTTGGAGAATCCTCACTGTATTTGTAATCAGCACTGCTCCCAAGATTATACACGGCACAAGAAGAAATGAATATATATTGGTCACATTTGTCTTTAAACAAATTGACACTGTATTCTATATTTTTCTCTGTTATGCAAAGAAAATCAATTGCAACATCAAAATGCCTATCTTGAAGTTTTCCTTCAATAACATGCTGTTTACGATAGTCCGCTTTAATCAATTCTACTGTCTCTGGCAACTTTTGACTTGTCGATTTTCCACGGTTTATACAAGTCACATGATGCCCCTGTTTAATAGATTCGATTACAACTGCATAGCTAATAACTCCAGTACCGCCTACTATTAGAATATTCATAATGTATTATTTTTTTATCTAAAAGTTGTATCAACTCTTAATGAAAAATTCCTTAGTCATTTTTTATATTATTTACATTCGCATATTTGTTTTGATATTGAATTACATCTGGAACAATAATTCGGTTAGATTCAAAATAAACAGCGCCATATGAAAGTCCTACACCTAATGCACAACCAACTATATTCACTTTGGAGTTGCAAAGTTGTTGTTTATTCTTGGTAATTAATGTGAGTGGAATCGAAGCTCCGCTTGTATTTGCGTATTCTGAGAGTGAAGATGGTACTTTTTGGTGTTCAATCTTCAACCGTTTAACAACCCGATCCATTAGAAATTTATTTGTTTGATGAAAACCAAATATATCAACCTGATTAATATCTATACCTGATTTATCTAACAGAGTTTTTATCGTCTCTGGATCTTGTTTTGTTGACATAGAAAACACATCCATACCATCCATATGAGTATCTATAGGACGACGACGTATCCCTTTTTCAGAATCAACTAAAACTACAAAGCTCTCCATAGTTGGTCGTTTCCTAAAACCTCCTTCTGGCATTATTATTTTATTATAGTCTTTTTCAATTGTTCCAAGCTCAGCTCTTAATCCATAGGCATTTTCTTCATACTCAAGAAGGGTTGCTGTTCCTGCATCACCAAAAAAAGGGAATGTTGACTTGTCCTCTTTATTAGATGCTCTTGTTGGTGTATCTCCTACGAGAAGAAGCCCTCGCTTGATTGAACCATTTTGTAGTAAACTACCCATAACAGTCAATCCATACACCCATCCTGAACAACCAAAAGGAATGTCAAAAGCTGCACAATGACGATTTAATCCCAGTCTATTATGCAGGACACAAGATGTGGCAGGAAAAATATAGTCAGGAGCTTCTGTTACAAAGATGAGACAATCTATACTATTTTTATCCCATCCAGATCCTGACAATAATTTTTCAGCAGCAACAAAACAAAGATCAGAAGCACATGTATTATCATCTGCTATATGATGTTTTGATAAGCCAAAAAAGGGTAACATACGATCTGATTCTATTTCAGAAAATAATGGATAATCCTTAATTGCTTCTACATTTGCAGGTACGCATGCACTAATTCCTTTTATTACTACATTTGGTATATTAAAAAAAGCCATATTATTTTAAATACAAGATACTATTCTAGTTAATGTTTCAATCAGATTATACCCGTCCCATGTGAGGGCGAAAGCTGTTGTCTCACCAATAGGCACAATGCGGTCAAGACCGAGGAAACGGTTCTTGCGCACAAACTCTACCATCTCTTCACGCTCAAAGCCATAGTAGCCCATGGTCTGATATTTGATTGTGATAAGAGGTGCAATCTCATCAAGCGAAGCGATGGTCTTCTCAGAGAAGTAACCACAAGCACAACGGAAATCCTCAATGTTCATCGGCAATTCATTTAAGTCGGCACGCACAACTACATTGTCTGGCATCTCCTCTGCCTTGATGTCCATACAAGCAGCCTGACGATAAAAAGCCGTCAGCTTATCCACCGACATTACTGCCTGTAATTGGTATTTACCTGACACATATTGGTGAACGGCTGTCCAGAATTTGCTCTTTGCCTCTTCAAGACATGCGTCATTCATCCAAAAGATGGTGTGAGGAGCCGAACAAGCATTCTGATCGAACAGATAGGTGTCGTTGTAGAATGCCTCTGCCAATTTCTTTATCTCTGCATCAGTAGAGTTAAGAATAGCCGACGGACGTATGGCTGCAATGGAATATCTATCAGCAAAGCATACATCAAATGAACGGGCAGGAAGTGCATTCTGCCGTATTGACTGTATAGTAGCATCACCACCCCAAATCACTCTCACATTAGCAATAGATGAGAAGTATGCACTTGCGTCACTCATACGGTCGTAACGCACCAAAGCAATCCGGTTTGCCACTTCGTTATACTGTCCGCTTTCCATCAACTCGTGCATGTGCTTGATGATGAGATCAACCTGCGGGAATTGCTTTGAACTGACACGCACGACATTTGCATTGCCAGCTAACAACCCAGCCACTAACGAGTAGCCAAAGTTGATAGGCACATTCGATGGGGCAATATGGAAAAGCACTCCACGCCCCAAACGCAACTCACCCTCACGCACATACTGAGCCTTGAGCTTCTGAATGTTGGCCTTGCGGCAAAAGTAGCCAAAGGTGATGGCATCGGGATAAAGACGGCTCTGGCGGTCTTTCATTAATGCTCCCGAGAGCGCATTAAGAAACTCTATCACTTCGTCCGAGAACGGAACGTCTGGACGATATTGTATAAACTGCTCCCAGTCTAACATCTTGGGAAACAGTAATGTATAATTAGAACTTGGCTGCATAAGTGTCACTACATCCGCGGATTTCCGCATTTTTTATTCTACCTTCAATCTTGAAATACTTTCCCTTCAAACCACATGGGCAATCATCCTCTCCGAGTATCATGCCTTCGTCTTCGGTCAGAAGCACATGTCCGGGATAAGAACCTGGGAGTACGCTCACTACCTCGACAAGTCCTTTCTCGCCCTTGTCGGCAAGGGAGAAATTGTATGGACGGCGGATGAGCACATCACTGAACGCACTGGTATGAAGATGACCGCACTTGCACTCCATATACACGCATCCTGTCTGCTCCACCATACCATAGTAGTCGTGAACATTCTCTGGCAATATGCCACATACATCATTAAGTCTCGCCTTATATTCCTCTGGAGAAACCTTCTCGTTGACCAACTTTTTCCAACCGCCTCCATGGATAAGCACGCCCTTGCTCAAATCGGGTTTGTATCCAGTTTCAAGCAGTTTTTTGTAGAAGTGCTGCCACACCATAAAGGTGAAGCCGAACATGAAGATGGTCTCGCCCTTGTGTGCTTCGAGGAAATTCTTCATACCTTCGATGTCAAGCTCCATGTTCTCGTCGAGAGCATACTGACGCTTGCTGCCGAACATCGAGAAGCCAAGAATACCGGCTCCACGGGCAGAGAACATGTTGCGGTTCTTGATGACTGCTGATGAGTCGAGTATGAGCATCGGAACACGTTGTGTTCCAAGAAAATGACTCACAATCTTTGTCAGACATTTCTGTTGGGCAGAAGAGGTCTCACGGTCGAGGAATATTCGGCTCACTTGCTGACCCGTGGTTCCAGAAGAAGTCATTGTCTTCACCACCTCTTCCTTATCGCAACTTCTCAATTCAAATTCCTTGAATAGGCGCACTGGCAGGAATGGCAATTGGTCGTAATCTGGAAGATTGT
The DNA here is from genome assembly GCA_051869235.1 of Prevotella sp. GTDB lineage: Bacteria > Bacteroidota > Bacteroidia > Bacteroidales > Bacteroidaceae > Prevotella. The sequence continues at coordinate 6,636 of JBJEAS010000079.1, forward strand.
TCATATCCAAACCCACAGCATCCATCATCTTGCGATACGGCTCACATTGGGCATAATGTTTGCGAGTCAGTTCATGCAGACGCTCGTTAAGCAAAGCCCTCTTCTCTTCCTTTGATAGCGAATAAGGTGCTATCTCCAATATCTCGTTTATATCCATAATTTTTATAACATTTTCTGCAATTCAGGATAATCTATCTTTCCAGTCGTCTTGACAGGAATCTTTGAAATCACCCTCACTTGGAACGCTCTTGGATTAAATCCTGTCTTCTCCACAAGCAAGTTCTTGATTTTCTCTTCCAGTCCTTCTTTGGTCACGAAAACCGTAATGAGGTCATCCACTCCAGCACAAGCGCAATTAGGAGTTATGGCTTTTACTATTTGCTCCGTGGCATCGAGGTTAGTGCGGTTGCCCCATACTTTCACAAAACGCTTCATGCGTCCTGTGATATAGAAGTAGCCATCAGTATCATATCGTGCGATATCACCTGTATGCAGCACTCCATGGTTCTCATCGCCCTTCATCAGATCTTCGCGCACCTCTGCATAACCAAGGCAGACGTTCTCGCCTTTATAGAGCAACTCGCCATCAACATCAGGCTCGTCAATTACCTTGCCATCTGCATCTACAACCGACAGTTCACCACCAGGAATAGCAATACCTATGGATGCGTTCTTTTCCACAGCCTTGTCAAACGGCAGATAGCTCATACGAGGTGCTGCTTCTGTCTGCCCGTACATCACTATAAACTCCTTGCCGTTCTGTTCGCCAAACTCCACGAACTCCTTTACGTATGCTGCATTCAATTTGCCGCCTGCCTGAATCATTGTCTTCAGTTCGGGCAAGTCCATTCGGAAGAAGCGCAAGCGCTTCAGCATCTCGTAGGTATATGGCACGCCAGCAATGGAAGTAGCCTTCTGCTCTTTGATAAAGCTCCAGAACTCCCTCTGCATCACAGCCTTGTCGGTCAGTAGGATAGTAGCACCCTTAATCAGGTGACTGTTGATTACAGACATTCCATAGCTATAGTACATCGGCAGAGAGGTAACAGGTCGCTCGCTCTCGTCAATATGAAGGTATTCAGCTATCGACTCGGCATTACTCTGCAAATTCCTTTCAGACAAGCGCACTAACTTAGGTGAACCTGTACTGCCCGAAGTTGTCAGACAAAGCTGGAGGTCAGGATTAATTTCCTTATTCTCCAATGGACTATCGTAAGTCATTGACTGCAAGGAATACTCCTGATACTTATAGATTGTCTCGCCACCTATCTCTTCCACACGAGCCGTTGGCATCCAAATACATTCAGGCTGATAGATGCCTATCAATCTCTGCACTAACTCCAAGTCCTTGCTTCCATCAAGCAGCACCTGTGGTATTTTCTTATTCATGCAAGCCACATAACCCACAAACGAGCCGAGAAGGTTCTCGCAAAGCGTGAACACCAACCCTTTTCGAGAGAAGATGGCAGCAATTCGCTCCACCTCTTCCGAAAGTTGCTCGTAGGTCAAAGACTCGCCACGGTCACTTATGACAGCTATATTATCTTTATATTGAAGTAAATCAAACATTGTGGCAAAATTAAAGTACTTTTAAGATGTCTTCGGTAATCAGAGGTGCTGTAAGGCGATTCTGCGCAAGCAAACCATCATAATCGCAGGCAAGGTCGAATACATCGGCTATTCCCAATCGCAAGAGACGAGGGAATCCCGTTTCTTCTGCTACTACTTCTGCAATGGCAGCTCCAAGTCCTCCCATCTTACTATGTTCCTCAAGAGAAACAATCAAACGTGCATTTTTTGAAGCAAGAATAGCCTCTTTGTCAAGTGGTTTAATAGAATACATATCTACTACTGATGCTTCAATACCATTCTCAGCTAATGACTTTGCGACCTTCAATGCTGTTGCAACCATTGTACCACATGCAAAAATTGTGACATCTTTACCTTCTGCCAGACGGTTACTCTTGCCAATCTCGAATTGGGTCTCAGCTGTATAAGCCATTGGACAATTAAGATTGCCAGTAAGACGGATATAAACTGATGCTTCCGACGCACGGGCAGATTCAAACAATTTAATTGCAGAAGCAGCATCAGCGGGAGATAGAATCTTTATATTAGGTATCGCACGCATCATGGAGATATCCTCAATTGTGTAGTGTGTATTACCAGCAAATCCTTGGCTCAAACCTGCACCAGATCCAACTACAATTACTTTTTGATTCATATAACCCAGATAGTGGCGTATCTGCTCGCAACTTCTCATCGTTATGAATGTTGCATAGGTAGTCACTACAGGATGAAATCCTTCAGCAGCCATACCTGCAGCTATGCCTACCATATTCTGTTCTGCAATGCCTACATTGACAAACTGATTAGGATATGTCTTACAATAGCGATCCATACCAGAAAGAGTCGCAAGGTCGGCAGTCAACAATACAAATTTTTCATCTTCCTTAGCAGCATCCAAAACAGCCTGTCCGAAAATCGAACCTCTTTGCCCCAACATACTACATGTACGAGCCGACAAACGTGTTATCTCAAACATTTTCTACCTCCTCTCTTGCTTGTTTATACTGTTCCTTCGTAAGTGTATGGTGATGCCATTCTTTCTGACCTTCCATAAAACTTACACCCTTGCCCTTGATTGTATCTGCTATTATACAAACAGGCTTATTGCTTGCTTTGTCGAGTGCTTCAGCCAACGCGTCAGGATTATGTCCGTCAACTATCCTAACCTCAAAACCAAATGCCTCAAACTTTGCGCCCAAGTCTATTTGATTCATGACATCTGTCGTAGGACCGTCATACTGAAGTTTATTGCGGTCAACTATCACATAGAAATTATTGAGACCATAGTTTGCTGCAGACATTGCAGACTCCCAGACAAGACCCTCATCGCACTCACCATCACCAACAAGAGTATAAACTCGTGATTTCAACTCCTTCTTTTTGCAGGCAAGAGCAACTCCACCTGCAAAGCTCATACCCAAGCTAAGACTACCACCTGAGAATTCTATTCCTTTCTGGAGGCTTCTCATAGCATGACCATGGAAGTGGGAACCATTAACCTCGAAACTATTAATATCATCGTCCGTCAGATAACCTGCCCATCGTAATGCAGAGTAATAAGAGAGAACACAATGCCCCTTACTGATTATTAATCGGTCACGATTCTCATCTTCTCGGTTATTGATGTCATAGTGAAGTACCTTACCATATAAGGCGGCAAATATCTCAACAGACGAAAGTCCGGCACCTAAATGAGATCCATTCTTGCCTGAATTGAAAGCCATTTGTAAAGCAGACAATCTAAGTGACTTAGACAAATCTTTTAATTCCATATGTTGTTATTTATTTGTAACCATTAGTCGCAAATCAAAACCTCCTCCATCAACCTTGATGTTTTCTCCATTGATAAAGCTGCTCTTGTCGCTTGCAAGGAATGCTATCACGTTAGCGATCTCATCAGGTGAACCCAAACGTTTAGCTGAAAGACCTGAATTTATCTTCGCCATAGCATCATCTTCGATTTCGCTAACCATCTTGGTAGCAGTAAGTCCTGGGGATACGGCATTTACTCTAATACCTTGAGAGGCCAGCTCACGTGCCAGCTTCTTCGTTGCACAAACAAGTGCGGCTTTACTGGTTGCATACTCCAATTGAGATGTATCTTCACAATCAGCTGCGATACTTGCTATATTTATGATGCTGCCTTTCCTTTGACGTTGCATCACTCTGAGAACAAGTTGAGTCGTTTCTAATATACTGAAGAAGTTCACATCCATCACCCTACGGATATCGTTCATGCTGGTCATAGAAAAGAGACGGTTAGGACTTACAATTCCTGCAGCATTTACTAAAATATCAATAGGCAGTTTTTCTTTGATTATTCCTTTAATACCTGACTTAATAGACTCAGAGTCACTCAAATCAATATTTACAGGCTTTATCCATACGTTATGCTCCTGCTGTAACTTTTTAATTAGCTCAAGAAAGTTTGAGTCTTGACGATGAACCACTACCCAACAATTAGCACCTTGCTGAGCAAACAGTTGCACAGTAGCGAGACCTATCCCGCTACGTGCACCTGTGATAATTGCATTCTTACCTGTAAGCATTAGAACTCAATGTCGTATTTCTTCAGGATCTCCTTACCCTTCTCATAAGAAGAGAGGTCAATGATGTCGTCTGTATCAAGCATGATGTCAAAAGCATCCTCAATGGCAGCTACGAGAGTCATGTGACCTACAGAATCCCATAGTTCTACACTCTGATATTTAAGATTTTCTAACTGCTCACCAGAAACCTGTAGAGTCTCGCAAAAAACGTTGTTGTATTTTTCTAAATTAGTCATAATATTTTTTTATTTCGTTATGAGATAATAAAGTTCTTCTATTGTATCTGCATTTCTTATTTCTTCACTACTAATAATTATGCCATAATCATCTTCAACCATTGCAATAAGTTGCAAGGATGCCATTGATGACCAATCATCAAAGTATTTATACTCTGCATCAGCACTTATTTCCTCAACTGGAGTGTTTGGAAATAACGATTCCATTTTTTTTATAAATTCATCCATTTTTTAATTAATTTAATTAAGCTTTCCAATATATATCTTTATCTACTATCTTAGCAGGATTGCCTGATACCATTGTAAAAGGTGGAACATTAGTATATACTATTGAGCCAGCTCCAACAATTGCACCAGTTCCAATTCTAACTCCTGGCATTATGGTACATCCTTCACATAACCATGCGTGATCTTCTATGATAACAGGTCGAGAATCTTTATATCCTTGACGTGAGATATAATGTCCTCCATTATTGTCTCTTATTGTAACATTGCGACCTATTGCTACATATTCACCAATAATTATACTATTTGAACATATTATTGTGCAATTTATATTAAAACCAGAATTACCCTTAAGGCGAAGATGACCTCCTTTAAAGACTTCAACATCTGCACCATAAAACATCAGGAAGTTCCCCTCACAACTAAGTTTAGCTCCTTTTTCTACTAGAATTCTACTCTCTATTTTTGACCCTTTAATCCTTTTATGACCAATATTAAGAATTCCTTTAGTTACTGTAAAATCTGACTTTTTTGAAATATTAAAAACAACATTTTTTTGTTGTACAATTAGTCCAGAATCTAATCTGAATAA
>JBJEAS010000080.1:0-11794 GCA_051869235.1 Prevotella sp.
TTATTATTTATATTATATATATATATATAATATAAATAATGGCAAAAACACACATATTATGTCATCTAAAATAAAACTGGGAAACTGGGAAACTGGGAAAAAGTAATGATAAATGTCCTAAAAAAAATGCGAAAGAATACAGCCATACGGGAACTTTTTATTTATATAATTCTATGCAAAGTTACAATTTAGTCTAATAAGAAGGGTTTGTATTGCAGAATGAAAGAAGAATCGGCAGATTTGTTTCAGAATGACAAAAACTTAAAAAACGTTGAATTAAATGCATCGTATCATAATGTCACTTTGAAAGAAATTATGTAATTTTGCACGCAAAATGTAAGCAAAGAAAGAGATTTATAAACTTAATGCAACTAAAATATGGCAAATGGATTGTATAATGCCGCCTATGAGCACGATGCGTGCGGCGTAGGCATGGTGGTGAATATCCACGGTAACAAAAGCCACGAGCTGGTCGACAATGCCTTGAAAGTGCTGGAAAACATGCGTCATCGTGGCGCAGAAGGTGCTGACGGACGTACCGGCGACGGTGCAGGTATCATGCTTCAGATACCTCATGAATTCATTCTTCTGCAAGGAATTCCGGTACCCGAGAAGGGAAAATACGGTACTGGACTTGTATTTTTACCAAAAGACGAAAAGGAACAGAGCGAAATTCTTTCGATAATGATTGAAGAGATAGAGCGCGAAGGACTCTCGCTGATGCATCTTCGCAACGTTCCCACCAATCCCGACTGCCTCGGCGAGTCGGCACATTCTACTGAACCTGCCATCAAGCAGCTGTTCGTAACGGGCGTGACCGACGACAAGGTGCCGGTGTTCGAACGCACATTATATATTATTAGAAAGAAAATAGAGAAGCGAGTGAAGAACAAGGACTTCTACATCTGCTCGCTCTCTTCAAAGAACATCGTCTACAAGGGAATGTTGACGAGCCTTCAGGTGCGCCAATACTATCCCGACCTTACAAACAACTACTTCACCAGTGGCTTGGCTCTCGTCCACAGCCGCTTCTCGACAAACACCTTCCCTACATGGAGCCTCGCGCAGCCGTTCCGTCTGCTGGCGCACAACGGCGAGATAAACACCATCAGGGGAAACCGCGGTTGGATGCAGGCACGCGAAAGTGTGCTCAACTCGCAGGCACTGGGCGACATAAAGCAGATTTCGCCTATCGTGCAGCCTGGAATGTCCGACTCTGCATCACTCGACAACGTGTTCGAGTTCTTCGTGATGAGCGGTCTCTCATTGCCACACGCCATGAGCGTCATGGTGCCTGAAAGCTTCAACGACAAGAACCCCATTTCGGAAGACCTCAAGGCGTTCTACGAGTACCACTCAATCCTTATGGAGCCATGGGACGGACCTGCCGCACTGCTGTTCAGCGACGGTCGCTATGCGGGCGGTATGCTCGACCGCAACGGTCTGCGCCCCGCACGCTACACCATTACGAAGAACGACATGATGGTGGTGGCGAGTGAAGTGGGCGTGATGGACTTCGACCCTACGGAGATTGCCGAGAAGGGTCGCCTGCAGCCAGGAAAGATTCTGCTCATCGACACTCAGGAGGGAAAGATATACTACGACGGCGAGATAAAGGAACGCCTTGCCGCCGCACACCCTTATCGCCAGTGGCTCTCCACAAACCGCATACAGCTTGAGAAGCTGAAGAGCGGGCGCAAGGTGGAGAATGCCGTTCCCGACCTTGTGCGCAAGGAGATAATGTTCGGCTACGGCGAAGAGGATGTCGACGGAACAATAGCCCCAATGGCAACGAAGGGCCAGGAGCCTACAGCTGCCATGGGCAACGACACGCCACTGGCAGTGCTTAGCGACAAGCCACAGATTTTCTTCAACTACTTCCGCCAGCAGTTTGCACAGGTCACCAACCCCGCCATCGACTCCATCCGCGAGGAACTGGTGATGTCGCTTACGGAATACATCGGTCGTGTGGGCACAGGCATTCTTTCGCCCGACGAGACCAACTGCAAGATGGTGCGTCTGCCCCACCCCATTCTGAACAACACACAGCTCGACATTCTCTGCAACATACGCTACAAGGGATTCAACACCGTGAAGCTGCCGATACTCTTCGAGTGTGCAAAGGGCGAGGAAGGTCTTCGCGATGCGCTCGACAAGCTCTGCAAGGATGCCGAACACAGCGTCGACGACGGCTACAACTACATAATCCTCAGCGACCGCGACGTCGACGAGAAGCACGCCGCCATACCTTCGCTGCTTGCCGTTTCGGCTGTCCACCACTACCTCATCTCAGTGGGCAAGCGTGTACAGACGGCACTCATCGTAGAGAGTGGAGAAATACGCGAGACGATGCATGCGGCTCTGCTCCTCGGCTACGGAGCCTCGGCACTCTGCCCATACATGACATTCGCCATTCTCGACGACCTTGTAAAACGCCACAAGATACAGGAAGACTATGCAACAGCCGAGGCAAACTACATCAAGGCAGTAAAGAAAGGCTTGTTCAAGATCATGGCAAAGATGGGAATCTCAACCATACGCTCCTATCGCGGTGCGAAGATTTTCGAAAGCATCGGTCTCTCGGAGAGCCTTCTGAAGAACTACTTCGGCACAAACATTTCGACAATAGGCGGCATCGGACTGGCAACAATAGCCAAGGATGCCATTCGTCTGCACGACGAGGCCTTCTCAAAGAACACCCAGGACGACTTCCTGCCCAACCTCGGACAGTTCCACTACCGCAAGGACGGCATCAAGCACGCCTGGAATCCAGAGACCATCGCCACACTGCAACTCGCCACACGCACAGGCAACTACGAGAAGTTCAAGCAGTATTCAAAGCTCGTCAACGAGAAAGACTCGCCAATATTCATTCGCGACTTCCTCGACTTCAAGCGCAATCCTATTCCTGTTGACCAGGTTGAGCCTGTAGAGAACATCGTTAAGCACTTCGTGGTTGGAGCCATGAGTTTCGGTGCACTTTCCATTGAGGCACACGAGGCAATATGCTTGGCGATGAACAAGATAGGCGGTCGCTCAAACACCGGCGAGGGTGGCGAGGACAACGCACGTTTCCATGCCACGGTAGACGGAGTGTCGCTCTCGTCGAAGACAAAGCAGATAGCATCAGGACGCTTCGGCGTGACAACGGAATATCTTGTCAATGCCGAGGAGATACAGATAAAGGTGGCTCAGGGAGCCAAGCCGGGAGAAGGCGGTCAGCTGCCAGGATTTAAGGTGAACGAGATCATCGCCAAGACCCGCCACTCCATACCAGGCATCTCGCTCATCTCGCCTCCACCTCACCACGACATCTACTCCATCGAGGACCTCGCACAGCTCATCTTCGACCTCAAGAACGTCAACCCGAAGGCTGCCGTCAGCGTTAAGCTCGTTGCCGAGAGCGGTGTAGGAACAATCGCCGCCGGTGTGGCAAAGGCAAAGGCAGACCTCATCGTCATCTCCGGTGCAGAGGGCGGTACAGGTGCCAGCCCTGCATCGAGCATGCGCTTTGCCGGCATCTCGCCAGAGATTGGACTTTCCGAGACTCAGCAGACTCTCGTAAAGAACGGACTTCGCGGACACGTAAGGGTTCAGGTGGACGGTCAGCTGAAGACAGGTCGCGACATCGTGCTTATGGCACTTCTCGGTGCCGAGGAGTTCGGTTTCGGTACGGCTGCGCTCATCGTACTCGGTTGTGTGATGATGCGCAAGTGCAACCTCAACACTTGTCCGCTCGGCGTAACGTCGCAAGACCCTGAACTGCGCAAGCACTTCATAGGCAAGTCAGACTATCTTGTCAACTATTTCCTCTTCCTTGCACAGGAGGTACGCGAATACCTCGCCGAGATGGGATTCAAGAAACTGGAGGACATCGTAGGCCACACCGAACTGCTCGTAAAGAAGGAGGCCACAGACAAGAAGACAGCGACCCTCGACTTTACACGTCTGCTCAACAAAGAGGAGAACGGCTGTTCACTCTACCACACCATAAGTCAGAAGTACGACCTCGACAACGTACTTGACCAGCAGATAATACGTGCCTCACAGAAGGCGATAAACGAGAAGGACGAGGTCAACCTCGACTACGCGATAAAGAACACCGACCGCGCCGTGGGCACCATGCTCAGCGGAATGATTGCCGAGAAATACGGCGAGGAGGCACTGCCCGACAACACCATCAACATCAAGTTCAAGGGTTCGGCGGGCCAGAGCTTCGGAGCATTCCTCGTAAAGGGAGTGAACTTCAAGCTCGAAGGCGAGACCAACGACTACTTCGGAAAGGGTTTGAGCGGCGGACGCATAGCCATTCTGCCTCCTACACGAAGCAACTTCTCTGCCGAGGACAACATCATTGCCGGCAACACTGGACTCTACGGAGCTACAAGCGGCGAACTCTACATCAACGGTAAGGTGGGTGAACGCTTTGGAGTGCGCAACTCTGGTGCCATTGCCGTTATAGAGGGTGCAGGCGACCACTGCTGCGAATACATGACGGGCGGTCGTGTGGTAGTTCTCGGCGAGACAGGACGCAACTTCGCTGCCGGAATGTCGGGCGGTGTTGCCTACGTCTGGGACAAGAACCACAACTTCGACTATTTCTGCAATATGGACATGGTGGAAATCAACCTCGTGGAGGACAGCAACTACCGCAAGGAACTGCACGAGCTGATTCGCCAGCACTATCTCTACACGGGTTCTAAACTCGCCCGCACCATGCTCGACGACTGGAACCGCTACGTTGAGGACTTCATACAGGTTGTTCCTATCGAGTATAAGCGCGTGCTGCAGGAAGAGCAGGTGAAGAAGCTACAGCAGAAGATAGCCGACATGCAACGTGACTATTAAAAAAGCCTCACCCCCGCCCCCTCTCCAAGAGAGAGGGGAGGTAATTACCTTGAAAGTCTGGAGGGGAAGGATATAGAATAATATTTAGTATATTTAATGACGAACATGCCAAACTCTTATCAAGAAAACATATCATCTCCCCTCTCTCTTGGAGAGGGGTCGGGGGTGAGGCATTTTATAAAATTTTGACTTATGGGAAATCCGAAAGCATTTTTGACCACTCCGCGCCAAGAGGCAGGATACAGGCCAGTACACGATAGAATCCACGACTTCGGAGAAGTCGAGCAAACACTGAACAGCAAGGACCGCCGCACTCAGGCAAGCCGCTGCATGGACTGCGGCGTGCCATTCTGCCACTGGGCTTGCCCATTGGGCAACAAGCCACCAGAGTGGAACGACGCACTCTACAAAGGCGACTATGAGCTGGCTTATCGCCTGCTCAACTCCACCAACGACTTCCCCGAGTTCACAGGCCGCATCTGCCCTGCACTCTGCGAGAAGGCTTGCGTGCTGAACCTCACCATCCACGAGCCAACCACCAACCGCGAGGACGAGGCTGCCATCACCGAGATGGCGTTCCAGGAGAACTTCGTACGCATTGAACAGCCAGAGCGCAACGGCAAGAAGGTGGCTGTCATCGGAGCAGGACCTGCAGGTCTCGTCGCCGCCAACCAGCTGAACCTCAAGGGCTACACGGTGACGGTGTTTGAGAAGAACGAGGCTGCGGGAGGACTGCTGCGCTACGGCATTCCAAACTTCAAGCTCAACAAGGCAATCATCGACCGCCGTATTGACGTTCTGGAGAAGGAAGGCATTGAGTTCCGCTACAACCAGGACATCGACGTGACCAAGCTGCCCGAAGGCTTCGACGCCTACGTCGTCAGCACCGGCACGCCGACGGCTCGCGACCTAAAGATTCCTGGACGCGAACTCAAGGGCGTTCACTTCGCCTTGGAGATGCTGTCGCAGCAGAACCGCGTACTGGCAGGAATGGAATTCAAGAAGGAAGACCTCGTCAACGCCAAGGGCAAGGACGTGTTGGTGATTGGAGGTGGCGACACGGGTTCCGACTGCATCGGCACGGCTCACCGTCAAGGATGCAAGAGTGTGACACAGATAGAAATCATGCCTCGCCCCGTGGAAGGACCATGCGACCCCAAGAACCCTTGGCCGGAATATCCACGCACGCTGAAGACTACATCGAGCCACGAGGAAGGATGCACACGCCGCTGGAACATCAACTCGCTTGAGTTCCTTGGCAAAGACGGCAAGCTGACAGGCGTCAGGGTGCAGGAAATCGACTGGAAGCCAAATCCAGAAGGCGGTCGTCCGCTGATGGTAGAAAAGGGCAAGCCGGAAATAATCAAATGCGAACTCGTCCTACTTGCCATGGGCTTCCTCAAGCCCGAGCAGCCAAAGTTTGCCGACAACGTGTTTGTAGCCGGCGATGCCGCCAACGGTGCCTCACTTGTTGTCCGTGCCATGGCAAGTGGCAGGAAGGCAGCTGCTGATGTTGACAAATTCCTTAGTTAAGTGATAATAGAAGATGATAAGGACGAGGGGAAGCCAAGTAATGCTTGCGTTTCCCCTCGCTCATTTTTTCTATTGCATAGCGCAGCGTCGTGCGGTGCATCTGATGGAGATGTTCTGAGAGGAAGTCTTCAAGTGTAGCCATGTCTCGCTTGCCAACCTCTCTCAGCATCCATCCTACAGCCTTGTGCATCAAGTCGTGCGGATGGTTGAGAAGAAGGGTGGCGAGACGCAACGTGTCGTCAAACTGGTCGGCACGAATCAGCATCCAGCATGTTACAATTGCTATGCGTTGTTCCCACAAATTGTCGCTTGCGGCAAGACGGTAGAGGACGTTGCGGTCGGGCATCGTGCCATCGGCTTGGGGATAGAGCAGCCATTTGCCGAGAATCTTTGGACACGACATGTCTACGAGGTCCCAGTTGTTTGCCATGCGCGCATGATGCAGATAGAATTGCGCTATCTCCTCGCGGCGTTGGGCATTAGCCGTTGCCGCCTGTCGCGCTTTGGGCAGTGCAGCCTTCATTTCCTCTACGAGCAGGAGGAATCCACAGAGCCTTACCTCGTGCCATTCCGACATCAACAGTTTCTCTATATCGCCGAATGGCACACTGAGTCGTGCTTCCTTTACCACGATGCGTGTGTCGGGAACTTTGATGCCAAGGAAGTTGTCGCCTTCGCCATATTCCCCTTTGCCCGTCTTGAAAAAGCGCATCAGGATTTCCCTTTGACGCTCGTCGCCCATCGACATCATGGTCGTTATTATTTCGTCTGCTTTTATTTCCATTGTTAATGAGTTCTTTTATCTCGTAAGTGAATTACTGAACTATCCCACCCTTTCAAATGGCGGAATTGAAAGATAATCTGCCATTAGATGCGTAGAACTGGGGGGGGGTGGGCGTCCCGCCCGCACCTCGCCTGCGAGGTAATATAACCATGAAGCATTTATGCTGGATTGTGCGCAAGGTGCGGGCGGGACGCCCACACCCCCAGCCCTTGCCGCAGAACAACCAAATATATTATTGGGAGGGAAAGCATAATGAATTGTTCTTGTTACTCCTTTTGGCTTCGCATCGAGAACTCGCACCCGCAATAGAGTTGGTTGTAGAAACCGTATTCGCGAAGGAGCTGGTTGCGGCGGTCTTGAAGTCCACCCTTTCGCCAGTTTTGCGCCCAAAAGACGACGGGAGCATCGGAGGTGGAGACGGCTTGTGCGGCGGCTTCGCCGGCAAGGGAAATCTGCTCAAGGCTCTTCCAACGTGACGAGGCAAGCGTGGTGGCGAAATATTTTATGCCAAGACACTGTGCCTCTCGGGCAGTCTGCATAAGACGAAGACGGAAGCAAAGCTGACAACGGCTGCCACGTTCAGGCTCTTGCTCCAATCCGCTGACGGCACTAAGCCAACTGTCATGGTCGTAGTCGGCGTCTATCCATCGTATGCCGAGACTCTCAGCATGACGCATGCTCTCGAGCTTGCGAGTCTCGTACTCTTCGCGTGGGAAGATGTTCGGGTTATAATAATATATCGTGGGACGGATGTCGTTGTTCAACAACCATTCCACTATTGCCGAAGAGCATGGGGCGCAACAGGCATGAAGCAGAACCTCGTGGCAGTCTTCCGGCACTATTATTGCCGACCTTTTTGCCTTTTTACTTTGATGACATTTTTCCATTAATATGCTTATTTTGGTGCAAAAATACTATAAAAATGCGAAAAAGAGAAAGAAAAGTTGTAATTTTGCACTTATAAAACAAAAAGAAATGACTTACAAGGAACTTTGCAGGCTGCTGACGGAAGCTGTTGACCAAACTGGGGAACGCATTTACGACGAGCGTGAGGCGCGAGCCGTGGCGCGTGTGTATTTTGAAGACCGCCATGGCTTCACCCCTTCCGACATTTATGGCGGGCGGGAAATCGAAGGCGCATCAGACGACGTCAGGAGGTTGACTGGAGGCGAGCCTGTGCAGTATGTCGTGGGCAAGGCTCTTTTTGCCGACAGATATTTCAAGGTCAGGAAAGGCGTGCTGATACCAAGGCCTGAGACGGCGGAGCTGTGCCAATGGATAGCCGAAGAGGCAAAGGAAGGAAGCGAGGTTCTCGACATCGGCACCGGCAGCGGGTGCATTGCCATCACACTGGCATTGGACGCAAAGTTGTGCGCCACAGCATGGGACATTGCCGACGAAGCCCTGCTGACGGCTTCGGAGAATGCCCAACTACTGAGTGCGGAAGTGTGCGTAGAGAAGCAAGACATTCTGAACGCACCAAAGGACGTGGCTCGGTGGGACATTATCGTCAGCAACCCGCCATACATCTGCGAACAGGAGAAAGAGGAAATGGAAGCCAATGTGCTCGAACACGAGCCGCACATTGCCCTCTTCGTCCCTGACGACGACCCTCTGAAATTCTACCGTGCCATAGCCAAATATGCGTCAAAAGCATTGCGAAAAGGCGGACGGCTTTTCTTCGAGATGAATTCGAGATTCGTTCGAGACATGGAGCAGATGTTAGAGGCTGAAGGATTCACTGATGTGGAAATACGAAAAGACCAGTATGGGAGAGAAAGGATGATAAGGGGAGTGAGGAGAGAGGAGTGAGGAGAGAGGAGTGAGGAGAGAGGAGAGTATTTTTTATGAAAGTTTTTTGGAGGTTTCATTTTTTCTTATTACTTTTGCAGACGGAAGAAACAAAAACAATATAATTATGGAATCAATAAAGCAATTATTCGCAAAGAAGCTCCTTGACGTCAAGGCGATAAAGCTTCAGCCAAACGACCCTTTCACTTGGGCATCGGGTTGGAAATCACCAATATACACCGACAACCGCAAGACACTCGCTTATCCTGAATTGCGCTCGTTCGTAAAACAGGAACTGGTACACCTCATACACGAAGAGTTCCCAGAGGCAAATGCGGTGGCAGGTGTGGCGACTGGTGCAATAGCACAGGGAGCACTCGTTGCCGACGAGCTGCTGATGCCTTACTGCTATGTGCGTCCGAAGCCAAAAGACCACGGCATGGGCAACCAGATAGAAGGAACCATTCCAGAGGGGGCGAAGGTGGTAGTGGTAGAAGACCTTATCTCTACCGGAGGCTCGTCGCTGAAGGCTGTCGACGCTCTGCGCAAGGCTGGTTTCGAAGTGGTTGGAATGGTGGCTTCCTACACCTATGGATTCCCTGTGGCAGAGGAGGCGTTCAAGGAAGCCAACGTCCGTCTGGTGACTCTCTCCGACTACGAGCATACCACGGCAATAGCTGCAAAGACAGGCTACATTAAGGAAGAAGACCTCGCCGTGTTGGCAGAATGGCGTAAGTCGCCAAGTACGTGGAAGCAGGAGTAATTATTAATTAAAAGGAGTTAAGAAGTTAAGGAGTTGAAGGAGTTAAGACAAATGTTTTTGCGCTGAGACTCGGCTCTTGACTAATGTCTTAACTCCTTCAACTCCTTGACTACTTAACTCCTAAATCCCAATACTTGATTAATGGCAAAATACGAAAGTAGTGTAAAGCAGGTTAACGCACCGGTGGAGCGCGTTTACGCTGTGCTTAGCGACATGGAAAGGCTGCGCCCAATGATTGAACTGGCGCAGAACAACGAGATGCTGAAAGAGAAGCTGCGCGAGGCTGGACAAGACCCTGCACAGCTGGAGAAGCTGAAAGACATGAACTTGACTTCCGACCGCATCTCCTTCCCCGCTCCAATGGTGGGGGAAATAGCATTGGCGATAGTAGAGCGAGAACAGGACAAATGTGTAAAATTCCAAACCGAGAAGTCGCCGATAGAGGCTAACCTGTGGATTCAGGTACTGCCTGTCACCGCCACGACATCGAAAATGCGAGTGACGTTGAAGGCTGACCTCAACCCGATGATAAAGATGATGGTTGGCTCGAAACTGGAAAAGGGCATCGACCAGTTTGCCGACATGCTCTGCATGTTGCCGTATAACTTTATTTAGTGAAGAGTGAAGAATGAAACTCCTTTAACTCCTTAACTCTATATAATATTTATAACAATGAAACTCTGGGAAAAGAACTTTGAAATAAACAAGGAGATAGAAAGGTTTACGGTTGGACGAGACCGTGAGATGGACCTCTACCTTGCAAAATACGACGTGCTCGGCTCAATGGCGCACATCACCATGCTGGAAAGCATTGGACTGCTGAAAGCCGACGAACTGAAGCCTTTGCTTGCAGAGCTGAAGAACATCTACAAGCTGGCAGACAACGGCGAGTTCGTAATAGAAGATGGTGTCGAAGACGTACACTCGCAAGTGGAGATGATGCTGACCGAGAAACTGGGCGACCTTGGAAAGAAGATACACAGCGGACGCTCACGCAACGACCAGGTACTTGTGGACTTGAAGCTGTTCACTCGCCATGAACTGAAGGACATCGCCGACGAAGTGAAGATTCTGTTCGACGAGCTGATACAGAAGAGCAACCAATATAAAGAGGTGTTGATGCCAGGCTATACTCACCTTCAGGTAGCAATGCCAAGCTCGTTCGGACTTTGGTTTGGGGCATACGCCGAGAGCCTTACCGACGACATGCTGTTTCTGCAGGCAGCCTACCGCATGACCAACCGCAATCCTCTTGGCTCGGCTGCCGGCTACGGCTCGTCGTTCCCGCTGAACCGCACAATGACGACAGAACTGTTGGGATTCGACTCAATGGACTACAACGTAGTATATGCACAAATGGGACGCGGCAAGATGGAGCGCAACGTCGGTTTCGCCATTGCTACTATAGCCGGAACATTGGCAAAGATGGCTTTCGACGCCTGCATGTTCAACAGCCAGAACTTCTCGTTCGTCAAGCTGCCCAAGGAGTGTACCACAGGCTCGTCGATAATGCCACACAAGAAGAACCCCGACGTGTTTGAGCTGATAAGGGCAAAGTCGAACAAGCTGCAGAGCCTTCCACAGCAGATAACACTGATTATGAACAATTTGCCCGTAGGCTACTTCCGCGACCTGCAGATCATAAAGGAAGTGTTCCTGCCTGCTTTCGGCGAGCTGAAGGACTGCCTGCAGATGGCATCTTACATCATCAACAAGATAGAGGTGAACGAGCACATTCTCGACAATCCGATGTACGACCCGATGTTCTCCGTAGAGGAAGTCAACCGCCTTGCAGCCGCAGGAATGCCATTCCGCGACGCTTACAAGAAAGTGGGCCTCGACATTGAGGCAGGCAACTTCACTCCCAACAAGGACATCCACCACACCCACGAGGGCAGCATCGGCAATCTGATGAACGACGAGATAGTGAAGCTGATGGACAGCACCATAGAAGGTTTCAACTTTAATCGCATGATAGATGCGGAAAAAAGACTTATTAACTGAACTTTCCCACCCTTTGAATGTAGTTGAATATTTAGCGGCAAGGGCTGGGGGTGTGGGCGTCTCGCCCGCAC
>JBJEAS010000081.1:0-2536 GCA_051869235.1 Prevotella sp.
GTGCGAGGAAAGCCCCGCAACTGTTGCCGATGAGCAGGTCGGGCTTCTCCTTGTCGATGAGCGAAAGGATGTAACTCAATGCCTCTTTGGGATGGAGAGGCAGGTCGGGAGTTAGCACAATGGCTTCCCCAAGGCAAGCCTCCTTCAATGCTGTTGCCATAGGAGCACTGCCTGTGGCAAAGAAACCATGTAGAAATAATATCTTATTCATAAATTATTATGTGAACATTATTTAACTGAACTTTCCCACCCTTTAACTTTCAGTACGGGCAAACTAATGCTTCAAGATATTCAGCTCTTTGGCTGCGCTGGCTACTGGGGGTGTGGGCGTCTCGCCCGCACCTCGCCTACGAGGTAATATTTCGGAATTATGCGGTTGATGGTGCGCAAGGTGCGGGCGAGACGCCCACACCCCCAGCCCTTGCCGCTAAATATTCAACTACATTTAAAGGGTGGGAAAGTTCAGTTATTTAATATACCCAGGACTCGGCAGGTGCATGCCATACATAGTGAGATTGTTCTCGCGGGCATACTTCAATATGCGGAGTCGTGATTCGCGTGCAGATTCTGCGTCCATGTCGTATGTGGGGCAATATTCGGGATGCTCCAACTGGAGGGCTGCACCATGGATGAGGTCGGCAATTACGAGGATACTGTCCTTTTGGAATACAGTGTGTCCGGGGGCGTGACCGTATGCAGCGATGCTCTTCACGCCACCTTCGAGCGTGTCGCCTGCCTCGAACAGGTGAAGATGTGCCTTATGGGCTTCGATCACGCTCTTTGCCAACTTGCTTCTGTCGCCCTCCATAGCGAGCCATGCCTCGGCTTCCACACGGTTGACATAAACCTCCGCATTAGGGAACACTACTTTTCCATCCTTCAGCAGACCGCCTATGTGGTCGGGATGAAGATGAGTGATGTATATCAGCTGTAGTTCTTCGGGTGACACTCCCTTCTCCTTCAGTTTAGGAAGAAGCTGGCTGAACGGTGCACCAAGTCCTGCATCGAGCAGTATTGTCTTCCCTTCCGTCTGAAGCAGCAGGCAACTCATGCTTGAAGGCACGCCCTTTTCAAGTCTAAGCGCATTCCATAATGAATCGGGCACTTCGGGATACAGCTTTTGTGGCTGTAGGGTAGGTCCGGGTTTGTCCTCAATCCACGTGATGGTGGTAGGTTCACTCTTTGCGATAGCCTTTGGGCTTTTCTGTGCGCAGGCAGTCATCATGATTAGTCCTGCGGCGAATGTTAATATCTTCCTCATGTGTTCATTATTTTAATTCAAGTTTTGCCTGTTTATATTGATGCTCCTTGTGCAAGATTCATCGTTCAAAGATTTACTCTCGAAACAGGCTGCAAATATACTAATCTTTTAACTATTACGCAAACTTTTACTTGAAAAACATATTGTCTTTTCCTGTAATAGTCAACGTTGAATGTCTACAACCTATGCTGCACCAACACATTCCCATCACATCAGTATTTTTTAAACTCATAAAAAACGTCACTAACGTCACTTTTGCTTATAACTTGTTGATAACCAATAGCTGAGGAAGTGACGTTTTAGTGACGTTAGTGACGTTTCGATGACGTTTATAGGGGTTTTACAAGGTAGCAGGCACACAAATTGGTGCGCTTTTTCACTATTCCCTCAATCTCGCATGTCTCCATTTTGTCTAATTTAATTATTTATTCATTTTTCTGAGAAGATACGAAATATTGCCCATATTACCAAATTATTCCCCTAAAAAAATCAAAAAACATCACTAACGTCACTAAAACGTCACTCATATAATACACTAAGTATTAGAATATTAGCCCCAAAGTGACGTTAGTGACATTAAAAAAACAAAAAAGTTTTTGTATTCCTTGAGAAAATTTACGTATATAAGGAAAAATCATTATCTATGCAACTGAAAGTTCTCCGTTCACAGTACTATAAACGTGCGTTCAAAGACTTTGAACGGACATTCAAAAGCTTTGAACGGACATTCAAAGGCTTTGAACGGAACTCTTGCAGCGGAGGCAAGAAAATACGACAAGTAAAGGACATGATTTTTGCTTAGCCACATCGCTTGAACTGAAGGATGTGCTTGAAGACTCTGAAACAGCCGAGGTATTAGGCTATTTCAGCTTTGCCAACGACAGGATATCGCAAACTGATTTTCCAAGCAATTCTTCTTACAACAGGTTTCGCAAGCAAGACTTCGCCCCTTTGATGTGTCCATCTGCGTATTCGGACGGTTGGCGAACATCAAGAATTACCGCGGAAGTGTCGCATCTGACGGCATTCTCATACTCTTGGGGTGACAAAAGGCGTATTCCGTCGTCTGCCTGACAACTTGTGCAGAGACCGAAGACAGCCAGAATGGTTGAGATTTTACTATTCATTGTATATTTGTTTTTTTTAATATTTTTATGTTGTGACGAACGACAATAATGCAGCTACGCCACCGGCACACTCCTTGTGTCCATAGTCACATGAGCTGATAATATCGGTGATTTGGTACCGCATATATCGGTGTTTTGGTACCGCCGA
>JBJEAS010000082.1:0-2498 GCA_051869235.1 Prevotella sp.
ACAAAATTTCAGACGGAGAAAAACCTGTTTATTCGAAAACAGGAATATTGCCCCTTCCATCAAAGGAGTGGATGCTGTGGGGTGAATTGAATCAAGATATTCATATTGGTGACAATGTCTTGGTGTCAAATGATTCTTTTGAATATGAGACATCGGTTAAGGGAGTATTTATGTTTTTTAAAATACTCGACCAAGGAGCAAAAGGCGATATTTGTGGACTTTTACTTGATAATATTTATCCAATGCGTTTCACACCTGAAACTAAAGTGTATCTTGTCAAAAAAGATAATAACGATAACAAAACGGAACCAATGCAAAAATCTCCTCATACATCACAATGGACAAAAGATGAAGAAAGCTATGCGGAAGAAGTTCGTTTTTGTCTTGAGGAAGGACCCATTAGCGAAAGAGAACGCCGTTTCTTAAATAGAATGAGAGACAAACTTGGGATTAGTACTGAACGAGCTAACGAAATCGAAAATTCATTGCAAACACCTTCATTAACTGAAGATGAGAAAGAATATTTAGATGCTATGCAGGAAGAAGCCATAGATGGTTTAATACCAGAAAGGTCTCGACGTATTCTCAATAGATTGCGAATTTCATTAGGTATATCAGACGAAAGAGCAACTGAATTAGAGAAATATATTCAGTGAGAAACATGATAAACTTCCAACAAGAAATCAAGGAGCGCACGGGATGGTCTGATGCCATCGTGCGCTTCATCAACTCCCGTGAGGAGGCGGAGATTTATATAAAGGCGGGGCTTGTGGAGCGTCGCATTGGCGGAAGGGCGGCTCTTGTCAGGTCGGATATTGATTGGCGTGCTTTCAACTGCCGAAAGGAATGGCTGAAGAAGAAGCTTGCCGACTGGAACAAGTGGAAGGACTATAACAACGCAGACCTAATTGGCGAAGGATGGCCTCCACGCGACAGTAACGGTGACCCATACGAGTTGCACCATATCGGTCAGCAACAAGACTCACCATTTGCCGAATTGACTTGGCAGGAACACATGGGCGATGGCAACAATGCCATTCTCCATCCTAACCGAGAGTCTGTCATTGACCGACAGCAGTTTGATGGTGAGAAATCTCGCTATTGGCAAGACCGCTTCAAGGCTTTCAGCAAGGAAGAAATAAAAAGAATCTATAGTTAAAAAGTTATCCGCTTATGCCACAGATAGTAAACTTAGGAAGAGAACTCGTGCGTATCAATACACAGAAGAACAGTGTTGAATATTCGCAGAACGGGGGAAGAAGCTGGGTGATTCGGTGCAGCAACAGCTCGTATGGCACATTCAGGGACTTGCTCGTGTATGGTCGCGAATTACTGGCTTGCACCAGCAAGGGGCTATATGTCAGCACCAACGAGGGACGCTCGTTTGCTCCACGATGCACGAATAGTTCGTATGGCGACTTCCTCAATCTGCAAGATGCAGGGACAGAACTGCTTGCCAATACCAGCAAGGGGCTGTATTATTCGAGGAACGAGGGTCGTTCGTGGGTGAGGAGGTAGATATTGTCATACAAATAGATAACTACGCTATTTATTTTTGCACATTTTCTGAGATTCCTTTGGAGATATGAAAGAAAAATAATAATTTTGCCGCAAATAAAGCAGCTATGACAATAGAGGGTCTTAAATACATAATCTCGCATAGTGAGGGAACCGAGATAGAATACAAGAAATCACAGGCAGGATTGGCACGTTCTGTCTATGAGACGATTTGCGCTTTTCTAAACAGAAGAGGAGGACATGTCGTGCTTGGAGCAGATGATGACGGAACCATAATCGGAATTGCTCCAGATAAGGTGCAAGAAGAACTTGACACTTTAGCAAAAGACATGAACAATCCACAAATAATGAATCCTACTTTTTATTTGTGTTTTGAGCCAATGATGATTGATGGCAAGCACATTATCTATTTCTACGTTCCCGAAAGCAGCCAGGCACACTGCCATAAAGGGGTTTACTATGACAGGAATCAAGATGGAGACTTTGCCTTGAAAAATGCGCAACAGATTGCAGATCTCATTTTGCGAAAACAAACGGGATGCACAGAGAATCGTGTACTTCCTTATCTTACTATGGACGACTTGGAATTAGATTTGTTTGATGATGTGCGCAAGCGTGTACGTCTGAACAGAGAAAACCATCTGTGGTCAACAATGACTAACGAGGAAATTTTGGAGTCGGCAGGTATGAGACTGAAAGACCCATCGACAGGCAAAGAGGGATATACTTTGGCTGCCGCTTTGTTGTTTGGCAAAGAACGCACTCTTACAAGCGTAGTACCATTCTATAGAATTGATGCCTTGTACAGGGAAGACTATTCACGCCTTTATGACGATAGGGAAATTATCCATTGTAATCTTCTTCGAGCATACGAGCGCCTTATGGAGTTTTGCAGAAAACATCTGCCTGAGTGGCCCTACATAGAAGGTACTCAAAGACTCAGCATCCGAGAGCTTGTTATGCGCGAAAACTGCCTTAAC
>JBJEAS010000083.1:0-11556 GCA_051869235.1 Prevotella sp.
TGACGGTGAAAACGAGAATATATTCCTGCCGCAGGATGTCATTGGCGAGTTTTCAAAGGACAGGTGACAGGTCACTGTCCTGCAAGATTTAACCTGCATTATTCATACTTGTTCCAACTGAAAGGCCCAAATATCGGCTGCACTCGGCATAGCACAAGCAAGCTTGGCTCTGCTCTCGTTTGCACGATATTTAGCACTTTCGTGACGGAACAGTATGAATAATGCAGGTTAGAAACTGAACTTTGCTTTTCCCTTCGGCCAGCGACCGTTGGTTTCCACCCTTTAAGTGATGATAAAAAAATAAGTTGGTACGATTTACCTCAGATTTTTGAGATGTTTTGGATTCTCGAAGAAGGAGTGTAGCGGGCTACATGACTGATGAAAGAATTCAAAACAGCCAAAAAGATGAGGTGTTACCATAAGAGATAAAAATTCCAAAGCGTACCAAGTTATTTTTTTATCATCACTAAATGTAGTTGAATATTTAGCGGCAAGGGCTGGGGGTGTGGGCGTCTCGCCCGCACCTTGCGCACCATCAACCGCATAATTCCGAAATATTACCTCATAGGCGAGGTGCGGGCGAGACGCCCACACCCCCAGCCGTCAGCGCACCCAAAGAGCTGAATATCTTGAAGCATTAGTTTGCCCGTACTGAAAGTTAAAGGGTGGGAACCAACGGTCGCTGGCCGAAGGGAAAAGCAAAGTTCAGCTCAGTCATACGTACCACTCTGCAACGCTCACCACCGCAGCGTTTCCGACTGCAGCGGCCCAGCAGAGGGTTTGATGCCAGTGCCTGCACACCGACACCGAGAGACCTGCTCTCATCTCACTGGCAGTTACGGCTACATTTATATGGGAGGGTAGCCAACCCTTTATATATAGATGTGCGCCTCGTGGCACACGGACAAGTCCATCTGACCACAAAAACAGTATGATCAACTACAGTATCAGCAAACGCCTTGTAAAGGGCAAGGAGAGCGAAGGCATAAAGCGAGTGTATGCCTACGCACAGAGCGACCTCTTCATGAGTATCGAACAGTTCGCCGAGCACATCGCATCGCATGGCTCACTCTACAGTGAGGACATCGTCGAGGGTGCGCTGAAGAAGGCGGTGAAGTGCATGGTGGAGAAGCTGAAGGAGGGCTACAAGATAGACCTCGGTGCCATCGGCATGTTCTACGTCACCATCATCAACAAGGGCTGGCAGTCGCTGCCTGAGAACCTGAAGGACTTCAACCCCGCAATCCACATCGACGGCATCAACGTGGTATGGGACTGCTCGGAGAAGCTCGTCAACATCGGCGATGACGTGGAGTACAACCTCGTGGCGAGCAGAAAGGCACAGACGGCAGTGATTACAGCCGTGAAGAACGAGGCGACCACCGTGGACCTCAGCGGAGCAGCGACCTCACCTGACGGTGGCGAACCAGAGAACCCTGACGGCGGTGGAACTGACAACACCGACGACGGCGACGGCGACATGGGAACGTGAGTCAAGCGCGCTTTGGCGCGCTTGAGATTAAAGAATTAAAGGAGGCCCACCCCCGCCCCCTCCCTGGGGAGGGGGGAGCAATGAGGATATATCCCCTCCAAATTAATCATTAACAAAAAAACATCATTATGTCAAAAATTAATTTCAACTGGAGTCAGGTGCTGAAGGCAGTAGGCACCTTGATCATTTCAATCGTTAGTGCGATAACAATTACGTCGTGCGTGGCAAGCGCATTGCGATGAAAGTCGCTGCGCGATAAAACTTCGTTAAAGAGTAAAAGCACTTCGTGCTTAAAGAAACCGTCCGGAAGGTTCTTTAAGCGCAAAGCACTTTTAAGGCGTAGCCTTTTAAAAACGTAGTTTTTTATCATCACTTATTGCCACCACCATACCAAAATGCTACCTTTTCGGTTTCATTGGAAAGATTTATAACTGCAATATCTTTTTAATAAAATCGGGGTCGCTCGGTCGGAAGGCATCGGCATCGCCTATTGTCCAGTCGGGACGGATGATGATGAAACGGGGTATGCCCGTGATGCCATATTGCCGGGAAAGGATTTCATCGCCCTCCTTGTCGGCAATGAACTGCAGCCACTGGGGCTTGTCCTTCGCCAACTTGTCGAGCCATGCCTGACGCTTGCGGTCGAGGGAGATGCTGATGAACACAAGGCTGTTGGACTTGTCCTTCAGAGCCTCCACCTGACGCTCAAGGAACGGAATCTCCTTGCAACACGGTCCGCACCACGTTGCCCAACAGTCGATATAGAGTGTCTTTCCACGGAACTCGCTCAACCGGTGACGTTTGCCAGCGGCGTCCTCGAAGGTGAAGTCGATGGCGGACGAGCCAGGCTTGGTGCGTTTTATGGCATCCACCTTGAACTGATATTTCTTAATCACCACAGTGTCGTCGGCGGCATATTCCACGAATGGCAGCCAGAAGCGGTCGATGTCGGCATAGCCTTTGCCGTAGCTCAACACCTCCCTTGCGCAGTTGGAGAGCAGCTCGTGTTTCACCTTGGGGCTTGTGATGTAACGGCGCATGACGCTGATGTACTCAAGTCCGTAGTTGGTGAGGTCGTGTCCCCAGTCGTTGCTGTAGTCGCCCTGCATCTTGCTCTCAATGAACCGCTGTGGCAGATAGTTCAGGAGAGAAATTGTGTCGTTGGGGTCAATGCGGCTGATAAGTGCCTTGCGTGCTACGGTGTCCTTGTAGCATAGGCGCATTTGGAAGTTGAGATAGGCATCCTCGTTGACGTGGGCATAGTATGCCTTTTCGCTGCCTTCGGGCATCTTTGCCAGTTCTGCCTTCACCTCCGCATAGCGTTGGTCGAGCGTTTGCCGCTTCTGCTCGGTGGTAAGGTGTAGCGTGTCCTCATTCTCAAATGGGAAGAAGTAGCTGTAGCTGTAGGCTTTGTTGATGGCTTCGGCTATAGCCTTTTTGTCGCCTTTCAAAATCTGGGCACCTGCCCATAGTGGGCAGAGTGTCCAGACTACCATAAACATAACGATAACTTTCATATCTTGTTAGTAGTTTTGTTTAAACGTTGGATTGTTCTGCATCACGCGCAGAGGGAACGGCATGACCCAAAGTTTCGACTCAGGGGCAATGTAGTATTTCCCACTTGCTTGCAGGTCGCGTGTAATGGTCGTACGGTATTTGTCCTCGGTGTTCCAGCGTCGTCGGTCAACGAAATTCCAGAACGAGCCAATACACTCTATGAACTTTGCACGCTGCATAAGTGCCATGGCGTCATCGGCATTGTCGGCGGCGAGTGGCTGATAGTTGTCGGGATGTATGCGGAACTTGCGTACGCGGTTGACAAGGTCGAGACCTTGTGCCACGTTGCCTTTCCTGATGTGACATTCGGCGGCAAGATACATCATTTGCTCAACGGTGAGCCCCCAAGGGTTGCTGTATGCGTCGTAGCCTGTTGCCCACAATGCGCCCGCTATGCCCGTAAGGAACATTCCGTAGAACGAGTCCCAATAGGCGAAATAGCCAGAGTAGGCATAGTCCTTCACATAGTCGCCCTTCTCGAAGAGTGCTGCCGTCTCAGGACTCAGCACTTCCCATACCGGCGACGACCACTCGTCGTAAAAGGGTGAGATGTAGAACAGGTTGTTCTCGGCTGACGAAAGCAACACCCACTTGCCCGTCTCGGCTATCGAGCTGCGGTCTTCGATGTTGCCGTTAAGGGCTATTGCCTTCTCAGCATAGGCGAGAGCCTCGTCGTAGCGTTTCATCTGGAACAGTATGAACGCCCTCACGGCATAGCCTCCAGCCTTGGTGATGCGGTTGACGTTGGCATTGTCGAGCAGTGCGGCAATGTTCTCGTCGCTGCAGTCGTCGAGCATCTTCACGTAGCACTCCTTCAGCGGCAGCTGCGGCTTTGTGTCAATATCGGGAGTCTCAGGATAGGCTATACCGCCTTCACCGTCAACCGTTGCGGCATCGTATTGCTTGGCATAGATGTTTGCGGCAAGACAGAGATAGTAGGCGCGCGTCACCTTTGCCTCTGCCTTGATGGCAGGCTTGCGGCTGTCGTCGCCGCTTGCACCGTCGATTTTCGACAGTATGACGTTCATATAGTTCACATACTGATAGATGTCGCCATAGATTTTGTCCTTCGTTGCAAGTGGGGCAAGGTCGAGGCTCTCGTTGTAGGTGAGGAGGATGGCTGCCGTGGTGTTCTCGTTTGAGATTTGCGTGGCTATGGTGGAAAGCTCGCCGCCATAGCTCTCGTTCACGACAAGTCCAAGGCGTGTGAAGGGACTTTCGCTAATGGTCTTCACGTTCATCAGGAGTTCGAGGTCGGATGTCTTCTCAAGTGTTGACTGACCCTTTGGCACGATGTCCATGTCGCACGCTGTGAGGAAGGTGCAGACGAGTGCCGTGAGAATGTATGATAGTCTTTTCATTGTTTTTCCCTTTCGTTTTAGAATTTCACATTAAGACTTAGTGTATAGCTCTTCGGAGTGCGTGGACTCAGCTCGCCGGTTAGCGGGTTGACGCTTTCGGGGTCAACACCAGCCGAATTGCGTACAGAGGTGAACACGTTGTTCATCTGCAGACGCAGGCGCAGGCTCTGAATGCCGAGCGAGCGGCAGACGCGGTCCTTGAAGCTGTAGCCCAGGACGAGTGAGCGCAGCTTGAGGTAGTCGGCATGGTCAACGTTCTGGTCGTTGTAGTATGTGTCGTAGGTAGAGACATACATCTGTCGCATCATATAGCCGTTGCCCAACATTCCCTCGCGCTCGCTCTCCGCAGTGCGCCAATAGTCGAGATAGCATTTCGGTGTGGCATTGTCGTAGGAGAGTCCCATAGAGGTGTTCCATGCCTGTGCGTTGGCGCGGAAATAGTGTCCGGCATAGAACACGAACACTCCACTGAGGGAGAAGCGCTGCCATGTGACGGTAGGCGTGAACGAACCACTGAATTTCGGGTCGATGGAGCCGCTATAAACGATGTCCTCCTTAGTGAACGACGAGTTGTAGAGGTCGTCGCAGAGCACCTCGCCGTTTGCCTTCCTCCAGTAGATTTGCTGGTAGCCGTTCTCGTCGGTTGCCACATGGTCGAAGGCGAAGGAGTAGAGAGAGTTTATCGGGTCGCCCTCACGGAAGGATGAGAGTGCACTCCAACCGCTTGTAGGCTCGTGGTTTATCTTCAGTATCTTGTTCTTGTTGTAGGCAAGCGTGAGGTCGGCACTGATGCCAAGCTCGTTGTCGCTCTTGGCACAGAGAATGTCGGCAGAGAGTTGCAGTTCAAATCCATTGTTAAGCGTCTCGGCATTGTTGGTGTAGAGTGATGTCCATCCTGTCGTCGGGTCGAGGTCGATGCTGCTCAGAATGTCGCTTCCCTTCTTGCGGTAAACGTCGAACGAACCCGTCAAGCGGTGGTCAAATACGGCAAAGTCGAAGCCGACGTTCCATGTCGATGTCTTTTCCCAACGCAACTGGTCGTTGGGAGGTGTGTTCAGCGTTGCGTATTTCTCGCCGTGAACGTTGCTCACATCCATGCTTGCCGTAAGATAGCTCGAATAGTTGGAGTTGATGTTTCCCGTCACGCCATAGCTTGCGCGTACCTTCAGCATGTCGAGCCATTTGAGGTCTTTGAGGAAAGCCTCGTTGTGGGCGTTCCAGCTTGCTCCCACCGACCACAGTGGGCGGCTGCGGAACTCTGGGTCGGCACCGAAGAGGTCTGCCTTATCCACACGGTAGCTGCCCGAAACGGAATAACGCTTGTCGTAGGTGTAGTTGGCAGTGAAATAGTAAGACTCGTAGCGGTGTTTAACCTCGTCAACGTCAGCCACCTCGCTTGCTATGAAGGCATACTGTGGAGAGTAGAGAGGTCCAAGGTCGGTGCTCTTCAGGTTGTTCAACGTTGAGAAGTCGATGAGTCCGGTGTTGTTTGTCAGCGTCTGGTCGTCGTAGCCGTAGAGTCGGCTCTGCACGCCGCGTGAAAAAGTCTGTCGGTATTCAAAGCCTGCTATCGCGCTCACAGCGTGCTTCTCGGCGAAGGTCTTGTCAAAGGTTGCCTGGGCGCGGAAGGTGTAGTAGTTGCCTTCCGTGGTGCTCTGGTCGAGCATTCCGCCTTCAGGAAGATAGTGCACACCACCGGAGGTGAACAGGTTGTACTGGTGGCGCATGGAGTAGCTGTCGGCGTCGAAGAGGCTCTCGCTGTGTCCGGAGATGTCCTCATACTGGAACATTCCGCTGAGTTTCAGCTCTGGTATCGGCATCACGTTGACATGGATGAACGAACGGGTGTAAGTTTGTCTGGTTTTGTTGAAGTTGAGGTTCAAGTCGGTAAGGGGAACGTATGCTTCGCTCTTCAAGCCGAGGGTGGGGTCGGAGAGTGTTGGTTCGTTTAGGTCAACATACGCCTTCAGGCTTGCCGGTGTGCCGTCGGCATTGTACATGCTGAGATATTCGGCAAAATCTGTCATGCCCGAAGGATCATAGGCACCATCTACATGGCTCTTCTTGCGGTTGTTGTTGAGCGTTACGCCAAAGTCGAGGTTGAGCCATTTCGTAACGTCCAGCACGCCGTTGTATTGTAGCGAGAGGGTGTTGTCGTACTGGTCTTTCATCTGTGTGTTGTCGCCCTTCCAGTTGATGATGATGCTTGAATTGAGGTATTTCCCCTTTGTCCTGAGCGACAGGTTGTATTGTTGCTGTAGACGGTTGTGCTCCATAAGGTCTTGCCAGTTGGTGCGATAGCTGTTCTTGCTCCATTGGCTTATGGTGCGGTTGTATTCCTCGTCGCTCACCTGTCCCTCCTTGTGGCGAATCATGAGTTGCGTTATGGGAGCCATAAGCCCGCCACGTGCGGTGTAGTTGTTGAGCAGTTGGTCGTAGGCATCCTGGTGCTTCGTTATCCAGTCGAAGTTGTACTGCTCCAACTCTATCAGTTCTGCGGCGTTGCAGTAGCCAAGGTCGTCGTAGTTCAGTTTGTTCTGGGTAGTCACGTCGGCATTGAACTCCACCGACAGCTTTTCCTTTGTAGCCTTCTTTGTCACTACTACGATTACGCCGTTTGAGGCTCGTGCGCCGTAGATGGCGGCGGCAGCGGCATCCTTCAGTACCGTAACCTTATCTATGTCGTAGGGGTTGACGTCTTCCAAGGTGCCGTTGATGGGCAGTCCGTCAACAACCACAAGAGGCGAGGAGCTTGCCTTCAGCGTTCCCACGCCACGGATGGTCATCTGGTCGCCGTAGTTGACAAGACCGGCAATCTTGCCTTCCATTCGGTCGGTGAGCGAAGCCGTGTAGCGTTCGTCGAGTTCCTTCGACGAGACAGTCTGGAACGCTCCTGTGGCATTCTCGCGCTTCAAGGTCTGATAGCCGGTCACCATCACGTCGTCAAGCGTGTAGTCGTCGGCTTCGAGCATTATGTTCACAGGCCTTGCCGATGCCTTGCGGCGGTAGGTCTTCATTCCGAGATAGGAATACTCCAGAATGTCGTCGGCTGACACATTGTTTATTGTGTAGTTGCCGTCGGCATCGGTAATCACCCCCACCTGACTGCCAACCACCTTCACCGTGGCTCCCACCAGAGGCTCGCCGTCGGCTCCTATCAGCCTGCCGCGTGCTGCAATATTGCCATTTGCCTTGCGGTTGACGTGGATGATGCGTCCCTTCACCTGCGATGCGAATGGCAGTCCCTTAAGCAGCAGCTCCACTGCGGCAGGAGCTTTGGCTTCCTTGATGTCGGCGGTGACGTTATAAGCCTTAAGGTCGTCGGAATTGAAGTTCATCTTGTAGTAGCCCGACTGCTGCTCAACCTTATATAAGGCTGTAGCCAAGGGCATGTTGCTGCACTTCAAGTTGACGTTCTTGCCTTGCTGCTGTGCCAAGAGGTGTGTTGGGAACATCACCGTCAACAGACAAAGCAATGCGATAAAATGTTTTGTTCTTTCCATAACATCAGCGTTAATTGTTATTGTTGTAGTTTATTCAAATTTATACAACTATGACACAAATGTTACGAAAAGGGTACAAGAAAAATGCAATTATTCACGAAAAAAACGTAAATAATGGCAATTTGTGCGTTGAAGGTTGAAGGTTGAAGGTTGAAGGTTGAAGGTTGAATAGCTGCGCCAAATAACCAAGCGCAGCAATTCAATCTTCAATCTTCAACCTTCAATCTTTTCACCACCACCGTTCCGTCCTTTTCCTGTGCAATCCCCACTCCGTCTATGGAGTCGAGCTGCTTCAATATGTCTGTTATGAGGAGGTTGCGCTCAGCCACGAAATGCAGACGGATGTTGAGCATCTGCTGGTTCTCAAACACAATGGTCTTGTTGTACCAACGCCCTATTTCGCCCATTATCTGCACCAAGGGAGCATCGTGGAAATAGAAGAAGCCTTCCTTGCGCTGCGTAAACGGATAGGTGTCTATCTCTGCCGTCTTGATTTCGCCTTTGCTGACGAACGCCGTCTGTCCTGGATGCAACAGGCAGCCACCGACATCCACCTTGCCGTCAACAAGCACCACCTGTGCGTCCTTTGCAGAGAATGCCCTGACGTTGAACACCGTGCCGAGCACCCTTGTCGTCAGATATTCTGTCTCAACAACAAAAGGGTGCATCGCATCGTGTGTCACCTCAAAATATGCCTCACCCTTCAGTTCCACCTTCCTCTTCTCGCCCGTGAAGGTCTCGGGGAAAGACAGGCGGCTGTCGGCATTGAGCCACACTCGGCTTCCGTCCGGCAACGTGATGTTGCAGTCCTTGCCTCGTGGTGTAGTGATGGTCGTCGTGCGTGGTGATACCGTCTTCGTGGCGACGGCTGCATATTTATTGCCCTTTATGGTCATTTCATTGCCATTGCCATTGCCGTTGTCGACAACTATTTCCATCGCACCATTCCTCGCCACCACTATAGCACCTTCTGGAGCAACGTCGTCAGTGCCCTTGTTGGTGTTCAGCAACAACAGACACAACAGGCATGCAGCAGCAGCGACAAGTCCCAGTACTACCCTTTGTCGCCACGTGTGGCTTGTACCCATTTGCCGCTCCATTTTTTCCCATTCGAGGTCAACGTCCGGCGCATCGTGCCTTATGTGGGCAAAAGCCTCGGCTATCTCCGTTTGCTGCTCGTCGTTAGGCAGTTCATATCTATCGTCTTTTTTGTCCATTGTCGTTCGTTTTATGTTTAAGACTCTTCTTTGCTGATAAGGGTACAGGCTGTTGGCTTATTTTTTGTTAAAATGGCTCTTTAGCTGCGCCATAGCCCTCGACAGTTGTTTCTTTATGCCCTCGGTAGTTATTCCCAACTCGTCTGCCACCTCTTTATATGTATGATGATTGTAGTAACATTCTTCCAGGATATGCCTTGTGCGCTGCGGCATCTTCCTTATTTCCTCCTCTATTGCTTCAATACGGCTCTCCCTCAGCCGCCATGCCTCACTGTCGTCCTCGGCAATGTCAGGCAGCTTTATGCCGTCAATGTCGGCGTTGTTTTTCTGACGGCTTACTTCGTTCAGGCATCTGTTCCTTACGCCGGCGTAAAGATAGCTGCAGAGTTTTGCCTTGTCGATGTTTTCACGGTTGTTCCATGCCGCCGTAAACATTTCGCTTACAATGTCTTTTGCCGCCTCCTCGTTGCGTGTGATGTTTAGGGCAAAGAAATAGAGCCGTGAATGGTGTCCACGGAAAAACAGTTCAAAGTCTGTCCTCGTTATCTTTTCTTTGTTTGTGTGTATCACGCTGCAAAAGTAGCAATAATATGTCAAACTGCCAAAACAAAGCTAAAAAAAATCGATGTGTACGATTGAAAAACATCGTCGCCAACACACGATTCGAGTGGGTACTTGAGCCGTCTGAAGGCGACTTCGTTCATGGATATATGGTCAACTCCGGATTTTGTGCGAACGTGCTTGCGTGGCACGGGAAAAATCCCAGTGTACCGCTTCGCTTCTTCTGGGACAAGAAAGGAGAGAATGGGGAGAGCATCGTCATCAGATACATGAGCAGATTGGCAATTCCGCCCGCACCTCAGGTACAAGGTAATATAAAAACCACCTGCGAAAGATTTGCCACATAAGGACAAGGGCGAGTAGAGCGAGGGAGTTTCATCCTAACCCTCTCACAGAACCGTGAATGAAAGTCTCCCCTCACACGGCTCTTCACACTCTGGCCCTTTGTGCATAGACATAACCTTGGTGTCTGACCTCTCTGCCAATGATAGAATAGACTGCGGTCTTTGCTCGCTATCTCTTGCAGCCAAATGAAAGCTCGTGCAAATGAGAGCAGAGCTTCAAATTTATTTGAAAGCTATGCCGAGTGCAGCCGAGATTGCAGGAACTGAAAGCTCGTGCAAATGAGAGCAGAGCTTCAAATTTATTTGAAAGCTATGCCGAGTGCAGCCGAGATTGCAGGAACTGAAAGCTCGTGCAAATGAGAGCAGAGCTTCAAATTTATTTGAAAGCTATGCCGAGTGCAGCCGAGATTGCAGGAACTGAAAGCTCGTGCAAATGAGAGCAGAGCTTCAAATTTATTTGAAAGCTATGCCGAGTGCAGCCGAGATTGCAGGAACTGAAAGCCTTGACAATGGGCTTGCGGTGGAAACGCTTGTATTTCCTGCGTACCCAATAGGCAAGCACCATGTTCAGGTGGTTCATAACCTTGACAAATTCAGTCTTGCCGAACTTGCTGTAGTAATTTTAAGAAAGGCTTTGTAGATTAACGTCTTGTCTATCACAAATGGTTTTGCTTCTTTCATCATATCCTCCTCTTTGTTTAAGAGTTGTACAATTTAAGTGATGATAAAAAAATAACTTGGTACGCTTTGGAATTTTTATCTCTTATGGTAACACCTCATCTTTTTGGCTGTTTTGAATTCTTTCATCAGTCATGTAGCCCGCTACACTCCTTCTTCGAGAATCCAAAACATCTCAAAAATCTGAGGTAAATCGTACCAACTTATTTTTTTATCATCACTAAGTTGCTTGAGTGCGTCGCCCCCTTCGCTCCATATCCATTACAGACACTTCAGCACTACTACGGGGCAATCCGCCACAGAAGAGGACTTCGGTACGTTTCTGCCTTGTTCGTCACTTTCGGCATTTCCCTTGGCATTCCGTCTTCTGCTTCCCACGTTCCGCCAACAAGCCTGTATCACTGTCCTGCCACCTCTATGCCGCATGCCGCAATGCCATAGACAGGTTATTGCATTGCTTGTCGCCAAAACTGTCCGACACTGACTTTTGACATGACTTGAAACAATTTAACGACACCTCTTCGAATGGTTCACTTGCGTTCAGTCAGTAATACGTACCACTCTGCAACGCTCACCATCGCAGCGTTTCAGACTGCAGCGGCCCAGCAGAGGGTTTGATGCCAGTGCCTGCACACCGACACCGAGAGACCTGCTCTCATCTCACTGGCAGTTACGGCTACATTTATATGGGAGGGTAGCCAACCCTTTATATATAGATGTGCGCCTCGTGGCACACGGACAAGTCCATCTGACCCTCGGCGAACCAATGTGCCTGTCCCTCTGACCCTAAGATTGCAGCAAGGTTCGCACCGTATATGAAAATAAGCCCGACACGCATCGGAA
>JBJEAS010000084.1:0-11507 GCA_051869235.1 Prevotella sp.
TGACGACATCTCAAACCTTCAGAGTCAGATTGACAAATTGGCTACAAAGGAAGAGCTTCAGCAGAAGGCCAACGAACTTTCTTCTTCAATCTCTGCCGCCCAGTCGGCTGCAGACGCTGCAAAGAAGACTGCTGAGGACGCTGCTGCCGCTGCCAAGACTGCCACTACAGGCGCAGAGGCTGCACAGAAGGCCGCTGAAGCCGCCCAGGCTGCTGCCGACAAGGCTCAGAAGGCTGCCGACGCTGCTCAGGCTGCCGCCGACAAGAACGCAGAGGACCTTAAGAAGGCTGCCGAGGGTGCAATGAAGGCTGTTGAAGAGATTCAGACCGCAATGAAGAATCTCGCCACAAAGGACGAGGTTACTGCTGCCGTTAAGGTAGTTGCCGACAAGTATGACGCTCAGGCTAAGGAGCTGAAGGCTCTCTCTGACCGTCTCGACAAGGTTGAGGCTAAGCTCGGTCTCGGCGAAGGTGGCGAGGACATCGACCTCACTGAAATTCAGAAGGAACTTGATGCTATTGAAAGTGACCTTAAGGCTCTTGTTGGTGTAGTGTCTAACATGGTTACCAGCGTTGAACTTGTATACAACAGTCAGGATAAGGATTATGCTACAAATAAGTTTAACGACCTTTCCTTCAAGATTGTTACAGAAAAGAAGAACGACTCTTTCGGTAAGGACAAGGCAGACAAGATTCTGACAACTACCAAAGATCAGACAAGTTTCTATAACGATGAGATTTATGTTCGCGTAAATCCTGTAGACGCAGTGCTGACAAAGGAGGACATCTCGCTGATTAACTCTAAGGGTGAAGAACTCACCGGCATTGTTGACGTTATCGATGTTCAGCCATACAAGACTGATGCATACATCACGCGTGCAGCCAACCAGCGTACAGGTCTTTGGGCTGTTAAGGTGGCTCCTGCCGCAGGCAAGAAAGTTGCTGACTTGTGGGGTAAATTCACCACAGATAACTATACATGGGGTGCAACTGAAACTCCTGCTACAAATCAGATTGCATACGCTGTAGCTGTAAAGAGCGCTATCTCTGACTCTATTGCAAGCAACCGCCGTGTAGTTTCTGCCTATGACGTAACAATGAAGGTCGCTCCTTACACACCAACTGTATCTGGTATCACAAGCCATAATGATGGTAACAAGAATACTATCCGTGTGATGACATCGACTACAAATCTGTGGGATGTATGGCATTCAATTGGCGTAGATATAAATGAACTTCACAACCGTTACCAGAATACTTCTAAGTACGGAACCAATAAAGAATTGGTTTGGAAGAACGACGTGCCACAGACCGCTAAGAAGGTTGATGGTGTTGATTATACAGAAGAAGGCGACAGCCGTATAAATAATACAAAAAATGTCGTAGCCCGTGTTGGCGAGAACATTGAGATTAGCTTTGAGCAGGACATCAAGGGCTTCTATGTAATGCTTGACTATGACTTCGTAGAAACAACTTCTCAGCCATCAGAAATCAATGCTTGGAACAGCTACAAGTATGAAAATGTAGGTAAGACTGGCGTTGCAGCCAAGATGTTCGAAGGCAATTACGGTACAATCAAGGTTTCTGAACTCTCTGGTGAGGCTACAGGCGACGAGATAGGTTTCCGTATCTTCGCTATGAACCTCGACGGTACATTGTTGGATCCTGATGGTGTAGCATTCTATGTAACAGTTGGTGATTCTGGTGCAGACATCAACCTCACCGCACAGACAGTGACAGTTAATACTCCAGAAAATAGTTCTAATAAATTCATCAATGGTACAGCTGCAATGACATTCACAAAGGGTACATTGAAGGGCGCAACTGATGTATCATGGAGTTATTGGTCTCAAGAGACAGGTTGGAGTGATGACGATACAAGATTTGCCGCAAAATATCGTAACACTGGAAACTCTAATCAGTGGGAGGTATTTAATGCTGCGAATGCGGAGAAATATGACGCTGTTGTAATCTACTTGTCTCAGCCTAAAGAATTCAAGGACAATGTAACTCATGCATTTACTGGTGCAATAAAGAAAGAGACAGCTGACGGAACAGAGTACACATGGAAGAACATGTATGCTAATGTAACAAAGAAGTTGCCAGAATCGGCTCCAGAATATGTATTGAACGTTGGTCAGACTGAGGAGCAGATAATGAAGACCTCTGATGATTTGACAAATACGATTACTTGGAATGGTTCTGCATGGGTTGGACAGAAGAATGGTATTCTTGACTTCAACGACGTATTCATCCAGACTGCTAAGGATTGGAATGGAAGAAACATGAAGATTAATGAAGACAAGAAGTTCATCTTTGGTCTTGCCAACACTGCGTGGGACAACGACGCAAAGAGCTACTCAAAGGTTCTTGAAACTCCATGGAATGCCACAACAGAATACAAGGCAACTATTCCATACAGCTTGATTAACTGTTCAACTCCACATGCTGTATCTACAACATACAACTATGGCGAGATATCGAGCGAGAATCGTCCTAACGGTGTTGGTCACAACTGGATTGTCAATACAACAAGCAAGTATTCAATCAAGTACATGACATGGTCTTATCAGGCAACAGGCTACATGCAGTATGCATGGTTGTCAAAGACCTTTAAGGATGGCAATACAAGCGTGACAAAGACATTCGACGAAGTTCTCAATGGTGATAATTTCGAAATTGATTTGTCAAGAGCAGTTGCCAATCCAGGCAATAAGATTTCTCAGGAGCTTCGCAAGAAAGACTTGAAGACCTACATTACTGACTCATGGCTGGTAGTTCGCGGTGCTTCTACTGAGGCAGAAGGTATTACCGACCCATACTATGAGTATGATTCTACAACAAGTGGCGTTCTCAAGATGGTTCGTAAGGCTGGTGTAAATAATGTACCAGAGCATACAGCTACACTTAAGATTAAGGTTCAGGACTGCTTCGGTCATGTTGAGACAATAAGTCTGACTGTTAAGTTCGTGAACGACAAGCCTGCCTACATTTGGGATGCCACAAATGGAGTTATGAAGCTGGTAAACGGCAATTATGTAGCTCTATAATGAAGTAGGTGATATTGGAGTAAAAGCTCCTATCTAATAACAACTTTAGGGGGCGTTCATCGAACGCCCCCTTTATTATTACTTGAATGAGGGGTGTGAGCGTAATTGATGTGGTGTATGTGCTTGCACTCGACTCCTCTTATAAAGCGGTAAGCAGATGTATATTTTCTAAAAAAATGTAAACATCAAATTTTACTAACCATGACAAAAAACTCCAAGATATTCAGACTAAGACCGGGAAAGGAAACAGTGCCTGTCGTTGAGAATAGGTCCGAAAAGGACACATCGATTTTCAAGGAACAGTACGAGGAGAGCCTCTCGATCGTTAATGACATAATCGAACAAAACGAGAGAAACAGAAACGGAAAGCTTGAGCTGTGCAACAATAACATAGTCGCATTTGTTGGGCAAAGAGGCATGGGAAAGACGTCGTGCATGTTGAGTGTTGCCAATATGCTTCGTGAGTATGACTCTGACCGACGAGACCATGAACCTTACTTGGAGAAAATAGGTGGTGACAAATTGTATTTCCTGAAACTGATTGACCCATCGTTCTTCGACGCCAAACACAACATATTGGAACTGATCATAGGCAATATGTACTACGAGTTCTCCGAGGAACTATCCGGAAAGAAAAACACATTGGCAGACCGCACCTACTATATCAGGGATCTTCAGGAGTCTTTTCAGAAGGTGAAACACGACCTTATATATCTGAACCTTGCCCCTAACTCAGCCTTGGAGCCTTTGGATGAAGAGCTCGAACAGTTGCGCGACCTTTCAGCAGGAATTAATCTTGCGGAGGGCATACATGGTCTTGTCAGTAGCTTTTTGAAATTTATGGGCAAGGATATCCTTGTCATAAGCATCGACGATATAGACCTCAACATTAGCGAGGGATACACGATGATGGAACAGCTCCGCAAATATTTCATCCTGCCGAATGTGCTGATCCTCATGTCACTGAACCTCGACCAGATGCGTACTGTCATCCAGCAATCCACCGCATCAAAGTTCCCCGACTTAATAAGACTGAATATCATGGGCAGTATGGACTTGAGCGAAATGAGCGAACGATATCTGGAAAAAGTGTTGCCGCTGTCGTCCCGGATATTGTTGCCATCTCCTGATGAATTAATGGAAATATCCACAGAACTTAATTTACCAATGACCTTGAAGAATCCAGTAGAAGGCAAGGTAAAAGAAGTGGCAGTTAGTGGTATTTTTTATTGTTGCGGCTATCATTTTATAAATTTCGGAGAAGAAACGAGCCTTATAGTACCAAGGAACTTACGAGCATTACTGTCATTGTTCTCACTTCTAAGAACGATGGATGGTAAAGACAGGGCAAAAACACCTCTGTTATTTCAGGACTACGTATTTATGAAATGGGCATCACAACTTGATTATCCGTTCAAGGTCGCATCAGACAAACTCAAGAGAAATAGTGATCCTTTGTCTTTCAACAGGCACGTCATCAATATCTTGAGTGAACTATACAATGAGTCCACCATTAGCGAATTACAAAAGAGTCGAGGCGTTCCACCTTTCAACAATATAGAGAATCGAAAAGTTCCGGTCAACGAAACTTTTGGAATCTTGTCAGACATAATGAATGAAAACAACCTACCGTCCAATATATCCTTTGGAGACGTAGCTTATCTGCTGGACTATCTTCTTAAGTTGGAGACTGGTGAGAACATCCGCAAGTTTATCTTTTTCATAAAGCTCCTATATACATTCAAGATGCACGAATACTCCAATACGGATATAAATTCCTTTAGGTCACTTATAGGTGGTTCTTTCTACTGTCTCAGCGGTACCACATTTATTGGAAGGGAAAAGCAGACCGGTATGACGCGGGAGATTCGCCTTATCGCTGGAGAAAAGGTTATGGAATTGATAAATTATGTGGTGAATGGAAGTAAGGAAGATGCAAATTATTTAGTGAAATTGAAAGTGGCAGAATACTTCATGCTGGCAATATCATGCGGTATGGATAGCAATGATTCAGACATAGCACTCATAAATAGAGTTCCAAGCCGTCTTTCTCCATCTCCATATTATGATAGCAGATTGTCAGAAGCCAAATATATGAAATTCGACATACTGGCACCATTGTTTAATACAATAGACAAGAAAGCTGCCTATGGCCGTTTCTCCTCTAAGATATATGACATTGCTAAAAAAGAAGAATCATCATTGGTAAATACATTAGAGTCAATTGCATTCACTGATTATGATGACATTCAACAAATTGGTAACATACTGAAACAGAATCGCGACAAGTTTGTAGGGA
This sequence comes from Prevotella sp., assembly GCA_051869235.1. Classification (GTDB taxonomy): domain Bacteria; phylum Bacteroidota; class Bacteroidia; order Bacteroidales; family Bacteroidaceae; genus Prevotella. Next base: position 5,349 of record JBJEAS010000084.1, read on the forward strand.
AGGATATTACTACCCTTATGTACAATTTCTACCATGTTATGGGTACAGAGTGGGGTGGCTGCAATTTTTCGTTGGTCGATATTGCCAATACATTAGAGGGACTGTTCTCAAATGATGATGGGTTTGGGCAATACTTTAATGAGATATATTATTCGGTAACCCTAAGTTTCGAAGATTATTTCGCAAAATTCCTGAGAACCCAAGGAAATGACAGGGCAGGAAATACTGTAGTGAGAGCACTGAAGGAAAAGAATAGAGATTTCTTTGATTATATTGGTGAAGACATCATTAGAAATGTTTTTCCAAAAAACAAACGATTTACTACGGAAGAGCAGAAAGGGCTTTTGCGCAGTCTCATGAAGAAATACAACTATCCACCATTCCTTGCAGAACAGATAAAAGGGGAATAAGTATGATTACCGAGCTCTTGCACCATTTCCTTAAGGCACTCTTTGCCGACAACGACTATCGTAGTGACATCGAACTCGACACATTGTCGAAAGATGCCGAAAGGATTGTCGTGCGCGACGCGAAATACATCAATGGCGACAAGGTACGTCAGATGCGAAGGCTATACGAGGATGTGTGGAGCGTTGACAGCAGTAGCCGTCCAACATGCGGTGTGTCGAACCCATTCATCGCCCTTTGGCGTTTTGCCGACACTTGTCTGACAATGAGGGACGGGAAAGTGGCTGTGATGTTTGAGGAACTGCTCCGCTGGCGCAAGCTATCAACAGAGATAGGCGAAAACCTGCTTGTCTGTGCCTACCTTGCCCACGAAGACTGTTTCCATGGCAGTGCCCATGCTGCAGCAAGATGGGGCTATACATGTCAGGTTGACGATGTGGACCTAAAATATATCTTCAGCAAAGGTCTGTCTGAACTTCACCAGCACCTAAAGGCGTCCGCCGACATGTTTTCCCTGTCGTGGATATGCCTTATGAACCATATCACCCGCCGTTATCTCACGTTCGGCAAGATTGCAGGCGGCAATGTACCGGAGGTCTATCGCCAGTGTTATGAGGCAGCAGCCCTTCGAGTGCGTCTTTTTGAGATTCTTCAGGGAATGGAAGAAACGGAATATGAGATGCCGGACTCCGAGGCAGGTTTTGAGTCGGCATTGAAGAAACTGCAATACCGCATCAACGGTTACCGGGAGTGTTATGGTTGGAAGATCCGTGGCAAACGCTACGACTATGCCATCACGTCCAACCTGTCAGAAGAACTCACCCCGCTCAATGTCTTCGACGGCGAGAAATACATTCTCTATGCCTCCATGCTGCGTGTTTTCCAAAACCCTGCCGACAAGAAGCTCACACAGATGCTTTACAAATACGTGTTGGCGAAATCGAAATTCCGCCAGTTCATAGAGCAGAACAACGTGAAGAAAGGCTTTGCCAACTTCTCCATCTACGAGCGACGCAAGGACATAGTTCTCGACTCCTACTCCGCCTATAAGCGCATAGCCCTCGCCCTTGCCGCCGAAGAGAGTCTCAGCTTACACCATGTCACAAGCCTTGAGACACGAATCGCCCCTAAGAACGACTTGAGGAAGATGCTTGCCGACTTCCTGCGTGCAGAAAAATATTGCAGGGCAACGCACTGCGGTGAAGAACAGGACGTGCGGTTTGTATATCATTTCATAAAACGATGTGAGGAAGACACGAGGGAAGGCTTCGTGCGCCATCACAGGTTGCGCAACGACGTGAAACGTCAGACCCTGAACATTGTGGTGATGCAACGCTACAAAAAGACCGTGTATGAGAAGCTTGTGGGTGTCGATGCCGCAAACTCCGAATTGGGTTGCCGTCCGGAGGTGTTCGCCCAAAGCTTCCGCTATCTGAGAAAACACTGCGACGGCAGGCTGCACTTCACCTACCACGCCGGCGAGGACTTCTACGACATCGCCGACGGTCTGCGCGCCATCGACGAGGCCGTCCGACTTCTGCACCTGGGAAACGGCGAGCGCATCGGACACGGGCTTGCCCTCGGCACTGTGGCACACTACTACTACCATCGTCAGGAGGGCATCATAGCCATAAGCAAGCAGTGCCTTCTCGACAACTGCGCATGGTTGTTGGCAAGATGTCCGGAACTTGGCATCAGCATTGCTCCCAAAGTAAGGCATACGCTTGAGTCGTATTACTGTCGTCTGTTGGCAGAGATATACGACAGGCATGATGTTCTCCACACCTACATTAACTCCATGTTGCTTCGTGGCGACAATCCACGGGCATTGCAGTCAGGGGACAGGGAAGTGTCAGATGTCATCCCCGACTGGAAATCGTGCGACCTTGACCCGAACCCGCAGTTGGTGATTGCAAGACAGAACATAGATGCCGTAAACCTTTACCTCGACTACCATTTCAGTGAGAAGGTGAAGAAAGAGGGAAACAGAATCGAGGAATTCAAGATAACGGACGAATATGAACATCTCATCACTGAGATTCAGGAAGTCATGATGACAGACATAGAACGCAGGGGTATTGTGATGGAGTGCTGCCCGTCATCAAATTTCAAGATTGGCTATGAGGACCGCTACGACTACCAGCCCGTGTTCCGCTTCAACGACATTGCCGACACGCCCGAGGGGCATCACATACCGGTGACGATAAACACGGACGACATAGGGGTGTTCCACACCACGCTCGACAACGAGTATGCTATCCTCGCCCTTGCAGCACTAAAAAAGAAGGATGCCGAAGGATGTCCGCTGTATTCGCGGCGAATGGTGATGACGTGGCTGGACCACTTGCGCGAGAGCGGATTTAAATACAGATTCAGCATATAGCAAGGCATACTGCAGTGCCACGACCTGTGCAGAACATCAATTTAAATAAAATAAAGTGAACGGATTGTTGGTTTTGCTGAAAAATGCCTACCTTTGCAGTGGTATTGGCACATGGAGGCGACCACAGCCGAGGTAAAGAAAGACAGAATTGACAAGATAACAAATATAAACAGAAGACAATGAAAACAAAATTCGTATTCATGGCTGCGGCAGCGGTGCTGCTGGCAGTCAGCTCATGTGAGGAGAAGATTCAGACTACGACCGGCAAGGTGAAGAAGCTGAACGACTCCACTATGGTGGCGACAATAGACAAGTACGACATCACGTTCGACATGAAGCAGGTCCGCTTCGACAACGGCGTGGTAATCCCCGGCGACTCCGCCGTTATCCACTACATCGGCGACCTGCGCGACAAACAGGCGAAAGCCCTGCTGATAAAGCTAATCCCACCCAAGCCCCGCATCGTCGAGGCGGTGTACAACCCCGATGCCGAACTCAAGACCCGCCCAATGAGCAAGGAGGAACAGAAGGAGTTCGAGGAAGGCATCAAATACGCCAAGGAGCACGGACTATAATCCCCACACAACTCCAAACAAACATCGGCACACCTTATATAATATATATATAGGGCGTGCCGATTGTCGTAAGATAAATATACCGACAATGGTTGGGTGTTCGTTCCCATTTTTGTTCGGCTTCCTTAAAGTCACACAACTCTGAATAAGACAGATAAATAAAGATTTGCTTGTCATATTGAAATAAAATGTGTAACTTTGCACCGTTAACATGCAAAACAGTAATTTTATGGAAGGTAGTCCACGTACATCAGAAAGTGACGTCATGCAGTTCTGCATTATTGCCATCGAGACTGCAGCGCAAAAGATGGGGATTCCCCCGTCTGAACTGGTTTGTCGTCTTGAACACCAAGACCTCATTGACGGCAGGCTCATACGTTTTTACAATACTCTCCACACCCAAAGTGCCAATTATGTGGCCGATGATATAATTGAAACCCTATACAACTATGAGCATGGCATGTAATAAGACATTGTATCACGGAGCAACTGTTGAAGTGAATGACCCACTCGTCTGCCTTGGCCGAAAAGACCTGGATTTCGGACAAGGGTTTTATGTGACCAATGACAGGCAGCAGGCCATTGACTGGGCAATGACAAAGGCCTTGCGCAAGAAGGATGCAAAGGCCATTGTCAATGTGTATGAATTTGACGTTGACGGTTTTGCCGCAGATGATACGTTTCGCAGGCTGCACTTCCCCAACTACACTATCGAGTGGCTTAACTTTATCTCGCAGAGTAGAAAGGGGTTGCGCCCATGGAATAATCTCGATTGGATTGAGGGCGGCATTGCCAACGACCGTGTAATATCTACGGTTGATGCCTACATTGATGGTTTTATAACTCCCGAGATGGCGATGGATAGGCTGATTAACGAGAAACTGCATCATCAGATATGCATCCTGAATCAGGAAATCATAGAGCGTTATCTCATGTTTGTTGAATCATTTGAAGCAAAAATGAAATGAAGGACTATATATTATATCGGAAAATCACCCGCATTATACTTCAGCTTGCAGAAGAATTGCACATCTCGCCCAAGCGCGCCTTGCTGCTTTTCTATAAGACTAAAGTGGGGCAACGGCTCCATGACCCAAAATACGGTTACCAGATTATGTCTGACACATATATTGTCAACGACATAAAGTCTGAAATGCGTGAATTGTATTAATGAACCGCATAACGAGTGGCAAAGGCACATTTGCCCATTTTGTGTTCCTATAATCCCCACACAACTCAAACCGACATCGGCACACCTTATATATATAATATAGGGAGTGCCGATTGTCGTTGAATATAATCAGTTACAGGGTTTCCATTCCTTCAATTCAGGATTGGGCTGGCTTTCGACATGGATGAAAATTGATGCGGCTATTTGTCCGCTTGTATTGATATGTAGTTGCGATAAAGCCAATCGCAGCTCTTCTTCGTCGGCTCTATGTCTATCGTCTGCAAGGGAGAGACCGATATGAGGTTGTTTGAATAGCGGGACAAATAATTAATGTCCTCTGCCGTACCTATGGTATGCTTCCTCGACATTGACTTCACAACCTTGCTCAAACACAGGTACTTCTTCTCGGGAAACAACAAACGGAGGGCGTCAAGTTTCTTCTTGGAATACCTGACGTCAACCTTCCCGTCGCCAATCGTGATAAGTCCGATGCTGACCCTTTCCGTTATCTCAGGTCGTATAACAGCATAAATGATGCTATATCTTAATTTCTCCATTACAATAATTTTCATTTAGACATTCCATAAAATTGTTCCATACCGCCTCCGTCCTGCTCGCCTCAAACAGCTGCATGACCTTGGCATCGACTACCTCCTGCGGGACATGCCATTCCTTAGGCAGCAATGACAACAGCTTCTCCACTTCCTGACGGCACCGCAACAGGTTGCCATGATAGAGGCGATGCAGACTTCTGCACAGCGCTGTCATCTCCCCCTCGTTGGTCTCGCGACTCAGCATCTCAAACAACTCCGAGTACAAGACGGTGTCCGTAGCAGTCAATTGTGACAATGGATAATCAAACGTTGCGGTGTTGAAGATACAACCGAAATCTATCGCCGCAATACGCTGCCCGTTAACGTCATACAATAGATTGTAGTTGTTGGAATTGCGGTCCTCGTTGGCAATCCAAAAGTCGAAAAGGGCAATGCGCAACAGGTCATGAAGGGTTTGCTTCTCTCGTACCATGCAGTCTATTGTAGATGACGTCACATCCAACGCCCCGTCTATCTTGCGGCTGCCGATACATGGTGCGGAGACGCTGTGGGAGCAACCCATATTGGGCCAATGGCTTGGCTTTATCATTACTAATGCCGCCTTAGGCGCATTAAGGCTCCAAATGTCAGCAAAATGTTGACCCACCAGCTCGCACACCATCTTATACGCAGAGGCAGACGAACGCATATACTTGCATATGTATGCGTTCAAATCGGAACACGTGACAAGAAGCGGCTCCTCGCCAGTCATGTACTTGTGCTCGACTCTCTTTATGCTGCTTACCGTCTGCATAATAAACGACAAATGTTGTTTCCTCTGCAAAGTTAATCCATTTATTCCAATCCTCCAAATATTTGATGATTATTTTAAATGGAATTTTATGGCAACTCTGTTCTGCCAAATATAATCACCTTCCTTTACTCGATTATATATAGAACAACAAATTGTCAAGAAACGCTCAAAAATCGCCTCTGGCACCATTAACTTTCAGCAACATTCCCACTGAAAAAACGGGGGCACCTGCAAAAACCTGTGTTTAGCCAAATATCTTTGAAAGTCTGAATAAG
>JBJEAS010000085.1:0-44275 GCA_051869235.1 Prevotella sp.
CGCCTCATTGCCATCTGCACTGGGATGGCAATGAGGCGATAGAAATCGACATTTTGTCGAAAAGAATTCAGTGATACTATTGGCAAATAGTAGTTTGCCACTTACTCTGCCTCAAGATAAAGCACTCGGCTGGAGTAGTCGTTTTGCTTGTGGTAGTCGACGCGGTGGTTGTATGGTATTTCAAGGCCGTTAGCCATGAGGTAGGCACCTGTGAATGACTTGCCCTCAAACTTCAGTGGCTCGTTGTCGATGCGGTTCAGCTCCTTTATGCGATAACGTTTTGTTGGGTTGAGACCCGCCATCTTTACTCGTGGCAGATGCTGATTGCAGAAGTGTTCGGTCTTCCACCAATAGAACACAGCCTTCTGCTTTGCGTCATCGACATACATCAGCGATGCCACACCGAGATTGTCATAAGGTGACTGGAGGCGATAGATGTTGCCCAACTGCACAACGGGGCGAACCGTCTTGTAGTCGGCTATTGCCTTGCGGCACAGACTCTTCTCCTCGTCGGTCATGTTCTTTGGCTGAATCTCCATGCCGAGTCGACCGCTCATGGCAACGTCAACACGGAATTTCAGCGGCACGCGGCGGAAAGTCTGATGGTTAGGAGCGGCACTGATGTGCGATGCCATGGCTAAGGCAGGGAAGAAATAAGACGTTCCCCACTGCATGTAGATGCGCTGCAGGGCATCGGTGTTGTCGCTCACCCAAAATTCGTCGAAGTAAGGCAGGTAGCCCCAGTTGGCACGACCGCCACCCGATGCGCAGTCCTGAATGATGAGGTCGGGATATTTTGCACGTATTCGCTCAAGGGTCGCCTTCAGTCCACGGTGATAGTCGACGAGCAGATGGCTCTGGTCGTCGGCAGAGAGATACTGCGAGCCGTGGTTGGAGATGTTCATGTTGGCATCCCACTTGATATAATGTATTGCGGGATATTTGGTCATAAGTTCGTCGATGGTGTTGAACACGAAGTCCTGAACCTTCGGGTTGCACATGTCGAGCACGAGCTGTGTGCCGCCACGTCCGTAGAGCAGGTCACGTCCTGGAGCCTTCACCACCCAGTCGGGATGCTTCTCGTAGAGTTCGCTCGGGTTGTTTGTCATCTCCGGCTCAAGCCAGATGCCGAACTTTATGCCGTGCTTCTTGGCATCATCGAGCAGACCGCCTATGCCGTTTGGCAGCTTGTTCTTGTCAACCATCCAGTCGCCGAGCGACGAGTTGTCGGTCTTGCGTGGATATTTCTCTCCAAACCATCCATCGTCCATAACGAACAGTTCGCCTCCCATAGATGCAATGTCAGCCATCATCTGGTCCATTCCTTCCTCGTTGATGTCGAAATAGACGCCTTCCCATGAGTTGAGCAGAATATCGCGCACCTGGTTGCCGTGTGCAAGCTGATAGTTGCGTCCCCAGCGGTGGAAGTTGCGGCTCACTCCGCTCTTTCCCTCGCGGCTGTAGGTCAGTGCCAGTACTGGAGTGGTGAATGTCTCACCCTTCTTCAAGTGATATTCCGATGCTTCCTCGTTGATGCCCGCAAAGAGTTGGTGGCTCTCGTCGTCGTGGGTGTTGATGCGCAGCTTGTAGTTGCCCGTATAGCAGATGGCAGCACCAATGACGTCGCCCTCGTTCTCACGTCCCTTGCCGTCGAGCGAAAGCATCACCTCGCCGTGCGAGGTATGCGAATTGCGCACACCGTCCTTGTTCTCTATCACGAGCATTCCTGGCTTTAGAGGCTCCTCGCTCAGACGTCCCTCGTTTGCCCACGATCCATAGAAGTGCGACACCCAGACATTGCCGCGGCGGATGGGCAGACAGCCTGAGTCGTAGCGTTGCAGTGCCACGGTCTTCTTCTCTTGGTTTGTAATCTCTGTCCACGTCTCGATGATGTCCACATCCTTGTAGGTACGGTAGCAAACGTTGACGTAGAAAGGCAGTTTCTTGTCCTTCATCTTCACCACCTGCACAGTGGCTTTCTCTTCCTGACGTGTCTCGGTGCCGGTGACCTCGAGCTGCAGCGTCATGTCGCCGTCGGCATGTCTGACTGCAAGACAAGGCTCTGCAGCACAGTTGAATCCGTAGGCGGGATAGGCACTATAGTAGTGGTCCTCAACGTCGGCAACGGTCTTTGCGTCAGCATCGTTGAGTCGTGCGCCATAGTAGACGAACTTCAGGTCTTTGCCCACGGTGGCATCTACAATGAGTGATGTGTTTGGGGTGGAGATTTTGATGTTCTCAGCCTGCATACCCAATGCGGCGAGACAAGTGACAACAAGTGTCGTTAGCTTTTTTCTTTTCATCTTTTTGTACATTATTTTAGGTAAATACTTTTTCGGGTGCAAAGTTAATGCAAAAAGATGAAACCCAATGATACTTTTATAGCTAATTATCGTAGAAAAAAGGATTTTAAAGTGAAAAGTGAAGAGTTATGATTACTGAACCGCGCAGAATAGATGACTTAACGGTAATCACAACTCTTCACTCTTCACTCATAACTCATTACTTCTTCTCCTCAGCCTTCTTGCTGCAGCAGCAAGACTTCTTCTCGCCTGTGGCAGCAGCATCGGCTTTCTTTGAGCAGCAGCCACCTGCGGCAGCACCTTCAGCCTTCTTTGAGCAGCAGCCACCAGCGGCAGCCTCAGCCTTCTTGCCACAGCAGCAAGACTTCTTCTCTGCACCTTCAGCCTTCTTTGAGCAGCAGCCACCTGCAGCAGCACCTTCGGCTTTCTTTGAGCAGCAGCCACCTTCGGCAGCCTCAGCCTTCTTGCCACAGCAGCAAGACTTCTTAGCCTTTGTTGTGTCGGCTGGAGCAGCGTTGTCAACTACTGAGGCTGTATAGCCAAACTTCTCGAAGCCCTTCTGAAGGTTCTCTGCTGTTGTCTTGTCAGCATCGTAAGTTACGGTAACAGTCTGGTTCTCAACGCTTGTCTCGATGGTCTTAATGCCCTTTTCGAAACGCAGGTTGCTCTTAATCTTGTCCTCGCAAGATGAGCAGTGCATCTGTGGCTGAGTTGTGAACACTACGGTCTTAACGTCCTTGGCAAAAGCCATTACTGACATCATCAGCATGGCAAAAACAAAAAGATTCTTTTTCATAATCAAATAATTTTAGTTTGTTAATAATGTTCCTTTTCTTTGTTGGTTGATACTTCCCCTCCCCAGGGAGGGGTCAGGGGTGGGCCTCTACCTGCTCCCCAAATTTACTCTAACTCCGAGATACGCCATTGCACCATGTACAGGTCCCCATATCATAGTCGTGTCGAAGTTCTCTCCCCATGGGTCTGAAGCACCGATGATTGGTGTCTTCTGCTTGTAGCCTGTGAGGTTCTCGCCTCCGAGGTAGATTGACCAGTGGCGGAACCAGCGTGTTATCTGTCCACTCAGCTGTGCATAGGCGGGGAAGGTGCTTTCCCACGACGGTGTGCCGTCGGCAAGGGTGTAGGGGTTTGGCATTCGTCCGCCACCGTTCATCTGCAGCGTGAGGTCTACCTGCCAGAGTCCGAGCGGTGTCTTATATGATGCTGCAAAAAGTCCCTTGTACTTGCTCTGCAGTGCCTTGTCCATCTTTATGCCGCCGTAGGTCTCCTTCACCATGTTGCGGCGGTAGGCTGCTGTCAACTCCAGTCCCTTTACCAATGGGTAGGTAGCGTCAATCTGCCATACGTGCGAGTATGAACTGCCGTCGAGGTTCGTAATGCGAATGGCGTGAGGGTCGGTGTCGAGGTCGGTCATAACCTGGCTCATGAAGTTGGTGTAGTAGTACTCTCCGTTCACCTTCAGTGTCTTCCTGCCTATTGGTATGCTCAACTGAGTGCTGATGCCATAGTTCCATGCCTCTTCCTGGTCGAGCTGGTAGCCCTGCGTACCGTCGCCTATCACGAGTCGTCGTCCGCTTGCCAAGAGGTTGTGGTTCTCAGCCATGGCATGCACCGTGCGGTAGCCCTTGCCTGCCGACATGCGGAAACCAATGATGTCTGACGGTTGCCACTTCAGGTGGAATCGGGGTGTGACGAAGGTGCCGTAGATGTTGCTGCGGTCGATGCGCACACCAGCCATTGCTATCAGCTTGTCGTCGAGGTTATATGTGTATTGGGCATAAGCTCCGCCTACATTCTCCTTTTCGTTTACGAGATAGTTGTTTGCCGAAGCCTCGTCGAGGAAGTAATGCTGACCGAGATAGTCGTGGTTGAAGCTAAGTCCAGCCGCAAGGTTGTGGTGTGTGTCGAAGTTGTGCTCAAACATCAGCTGCGCATACACGTTTTTCTCGTTCACGTTGTAGAACTTGTGTCCGTAGCGCGAGTCCATCAGCTGCATCGATGCCGTTGCCATAAGGGCGATGTTCGTGCCATGTTCCTTGTCGATGATGAAGGCATTCTTCATGTATCCGTCGTAGCGGCGTGTGCCGATGGCAATGGAGTACTGTTCGCCCATGTCCATTCCTGCATGTTCGCCATGGCTCACCTGTCCGGTGGTGCGCATCTCGTCGAGCAGTCCCACGCCGGTGCGCAGCATGTAGTGTTCACCCTTGTATATCCATCGGTTCTGCAGATTCACCTGTCTCACGTTAGGCTTGTCCTGGAATCCGTCGTTGTTGCCGTCGTGGTGTTCCCAGCTGTTCTCGTAATGTGCCAACAACTCTGTCGCCGTCACGTCGGTGATGTGGAGATTGGCGTCGAAGTTACCCTCCACTCGTTTCTTGGTGTCGCCATAGACGTTCACGGTGCAACCTTCCGGTGCATCAGCCTTGAGGTATTCCACGTTTATCTGTCCCGTAATCGACTCGTAGCCGTTCTTCACCGACGAAGCCCCCTTGCTCACCTGAATGCTCTGCATCCACGGTCCCGGAACATATCCCAATGCGAAGGGTGAAGCCGCTCCACGGAAGTTCGGCAGGTTCTCAGTAAGCATCTGAACATATTTGCCCGAGAGACCGAGCAGTTTTATCTGTCGTGCGCCTGTCGCGGCATCGTTGTAGTTCACGTCGACGCTTGGGTTGGTCGTAAAGCTCTCTCCGAGGTTGCAGCATGCAGCCTTGAAGAGTTCCTCTTTTCCAATATGTACACCATTCACCGCCCCTGCGAGGTTTCTCATTCCCTTCTTGCGGCTTACGACGGTAAGTTCTTCGAGCGTTTGGTCTTTTCCTTGCTTTACGCTGTCTGTCGTTTGTTCTGTTGTGTTGTTGGCATCAGCCGTTGTCGCCATGGCGAGGGCACATGCCACTATAAAAAGTCTGCTATCCATTGTGTTGTATATCTTACAATACCTTCTTTTCAGTCGGCAAAATTACAAAAATTATTCTTATTCTGCAAATTTTAGTGTTAAAATGTTGCTTTTCTCTGCATAATCGGCAATCTGACGTGCCAGTTGCTTGTAGTGAGCGTTGCCACGGTGCTTCTGCGAGTGCAGTTCACGGGCTATTGCCACCTGCATGCGTGCCACTTGCGCATTGGTGCGGTCGGCGGCGGTGAAAAAGGTCTTCAGAATGTCGGCGGTGAAGTCGTCCATGGTGTATGCCGCCTTGCCGTCGGCTTTGGCTATCGCCGAGCTGCGCTCTATCTTCTTGTCCAAAGAGAGCAGTGCCGCCGCCATGTCGTCAATCACCTTTTCCGAGGCGATGTCAGTCTGTTCGAAGTTGCGCGTCACACTGCGGTCGTCAATCCATCCTATCTCAGCCACATTGCTTGCCACCCATTTGAACGCCTCAGCCTGCAGTTTACGGTCGACACTCTGGTTGGGCAGTGTGCGTGAGCCTTCCTTCACCTTATTTATATATGTGCCGCCAACATACCACAGCGTGTTCTTCGCCACGGTGACGAAATAGTCCACCAGCTCGTTGTACAACACGCTGCGCAGCTGGGTCTTCTCACTTCCGGCAAGCCACTCGTTGAGGTGTGACAACACGTATTTCATGTTGCCTACAGCCATAGTAGCCGTGCGCACTGGGTCGTTGCCAAGGTCGTAGTTCACCACCGTAGGGTCGTGGAACGTGCCCCACTGCTGCTCGCCGTAGCGGTAGCGCGGGTCGTCGGCGTAGGGGTCGAGCAGCTTTGCCATCTCGCGGCGGTCGTCTTCCACACTGAGTTTTGGGTCGGTGGGTGTATAGATGTATTTCAGTGCCAGCTTGTCGTAGGGACCGAGGTTGCAGTAATACATGGGAATGTCGTCGCGGTCTGGCGGTGCGATGTAGTTGCAATAGATGTAGTCCATGGTAGATGCGCTCAGCCCATTACGCTTGACGAAATCGGGCGACAGCAGCGAATCGACATCGTAGGCGTTTGAGCCTGCCATGTTGTGAGCCAACCCGAGTGTGTGGCCTATCTCGTGGTTGATGACACACTGCAGATAGGTGTCGATGTCGCTTTGTGGCAGTCGTCCGCCGCGTATAGCCTTGTTTGCCTGCGCCGTCTGCACATAGCTGCGGCGGAAGGCGAAGTCGAGGATTGAGCCCCACACATACACGTCGGCACAGAACAGCTCGCCCGTCCTTGGGTCAGCCCACGAGGGTCCCTGTGCGCCTCCGCGGTCGGTTGGAATGTAGCGTACGCAGCTGTAGCGCAGGTTGTCCTCGTCAAACTCAGGGTCGTTCTTCGGATAGTCCTTCACCTGAATTACGTCCTTCAGTCCCATTTCCTCAAACACCTCGTTCCACTGCAGTATGCCTCGTCTGAGCGGCTCCTTCCATGTCTCGGGGAACTTGTCGTCGAGCCAATAGACGATGTGGCGTGTGGGTTCCACCACCCTACCCTTCTTCCATGCCTCGCGGTCGGCAGGCTGCACGTTCCAGCGGTCGATGTACTCCACCTCGCCGTAGAGGTCGGAATAGCGCAGGTCGTACTGCTGCATCTCCTCGCCGAAGAATCCCATGCGGTGGTCGGCAATGCGCGGTCGCATCTTCTCCTCGGGCAACAGCAGTGCACTGCAAGCCACCTCGGCAGTCAGCGAGTTGCTCTTCAGTCGGGTATGGTTGTCGTTGGGCTCAATGTCGAACGTCATCGACACGCGCACAGTGAAGTTGTCCGTAAACGACTTTGTAGCGACGATGCGTGTCAGCTCGGCGTTGAACTTCGACTTGATGCGGGTCTGCCTTTGTGAGAGTGGCGAGAAAACGCGGTTTGTCTTGAACAGCGGCGTAGCGTCGAACGTTACGCTTGCAGCTGTCTCGCCGTCAATCTTCATTGCGGCAAGGGTGAAGTCGCAGTTGTTCTGCCTTATGGCTTTCTGTTCGTTTTCAGACGTGTCGTCGCCCACAAGGTTTGCAGCCACCTGACGCAGCCACACCTTGCCGTCGGCAGTTTCAAATCGACCAACAAAAGTCTTTGGGCGTGTGCCCACCTCGGCATACTTATAGTGCGTGGTGTTAGCCACGCAAGCCGAGAGCAGCATCTCCCTGCCAACATATTTTTTCGGCAGCGTCATAAGCAGCCGTCCGTCGGCAGTCGATGTAAACGTAGCAAACTTGTCAGCCGCAGCCTCAACGGCTACGACGGTCAACAAAAACATTACTACCAACTTACTACAAACGTTTTTCATTTCTATCGTGATATTTTTTTTGGAGTTAAGGAGTTAAGGAGTTAAGACAATAGTTTTGCAGTGAAGCCAAAGGAGTATTCAAGACTCGAACATACGTCTTAACTCCTTAAACTCCTTAACTCCTTAACTCCCCAATCCTTTAATTCTTTAATCCTTTAATTCTTCAATTCTTTTAGTATCCCGGATTCTGCGTCAGAGCCGAGTTGTTGGCACGTGCAGTGGCAGGTATAGGCCAGAGCAGTTCGTGACCGTCGTCGCTGACGTTGAAGTTTTCCGATGCCGTTGGGCGCGAGCCTGCAGCCTCGCCAGCCTGATACTTGCGCAGAGCCAACACTGCCTTCTTGCCGGCATCGCCACTGTTCCACCATCGGCGGAGGTCATGCCAGCGCAGTCCCTCGGCAATGAACTCTATGCGACGTTCGTGCATTATGCGCGAGAGGAACTCGTCGGCATTCTTTATGTCCGTACCGCTTGCAAGGGCGGGAAGTCCGCGCGAGGCACGCAACTGGTTCAGGCGGTCGATGCCGGCAGGATAGCCCTTTGCCTCAGCCGACACGAGATACATCTCGGCAATGCGGCTCACGGGCTGCGGGTCGGCGGCATTGTAGCTTGGATATTTCGTCACGTCGTAGGTCTCCGAGCCGTTGAGCGAGAGGTGGCGCACCTCAGCCGCCTTGCGGTTGTCGCCCGGCTCAAAGGCGTTCCAAAGCGACTGGTCGACGGGGAACTCATATCGTCCCAACTCGCCATAGCCTGCCGAACCTGCACCGTTGGCTGCCTCGTAGTTGTTTACGAGGTTGGAGCGGAGGAACCAACCTGGAGCACCGCTGTCGCCGCTGATGTTGGTCCATGCGAAGATTATCTCACTGCTGGTGCGACTGTGGAAGATGTCGGCATAGTCGGTGGCAAGTACGAATCGCCCGTCGGCTATCACCTCTTCTGCCAATTGTGCAGCCTTTGCCTTGTTCTGCACAGAACTTGGGGCAGTGAGCAACACACGGGCAAGGAGAGCCTTGGCTGCCACGTCGCTGGCATAGCCCTGCGAAGTCCACTGCGGTGCATTCTCCACGGCGTATTCAAGATCCTTGACGATGAATGCCCAGATGTCGGCCTCTGCCGTGCGTGGCAGTTCGTCCACGTTGTCGTCAACCACAAGTGGCGCATCACCCCAAAAGCCTACGATGCGTGTGTAGAGCCAAGCACGTATGACGCGTGCCTGCGCCTCGGTCTGGCGGTCGGTGGCAGTCTGCTCGCCCTTCGCCTCGATGAGGTTGATGAGGTTGTTTGCCAACTGCACCTTCTTATATAATTCGTTCCACCATCCGTTGATGCTCGAATTGGTGCTCACAAGCGTGTTGTTGTCGACATCGGGATACCACGAGCGGCAGTTGAGGTTGTCCGATGCCACATCGTCAATCACTGTCTCGATGCCCATCGAGAACTGCTGCGCACCATTGTATACGCCCACGAGCAGATACTGGTAGTCTTCCTCCGTCAGCGTCGAGTTGGCTATGGAGTCGGTTGGGTTAAAGTCGAGGTTGCAGCTTTGCAGCGTCAGTGCGGCAAAGGCAGTCGAAAGAATATATTTTGTCTTCATACTGTTTTCGATTTTCGTTTAGAATGTGATGTTGAGTCCAAATACGAACGACCTCAGGCGAGGCACCGAGCCCATGTCGTAGCCGCGATAGGTTGAGCGAGTCGGGAACACGGTCACCTCAGGGTCGAAGCCGTCGTAGGAGGTGAAGGTGTAGAGGTTGGCTGCCGTGGCGTAGAGGCGCAGGTTGGAGATGCCTATGCGCTCGGTCAGCTCCACTGGCAGGGTGTAGCCAATGGTGATGTTGCGAATGCGCAGGAAGTCGGCACTCTCAAGATAGCGTGTGGTGTAGTCGAGCGTGTTGTTGCTGAATGCCGTTCCCGAAGCCACGGCGCGCGGCACATCGTTCGATGGGTTGCTCTCCGTCCAGCGGTTGTCCCACTCTTCCTTCAGTATGGCATAGCCGTTGGCGTTGCCTCCAAGGTTGCCCAGTCCGCTCTGTCCTGCCTTCCAACCGGCATACATCTTGTTGCCCAACGAGTACTGGAGGTCTACAAGGAGGTCGAAGCCCTTCCAGCGCAGGGTGTTGGCGAGCGAGCCGTAGACCTTGGGGAATGGTGTGCCGGCTATGATGCGGTCGTCGTCGTTGATCACTCCGTCGGCGTTAACGTCGTTGTACTTCACGTCGCCGGGACGTATGCCGCTGTCCCACTTTGCCTGTCCGTTAGGCTCGGCAAGTATCTCTTCCTTCGACTGGTAGATGCCCGTCTGCTCTATGAGGTAGAAGGCGGCAAGAGGCTCGCCCACACGCAGCAGGTTGCAGTAGCCCGTCTCAATGTCGTCGTTGCCGTTGGCAAGACCGGTCACCTTGTTCTTCACCCACGAGAGGTTGAAGGTGGTGTTCCACGAAAGGGCGCCCGTGAGGTTGTGCGACGTTATGCTGAGGTCGATACCCGTATTGGTCATCGAGCCTACGTTGTCGGTGATGGAGCTGTAGCCGCTCAGTGCGTTGATGGAGTGCGACAGCAGCAGGTCGTGGGTGTCCTTCTTATACCAGTCGAGGCTCACATCGATGCGATGGTTGAGCAGCGACACGTCGACGCCAACGCCATACTGCAGGGTCTTCTCCCAAGTGAGTTCGTTGTTGGGCTTGCTCGATGCAAAGGATAGTCCCGGATTGCCGTCGTATTTCACACCACTGGCACTGTAGATGTTGTGGTATTCATAGTAGCCTATGCCCTCCTGGTTGCCCGTGTAGCCCACACTGGCACGCAGTTTGAGGTCGCTGACTGCCTTCGACTTGCCAAACCAGCTCTCGTCGCTGATGCGCCAACCTGCCGAGGCGGCGGGGAAATATCCCACACGCTTTGACGGTGAGAACTTCGACGAGGCGTCGCTGCGGAGCGAGAGTTCCAAGAGGTAACGCTCGGCATAGCTCAGGTTGACACGTCCGAAGAACGACTGCAGTGCATACTCGCTGAGCGACGACGAACCGGTGTTTATCTCGCCTGCCGAGGTGATGTACTTCAACGACGGCGAGAGGAAGTTGATGCCGCCCACATAGGCATTGTCAATCTTTGTCTTCTGATAGCTGTAGCCAGCCAGCACGCCGAGGTCGAGCTCGCCAAACTTCTTCTTGAAGTCGAGAGTGTGCTCAATGAGTTGGGTGAACGAGAAACCGCGGTAGTCGGTGACCTCACCCTTCGACGTGGCTCCCTGTATTGATGTTGCGGGGAAATAGCCGCGCTCGTGCATTATGTTGTAGTCGCCGTCGAGACCTATGCGATAGGTCAGGAAAGGCAGTATCTTCCACTCGCCCTTGAGGTTGACTATTGCCCTGTATTTCTTCGAGGTCTGCTCCTGACCGTCGATGAGTTCCAATGGATTATAGAGTGCCGAGTTCACACTGTTGTATGACCCGTCGGCGGCATAGATGGCATAGTCGGGGCCTGCCTTCAGAGCGTTCACCCAAGGCGAGTAGATGTTGCCGTCGCCTGTTGAGCGGGTGTTGTCGCTCGAACTGAGTGCTATGTTGGCATCGATGCGCAGCTTCGATGTCAGCTGATGGGTAAGGTTTGTCCTCAAGTTATAACGCTTGAACTCAGTCTTCTGTATCACACCCTGCTGGTCGTAGAAACCGCCCGAGACGTAGAACAGTGTGCGGTCGTTGCCGCCCGATATGCTCAGCTGATGGCTTGTCTGCAGTGCCGAGCGCGTAACGGCATCAAGCCAGTCGGTGTCGGCACCGGCATCGTTGGCAGTGATGTGCTGCTTGAAGGCAGCGTCGGCAGAGGACAGTCCGAGCGAGGTGTTGTAGTTGTCGATGGCCTCGTTGTAGGCAGCCACATGGCTGTTGGCGTCGAGCAGTTCGACGGTCTTCCACAGGTCCTGCACTCCGATGTATGAGTCGAGCGTCACGCGGGTGCGTCCTCGCCTACCCTGCTTCGTTGTGATGAGCACCACGCCGTTGCTGGCTCTTGAACCGTAGAGAGCCGACGCCGATGCGTCCTTCAGCACCTCAACACTCTCAATGTCGTTGGGGTTGATGTCGGCAATGCCGCTGAGCGAGTTGCCCTGATAGCCGCCCTTCTGCGAAATGTCCTGCGAAAGGATTGGCAGACCGTCAACGACGTACAGCGGCTCGTTGCCTGCCGAGATGGAGCTTGTACCGCGAATGTTCACCACCACTGCACCACCTGGTGCACCAGTGGCTGGAGTAACCTGCACGCCTGCCATCTTGCCCTCCAACGCCTGTTCGAGCGATGTGACCGGACTTTCGGTCAAGGTCTTTGCCGTAACGGAAGCAACACTCGACGTGAGGTTGCGCTTCTGCTGAGTGCCGTATGCCACCACGACAACGTCCTTCAGCTGCGTCTCGTCGTCGTAAAGCAAAATCTTCAGATTGTCGCCTGCCGCCACCTCGCGCGACTTCTTTCCTACAAACGAGATGACGATGTGTTCGTTACCCTTAGGACACTGGCATGAGTATTCGCCACGACTATTTGTCACCGTGCCCTCGCGCGTTCCTTTAATGAAAACAGAGGCACCAATAATAGGCTCACCTGTTTCGGCATCGACCACGATGCCCTTACGCACGCAATTACCTGTTGTTCGCGTCTTCGAGGAGCGTTGCTTGGCTGTCTTCACCGAGTCTGCTTCCTCAATCGTTTCTCCATCGTGTGTTGGTGCCGACGGACTCTTTGCACTTGCCCCAAGCACCGAGGCTAAAGCCAAAGAATAGAACAAATACCTTTTTCTCATATCTACAATCTGTTATTTTATTATCCTTTACGTTAAAAATTCGGGTGCAAAGTTACGACAATTCCGTGGATTATGAAATCATACAAATATGGTATTCGCATACCACAAACAGGGTATTTTGTCGCTTCTATTGCGTATTCCCGTTACTATCGTGTTTGTGTCAATTCTGACATCTGTTTAGCTTTTCGGCTGCAAAATTAATCATCTTGTAACAATCTACCAAATTTTAGCGACAAAAATTACAAATAAAACTCATTTTACTTTCTCGCTACCATTACCACCTTATTAATAAAGAACTCAACTTTCGCAAGTGCCGTATCTCCCGATTGCAGGGGAAGATCCGGACGAAAGTGGATTATTCAGTGCTGGCAGCTGGGTGGGTGCTGGGGGTGTGGGCGTCTCGCCCGCACCTCGCGCACAAGGTAATATAAAAACCAACGAGAAATGTGCCATACGGACAGGTGCGGGCGGGACGCCCACACCCCCAGCCCGCACCGCTCCGGTAATCTCTACCCTCATTGCCCCCCTCCCCAGGGAGGGGACGGGGGTGGGCCTTTAAACATCAAGCGCGCCGAAGCGCGCTTGACTCACGCTCCCATGTCGCCGTCGCCATCGTCACCGCCAGTGTCTGGAGGAGTTACAGGCGACTCGCCCTCGGCATCGCTGCCTGAATCCGCAGACGAGGTGCGTGGGCTGACGTAGCTGTTCGACTCCTTCAGCTTCGCAGCCTGGGTCAACATGCTCTTAGAGAACTCGCCCACACCGATGGCCTGTAGCACTACGGATTCAACATTTTTCGCAACACTGAACTCGTCGGCAGTGGCAGCACCTGACTTGTGCTTTACGGAGAGTCCGAACGACACAAGATTGTCAAGAATAACTCGCTTGCCATCGAGTGCCAGCTCGTTGATGCAGCTGACGGCATCCTTCAGCACTGCCTCAAGGAAGCCCTTGCTCAGTGGTGTGTTGTGACTTGCCATATGGGCAGCCAATTCAGGAATATGGAACGTTCCCTGGCTGACGATGCGGGCATAATACTTGCCGAACGAAGGACTGTCCTTCAGTTGGCTCTGATAAATTTGATAAGTGAGCATAAATGTAAAAATTATTAAGGTTAAACTAAAAAGAAAAGATCTCACAAGAATCAGCCGTTTTTCAGCCTCATCTTTCTACATGCAAAGGTACGAAAAATTCTTGAAACCACCAAACTTTTTCACTACTTTTTTCCAAAAAAACACAAACTTTTTTCTTCCTTCCAATCACCGTTAATCCCACCTACTGTGCAGTTGGCTACTGGGGGTGTGGGCTGGGGGTGTGGGCGTCTCGCCCGCACCTTGCGCACCATCAACCGCATAATCCCGAAATATTACCTTGTAGGCGAGGTGCGGGCGAGACGCCCACACCCCCAGTAGCTCACACCTCGTAACGTTGGAGATGAGGAAACGCAACGTTGGAGATGAGGAAACGTAACGTTGGAGTATTGGAAACGTAACGTTGGAGTATTGGAAACGCAACGTTGGACATTAAGAAACGCAACGTTAGGCTTCGGAAATCCCAACGTTGCGTTTGTTTTTTTTAGAATGGAGGTGGGGTTTGGTCGGTCGGAGGGAATGGCAGGGTGTCGGCAATCAGGAGGTCGGCAATGTCGGTATTGCCAGGATAACGCTCAAGGTCGGACACTATGGAATAGTCGATACCCTCGGTCGACTTCATCTTTGCCGCCCACTCCTCATATTTGCCGCTGTCGGGATAGACTATCACTTTTCTGCCCTGCAACACACGGCACTTCTCCGCCGTCAACTGTGCACAGCCGCCTGTGGCAATCCACGTGAACTGCGGATAAAAAGCAGAGCAGACCACAGCCGACTTCTCACTCTCAACCACGCAAACGGTCTTATTGCTGTCCTTCAGCAGATGCTCGCCAAAGAAGCACTGCGAAAGAGTCCAATCGTCGGGCAGAATGCGGTTGTAAATCAGCGAGGCATGCGTCCACGAGGGATTCCCAGTGCGGTGTCCGTCAGCACCATAGTGCATAATCTTTCCGCTGCGCACCCTCTGTTCGGCATCTATCTGCCAAAAGATTACGCCATGGTTCTTGGTGGCACCAAGCAGATAGTCGTCATACACCCTTTTCAGGGCACCGACCGGCGACACCACGGCAAGCCATTTCATGAACTCCGACTCGCGCGAACGGCTACGCACGACATAGTCCATCGGCATGGTGCATAGCGGTTTGGGCGGTGGGGGTGCAGGCTTGAACGCCTTTGCCACAGGTCTTTCAGCCGTGGGGTGGTCGTGGAAGAACTGGCGTGGCGAATAGTGGTAGCCACAGGAGTTGTCGTGGTCGCACTTGCCGCACGACTCGTCAACATACTCTCCAGTGGAGAGGTCAACGTAGCGAGTGAAGCATTTCCTTCTGCCACAGCTTGGACAGGCGTGCTTTGTGCTTCCGCCCATCTTATACTTTTCCAAAACAAAACGATGATTTTCCATACTAATACTGTTTTTTTGCGGAGATTTTCGCCAATCTGCCAATCGCCTTATTATATAGGCGAATTGGCAAATTGGCAATGGCATCTTTTCTCCGTGGGGTTAGAAGAATGGCAGATTTTGCTGATTGCCGGCAACATTATTGGCAGTCAAAATGATTCTTTTGTTGGAGTCCTCATTGATGATTCCGTCGGCAATCCAGGCTCTGAGATATCCGTCAACGGCTGAGCGTCCTTTGCCCAAGGCTGCCTGAAGGGCTTTGTTGAGGTCGCTTCTCTTTATGATTCCATTGGCACCATTCACAATCTTAGCCATAGCCTCAAAACGCTCGCGCTTAACCTTCTTGTCATGCTCAAGTTGCTCGTCGGCACGCTTGCGTCGGATTTCATCCTGAATGTCGAGCCGCTGCTGCGTGGCATCCACGATGTTGCCGTTGTCGTCGAAACGGAACGACCACTCTGGCACTTCCTTGTGGCGCGCATCGGAGTTTGAGACAGTGATGATGCCGTTGCTCTTGCGCACCTCAAGCACTGTGCCTGACTTCTGGGCGAGCATTGTGCCGACATGACCACGCATGTTGTGGTCGTCGGTGGCCTTGTTGGTGTGAAGCACGCAGACGATGGC
The DNA here is from genome assembly GCA_051869235.1 of Prevotella sp. Taxonomy (GTDB): domain Bacteria; phylum Bacteroidota; class Bacteroidia; order Bacteroidales; family Bacteroidaceae; genus Prevotella. Next base: position 15,443 of record JBJEAS010000085.1, read on the forward strand.
AATGTCAATGCCGCTGACCTCCTTGGTGGAAAGGCGCATCAGTTCCTCTATTATCACCTTGGAGTCGTCAACCTCGTTGAAGTTGCCCATGAGGTCAACGATGCCGTCGATGAACACAATGTCGGGCTTATACTCCATGATGGCGAGCTTCACGCTCTTAATCTTATCCTCACGCGACAACGCACGGAAATTGAAAGTCCTGAAACGCTCGAAGATGTCCTTCTTCGGCAGTCCGGCAAGCTCCAGTGTGCGGTTATAGATGAGCTGAGTGTCGGCAGGTTTCTGTTCGGTGTCAATCACCATCACCCGAGCATTCTCCAACTCACATACCAACTGTCCCCAGTTGCCACATAGAATTGCGGCCACCATGAGGCTGATGGCATTTGTCTTGCCCTGCTTCTGCTTCGCCTTTATGGCACTGATGTCGCCCTTGGCAAAGAAAGGCACGCCATCAACCTTGAGGAGGCATTCCTCAGGCGGATACTCGTCCATGACGCTGATGAGGTGCTTCTTCAGCTCCAGCAGCAGCTTCTCATGCTCCTTCTCCTGCTCCGTAGGCAGCGAGGCGGCACTGGTTATTATACTGTCGGCACTCTTTATAGACTGTGCACGGAAGTCTTCTTCTAACTTAGTCATAAAAATGTTTTATGTAAGTTCTTTCCCTCTGAATTGGGATGTTCACCTCGTGACCACTCCTTACACCGACTCCCAAAACCATCAGCAGGTCAACTCCACTCGGTCGGTCGCTCAGATGCCGAAGGAAGAACATCGTCGCCACCGCTTCCGCCCCAGCCCGTGAGGCTTTCGGATACAAAGGTAGGCGAAAAAAGCAAGAACACCAACAAAAAGACTTAATTTATTGATTATCAGAAACTTGATCAAGACAATACAACAAAACAACAATACAAGACAATGCAACAAGACAACATGAATAGAAATGGGGCAAACAAGACAATGCAACAAGACAATACAACAAGACAATGCAACAAGACAACTAAAGCATCAATGCATAGGGACTGTATGTTGGCAAAAACAAACAAATTGTTCAATTTGCCAACAAAACAACTAAACAGACAAAAAAACTTAAATTAGTGCATTATTCCTTGCAAAGATGTTGGCAAATCGGAATTATTTTGTAAATTTGCCCACAAGAACAATAACAACAACGGTAGGGAATATGGAACCCACCTTTAAATTATTAATAATATGGCAGAAATAACTTTAAATGAACTGAGACAGACCTTCGCAAGGCGACTAAGGACGGCACGTCTGATGTGCGGACTGTCGCAGGCTGAACTGGTCGCAAGAATGAAAGAATTGGAAGAAGACTTTCCTGTTTTGTACAAGTCGGTATCGTCAACCGCAATCGAACGATACGAGAAGGCGATAATGTTTCCTGAGGATGACAGCATCATGGTGACGTTTGCAGAGGCACTGAACACCAACATGGGCAACCTGCTACGTCCATTCAGCGTAAAAATTGACTGCAGCAAGTTTCAGTTTCGCAAGAAATCGAAGCTGGGCAAGAAAAAAATTGAGGTCGTGAAGATGAAGGTGCAGCAGTGCATAGAGAAATATGTGGAGATAGAGCGCATCACCGGCGATGAACCAAAGTTCGAAGCTTATTTCAAAGACATCGTGGTGAAGAACGCTGAGGACGCACGCATTGTGGCTAACGAGCTACGCAAGAAATGGAATCTTGGCGACGGTCCAATCTCGCAGCCAATAGTCATGCTTGAGGAGCACGGCGTGAAGGTGATAGAGGTTGAGGAAGACCCAGAACTGTTCGACGGCACGAGCAACATCGTTGAGGGAATACCCGTAGTGGTGCTGAACAAATGCGAGAGCTTCAGACCAGAGTCGAAGCACACCTTCAGCCCCGAACGACGCAACCTGACCCTTTTCCACGAGCTTGGACATCAGATAATGAACATACCCGACGACGTGAGCGACAAGGAAAAGGAAAACCTCTGCAATGTCTTCGCCAATGAAATGCTTATACCCAGCAACACTTTCCTCAATATCTTTGGCAAGAGACGTCAGGCCATCACCATAGTGGAACTGAAAGACGTACAACGCACTTTCGGCATCAGTGCACGCGCGCTTATGATGAAGGCATACCAGCTCAGAGTAATAAACAAAAATCGCTATGTCGGATTTTGCATAAAAATGAACGACCCAGCAAATGAAAGAATAAGAATGATACTGGATGGCTCCAGCATGCCAGCCGAACACACCTCGCGCTACGAGCGTCTGGTGTTCCGTGCCCTTTCAGCCGAAGCAATAACCACGTCGAAGGCTGCTGAGATGCTCGACATCAGCGTGTCAGAACTTCGCGACAAACTAATTTTCTAATTCTTGGCCTATGACGATTATAGTGGAAGACACAAACATTCTCATAGACCTCATCAATACAGGTCTTCTGCAGTTTTGCAAGCTAACGGACATTGATTTCCAGACGACGAGATACGTCATCCAGGAAATCATTGTACCTGAACAACAAGAAAGGGCTAAGGAAATGATAACCAGCAAGGAACTGAGCATCTACAAGTTTAGTACGGACGAGATGCTACAGCTTGCCAATTTGGAGTATGAATGTCACGGAACAAACAACCTCACTACAGCCGACTGCTCGGTGGTGATGCTTGCCGAAAGGTTAGGTTGCCGCCTCCTCACTGCCGACCAAAAACTGATTCATTTTGCCCAAAGCCGTGGGCTGGAGGCAAGCGGGCTGCTATGGCTGACCGACGAGATGGTGGCAAAGGGAGTAGTGAGTCCCAAAGACATGATAGTATATCTTAACCTCTATTTGGAGACAAACAAGAGAGCACCTGAAAAAGAGGTCAATAAACGGATAGCACAATACAAGAACACGAGGAAATAGATTGGCAAGCTCAGCAACATATCCAGACAATAAATTGTACTCGGAGCAGACGACTACGAGTATCACGATTCCGAAAGAACTTCAAGTTTTTCTCGGAGGATGTTTTGCTGACTATAAAAAAAAGGGCTACGAGGAAGCAAGAGACGAATATGAGAAACAGCTGAAGGAAAAGGATAAGGAAATAGAACAATTAAAGATGCTGATACCACAAAGCGTACATGGCTTTCCTCCACCACCCACCACAATACCAACACGTAACTACTGCTACAACTCCTCGTTGTTCCCCAAGCCTAACGGCAACGATGTGATAGACGCCGTGGTGGAACTGACACAATGCAAACGGGAAAAAAACCAATACATTATAAATAACAAAACAGACTGGTATATGGTATGGAAGGTGCTGCATTATTTTAAGGTATATACAGGGAGTGAGTATGACTTTATTGATATTGTTAATGATTGTATTCTGCCAACCATCACAGACGAAAAAAGGAAAAAAGGCTTAACAGTTGAGAATAGCAACTTCTCGTCAATTCATTCCACAGACCCCATGAAAGCCACACCTGTGGCAAAATGGAGGAAGACGCTTGAAAAACAGCGCGAGGCTGCCGATGCAAAAACAAAAAGACACGGCACTCTCGCGCTCGACAGGGGTGTGAATATTTTGACAAAACTACAGGAGTTGCTACAAAACCGCAACATTAGATTGGAGAATTCAGAGAAGCTCATTTAAGTTGACTAATACCACTATTTTTGTTTCGACAACTCCCAATCGTATGTTAAATCTTGCGTCCTTTGGCATATTTTTGGAACAAATCGCACAAGTCTGTCATTTTCAAGATGTTATTAACTAATTATGCAAGTTTTTTAGAGATAAACTGCATAAAATGGAAAGTTTTTAGCAGACACCATCGCACCGCCATAGATTAATTTATCCTAAAAAGGATTGGGCTGTTTGGCGGTCTCATGGAAAATGACTATCTTCGCAGCGCAATTGCGAAAAAAGTCGGAACGAAAAATATCGGAATATGGAAAATCCCTTCAGATTCGGGACTGTCGTAGATAGTCCATACTTTACAGACAGAGTGGAAGAACTCTCGCGAATAGCGGAAATACTAAACAGCAGGAATCATCTTGTAGTGATCAGTCCACGACGCTTCGGCAAGACGAGCCTTGTCAGGAAAGCCGTGGAAAAATCGGGAAGACAGTATGTCTTCCTGAATATGCAACAAGTCACGAGCATTGAAGATTTTGCCTCGCTGCTGCTGAAGGGAATACTGCGTCAGCACCCTTTGGAAAGGATAAAACACCTGATGAGGAATTTCAGAGTCATACCAACCTTTTCAACCAATCCCCTGAACGACTCCATCGAGGTGGGTTTTCAGCCTACATTAAACAATTTCGTCATGGTAGAGGACACTCTCGCCTTGGCGGAAAAGGTGAGTACTGAAGACAATAGGATGATTGTGGTTCTCGATGAGTTTCAGGAAATACTGAGTGTAGAAAAAGGCATAGACAGAAGACTCAGAGCCTTGATGCAGGAGCAAACCATGGTTAACTACGTGTTTCTCGGCAGTCAGGAATCGATGATGACACAGATATTCGAACGGAAGAAATCACCTTTCTATCATTTCGGACTGCTGATGAGACTCGGCAAGATTCCTTACGACGATTTCCTTTCATATATCATAGAGCGACTCGACATGCTCGACGACGAGGGGCAACGAGAGGCGGTGGCAAAGAAGATATTGTCTGAAACGGCTTGCCATCCTTATTACACCCAGCAACTATCGTCTGTAGTGTGGGACTTGCTTTACTACCATAAGGTGCCAACCGACAACGTGGTGCACACAGCCATTGAAAAGCTCACAGTTCAACACGACCTGGACTTTGAGCGTCTTTGGCTGACGTTGAAAAAGACCGACAGGAAGATATTGCAGACCCTGTGCAAGGGCATGTCGCCTTACGAACTGCGCGACATGCCATCGAGCACATCGTTCAGCTCAATAAAACGTTTGACCGAAAATGGCTATGTAATCCGCACCGACCGATATGTGATAGAAGACCCGATATTCAGGCATTGGATAGAGGAGAGGCAGATGTAGAATCATAATATTACTAATGAAGACATGCTGCTTTTGGCAGCCAAAGGATAGCGGAAAGAAAAAATTCCATAAAACCTTTGGCAATTTCACGGAAAATGCGTATCTTCGCAGCGTTAACAAACAAAAGAAGCAATTATGAACACTCGGACGCAGACTGACATAATACCAAAGATACAGCAGTATCTTGCCACGCAACCGGTAGAAAGGGCATGGCTGTTCGGTTCGTTCTCAAGGGGAGAAGAACGCGAGGACAGCGATGTTGACATTCTCGTCGATTTCAAGGAAGACGAGGCTGTAGGCCTGTTCAAATACTGTTCAATAATGAACGGCATGTCCGATGTTCTCGGACGGAATGTAGATTTAGTGCAAAACGGCACGCTCCTGCCCTTTGCACTGAAGAGTGTTGAACACGACAAAGTGCTGATATATGAGAGAACCCGTTAGAGACATAAACAGGCTACAGCATATATTGAAGGCTATTGACAATATCGGAGAATATGTTGCGGGCAAGTCTTTCGAAGAGTTCTCAGAAGACAAGCTTTTGAAACATGCCGTTTATTACAACGTAGGCATAGTAGGAGAAGCGGCATACAAACTGTCTGCCGATTTTACTGATAGCCACAAGAATGTTCCTTGGAGGGATATAATCAAAATGAGACATGTCTTGATACATGGCTATTACCAACGGAATTCCAAGACGATGTGGTTGACAATAAACAACGACCTTCCTGCTCTTCGCAGTGAGGTAGTAAAATATATTGCTGAGATGATTTTTCTGTGAAACCTTTGGCAATTTCACGGAAAATGCGTATCTTCGCAGCGTTAACAAACAAAAGAAGCAATTATGAACACTCGGACGCAGACTGACATAATACCAAAGATACAGCAGTATCTTGCCACGCAACCGGTAGAAAGGGCATGGCTGTTCGGTTCGTTCTCAAGGGGAGAAGAACGCGAGGACAGCGATGTTGACATTCTCGTCAGCATAGACCATTCAGCCCATGTAGGTCTCATTAAACTCAGCGGAATGCTACTCGACATTCAAGACAGACTAAACCGAAAGGTTGACCTCGTAACAGATAAAGGTCTGATGGATTTCGCACGTGCAAGTGTTGAACGCGACAAAGTGCTGATATATGAGAGAGCCGAGTAAAGACCAGTTTCGACTAAGGCATATACTCGATGCCATTGAGCGGCTTGAAACTTATGCAAGTAATCTCAGCAAAGAAGAACTTGTGGCAGATGTCATGAGATATTATGGCATTGTGAAAAACATAGAAATTATTGGTGAAGCTGCTCGTATGCTTTCAAACGAATTCAAGTCTTCACATTCAGAAGTGCCATGGAGAGCAATATCCAATATGAGGAATTTTCTTGTTCATGAATACTTCAATGTTGATGAGGACACGGTTTGGGAAGTAATACATAGCGACATCGTTTACCTTAAGAAATGGATTTTACTCTTTCAAAGCAACGAAGAGTAAAAGACACTGCAAAAAAGTCATAGTCAAGAACTACTTATCTCCCTTGTGGCTTCCCCCATAAGGAAACTGCTCATTTTCTGTTTCATAGTTGTCCCTCCCATAGTTCCCTTTTCTCCCAGTACGATGTCGAGTGCCAATTTATTCCGGAAGATGTCTAGAATGAAGGAATTGGAGAATAAAAAGAACAGGCTTCCAGAACAAGACTTATTTGACAATGTTGAAACAGCCGTAAAAAGTGCAGTCTATATGAACTTTCGCTATTTATACAATAATAGGAAAATAGAGTCAGAAAACAATGCTCTACATTGCGCTTTATTCCTGTTCATTAGGAATTATTCGTATAGTGGAATGTTCAGATACAATGACGAAGGGGACTTTAACGTTCCTTATGGTGGTATTGGCTACAACCATAAGGGAATGGCAAAGAAGCTGGATTACTATCAATCCCAACCTTTAATTGCGCATTTTGCTAATGCACATATCTTTAACAAAGATTTTGAGGATTTCCTTCGCAATTGTAACCCTTCAAAAGACGATTTCGTGTTTCTTGACCCGCCTTACGATAGTGAATTTAGTACCTATGCCAAAAACGCATTTACTAAAGAAGACCAAAAACGTCTAGCGAATTATATGTTAAACCAATGCCAAGCTAAATGGATGATGATTATTAAAAATACAGATTTTATCTTCAATCTATACAATAAAGAAGGCATCAATATCAGAACTTTTGATAAAGAGTACATCGTAAGTTTCATGAATCGAAATGAAAAAAAAGTAACGCATTTATTGATTACGAACTATTAACTAACATATTATTCAATTGGATTATTTCCCTCAAACAGCGACATCGAATGGAGCAGAAGTATCTCTGAGATTGACGCTCAGCTATACGAAAAATACGGATTGGAAAAAGACGAGATTGACTTTATAGAAAGAATGATTAAGCCAATGGAATAAAAAAGCAGGAGGAGAGTCCCGAACGGAAACGGTTCGGGACTTTATTCCATCAGGCTTTTCATCAACACATTGATGTCTCTTGTCTGAAACAAAGTTTCTTCATGAGCCGCTTGTATGGCTTCGTCCAAACGGCATGGGTGTTTCCTACACGATTTTCCCATAAGCAATCTCATGCTTTAACAAGTTGAAATTGTAAGCTGCGCTTTGATAATACAACCCTGTCTCCAAATCTTCTATTTTAGAATATGTCTCAGACCTATACACGAGGTCTAAGGCTTGAGTCATTGACACATTGTATTCATTCATGACGAGATATACCATCTTGTCAACTAATGACATTAAAAGGAATTTTGTTTCTTCACTCATATTCGTTGCAATTTAGATATCGCTTTATTACTACCAAAGAAATATTGTCTGCTCAGATGACGGTATGTAAGTTCCTTAACAAGCGTTTCAAGGGTTATCATCTTTCTACTATAGCGCTCTAATTGAAACGCGACGCCATCGTCTGCCACTGGACCTATCACAATGTCATAATCATGTCTATATCCAGTAACGCTGGCTTCTCTATTATTCAGTACAAACAAAGCCCATTCTTTAGAAGGGATGTCAAAAGACAGTATTCTCAAAGATTCGTCGTATAAACAGTTTTCGTCAAAATTAAATGTTGTTACGACAGGTGTTCCGCTTCCAGCCATCCTAACACGCCTTGTAGCCATTTGTACCGCCTGGCTTTTGATGTCTGTCAAATAGAAGCCCTGACCGAAATCCTTGTCCACCATGCCTTTGTTTAAGTCTATTTTGTCAATAACGACATTAGAACCGTGATATAAAGTAATCATCCCAATGCCCCTCCATTCCTTTTACACAAAATTGACAAGTCGTTTACGGCATCGTTTATCGACAAAAGATGTTCAGCCTCATAACATTCGTCGAGGAACTCTATTCCCTTGTGTCTTTTTAGATATACATACGCTTGTCTTGAACTCAAGCCGTATTTCTCACCAAAGGAATTTATGCAATACACTATATATGTTATTTTTGTCGGTATCTTCATTTTCTTCACATTATGCAGTTTACCACTTGCAAAGATACACTTTTTCTGAATACGAAACAAGTTTTTCTCCATTTTTCTTTTCCTTTCAAGCGTTTTCCATCAAACAGCGACATGAACTGGAGCAAAAGCATCGGGGAGGTTGACGCTCAACTATACGAGAAATACGGATTGGAAAAAGACGAGATTGACTTTATAGAAAGAATGATTAAGCCAATGGAATAAAAAGCAAGAGGTGAGTCCCGAACGGAAACGGTTCGGGACTATTCATATATCATCGTCAAAAAAATGATTATTGTTTGGCGGTTTCGCGGAAAATGCGTATCTTTGCCAGCGAAGAATAGAATTTTATTTTTATGATACTGTATCATGGAACAAATACAATAGTACGACATCCTGAAGTCAGAGTCTCTGTATATAACAAAGACTTCGGGTTTGGTTTCTATTGTACTCAAATAGAAAGACAGGCGAGGCGATGGGCGTTGACAAAACGTACTCGACACATTGACCTACAAATCATTCTATGAATTATGAGCAACAAGTATTTTCCCGACGAAGAGATCGGCTTCAACGAAATTTATCGACCTGTACGATTGAAAAATATTCTAAAATGGCGAAACGATTGCATTTCTTCTGCTGTATCATGCTCAGTCTGCTGATTCTTACATCCTGTCATCGAGACGAGGAGAAGAACAGGCTTGAAGAAACTGTGGATTTTTGTTGGGAATATGCACAACATCATCCAGAAGGGTTTAGACTCGACATCAGCAATTATAGTGTACCTTGCGAGGGCATTGTGGTTTCTTATCAAGAAACGCAGAATAGTTTCGGTAAGGAAGGGCTGAGAGACGTTGTGGTTCATTCGTTGGCACATAACCAGATTGTGGGTGGTTGGCATAACGACGTTGACGGCAAGTATTATTTTGACAGCGATACCATTTTCCAAGAGGACATGTTTAATGAGGCCATTAAATGGGCTAAACAAAACAGGCAACACACAATCTTTATCCTTTCAAGGAATGAGGGAATCAGAATTGAATACTAAGGGTCATAGCAACAAACAGAATGTAGGAAGGACTCACAGCGACATGGACTGTAGCTGAAACATCGGGGAGATTGACGCTCAGCTATACGAGAAATACGGATTGGGAAAAGAGTAACCAAAAAAGCGAAAGACTAAAGATGCCTGATGACTCGGCAAGGATTGCCTGCCGCTACACAGTCGGAAGGAATGTCGCGGCTGACCACACTGCCAGCACCAATTACCGTGCGCGAGCCTATAGTGACTCCCGGACATACGGTGACGTTGCCGCCAAGCCAGCAGTCTTCGCCTATGGTTATGGGATGGGCTGACTCTACAGTCTTGCGACGAAGGCGGTAGTCGATGGGGTGCTGTGGCGTGTAGAGGGAGCAGTTGGGTCCCAAGAGGGTGCGGGCACCGATGGTGATGTCGGCTGCGTCGAGCAATGTGCCGTTGTAGTTGATGAACACACCTTCGCCGAGATGCAGTCCATTGCCGTGGTCGCAATGGAATGGCGGAAGAATGGTTACCGAGGCGGGGACACCGGGAATCATTGCCTCAAGCAGCTGACGATAGTCGTCGTGGTCGATGCCCGACTTGTTGAACCGCTCCACGGCGAGGCGCGAACGGGTGAGGCTACGGTCGATGACGGGGTCTGTCCAGTCGTACATCTCGCCTGAGCGCATCTTGTTCCACTCGGTCATGTCGTCGGCTGGCTCAGGAGTATCTTCCACAATGCCTTCGAGCAGTCGCTTTGCCAAAGGGTGTCCCATTTCGGCAGCCCTTGAAAGCATTGCCTTTGCCTTGGCTATGTCTTTCTCTACACAGTCGCCATTGAGGAATCGGCGTCCCACGGAGAACAGCGTCTCTGCATCGATGTCAAGAAAAGAGTTGTTGCAATTCATGTCAGAACCATTTAAATGTAATATTCAGCCGAGTCGACAAGACCTGCACGAAGGGCATATTTCGTGGCTTCGTGAACGTTGTTGACTCCCAACTTTCGGAAGATGTTCTTACGGTGGGTGTTGACGGTGTGGAAACTGGAAAAGCGCTTGTCGGCTATTTCCTTCGTAGTCATGCCGAGGGCTATGTCCTTCAGTATTTCCGTCTCGGTGCGGGTCAGCCGCACTTCGTCCTCTTCGGTGGTGTGTCCTGCATCGGGAGTGAGAAGCATCTCCGCCATGCGCTGGCAGATGTAACGCTGGCGGCGTATGGCATATCCTATGCACTCTCTTATCTCGTGCAACGACGACTCCTTCAGAAGCACACAACAGTTGAGACCCATGGCAATGACGCGACGGACGAAATCCAACGAGAGGTCGACACTGAACATAATCCAGCGTGCCAGAGGGAAACGGTCGTGAATAATCTGCAGTTCCTCGATGTCGTTGATGTCGAAAAGCGTGTAGTCGAGCACTACGAGTGCATCGCCGTTCTGGCGCAGCTGCTCCATAAGTTCGTACTTGTCGTCGGCCTGACGACACTCTGTGCCTTCAACAGAGCTGAGGATGAATTGCATTCCCGCCCTTGTAATGTCTTGTTTGTCAGATAGGATTACTTTCATTTATTTGACTGTTCAACTGCTTACAGAAAGCCTCGTGTGTGCTGTGCATGTGACGATACATCACCATGAACACCGTCATCTCTATGAGTGGATAGACGTAGGGCACGTTGGCGAGGCATGTAATGTAAATTATTATGGCGCGGGAGTTGAATGTCAACAGGTTGGTGTACTTCATCAGCGGTAGCGAGAGGCGGCGGAACTCGTCGCGCAACGACTGCGGAATGTCGTCGGCATTGGGCCAACGCTGACGTACTGTCTTGTACAGCTTCTGGAATTCGGGCGTACGCTTTTCCTGACTGCGGCAGTAGTTGGAGTAGTTGAAGAAGAATATCTTTGCCCAGAAATTACCCTTCCATGGCATTTGGTTGTAGATGGCACGCTGGCTCACGTAGTCGTCGAGTTCGCTGCCTTTCTTGCCAAGAAGGAAGTAGAGGTGAATCTGCCGGTAGTAGTCGGCAAGCGACGACTGCGGCGAATGGCAGAGGAAGCCGGCAATGCTGCAAAGGGCAAAGATGCCCCAGCTCCAAGTGACGTCGCCGAGGAAAGGCACCGGCTCGCCGCAGAGACGGAAAGCGATGGCGAAATAGATGGCGAGGAACCATAGGTCGCCGGAGAAGCCGTCGAGCATTCGTCCGATGAGAGTCTTCTTGCCTGTCAGTCGGGCAAGCTGTCCGTCGGTGGAGTCGCAGAAATTGGCGAACATCAGCAGCAGCACGCCGTAGATGTTGTGCTCAAGGTCGGGATAATAGAACATGAAGCCCGCACCCACTCCAAGGAATATGGAGACTATGGTGATGGCGTTAGGGTGTACTCCCAGCTTTTCCCACAGCAGTGCGAAAGCCAGTCCTATTGGTCGTGTGAAGTGTACGTCGAGCCACTCTTCGGTGTCTTCCGACTTGAACGACGCCTTCAGCAATTCGTTTAATGTTTGTTTCATAATAATCTTATATAAACTCCTCCGCTTTCTTTATGTCACTTGCATGGTCGATGTCGAGAACCTTTGAGAACACATAGGCATTCAGTTGCTGGCCGTCGCCGACAAGGGCGCGCTGGAAGTTTCGCATTCTACTCTCGCCACGTTCTATGCAGCCGTTGAGAGTGGTTATAGCCTTTGGAGTAAGACCGTAGATGCCGCCGGAGATGAAACGACAGGTCTCGCTCTTGTCGAGGAATCCCTTTATTCTGAGGTTGTCGTCGACATCGACATAGAGAGGCTTTTCGTCGTCGATGTAGTCGGTCACTCCCATCAGTCCGTCACCACCAGCCTCAATAGTCTCGATGAATGAGGATATGTATGCCTTGAACTCCTCAGGACGGAAGATGGTGTCGACAGTGGTCAGGCAGAAAGGTCCGTCGGTGAGATAGCGGCTCAACTCGTAGAAACTGTGCATCGACGAGGGTGTGCTCTTTACAATGAACCGGAGCGGTATAGGGCGGCCCTTGAGTCCATTCTGCTGAATGTCGAGCAGATGACTCGCCACGAAAGTTGTCAAGTCGTTGCATATTACTACTATCTCCTCTGGATTGTTATCCATGAATATTCTGATAAGGCGGTCAATGAGAATCTCACCTCCCACTTTTACCAACGGTTTTGGCGAATCAATTCCCTCAGCAGCCAATCGACTGCCCTCGCCAGCGGCTATTACAGCGAACTTCATTTTACGTTTATTTCTTAATTCGGCTGCAAAATTACAAAAAAAAATGAAAAAGAAAAATTTTTTAGGTTGAAAATTGAAGATGAAAGGTTGAATTGCTGCACCAGATAACCATGCGCAGCTATTCAAGCTTCAATCTTCAACCTTCAACCTTCAATTTACAACCTTCAACCTTCAATTTACAACGCTGATGTTATAGCTTCCGCTGCCAGCCTTCATCTTGTTGATATGCCTCACGCTGCCTCTGATGCTGATGTCGCCCGAACCGGTCAGCTGCGAGTCAAGCCTGTCACAGCCGTCGCAATCCACCTTTATGTCGCCCGAACCGGTCAGCTGCACCTTAGTGTCACTTACGTTGCGCTGTCTCACTTCAAGGTCGCCCGAGCCGATTAGCACCACATCGTTTGTCAGAGCTTCGAGATTCGCTACTTCAAGGTCGCCCGAGCCTGTAACCTGTAGCAGTGCATTGTCGCAGATGAGGTGTCCCTTTACCGAAATGTCGCCCGACCCACGAACAACGAGTGAGATGTTGTCGGTGTCAATAGGCTTGTCGCTTCTGAAGTCGCCCGACCCGTTGAGTTCCACACCTGTGATGTCGGGAGAAGTGACGTAAACCGTAACTTTGTCAAAACTGTCACCCTTGAATCCCCAGAAGTTTATGCCACCCTTCGTCTCTATCTCCAGTCTGTCGCCCTTGCAGGCTGTCAACACCTTTTTCACAATGCTCTTTGGTGCCTTGACCTTTACGCTGCATTTCGAGCCTTGTGTGTAGATTACCGTAGGCGAGCCCATAATCTGAATCTCCTTGAACTTGTCCACCATTCGCGTTTCCTCTATCATTGCCTCCTTCTGCTCAACGATAGGAGAACATGAGATGAGCGTGAAGATGGCAGCCACGAAAACAAAAAACTTTTTCATAATCTGAATTCCTTTCTTTTTTCTATTTTGTTGATTTTTCTATAGCTTTGACGCACCAACAACAAAAAAAGTTGCAAAATGAACAGATTTTTTTGAAAAAAATCGGCTAAGATGCTATTTTTCGGCCAATATTCATTACTTTTGCATATCTGAATTAAAAAAATTATCGTTTATGACTGCAACAGGCTGGCTAATGGAAACAATAAACTCGCTCAACGACTTCCTCTGGACTTATGTCGTCATTGTGTTGTTGGTGGGTTGCGCCATTTACTTCACCGTGCGCTCCAAGGGAGTACAATTCCGTCTTTTGAAGGACATGGTTAAGGTGATTGTAGACCGCCCATTATATAATAATAAGGTGTCGGAAACGACATCTTCCGCAAACGTCGAAAGCGAGAAGCTGAAGAAGATTGGCTCGTTTCAGGCGTTTGCCGTGTCGCTGTCGAGCCGTGTAGGCACCGGCAACCTTGCCGGTGTGGCATCGGCAATCTTCGTCGGTGGACCAGGAGCAGTGTTCTGGATGTGGGTCATGGCATTGTTTGGAGCCGCCACGGCGTTCGTCGAGGCCACTCTCGCCCAGCTCTACAAGCGTCGGGGCAAAGACTCCTATTATGGTGGTCCTGCCTACTATATGGAGTTTGGTCTGCATCGCCGCTGGATGGGCATATTGTTTGCAGTGCTTATTACCATCACTTTTGGCATGGCAAACCAGGTGATTCAGAGCAACACGCTGTGCGATGCACTGTCTGACGCGTCGGGCATCGACCGTCCTTGGATTGGCGTAACGATAACAGTAGCCACACTGGTAATCATCTTCGGCGGCATAACGCGCATCTCCCATTTTGCAAGCATCGTGGTGCCTTTCATGGCGGTTGGCTACATTATCATCTCCATTGTCGTCCTGGCACTCAACATCACCGCGATTCCCGCCATGCTGATGCTCATCGTAAAGAGTGCCTTCGGTATGGAGCAGGCCATGGGCGGAATGTTTGGCGTGGCAGTGATGCAGGGCGTTAAACGAGGTCTGTTCAGCAACGAGGCAGGTGAAGGCTCGGCACCCAATGCTGCTGCCATAGCTTCCACTTCACACCCCATAAAGCAAGGACTGCTGCAGGCTCTTGGAGTGTTTTCCGACACTATCATCATCTGCTCATGCACGGCGTTCGTCATTCTTCTGTCAGGACTCTACGACAGCGGTCGCGACGGCATCATACTGACGAAATACGCCTTGGTGGAACACATCGGCAGCTTGGGAGGCCTGTTCATCACGGCAGCCATCTTCCTCTTCGCCTACAGCACCATAATAGCAAACTATTTCTACGGTGAGACCAACATACGTTTCATAACTCAGGGCAAGACGGCAATCAACGCATTCCGCATCATTACGGGCATAACGGTGATGGTAGGGGCACTGGTGTCGCTGCAGACGGCATGGAGTTTCGTCGACCTTGCCATGGGCACAATGACTCTCGTCAATCTCATTGCCATAATTCTGTTGTCGCCAAAGGTCTTCGCCCTCCTTGACAACTACATGGAACAACGTCGACAGCACCGCGACCCGCAGTTCCGCAGGTCGATGATGCCCGAAATAGAGAAGGACATTGAGTGCTGGGAAGATTAAACATTGAACATTGAAGGTTGAACATTGAAGGTTGAAGGTTGAATTGCTGCGCCGTTTTTCTTGTGCAATTATACAATTTTCAACTTCAATATTAAACATATTAAAAAGATGGAGAAAAGTTATCATATTGAGTTTCCATCACTGATGGAAGGAAAGAGGGTGATGTATGTACACGGATTCGCCTCGTCGGCACAGTCGGGAACAGTGGCACTATTGCGTCAACTGATGCCTAAAGCCGAGGTGGTGGCGTTCGACCTGCCACTCGACCCGCAGGAGGCCATAGCACTGCTGAAGGCAAAATGCGAAGAACTGAAGCCCAATCTCATCATTGGTTCATCGGCTGGCGGCATGATGAGCGAGATGCTCTACGGCTACGACCGCATTCTCGTAAATCCCGCCTTCCAAATGGGCGACACGATGGCCAAGCACGGAATGATAGGCAAACAAGTGTATCAGAATCCACGTCAGGACGGAGTGCAGGAATTCATAGTCACCAAAGCACTGGTGAAGCAATTCGCCGACCTTACGGAACAATGCTTCAGCAACGCCGCAGATGACGGCGAGCAGAAGCGCGTATGGGGACTGTTTGGCGACAGCGACCCTCTGGTCCACACCTACGACCTCTTCCTCAGCCACTATCCGCAGGCTGTACACTTCCACGGCGAACACCGACTAATAGACAAGGTGGCAATACACTATCTTGTGCCTGTAATACGATGGATTGACGACCGACAGGAAGGACGCGAGCGACCCATCCTCTACATCACCATCGATGCCATGCGTGCTCCACAAGGACAGCCGCGTCCAAGCATGCACAAGGCTTTCGAGATGCTGTTGGAGAACTACACCGTCTACTTCGTCTGTCCTGCCCTATCCACTGCCAAGGAAAAGTTGGCAGCCGACCACGACTGGATAGAAGAGGCGATAAGTGCTCCGTCGTTCAACCGCATCGTATATGCCAACAACACTGCCCTACTCTACGGCGACTACATGATTTCAACCGCAGACGACAAGGACTTCATGGGAACCAACATCTGCTTGGGAAGCGACGAATTCAAGACGTGGGACGAAATAATCACTTATTTCGAGAGACTTGGAGGACAGTAAGTAGAGTGGCACACCCCACCCCCTCCCTGGGGAGGGAGAAGGCTGTGCATGGGGAGATTCCACACATCGCCCAACAAGCAATAACCCATAGGTGCGTTTCTGTAGGATGGCGAGATGCATACGGGTAGAAAAGTTTTCTTAAGAATTAAAGAATTAAAGGAATTGAAGGGACATTATATCATAATATTGGCTGCGGCGATGCTGGTAGCATCATGCTCAGGCAGCAAGGAGAAGCAGGAGGATGCGGAGAAAGTGGTGGAGAGAGTCGACACCACAGCCGTCATCATCATGCAGCTGCAAAAATGCTCACGGCTCTACACAGCCGAATACGACATTCACAAGATTGTGACCCACTCGGACGAGAAACGACTGAAAGGCAAACTGTTCGACCACGAATTCGACATGAAAATGCCTCTCGGCGACCGAAAGATAGCAATACCCATCAACGTGAAGCTGAAGGCATACGTCGACTTCGGTTCGTTCGGAAAAGAGAACGTCAGGCGCAACGGAGAAAAGATAGAAGTTACACTGCCCGACCCTCGCGTGGTGGTGACAAGCAGCAAGGTTGACCACGACGAAATACACCAATACGTCGACCTCACACGCAGCCGATTCACCGATGCCGAGATGTCTAACTTCGAGAGCCAAGGACGCCAGGCTGTGCTGAACTCCATACCGCAACTGGGCATCATCGAGACAGCCCGCGACAATGCCGCACAAGTCATAATACCCATGATAGTGAAAATGGGATACGACGAGAAAGACATAACAGTTACTTTCCGCAAGGACTACGAGTGGAAGGTTGAAAGGCTGAAAGAGTGAAGAATGAAGAATGAAGAGCGAAGGTTGAAAATTGAAAATTTGAAGATTGATGAACATAAAGAAGGCTATATTATCACTCATAAAGCAGTTCAAACTGCAAATAACGCTATGCATCATAGGCATTGTTGCGGTGCTGGCACTGATGGTGTGGCTCAACCGCACCATAAAGATGTCGTCGGTGGAAATAGTGGGAAACGACAGCATCGACATCACTCCACAGCAGATACAGTCGATAAAGGCAATAGGGCAATGGGAGTTCCTTGCCATCAACGACGAGGTGATGGTGGACACCGTCAGACGCGGCTTTTTCACCGACGACCAACTGGTAAGGATTTACTACGGCACACTGCGCCTCGGAGTCGACATGCACCGCGTTCAACCTGGTTGGATAGAAGCCAAGGGAGACACCATAGTAGTGACACTGCCACCAATAGGTCTGCTCGACGAGGACTTTATCGACGAGACGCGAACCAAGTCGTTCTACGAGAGCGGCAAATGGGACGCAAAGGCACGGAAAGCCCTGCTCGACAAGGCTTACCGGAAAATGAAGTCCGACTGCCTCACGCCCGGCAACATCGACATTGCCCAGAACAATGCCGACGTGCAGATGCGCAACGTGATGAAAGCCATGGGCTACAACAACATCACAATAAGATTTTCATATAATTCACACAACAACAAACACAATTAACGACAATGGAACAACTGAACAACTTCTTTGCAGACATCAGTTCAGCGCTTTGGGGATGGCCAATGATGATTCTTCTGCTTGGCACTCACATTTTCCTCACCATTCGTCTGCGGTTTCCGCAACGAAAGATACTCACGGCAATACGACTCTCCGTAACGCGCGACCCTGGAGCCACAGGCGACGTGTCGCAGTTCGGCTCACTTGCCACGGCACTTGCCGCAACCATAGGCACCGGCAACATCATCGGAGTGGCTACGGCAGTGTCGCTCGGCGGTCCAGGGGCGGTGCTATGGTGTTGGCTTACAGGCGTGTTTGGCATAGCCACGAAGTATTCCGAGGGTCTACTCGCCATAAAATACCGCATAAAGACTTCCGACGGCAAGATGCTTGGCGGTCCCATGTATGCCCTTGAGCGCGGTTTGGGTTGGAAATGGCTTGCCGTGCTGTTTGCCGTCTTCACCGCAGTGGCTTCGTTCGGCATTGGCAGCACCGTTCAGGCCAATGCCATGTCGGTGATGACCTTCGAGGCCTACGGCATTCCGCAGTGGGCAACGGGTCTCGTTGTCTGCTCGCTGTTGGCAGCAGTAGTGTTCGGTGGAGTTAAGATCATTGCGCGCGTTTGCGGATTGCTTGTACCTTTCATGGCACTGTTCTATGTCCTCGGTTGCATTGCCATCCTTGTCATCAACGGCGAGTATCTCCTTCCAGCCCTAAAGCTCATTGCCGTTTCGGCATTCTCGCCCGAAGCAGCAGGAGGCGGCTTCGTGGGTTCGGGCGTTATGCTGGCAGCACGCTACGGCATTGCCCGCGGCTTGTTCTCCAACGAGTCGGGTCTTGGCTCAGCACCCATCGTGGCAGCTGCGGCACAGACACGCAACCCTGTCCGACAAGCCCTCGTCTCGTCGTCGGGAACATTCTGGGACACGGTGGTAATCTGCGCCTTGACAGGCCTCGTCATCGTTTCGAGCATCATAGCCTATCCCGACATCGACTATGCCAATGGTGCCACACTCACCAAGGCAGCCTTCTCCAAGATACCATATTTCGGCACACCGATGCTGACGGTAGGTGTGGTGACATTTGCCTTCAGCACAGCCATCGGTTGGTGCTACTATGGCGAAAGGGCAGTGGAATATCTTGCAGGCAAGAAAACCATGCTCGCCTATCGCATCGTCTACCTCCTCTCGGTATTCCTCGGCAGCGTCATAGGCCTGTCGCTCGTCTGGAACATTGCCGACTGCATGAATGCCATGATGGCAATTCCCAACCTCATCTCGCTCGTATTCCTTAGCGGAGTCCTTGTCAAGGAAACGCGAAAATACTTGTGGAACAACCGACTCGACGACTACAGTGAGGAGTGATACGGTTAAAAAAAAAGCCCAAAATGAAATTTTTACGCATAAAAATTTGGTCATTGGCGAAAAAAAATATAATTTTGGGCACTTTTCAAAAGTTTCACACTTTTATAACCGTTTGATAGTATGTTACAGTTAGGTAGTATGTTGGTTATCATCATCATTTTTGTTTTGGCGGCGGCATTGTTGTTGTGCCTCTCCAAGCTTAGGACGCAAGCCACTAAAATGGCTGAGACAAGGAAGGAAAACTTCATCATGAGTACCTTCATCGGAAAATTCGACCGCGAAGTGAATGTTCCGCTACAGAACGTGAAGAAACTCGCCAAAATGGTTGCTGAAGACGGTTTGTATCTCTCGAAGACGGAGAAGCGAAGCATCTCTGCGCAGATTCTCTACAACAGCAACATCATCAGCACACTGCTTGAGGAGTGTGTTCTTGCCACACACGAGGATCGTGGGCACAACTTCGAGAAGGAGTCGTTCTGCCCAAACATACTTTGCCAAAAAAGCATCGACGCCGTTATGCTTCAACGCAAACTCACCCTTAACCCCAACGTGAAAATAAGCTTCAAGCGCACTCTGTCGGACAGTTTCTTCATCAGCTCCGACCCACACTACGTGGAACTGATATTGGCAAAACTGATTTGGAACTCATGCCGATTCACCGAGAAAGGCGAGATAACCGTCAGCTGCAACATCAGCGAGCGTAAAGACACCATTACATTTTGCGTGCAGAACCCTTGCAGCGGCATTCCTGAAGGGCGCAAGGAAAAGCTATTTTCATGGTTCGACAATCCCGAAGACTGCAACGACGACGCTGAGATTGACCTCAGTGTGGCACAACGCATGGCGATGAAACTGGGAGGCATACTCAACGTCGACAAGACCTACGAGGAAGGTGTGAAAATACAGCTCATCTTGCCTATATGATGACCATCAGCCCAATAGCGCACTTCCACTCGCCACTGACTTCGAAATTCGGCATTCCGCGACAAAGCGGCATTGCCGACCAGCTTCGCGGCACCATTGTCTTCACACCCGATTATCGCACGGCAGATGCCATTCGCGGACTGGAAGGGTTTGACTATCTGTGGATTATATGGGGATTCTCAGAGAATGTCGATGCAAAGAAGCATCCTACTGTTCGTCCTCCACGACTTGGAGGCAACACAAGACTCGGTGTATTCGCCACCCGCTCTCCCTTTCGTCCAAACAACCTTGGACTCTCGTCGGTAAGCATTGTCAACATAGAGCCCAATACGCCTGAAGGTCCTGTAATAGAGGTGGTTGGAGCCGACCTGATGGAAGGCACTCCAATCTACGACCTTAAACCTTATCTGCCTGAATTCGATTGCCATGCCAACGCTCGGGCAGGGTTTGTAGCCGACAACGATTGGAAGCCCCTCGACGTTGTCTTTCTTCCCTCAGCCGACATCAGCTGTTTTACGCCAACCGACATAAAGGTTATCACCCAACTGCTGTCGCAAGACCCTCGTCCCCATTATCACTCATCTCCCGACCGCATATACGGCATGACCTACAATGGTCACGACATCCGTTTTAGGGTTGAAGAGGGAAAGGCGATTATTGTGGAGTGAGGAGTAAGGAGTGAGGAGTAAGGAGTGAGGAGTGAGGAGTGAGATTACCGAGAGCCACCTGTTGTAGTCCCTACAAGCGGCGGGAAACAGCGGTTATAAATCTTTTATCTCGCAACAAGTTCACACGTCGCTACCAACTATCAGTAATCTCACTCCTCTCTCCTCACTCCACACTCCTCGTTTTCAGCTTTCCCCATTCGTCCCTAAACTCCGTCATTCGACTGAAAATCAGGTCGGCACCCTCGTCGGCAAGCATCTTGTCGGGCAATGGACCGGTATTTACCGCCACAGTGAAAATCCTTGCAGCCTGTGCAGCCCGCACTCCAAGAGGTGCATTCTCCACCACTACTGCCTCCCACGGCTCCACTCCTGCCTTCATTAGTCCCTTCAGATAAGGTTCGGGATTCGGCTTTCCACGCTTTACGTCAAAACTCGACACAATCATTCCCGGCTCGATGAGTCCCTTGAAGTCATGTTCCAACTTTTCGAGCAGCGAGTGCTGCCCGCTTCCTGTCACCACCACAATCTTCAGTCCGTCAGCCTTCATCTTCCGTTGCAGTTCCAACACCCCTTCCATTATCTCCGCCTGCGGACGAGTGGCAAAGATGCGCGACTTCTCGTCATACATCCTCTGCGACTCCTCGTCACTGATTTCCAGTCCACGCTGTTCCTTCACAATTTTCTTTATCGTCTCCACACCGCGCATTCCCTCATGGGCGTATGCGTCGGCCTCACTCATCTCTATTCCAAACGAAGCCATCGACGTGTGCCAACTGTAGGCATGGTTTGGCATTGAGTCGTATAGCACACCGTCCATGTCGAAAAGTGCTGCCTTGGGAGAAAACTCCTTGAATCCTGTTTTCTTGAGATAATTGTCAATTTCTGTCTTATACATCGTGAGTCTTTTTCTTTTCGTGCTGCAAAATTAAGCATTTTTATCGGCTTTATGCCATATAGCGCAAAGATTTAGGCAAAACGTTGCATACTTTAACACTTTTCGACCCCGTTTCATTTGCATATATGAGATAATAATGCTACTTTTGCGCCGTCATTCATTTATACATACACAAAATGCTTGAACTGAAAAACGTGGCGATAAGCCACAATGGAAAACAACTCGTAGAAGACTTGTCGTTAGTTGCAGCCGACGGAAAAGTGACCGTAGTCAGCGGACCTTCGGGATGCGGAAAGACGACCCTGCTGAAGGCTATGCTCGGACTTCACCCCGTCGACAAAGGCTACATAAGCATCGACGGCGAACTGGTAACGGCACTCTCGGCTCCTGCCTTCAGGCAAAACATGGCATACGTTCCGCAGGACATCTCGTTCCCCATAGACACGGTGAAGGAACTCGTACGGCTTCCGTTCAATCTTAAGGCAAACAGCGGGAAACCCTTCACCAAGGAGCGCGTCATGGAACAATGGCACATGCTCGGACTCGACGCCTCGCTCTACGAGAAGCGAGTAAGCGAAATAAGCGGAGGCGAACGGCAACGCATCACACTCGCCAATCTCGGACTCCTCGACAAAGGCATAGTGATTGTCGACGAGCCAACCTCGGCTCTCGACCAAATGGCGGCTACCTTCGTAGGCGACTATCTGCAGCGACTTGCCAAACAAGGAGCTACGGTAATTGTAGTCACCCACGACCGCAACTTCCAGTGCGACCAAAAGATAGAACTTTAATCTTCAACATTCAATCTTCAACATTCAACGTTCAACATTCAACGTTCAACATTCAATCTTCAACATTCAACGTTCTATGGATATTTCTATATTAAATATGGTGTTGGGCTTTCTTCTTCTCGCCCTCCCGCTTTACGTCTTTTATCGGTTTCAGACCCGACTGATACGTTCAACGGTAATAGCTGCCATACGCATGGTAGTACAGATGGCAATCATCGGACTCTACCTTAAATACCTCTTCCAGTGGAACAGCCCGTGGATAAACATAGTTTGGGTAATGGCAATGGTGGCCGTGGCGTCGTTCACGGCGTTGCGCCGCACCCGACTCCATTGGCAAACGGCACTGTTGCCCATAGCTGCAGGCTTCTTCTCATCTGCCATGGTAGTAGGGCTTTATTTCCTCTTCGTCGTACTTCGCCTCAATCAGCCGTTCGACTCCCGCTACTTCATACCCATCATGGGAATACTCATGGGCAACATGCTCAGCGTGGCTGTAATAGCCCTCAACAGCTATTACGACTCACTGCAGCGCGAACATCAGCAATACTACTATCTTCTGGGCAATGGGGCAACACATCTCGAAGCCATAACGCCATTCATACGCCAAGCCCTCGAAAAGTCGTTCTCGCCCTGCATTGCCAACATGGCTGTGATGGGCATAGTATCTCTCCCCGGCACCATGACAGGACAGATTCTCGGTGGCTCAGCACCAGGAATAGCCATAAAATACCAGATAATGATTATAGTCATAACATTCTCTGCTTCAATGCTTTCACTCGCCGCAACACTCTATCTTGCCGACCTCAGCTCGTTCGATATGAATGGGAGGATTAAGAACGTAAGAAGCAAAGGTTGACCTAAGTCAAGGACGTTGACCTAAGTCAAAATATAGGAAGAAAAAGTAAAAAACAACGCCATTTGTGTGCGGACACAACGAAAAACATCGTAACTTTGCATCGTCAAAAAGAAAAACAGGATAACACACGGGTTGTGAAGAGGCATCCAACAAAAAGATTGTTTAATTAAAAGAAAGAAAGGGTAACATTATGAGAAAGTTAGTAAACAAGCTTACAGCAAGCAAGAAATTCAACAAGTATTGCGTCAACGTGCTGAAGATGTACAACTACGGAAGAGTTAACATGCCAGTATAACATTCAGAAAGAGGCTGCATCGCAAGGGTGCAGCCTCTTTTTTTTGCCCAAACCTTTGCCATTCTCACTTTTTATCACTACCTTTGCCAGCCAAAAACACCCTAAAAGATGAACAAGACACTACTCATTGTCACCATCACCATTGCCTCGATAACGAGGACATGCGACAACAAACTCGTCGAAAGTGCTGAACGACTGAAACTTGAGACGCAACACACCGCAGAGGTTCAACATCAAAACGACGAGGCAAAAGCCCCCAAACAGACGGCTTTGGCCATCGACTCGTTCGCCACAGCTCCCGCAAAGGCTTCCGATGTGCAGTTCCTCCACCGCGAGGGCTACACCGTATGCTACAACGCCGAGGCACGGTTGCCACACTGGGTGGCATGGCGGCTCACTGCCGACCACGTCAATGGTCCCCATAAGCGAGGCGGGATAAAGTTTCAGGAAGACGAACAGGTGCCAGCGCCACGAGCCACCGATGCCGACTATCGCAGTTCGGGCTACGACCGTGGTCACATGTGCCCCTCTGGCGACAACAAATGGAGCGAAGTGGCTCAGCGTGAGTCGTTTCTGATGACCAACATCTGTCCACAAACCCACAACCTCAATGCCGGCGACTGGAACGAGATGGAGCAGCAATGCCGCCGCTGGGCGGAACAGTATGGCGAGGTTTACATAGTCTGCGGACCAATCCTCTATCGGCAGAAGCACAAGACCCTGGGCAAGAACAAGGTGGTGGTGCCGGAAGCCTTCTTCAAGGTTGTACTCTATCTCGGCGACGACCCCAAGGCAATAGGATTCATCTATAAGAACGAGGACGGCAACCGCCCGAAAGGCGACTACATGAACACCGTCGACCAAGTGGAACGTCTCACTGGCATCGACTTCTTCCCCACCCTTCCCGACTCCATCGAAAGCCGCATAGAAGCCGAAGCCAACTTCCTTCCTTTCTGAAATGCGAAACATAAACAACAACAAAAAAAGAAATAAAATCATGAAAAGAAAAACATTTTATGCAGCTGCCGCCCTTCTGTGCGGTTCAATGCTTACATCGTCGTGCGTAGGTTCGTTCTCGTTGTTCAACAGTTTGGCGTCATGGAACAAGTCCGCCACAGGCAGCAAGTTCCTAAATGAAATCATCTTCATCGTCATCTCGCCGGCTTATGCCGTGTGCTCTGTTGCCGACGTTCTTGTGCTAAACTCAATTGAGTTTTGGAGCGGCTCTAATCCAGTGGCAAGCAACATTGGAAAAACCATCAACGTAAAGGGAGAGGACGGAAGACTCTATGCCGTAAAGACCCTAAAGAACGGCTACGAGGTAAAGGCTCCCGACGGAGCGGTGACCAACTTCGTCTACGACAAGCAGACCGACTCATGGTCGCAGATTCAAGACGGCAAGACCACCGAGATATTCCGTTTCAACAACGACGGCACCATTCAGGTTTGCCTCAACGGCAAGAGAATGAATGTCACCGTCGACGAATACGGACTCTTCGAAGTGTCCAACGCCGCTGCCTGCAGCCGCTTCTACGCTTCAAGATAACGGTTCAGCCCAGCAAAACTATCCTCTACATTCATTATTTAGTTGGCAAAGAATGCTGAGCAACAGTAAGATACTGTGACAAATTCCAGGCTTTCACAAGGGGGAAAATGGAAATCATCACAGTATCTTCTGCAAGGAACTACTCAAACATAAGTTTTGCGACTCGTGACTCAAAGTCTCCAATGAATACATGGTATTTATCAGCAAATTTCCTATCACAACCCAATTGGCTATCCAAAGCATTAAGCAACTGATAGAATCCCTCTGAGTCAACAACGCCTATAGTCGGAGTTGTGAATGTGCATCCTATTGTCGCATTATATAACAGATTGTCGTAACCTTGTTCTCTAACATGGAGATAATTGTTTGTACCAATCTCACTTGACAGAGCCTTGTCGCCATCATTAGTGCCAACGTAACTGCATATTACGTCAAGTCCTTGCTCCTTGTATTTCTCATATAGCCTATTGATTATTTCGGCCATTCTTTTAGTTTTACCATCGCCGCTATAGTCATAATACGAACTGTAGCGGAATATTATGGTAAGTTTATTATTCTTATAGACATCACCCAATTTGACATCTTTACCTGTATATACTTCTTTATAAGTATCCTTACAAGCAGGCATCTTGAAATCTGTAAGGTCAAATCCATATCCTTCTTGTTGCGCATCAAGGAAATTGGGTGCGAAAAGATAGAAATTAGGATGGTTTAAAATTTCATCCGGTATCTTTCCAGTGAACCTGTTGCCACCTATTTTGAACAAACCAACATCATTGTTCGTACAGCAGTTGTTGCGATTGTCAAGTATGAAACTCAGCGAGCCAGGGAAACTTGTAAAGTTTGCCTTTAGAAAGAGCGAGTGTAGTTCTTTGCAGTTTCCAAGACTTTCAGGTATGGCACCAGTAAAGCCTCCCTCCAAAGACAGATATTTGAGTTTCTTGAGTTCGCCAATGGAAGAAGGTATCTCGCCTGTCATTTTTGGCGTATTAATGTATAGAGACCTCAATGCTGTCATTTTTGAAATGGAAGCTGGAAGTGCCCCCGTGAGGAAAGCGCTTGAAATACAAAGACTCTCCATTGAAGACAAGTCTCCAAAGCTGTACGGCAGTTCTCCTGAAATCCCCATCCTCAGGTCAAGCTCTTTGAGCTTCTTCATTCTACCAATGGAATTGGGCATGGCACCTATAGGTGTGTCCTCGGCAAATTTCGTTCCACTTAACTCCTCTCTTGTTTCATTGATCATCCAAAGAGTTTCAAGCTTGTCTAAATTACCAAAAGAAGACGGTATGCCACTTTTGATATTCCAAAGAATGTGAAGTACACTAAGATTGGTAAGATTTCCGAGAGATTCCGGAATGTCAGTCGAAGAGAATACTTTCTCGGGAAGGTATCCAATCTCATTAGTATATACATTTCTCAGCATCAGAGACTTAAGTCTACTTAAATTACCAATCTCAGACGGAATTCCACCAGGTATATTACAAGCATGGATTGTCAATTCTTCAAGTAGGTCAAGATTTCCTATTTCTGCGGGTATGGGTGCTGTCATGCCAAGATTATTGTCGCTGACAATGAGCTTGCGAAGATACTTAAGGCCGCCGATGGACTTGGGGATTTTTCCTGTGTGATAAACTCTTGCTGCAAGGTTGCTCTTATATTCAGGGACACGAATTCCCACCACATGTCCATTTTCCCATTCCACACCTATCCAATTTGTCACTGGATTAGTGTCTGTCCAAGGACGTTGGGAGTAATCCCAACCAACCATTTCAAAATCTTTCCCATTAATTGTCAGAGAGTCGCGCAGTTCAAGCAAAATAGCCTTCTCACGCTGAAGTACATCATCACTTCCTTCTTGTCTAATATCAATGTTCTGTGAGAGTGAACCAGAAGTGAATGTTATGGTAGTCATACGTGATGCAGCTCCATCATTTTTTTCCACGTCAAATACGAAGTCGTGTGGCTCAATGGCTCTTGTCGAGCTTTGTTCTCGCAGTTTTATCCATGTCGCCTCCTGCGGAATGGCCACAGAGGGTTTTACGGCAGCTTGTGCTTCTATGCACAGTATATTCGCTTCGAGCGGTAGCTGATATTCACTCTTGGCTATGACAAGAGCATTCTTAGGCATCTGAACTACTTTGACTGATTCCTCCAGTTCGTTCTCTTTATTTATGAATGTCAACACAGCCTCCCGATAGTCGTAGGTGTCATTTCTGTCCACCACAAAAATGAATGTGTTTGTAGAATAACTACGTGTACTGTTTTCCCTAATCCAGGTTTCTGCAACAGGCTTTAATTCCACGTTGACATTTGAGGCAATCTCTATCGTCAGATTTCCGCCATCGGCAGATACGGTCTCCTCCGCTCTTGATATTACAATCTTTGGGTGGGAACCTTGTTGATAGACACTCACCTTCTCTTTAAGATTACCAGAAACAAAATAGATTGCGCCCTCCCTACTTTCAAGATCATTGTTTGTGTCTATAGTGAATGTTTCGGAATAATCCGTCAAACCGCGTGTAATTGCAGAGCGATGAACCCAAGACTCGCATACTGGATCAATGTCACAAGTATAGTTGACATTTGCCTTTATGTCAATATTTATGGTACCTCCCGAAGCGTCCACCTCCTTTTTTGAGGAAGTAAGGATTATAGCGTCCTTCCTTTTTTGTGTCACCACTACGCTTTTCTGGCAGTCGCCTGCTGTGATGACCAATGTTGCAGAACGGTCGTCATACGTTTCATTTGTCTCTGCTGATATGGTAATCGCAGCATTGCCGGCATCTCCTGAAGTGGGATGTATTTTAAGCCACGAGTCAGACCTCGTATTGATTAAGGAAGCTTTCCAAGGCTTGGATGCTACAAAGTCAAGTTGTGTGTCGCCGCCTTCCTCTGCAAGGGCAGGGGCTGGTGTTGTATTGTCAGAGAATTTTATGGAAGGCTCATTGCTTGCATTAGGCTCTGTTGCTTGATTATTGTCCGAACAGCCAAACATCATTGCAAAAGCAAAGACAAATAGAATTCGACAACAACATCTATGAAATAATTTGACACTTAGATTAATCAAGCATTTGTAGTTGAGATTCTTTGTTTCCATACTATTTCTATTTAACATTAATACTCATTACATTATCGTTATTTCGATGTTAGGTGTTAATTCAACGAAGCAGTGTTTACAAATGATTTAGCAATTTACAACGCTCCTACCTCATCCTCACTGAGTCCCGTCGCCTTCTGTATATCGGCAACGCCGAGACCCATTGATTTCAGATTGCGGGCAATATTTAATGCCTTCGTTTGCTCTCCTTCCGCACGACCTTTCTCCAGTCCTATCGCCTCGCCTTCCGCACGACCCTGCTCAATACCTTCCTCAAGACCTTCCGCATGACCTTGTCTGACTCCGCTATTATAGAGCGTGGTCTCAGTCCTGATGATGTCCCAGAACTTATCGTAGCCAAGAAGCTGCTCGGGAGTGTATGCCGACTCCTCTACAACCGCCATCGCCTTCATTATCTCAGGGTTGTCGAGAAGCTCCTGCGGAACGGTTTCCATATAACCCTCTATCTCAGTGAGATAGCGCAGCCAAAGGACTTGCATCTTCTTCTCGTTCA
>JBJEAS010000086.1:0-11410 GCA_051869235.1 Prevotella sp.
CCCCCTTGTGATACATGTCGAGATAAAGGCTGATGTTGCCGTCACTGAGTCTCTTTTCGCGTATGCGAACAGGCTCTTTCACTTCGTGCAATCTCGGCTGCACTCGGCATAGCATTCAAGCACACTTGATGCTCTGCTCTCGTTGGCACGAAATTTCAATTTGATTTCTTTCTTTTTTCGTCCCATTTCTTGTTTGTATTATCCGATTCTTGTATTTGTTACTATATTGTGTATCAATAACTTATCTTCGCTACAAAGATAGTGCAAGTGAGAGCAGAACATCAAACTTGTTTGAATGTTATGCCGAGCGCAGCCTATCTTATCCAAAGATAATGATTCGCGGGACAAAAATGGGACAAAAGCGTGCTAAAAAACAGCAAAATTAGGATAATATAACGAACGAATCCAAAATCCGCAGGTATTCCTAATAAACTGTAAATCAGTGACATTATATCACTTTTATGGTATTTCCTTTCCGATGGTTGTATGCCCTTGAAGTAATTGGTGGGTAAATCTAACTGGCAGCATCTTAGCGTGGTGCTCGCTCTTCCTCTTGGAAAGTAGGATTTACTACATTCTGCATCGTCATCGCTGTGCTCACGCTGATGTACTACCATTTAACTTAGTTGAATATCGGCTGCACTCGGCATAGCTCAAGCATGCTTGGCTCTGCTCTCGTTTGCACGATATTTAGCCCTTTCGTAACGGAACAGTATAAATAATGCAAGTTAAATTGTTAAACGATTAATGTTGTTTTGTTAAATCCCGCCTCTTTGCTTCCTTCGGTATGTGTTCGAGATGCCTTCGAGATGCGTTCGAGACGATGAAACGCGCTTTGATTCATTTTTATGGTACTAAGGTGCAACGATAGTTTCATATATGCAAGTAGACAGGGAAATGTTTTCTGACCATTAAGACAGTTTGACAATGAATAATATTTACATATTCATTCCCTATGGTCATCCACAAAAGCCTAATGGTGTCAAAGTGTCAAAGTCAAAGTGTCAAAGTGAATACTTACACTTCTCAACCCGATGTGTGTGTTTACAACTTTGACACTTTGACTTTGACACTTTGACACTCAAAGCATGACCCTTTTTTTGCCTGAAAAATGGCAATTTGCCCAATTTGCTTTTGCCCAATTTGCCCAGCAGGAGTAATTTCATTTTGAAACGCATTGAAAAACAGTATATTATAGGAGTTAAGAATTTTTACTGGGCAAATTGGGCAAAAGCAAATTGGGCAAATTCACTATATGGGCAAAAAAATCGACCTGTACGTGGGCGAAGTGAGCGTTCCATTCAATCGTACAGGTCGAAATTACTTCCGAATCTTTAGTATTTTACCTCGTATATGAGGTGCGGGCGGGATGCCCACACCCCCAGTAGCCAGCACAGAATATTCAAATGTGTAAAAGTGTGGGAGCCAACGGTCGTTTTCTTTTCAGAAAACAACCTAATAAGCTGACCGAAGCGAAAAGAAGTTTCCTTGAGCTTGCGAAAAAGTTCAGTTAACTAATTGAGGATGACAAATTCGGCGACTTTATCCACCATCCAAAAATCGCTCTACTCGACTATTTGCTTGGTATCTTCATCAGAATAATTTGAAGGACTTCTGTACAGAAATGAAGGATTTTGGGGAGCACTATGCAAGTCGGCTCAGCTTTTCCTTGACGGCGGCGGTGTTGTTGCGCGAAACGGGGATTTGCTTGTCAGTGCCGAAGAGTTGCAGCAGGTAGC
Source organism: Prevotella sp. (assembly GCA_051869235.1). Classification (GTDB taxonomy): domain Bacteria; phylum Bacteroidota; class Bacteroidia; order Bacteroidales; family Bacteroidaceae; genus Prevotella. The sequence continues at coordinate 1,740 of JBJEAS010000086.1, forward strand.
CTGTGTTTCGGTTTGACATTGCCACCACAAAATTGAGATTGACTATGAACGCACGGTGGCATTGCACCAACGACTCTATTCCGTCGAGCTTCTCGCGTATCTGTTTCAGTGTGATGCGCAGAGTCTTGTGGGCGGAATTGTCGCCGTCCATATAGCAGATGTCGGCATAGTTTGCCATCGACTCTACATAGATTATGGTGGATGGAAGCACCTCGAAGGTGGCGTTGTTGGCATTGCCTACGAGGCGGCAAAGGTTCTCGTCGTGTACGTCGGTTATTTCCTCGCTCTCGGCAATCTTCTCCTGGCGTTTCTCAAGCAGTGCGTTGATGGCCCTCACCTCTTCCAGTTGGTAGTTGAGGTGCCAATTGCGGTTACGGACGTAGGTGCCGATGTAGAGGAAGAGGCAGGTGACGGAGACGTAGTAGATGTATTCGAAGAAGTAAGTGAAATGCAGTTCTCCACCGTGCCACCATGGCTCGATTGGATTGTCGGTGCAGAAAAAGAATCCGCCGAAGACTGTGAGGACGAAGGCGAGAACAGGAATGTTGACTATATACATTACAACGCTGTTGCGGTGTACGGTGTTCAAGGGTAGGGTAGGATCCAACGGCACATGCAGCACATAGGCGGAGAATGCGCCTGTGAGAATGCTTACAATCACGGTGATGATGCCTTGTGCAAAGAAGAACACGGTGCGCCCCTCGTGAATGGTCACAACGTTGAACGGCATGGTGAGCCAAAGCAACAGCACTACGAATACTCCTGCATAGATGCTCTCGCGCAGGATGCGGATGTTTTGTGGTTTTGTCAGTGTCTTGTTCATTGTCTGCATTTCTTTTTCTCTGCAAAATTACACCATTTATCCCACATTTGCAAGCATTTGGGACGAAAAGTAGGGACGAGGGACGAATGGAAGGTGAAATGTCCCTAAATTGGTGCCGTGTGTCCCTGCCTATTGCACGGAAGAAAAAGTCATCATAACTTTGCAGCAGAAAAAATCAGAAAACAAAAAAATTATGGTAGCAAAGTTTTTATTGACGACAGTAGTGGGCGCAGCATTCAGTCTTACCGCCAACGCACAGCAGACAGAGAAAAAAGATTCAGTGGACTACAATCTCAGCCTTGGCGAGTTGGTGGTCAAATCGGTGGCACCGAAGACAAAGATGAAAGGCGGTGCCATGGTTACGCGCATTCAAGGAACTGTGCTTGAGTCGGCTGGCTCGGCAGAGGATATGCTGGCGCGAGTTCCGGGAATGATGCGCATGGGCGGACAGCTGCAGGTGATAGGCAAGGGAACACCTATTTATTATATTAATGGACGCAAGGTGCAGGATGTAGAGGAACTGGCACGACTGACAAGCCACGACATACGCGAGGTGGAGGTGATAAACAGTCCTGGAGCCGCCTACGACGCTTCAGTAAATGCCGTGGTGAGAATCAAGACACGCCGCCAACAGGGTGAGGGACTCAGCGGAAGAGTTGACGCGAGCGACGCTCAGGCATTAAGGTCGGGCAACAACAATCTTTCGTCGTCGCTCAACCTAAACTACCGCAACAAGGGCTTCGACTTCTTCGGTGGCATGACATTCCAGAACGACTATCTCGACGACTACCGCTCGCTGCTTGAGCAGACGACATACGGTGCCGACGTAACCCACACACAGACAGGATTCACCCACGCCGACCAGAAGTTTGCGCGAATGTTTATCAATGCAGGCATGAACTGGCAGTTGGACGACGACAATTTCGTGGGCGTGAAGATGGAGAAGGGCACATGGCTCAAGAACCACTATAGGTTCAGCATGGAGGAGGACATACTGCGCAACGGTGTGAAGGAGGACTACCTGAACTCTGTTAGCGACATCAACTACAAGAATCCAAACACTCTGCTGCTGAACGCCTACTACAACGGAAAGATAGGCAAATGGGGTATTGACGCCAACTTTGACTACTATTCACAGAAAGACAGGAACGACGACCACGTTGACGAACAGGCTGAGTCGGGGTCACGCACCGTAGAGTCGATGACTGAAAATGTGAGCCACCTTTTCGCAGCGCGTCTTATAGCCGAGCATCCTCTGTGGACTGGAAAACTGAAAATCGGAGGTGAGCTGAATACTGTATGCCGCGACAACGAGTACCGCATCAGTGGTGTGGAAAACATATCTGACAGACTGTCAAAAGTGAATGAACAAAACTATGCCGCATTTATGGAGTATGGTGTGATGATACCCAAGGCAGGCATGCTGACCCTCGGAATGAGATATGAACATGTGGCTTTCGACTTCGACGACTTGACCGACCCTTCACGCTCGGTGAAGAGAAGCCACAACGACTTCTTCCCGTCGCTGTCATTCGGCACACGCCTCGGACTGCTTCAGCTTCAGCTCAGCTATGGCATAAAGACCACACGCCCCTCTTACCATCAGCTGCGCAGCGAGATTGACTATGGCAGCAAATACACCCTGCAAACTGGTAATCCGCTGTTGGAAAACGAGATTCGCCACACCCTCGACCTCTCCGGACGCTGGCGCTTCCTTGCCTTCAACGTCAACTACCTGCACATAAAGGATGCCATCTATGACTGGACATCACCCTACGACGACAATGGAGTGGTGCTGATAGGCATGGTTAACTTCGACCGTCCCATTGACGTGTTCTGCGCTTTCGTCAACGCCTCGCCTACGATAGGCTTGTGGACTACAAGCAACACCGTAGGCTTGCAGAAGCAGTGGCTGTCGTTCAATCTCGACGACCCACGCGAGGCTACTGGTAAACGTCATGTGGCCTACGACAAACCGATGCTGATATTCAATAGCGACAATGCTTTCCGCCTGAAGCACGACTGGCAGATAGAACTGAACTCTCAGTTCTACAGCAAGGCACACTATCGCAATGTGCGTCTGCTTGATGCCTATTGGAACCTAAGTGTCTCGGCGCAGAAGTCATTGCTGCGAGACAAGTCGCTCGTGGTGCGCCTCTCATTTAGCGACATTTTCAACACTGCTCGTCAAGACGCCATACTCGACCTTGGCAACTACACTCTGCTTCAGGGCAACGTATTCGGCGAGGGACGCGGAAACTATAGTTTCCATCGCATCTCGCTGTCAGTGCGCTATTCGTTCAACTCCGTGAAGAGCAAATACAAGGGCAAGAGTGCCGGTGAGGAAGTGATAAAGCGAATATAGAGTCTATTCGTACACATCTTCAATGTCGTTAACGTCGGTGACGTCAATTTCACTCATTTCGCATGGGTTGTAGCCTTCGGGGAGGTCGAAAATGGCCTCCTCGCTATAGCCCAACTGACGATCGTTAAAGACGCGGCGCATATAATGTGCCCAGATGGGCAGTGCCATTGTGGCACCCTGTCCCATCTGCATCGAGTCGAAATGGATGTCGCGGTCGTCGCCCCCTACCCATACTCCACTGACGAGGGTAGGGGTGAAGCCCATGAACCACGCGTCGCTGTTGTTGTTCGTTGTTCCTGTCTTGGCTGCTATTTCACCCGTGAAGTTGTATTTGAAACGCAGTCGGCTTGCCGTACCGCCATCGACCACTCCCTTGAGCATATACAACATCTTGTTTGCACTCTCCTCGCTGATGACTTCGTTCATGCGTGGCTGGAACTGTGCTATCACATTTCCCTCGTTGTCCTCTATCTTGGTGACAAACAGTGGAGCGCAACGAATGCCATGGTTGACGAATGTGGTATAGGCACTTACCATTTCTGCCACAGTCAAGTCGCATGGGCCCAGACAGAGCGACATGGAAGGATGGATTTCAGGATTGTTGAAGCCATATTCTCGCAGCAGCGACACGAAAGCCTGAGGACTTAGTTTACTCATCAGATAGGCCGTAATCCAGTTGTTCGACTGTGCAAGACCCCACTTCAGCGGAACCATTTCGCCGTAACGCCTGCGGTTGGAATTACGTGGAGTCCACGGTTGTCCTGCTACGATGTATGTCTGCTGCACGTTTGGAGCCAAGTCGCAAGGTGAAAAACCATTCTCCATTGCCAACGAATAAAGGAAGGGCTTGATGGTGGAACCCACCTGACGTCGACCGTCGATGCACATGTCATAGTTGAAATGTATGAAGTTCATTCCACCGACGTAAGCCTTGACAGCACCATTCTGTGGCGACATGCTCATGAATCCGCATCGCAGGAAAGACTTATAATACTTAATGGAGTCGAGGGGAGTCATTGTAGTGTCCACCTCGCCGTGATATGTGAAGATGCTCATCTTTGTCGGTGTATGGAACGCCTTGTGTATTTCATCGTAAGATGCACCTTGCTCGCTCATCACACGCCAACGTTCACTTTGTTTCACCGACCTGCCGAGAATGTCGTTGAACTGTTTTGTAGTCAGATTGCCTGAATAAGGAGCGTTAGCCTTGCCTCTGTTCTCCTTGTTGAAAGCAGGCTGTAGAAACTTCACCACATGCTCGTTGACGGCTTCCTCGGCATACCTCTGCATTCGGGAGTCGATGGTGGTGAATACCTTTAGCCCGTCAGTATAGACATTATATGGTTGACCGTTTTTCTTCGTGTTCTTGTTGCACCATCCATAAAGAGGGTCGTTGTCCCAATTTATTGAGTCTTGGTGGTATTTAACCATATTCCACGACGGATAGTTTCGTCTGTCAGGTCGCTTTGCCATGAGATACCTGCGGAGGAAGTCGCGGAAATATGCCGCAATGCCGTCCTTATGGTCGGCGACATGGAAATTCAGATTCAGCGGTTTTGCAGAATACGTATGAAACTCTGCCTCAGTGAGGTAACCTGCCTTCATCATCTGTTGCAATACCACGTTGCGCCGTTCACGACAGCGTTCCGGGTTGCGTACGGGGTTGAAATACGAAGGATTCTTGCACAAGCCGATTAATGTGGCAGCCTCTGTCACATTCAAGTTCTTCGGTTCCTTGCCGAAATAAGTGTTTGATGCAGTCTTTATTCCCACTGCATTATGGAGAAAGTCGAAATAGTTTAGATACATGGCTATTATTTCGTCTTTCGTGTAGTTCCTTTCAAGCTGAACGGCAATGACCCATTCTATCGGCTTTTGCAGGGCACGCTCGGTGACGCTCTCCGCCTTTCCCGAATAAAGCTGCTTTGCAAGCTGCTGGGTGATGGTGGAACCGCCTCCCGCATTCTTCTGCCCCATAATGCCACGTTTCAGAATGGCGCGGGCAAGAGCCTTGAAGTCAATGCCCGAATGGTCGTAATAGCGAACGTCCTCGGTAGCCACAAGAGCCTTGACAAGCGACGGCGACAGCTGGTCGTAGTCAACACAAATTCTGTTCTCCTTATTGTAGTTCCAAGTACCCATCAGTTTGCCATCGGCAGAATAAACCTGGGTGGCAAATCTGTTTATTGGGTTCTGGAGGTCCTCGATGGGCGGCATATATCCTATCCACCCCTCAGCAATGGCATAAAAAGCACACGTTGCTCCCAATACTGAAATTATAAGTAATGTCCAAAGTAAGCGGACGAAAGTTTTAGCCATAAATGTCGTTTTTTTGCTTCTTCACATGATTTTCAACCGCAAAATTAGTGGTTTTTGTTCATATAAAGAAGAAAATGCACTTTTTTCTTCTTTTTTTATACGATAAATGCAAAATTATGTGTACCTTAGCGGTCGAAAAAGAATTTTTAATTACAATTCGTGATGGAAAAGCATAATTTTGTGACCATAGCTAATCTCACTCGCGAGAAGATTCTCTACATGATTGAGATGGCTCAGGAATTCGAGCGGCACCCAAACAGGGAGCTGCTAAAAGGAAAGGTGGTGGCGACCCTGTTCTTTGAGCCGTCAACTCGAACAAGACTAAGTTTCGAAACTGCCGCCAACAGACTTGGTGCCAGGGTCATCGGTTTTGCCGACCCGAAAATCACCAGTGGTACGAAGGGAGAGACTCTGAAGGACACCATACTCATGGTGTCGAACTATGCTGACGTAATAGTGATGCGCCACCATATTGAGGGTGCTGCACAATATGCCAGCGAGGTGGCTCCTGTGCCAATAGTGAATGCTGGTGATGGCGCCCACCAACATCCCTCACAGTGCATGCTCGACCTTTATTCCATATATAAGACTCAGGGCACTCTCGAGAACCTTAATATCTATCTCGTCGGTGACCTGAAATATGGCAGAACGGTCCACTCGCTGATTATGGCAATGAGGCATTTCAATCCTACATTCCATTTCGTTGCGCCAAAAGAGCTTGCCATGCCTAATGAATACAAGATATACTGCCGTGAGCATGGCATCAATTTCCAGGAGCATACGGCTTTCAACGAGAAGATCATTGCCGATGCAGACATATTATATATGACGCGCGTGCAAAAGGAACGTTTCAGCGACCTCATGGAATATGAGCGTGTGAAGAACATCTACATCCTACGTGCCGACATGCTTTCCAATGCCAAGCCAAACATGAAGATTCTGCATCCGCTTCCACGCGTCAACGAGATTGCATACGACGTGGACAATGACCCGCATGCCTACTACATTCAGCAAGCAGGCAACGGACTGTTTGCCCGTCAGGCCATCTTCTGCGATGTCCTTGGCATCACCCTCGACGAGGTGCGTAACGACAAGACGATAATAAATTGAGTTGACAGGTTGACGAGTTGACAAGTTGACGAGTTGACAAGTTGATAGTATTTTATGAGAGGCTGAACAAATAACTTGTCCACTTGTCAACTCGTAAACTTGTCAACTAAAAAAAATACAAATCATGGCAAAAAACGAAATCATGGTGACTGCCATTGAGAATGGTACAGTCATCGACCACATACCAACAGAGAAGACCTACGAGGTGGCAAATCTGCTTCACCTTGAGAAACTGACCACGCCGGTAACCATTGGTTGCAACTATCGTTCAAAGAAGATTGGTCGCAAGGGCATCATAAAGGTTGCCGACAAGTTCTTCACCGACGAGGAGATTTCACGCCTCTCGGTGTTGGCTCCCAATGTTGTGCTCAACATCATCAAAGACTATGAAGTGGTTGAGAAAAAGACCGTGACAACTCCCGATGAGCTGCGCGGAATAGTGAAGTGCAACAACCCAAAGTGCATCACCAACAACGAGCCTATGGCTACGCTCTTCCATGTAGTAGACAAAGAGCGCGGCACATTGAAGTGCCACTATTGCGAAAAAGAGCAGGACATAACAAAAGTAACACTCATTTAAACCATATAAAGAAATGAAAAGAGATCAACAGATTTTTGACCTTATCGAGCGCGAGCATCAGCGCCAGCTGAAAGGCATCGAGCTTATTGCATCAGAAAACTTCGTCAGCGACCAAGTAATGGAAGCCATGGGCTCCTACCTTACAAACAAGTATGCCGAAGGCTACCCCGGCAAGCGCTATTATGGCGGTTGCCAGGTTGTGGATGAAGTAGAGCAACTTGCTATCGACCGTGTCAAGGAACTCTTCGGTGCTGAGTATGCAAATGTACAGCCTCACTCAGGCGCACAGGCTAATGCAGCTGTACTGCTCACCGTGCTCAAGCCAGGAGACACATTTATGGGACTTAACCTTGCCCACGGAGGACACCTCTCACACGGTTCTGCCGTCAACACATCGGGTATCCTCTACAACCCTGTAGGCTATGACTTAAACAAGGATACAGGGCGCGTAGACTATGACGAGATGGAACGTCTTGCCGTAGAGAACAAGCCAAAGCTCATCATCGGTGGTGGCTCGGCATATAGCCGCGAATGGGACTACAAGCGCATGCGTGAGATAGCCGACAAAGTTGGCGCTCTGCTTATGATTGACATGGCTCATCCTGCCGGACTCATTGCTGCTGGTCTGCTTGAGAATCCTGTAAAATATGCACACATCGTAACCTCGACAACCCACAAGACACTCCGCGGTCCTCGTGGCGGTATCATTCTTATGGGCAAGGACTTCGAGAATCCATGGGGATTGAAAACTCCAAAGGGTGCCGTAAAGATGATGAGCCAGCTGCTCAACTCTGCCGTCTTCCCAGGACAACAGGGTGGACCTCTCGAACACGTCATTGCTGCCAAGGCCGTTGCCTTTGGCGAAGCTCTTCAGCCGGAATTCAAGGAGTGGGCTCTTCAGGTTAAGAAGAATGCGGCTGTGCTTGCCGACGAACTGATTAAGCGCGGTTTCACCATCGTCAGCGGTGGAACAGACAACCACTCAATGCTCGTTGACCTTCGTTCGAAATATCCTGATCTTACTGGTAAGGTTGCTGAGAATGCACTTGTTGCAGCCGACATCACCGTAAACAAGAACATGGTGCCATTCGACTCTCGCAGCGCATTCCAGACAAGCGGCATCCGTCTTGGCACACCTGCCATCACAACCCGTGGAGCGAAGGAAGACCTTATGGTGCTCATTGCCGAACTTATAGAAGAGGTTCTCAACGATCCTGAGAACGAAGAGGTAATAGCAAGCGTTCGCTCTCGCGTAAACGAGACGATGAAGAACTATCCTCTCTTCGCTTATTAATCCATATCACTTGCCAACATCAAAATCCCCTTCTGCCAATGTCAAGTCAGAAGGGGATTCTTTATTCGCTCCTTTACCTCGGCTGAGTACTGTTTCGACACAAAGACAGTGTCGCCGCCATGCTGCATTGCAAGTGAAATGCCGCTGTTGCGACTCTCTACCCTTGCCACATGACGGAGATTGACGATGAAAGCACGATGGCACTGCATTATGCAGGAGCTGTGACAGAGCAGGTCGGAGACGTTCTTCATGCTTGTGCGTATCTGCATGCTTTGCATCATATCATCCTTGAGATAATAAATGCGGACGTAGTTGCCTTCGGAAGTGGCATAGATGAAATGCGACGGACGCACCTCAAGCGACTCCTTCGTTGTTCCACAGATGTTGATTAAACCGTCGTCGTTCCTACACTCTGATTGTCCCGTAGGTTCTTGTATTAATTCTTTGCGATTTCTCTCCTGCAGCATGCCATTGAGCAGTTGCGCCTCTTCGAGTTGCTTCATGAGGTAGCGTTTCTTGTAGACGCTGCGCCAATAGACGTGTATCACCAATGTTGTAAAGCAATTGACGGCAAAGACATTGCCTAAGGTACGCCAGCTAATATGGTTGTCGACAATGGCGTTGTTGGCAAAAGCGTCAAGGAACATGCTCATTATGGTAATGCTGAGAAATATGTTGATTCCCTCGAACCAAATGTTGCGCTTGATGATGTAGCTGCTACCGCGGGAAACATCGTTTGCCATGTGCAGAACTTTCTCCACAACAAGCTCGCTCACCAGTACACAGAAAGCTATTATTAGTCCTATGCCGCCAAGCAGCACCAATCTCATCCAACCGAAGTGGTTTAGCCCAAAAGGCAGGAATACGGAAATAAAAAGAATAGCGATAAAGGCACTCTGGAGCCTTTCTTTAATAATGGTTGTCTTCATATTGTCGGCAAAGGTACTGCTTTTTTGTGAAAAACAAGAGCAGTTCGTCACATTTATATGCTTTCTGTCCCATAATCTTGTTATTTCTTCATAAAAACATTAATTTTGCAGCCGAAAATTTAATATATTAATTTGACGATATAGAAGAATAATATTCCGGAAAAATGTAGTATTCTGTCGTGTGACATCGTCTAAAGAATAAAAACGATTATTATGAATAAGGACAAAATTTTGGTTATAGTCATTTCGGC
>JBJEAS010000087.1:0-42595 GCA_051869235.1 Prevotella sp.
TTCGAGACGTTGAAGCGCGCTTTTATGTGTTTTTACGGGAAAAAAAGTACTACGATAATTACATATATGCAAGTAATAAGCAAATAATTGTAACTTTGTGTGGCTGTGACCGTCGAACGTCAAAAACTTTTACTTGTCTTTGCAAATGACCTTTAACAGACTAAAGCCATAAATGCTTTAACTTATTCGCTCCTCCGTTGTAACTCCGCACCAAAGTCGGTGCAGAAATGCTTATTTTGGACAAAAAAGCGGACTCACACCGACTTTGGTACGGAGGATCACCGACTTTGGTACGGAGGAAGAGCGGAGTAGCAGCGGAGGAACAACGGACTTACATTGGTTCTGCGAGGGTGTTTTTACATAGCCAAAGGGTAGAAAAAAGGTCGTTTTCCATAAATTGACGCATCTAAATCCTGCCTCAGACACTGTTTTTTGCCATCTTCGTTGAAATGTCCATGAGGCAGTAAAAGAATAAAATCTGTCAAAAAAAGCGAAGTCGATTTAGAGCAGAGTGCTGTGGGGTGTGGGCTGGGGGTGTGGGCTGGGGGTGTGGGCGTCTCGCCCGCACCTTGGGCACCATCAAGCGCATAATTCTGAATTATTACCTCGTAGGCGAGGTGCGGGCGGGACGCCCACACTCCCAGTCCCCCCCCCCCAGTCGCCAGCGCTGAATACTCAACTTTGTAAAAGGGTGGGAAAGTTGAAAAAATAAGAAAGGCTGCATTGTGCTTCTTGGAGGTGAAGCAAAGATGCAGCCTTGTCTTAAAAATCATCCTTATACAATCTGTTTTACCTCGCTATAATGGCCAATGCCAACGAGAATGATTTGATAATAACTTGTTGATAGCATGGAAACAAATGCTATAACATCAACTTCATTAAATACCAATAACTAAAAACCAAAACTAAAAATACTACTATTACATGATTTCGTCGCAACGGCGAATCACTTCGGCGCTTTTGACGGTGCAAAGGTACGCCGAAATATCGGATTGTGACAAAAAAGGGAAACGATAATTGTAAATGCGACACCAATTATTGACAAATGTCAATTTCATCGTTCATAGAGTCGTAAATTGCACTTTTATTATAAGGTAGATGCAGAAAAGTTTGCAAGGTTCAGAAAAAATGTGTAACTTTGCAGCGCAAAAATGAAAAAACAGTAGAAAATACAATGATAACAGTCACTAATCTTGCTATTCAGTTTGGTAAGAAAGTCCTTTATAAGGACGTAAACCTCAAATTCACAAGTGGTAACATCTATGGTGTAATAGGTGCCAACGGCGCCGGAAAATCAACACTGCTGCGTGCCATCAGCGGCGACCTGGAGCCTAACAAGGGTTCGGTGGAGCTTGGCCCGGGCGAGCGTCTCTCCGTGCTGGAGCAGGACCACTTCAAGTACGATGAGTTCAGTGTGAGGGACACTGTGCTCATGGGTCATCAGCCTCTTTGGGAAAACATGAAGGAGCGCGAGGCTCTCTACATGAAGCCCGACTTCAACGAAGAGGACGGCATCAAAGTAGCTGAACTTGAAGACAAGTTTGCGCAAATGGACGGCTGGAACGCCGAGAGCGACGCCGACCAGATGCTGTCCAACCTTGGCATCAAGGACGACCTTCACGACAAGATGATGAGCGAACTGTCGAACAACGAGAAGGTGCGTGTGATGCTGGCAAAGGCACTGTTCGGCCATCCCGACAACCTGTTGCTCGACGAGCCTACCAACGACCTCGACCTCGACACGGTGATGTGGCTCGAAGAGTATTTGAGCAACGTGGAGCAGACGGTGCTTGTGGTGAGCCACGACCGCCACTTCCTCGATGCCGTTTCCACTCAGACGGTGGACATCGACTTCGGTAAGGTCACGGTGTTCTCCGGCAACTATTCCTTCTGGTACGAGAGTTCGCAGCTGGCTCTACGCCAGGCACAGAACCAGCGTCAGAAGGCTGAGGAGAAGAAGAAGGAGCTGGAGGAGTTCATACGCCGATTCTCTGCCAATGTGGCAAAGAGCAAGCAGACGACCTCGCGCAAAAAGATGCTCGAGAAGCTCAATGTTGAGGAGATTCGTCCCTCGTCGAGAAAATATCCTGGCATCATCTTCCAAATGGAACGTGAACCGGGAACGCAGATTCTCGAAGTGCAGGGACTCAAGGCTGTTGAGCCAGACGGAACAGTGCTGTTCGACAATGTGAACTTCACGATAGAGAAAGGACAGAAGACGGTGTTCCTCAGCCACAATCCAAAGGCAATGACCGCACTGTTTGAAATAATCAACGGCAACCGACAGGCCGACGCCGGCGAATACAAGTGGGGAGTGACCATCACAACGGCATACCTGCCTCTCGACAACACCAAATTCTTCGACAGCGACCTTAACCTTGTAGACTGGCTAAGCCAGTGGGGCAAGGGCAACGAGGTGCTAATGAAGAGTTTCCTCGGACGAATGCTTTTCAAGGACGAGGACGTGATGAAAAAGGTGAGAGTGTTGTCTGGAGGAGAGAAGATGCGCTGCATGATAGCAAGAATGCAGCTGCAAAACGCCAACTGCCTCATTCTCGACACACCTACGAACCACCTCGACCTGGAGAGCATTCAGGCTTTCAACAACAACCTGGTGCAGTTCAAGGGCAACATCATCTTCGCAAGCCACGACCACGAGTTCATCCAGACCGTTGCCGACCGCATCATAGAACTGACGCCAAACGGCACAATAGACAAGCTGATGGAATACGACCAGTATATCTATGATGAACAAATAAAGGAACAAAAGGCAAGAATGTATGCTCAAGGCTAACATAAAGCGCGTTTTTGGCACGCTTTTTGCTGGTGATAGGGTAAAACATAAAAGAAAAACGACAATGGAAGAGAACAAGAACAATCAAGAAGAAATAAAGCAGGACGCTGAGGAAACTACAGCTGCTGAAAACACTGAAAAAACAGTGGAAAACGCTGAAAATGCAGTGAATGACGAAGAAAAGGAATGTCAAGAAAGCGAGAACCAGGAGGAAGAGAAGGATCCTTTGGAAGAAGCCAACAGGCAGATTGAGGAACTGAAGGACAAGTATCTTCGCTCGGTGGCAGAGTTCGACAACTACCGTAAGCGCACGTTGAAGGAGAAGACGGAGCTGATTCTCAACGGTGGAGAAAAGGCGATAACAGCCATTCTCCCTGTGCTCGACGACATGGAACGTGCCATCGCCAATGGTGTTAAGACCGACGACCCAAGCGTGCTAAGAGAAGGCATGGAACTGATTTACAACAAGTTCATCAAGGTGCTTGAGACACTGGGCGTAAAAGCCATAGCGACTGAAGACGCCGACTTCGACACAGACGTACACGAGGCGATAGCAATGGTTCCAGGCATGGGCGACGACAAGAAGGGCAAGGTGCTCGACTGCGTTCTGCGTGGCTACAAACTCAACGACAAGGTCATACGTCATGCCAAAGTGGCAGTAGGACAGTAAGAGGTTGAAAATTGAAGATTGAAGGTTGAAAATTGAAAAATGGCTAAAAGAGATTATTATGAGGTGCTTGGAGTTGACAAGAGTGCCTCGGAGGACGAGATAAAGAAGGCTTATCGAAAGATTGCCATAAAATACCACCCCGACCGTAACCCCGGCAACAAGGAAGCCGAGGAGAAATTCAAGGAGGCGGCTGAGGCCTACGATGTTCTGCACGACCCGCAGAAGCGTCAACAGTATGACCAATTCGGCTTTGCAGGTCCTGGCGGTGGCGGCGGCTTTGGAGGCTTCAATGCCACAAGCATGAATATGGACGACATCTTCTCGATGTTTGGCGACATCTTCGGTGGCCATGCAGGCGGCTTCGGAGGCTTCGGAGGCTTCGGAGGCGGTCAGCGTCGCCCACAACAGCACAGAGGCAGCGACCTTCGACTGAAGGTAAGGCTGTCGCTGCAGGAGATTGCCACAGGAGTAACAAAGAAGTTCAAGGTGCGCAAGGACGTTGTGTGCTCACACTGCCACGGATCGGGTTCAGAAGACGGCAGTGCTACCGAAACTTGTCCGACATGCCACGGCTCGGGTGTGATTTCACACACGACACAGAGCATCTTCGGCATGATGCAGACGCAAGGCGTTTGTCCTACATGTAACGGTGAAGGCAAGATAATCAAGAACAAGTGCCGTGAGTGTGGTGGTAGTGGCATTGTGAAGGGTGAAGAGGTAGTGGAGATAAACATTCCAGCCGGTGTGGCAGAGGGAATGATTGTCAATGTGCCTGGCAAGGGTAATGCCGGCAGACGCAATGGCATCACTGGCGACATTCAGGTATTCATTGAGGAAGAACCCAACGACATCTTCGTCCGCGACGGCAACGACCTTATTTATAATCTGCTTCTCGACTTCCCGACAGCGGCACTCGGAGGCGACGTGGAGATTCCTACCATCGAGGGGTCGAAGTTGAGAGTGAAAATTGAAGCAGGCACACAACCAGGCAAGACGCTCCGACTGAGGGCAAAGGGATTGCCTGCCGTTCAAGGTTATGGCAACGGCAAGGGCGACTTGGTGGTCAACGTCAGCGTCTATGTACCTAAGACCCTCTCGCGCGACGAGAAGAAGGCTCTTGAAAAGATGAAGGACAGCGACAACTTCAAGGGCGATGCCGCCACAAAGCGTTCGATATTCCAGAAATTCAGAAATTACTTCAATTGATGAATTACGCCGAGACAACAGACTATTTGTTCAACCAGCTTCCCATGTTCGAGAGACAAGGGAAGGCTGGATATAAAAGTGGCTTGGACAACACCATTGCCCTCGATGGACACTATGGTCATCCTCACCGATATTTCAAAACCATTCATGTGGCAGGAACGAACGGTAAAGGCTCATGTTCGCATACCATCGCCGCCTTGCTGCAAGCCAACGGCTACAAGGTAGGACTTTACACGTCGCCGCATCTTGTAGATTTCCGTGAACGAATACGTGTCAACGGATTGTGTATCAGCGAGGAATATGTTGTCGACTTTGTTGAGGAAGGTAAGAGCTTTTTTGAACCTCTTACCCCTTCTTTCTTTGAACTTACCACGGCAATGGCATTCAACTATTTCAGAGACATGAAGGTCGATATTGCCGTGATTGAGGTAGGGCTTGGCGGAAGGCTTGACTGCACAAACATAATCACTCCCGTCTTGTCCGTCATTACCAACATCAGCTTCGACCATACACAGTTTTTAGGCAACACATTGGCAAGCATTGCACGCGAGAAGGCGGGCATTATTAAAAGAGGTGTGCCAGTGGTGGTAGGTGAGGCCGACGACGAGACAAGACCTGTGTTTGATCAGACGGCATCCGATAAGGACGCAACAATAGTTTTCGCCGAAGACGACAAGGAAGTGGAGTCGTATTTTTGGGACGGGACGATGACATACAATACAAGGCATTATGGCACACTGAAGGGTCGTCTTGCAGGAAGCTATCAGGCGAAAAACACAAACACCATACTTGCCGTTTATGCCAAACTGGTGGAAATGGGCATTGTCGATGACGATGTTAAAACATTGCAGAAGGCGTTGCTGGAAGTGGACAAGTCAACAGGGCTTATGGGACGTTGGCAGACGGTGAAGGAAGCACCTTTGGTGGTGTGCGACACAGGCCACAATGTGGCGGCATGGCAGTATTTAGGACCCCAAATTAATGCCGTAAAATGTGGAGTGAAGCGAATCGTTTTTGGAATGGTTGACGACAAAGACATTGATTCTGTCGCCAAATTGCTTCCAAAAGACGCAATATACTATTTTACACAAGCAGATAGTCACAGAGCCATAAAAGCGGACAAAGTAAAGCTGATTTGCAGTGCCCACGGTTTGAACGGCGAAAGCTATACATCTGTAAATAAAGCGTTTAACTGTGCTTTGAATGACTCTTCGACCGATGATTTCATCTTCGTTGGAGGCAGTAGTTATGTCGTTGCCGACTTCCTCTCAAATCCGTTTTAGTTGTTTTTAACAATTCGTTAAACGTTTTTTTTACAGTTTAGTTTGTCAGTGTTGTTTTTTTTTAGTTACTTTGCAGTCACATAGAATAAACATTAGTAATAACTAAAAACATTCGTAATATGACAAGCACTACAGAAAACGCGAATTTGTGTGGTCTGAATCGCAAGGATTTCCAGACCACTATTAACGGTAAGAAAACCGATTTATACATACTGAAGAATCGTAAGGGCTACGAAGTGGCAATATCCAACTACGGTGGTGCCATCTGTGCCATCATGGTTCCTGACAAGGAAGGCAAGGTGGCAAACGTAATCCAAGGCTTCGACAGTATACAGGCTCTTATGGAGACAAACGAAATATACCGTTCTACACTCATCGGCCGTTACGGCAACCGCATCTGCAAAGGAAAGTTCACCCTCAACGGCAAGGACTACCAGTTGGCACTCAACGATGGTCCCAACCACCTGCACGGAGGAAAGAAGGGTTACAACATGAGAGTTTGGGATGCTCGTCAGATGGGTCCACGTTCGTTGGCTCTCAACTATACTTCTCCATACGGCGAGGAAGGCTTCTCAGGTGAAGTGAAGGTGACTGTTGAATTTACATTTACCGACGCAAACGAACTTGTTATCGAGTATCTTGCCACAACAAACAAGAAGACCATCATCTGTCTTACACACCATGCCTTCTTCTCATTGGCAGGCATAGCCAATCCAACGCCTACCATCGAGGATCAGATTTGTCAGATCAACGCCGACTTCTATCTGCCTATCGACAATACAAGCATTCCTACAGGTGAGATTCTTAAGGTTAAAGGCACCCCATTTGACTTTACCTCTCCAAAGCCTTTCGGTCAGGACATCAATGCCGACGACGAGCAGATTAAGAATGGTTCAGGCTACGACCACAACTACGTACTCAACAAGAGAGAAGAGGGTGAGCTAAGCTTTGCCGCCAAGATAACAGAACCAGTGAGCGGACGCACACTGGAAGTTTACACCACTGAACCTGGAGTTCAGCTCTATACAGCGAATTTCTGCAACGGCGCAGTTGGTCAGTTTGGTGCCACATTCCCCAAGCGCTCAGCCGTTTGCCTTGAATGCCAGCATTTCCCAGATTCTCCAAACCGTCCATACTTCCCATCTGTATTGCTTCGTCCAAGCGAACAGTACAAGCAGAAGACAATCTACAAGTTTGGAGTAGAGTAATAAGTTTACAAAATACTGGATCCATGTCCTATATTATTATAATAATGTATAGGATATGGATTCACCATCTTATTATCGAATATCTTGATTAACAATAACAAAACAACAATAACTTAAAGAAATGAGTCAAAAACAAACGCCGAACTATACGTTCGCACTTATCGTTGTGTTCATTGTATGTTTCCTTATTGGATTCGTGACGACAATGAACAACTCCATGATTCCATTCTGTTCTAAGGCCTTCAATCTCACGGCTCAAGACGGACAGTATGTGAACTCTGCATTTTATGGCGCCTACCTCTTGGCAATTCCTTTCTCGCTCCTTATGAGCAAGATTGGCTACAAGGGCACGCTTGTACTTGGTCTTGCCGTAGTTGGCATAGGTTTCGTCATCAACTCTATTGGCATCAATGCCGCCATCTCTGCCGGTGCCAACGTTTATGCCGTATTCCTTGGCACGATGTGCCTTGTAGCTATGGGTATCGTGATGTTGCAGAATGTTGCTAATCCTTATGTGATGGTGCTTGGTTCACCAGAGAAAGGCGCATTCCGCATGACCCTTTCCCAGGCATTGAATTCCGTAGCGACAACAGTGGCTCCTATCTTTATCACTCAGATAATCATTTCCGGTAAGACACCTGCTCCTGAGTACGTTCCCGGTCCTTATCTTGGTCTTGGCATTTTTACTCTCGTTGTATGTGTGATTCTTATAATGTTGAAGTTGCCAAAGATTGATGAAGGCAAGCAGGCAGAAGACGCCGGCGAGCATCGTGAGTACAAGAGCAGCGTGTTCAAGTATCCACACGTTTGGCTCGGCGCCCTCGGCATTTTCGCCTACATGGGTGTAGAGATTGGTGTTCCATCCATGCTGAAGTATCGTTTCGAG
Organism: Prevotella sp.; assembly: GCA_051869235.1. Taxonomy (GTDB): domain Bacteria; phylum Bacteroidota; class Bacteroidia; order Bacteroidales; family Bacteroidaceae; genus Prevotella. The sequence continues at coordinate 8,048 of JBJEAS010000087.1, forward strand.
ATTCTGCCTGAGTTCGCAGGTGTTGATGTTTCCGACATCGTTACAAGCTACCTTTCATTCTATTGGGGTGGTATGATGGTTGGACGTTTTGTAGGAGCCGGTATACTTACGAAATTTGAACCTCGCAAGTTGCTCACTTCTTGCTTATGCCTTGGTGCTTTCTGCATCCTTCTATCGCTGCTCTTCTCAACCAGTATGCTCGGCATCTGGTGTATGCTTGCCGCAGGTTTGTTCCACTCGGTAATGTGGCCTTTGATTTTCAACCTTGGCCTTCAGGAGCTTGGGCCTCATACCAAGGCTGCTTCAGGTGTCATCAACACTGGTGTGATTGGTGCTGCTGTTCTCATGCCTTTGATGGGAGCTATTGTTGACATGACAGGTGTCATCATTGCAATGTGCTTCCTTTTTGTATTTTACGCCTACATTATCTGGTTCTGCAATTGGGGCAGCAAGATTGGCTTGAATTTGAAGTAACCCAACAAACTTTTATAATAACTATTTAAATTATAATCACATATGGATATAGAATTTGTAAGAAGCCGCTTCATTAAGCACTTCGATGGCAAGACAGGCAACATCTATGCCTCGCCAGGTCGTATAAACCTTATTGGAGAACACACAGACTATAATGGTGGTTTCGTATTCCCAGGAGCAGTTGACAAGGGTATGCTCTGTGAGATACGTCCAAATGGCACCGACACCATTATGGCTTACTCTATTGACCTGAAAGACCGAGTTGAATTCAAGGTTGATGATCCACAAGGTCCTCGCGCAAGCTGGGCACGTTATATATATGGTGTAGTACAGGAGATGAAGAAGCTCGGCGTCGACGTTAAGGGTTTCAACACCGCCTTTGCAGGTGATGTGCCTCTCGGTGCCGGAATGTCTTCTTCCGCTGCTTTGGAAAGCTGCTATGCCTATGCGCTGAACGACCTGTTTGGCGACAACAAGGTTTCGAAGTGGGACATGGTTCTTGCCGGTCAAGCTACCGAGCATAACTATTGCGGTGTCAACTGTGGCATCATGGACCAGTTTGCAAGCGTTTTCGGCAAGGAAGGTTGTCTGATGCGCCTCGACTGCCGCAGCCGTGAGTTCGAGTACTTCCCATTCAAGCCTGTTGGCTACAGATTGGTATTGCTCGATTCTGTTGTCAAGCACGAATTGGCAGGCTCGCCCTACAACGACCGCCGCAACAGCTGCGAGAATGTGGTTAAGCACATTGCCGCCAAGCATCCGGAGGCAAAGTTCGAGACATTGCGCGACTGCACATGGGAACAGCTTGAGGAAGTGAAGGCAGAAGTTGGCGATGAGGATTATCGTCGCGCAAAATTCGTTCTTGGAGAAAAAGACCGTGTACTCGCCGTTTGCGATGCTCTCAATGCTGGTGACTACGAAACTGTTGGTCAGAAGATGTATGAGACACACTATGGACTTTCCAAGGAGTACGAAGTATCATGCGAGGAACTCGACTACCTCAACGACATTGCCAAGGAGAATGGTGTTACTGGAAGCCGTATAATGGGTGGCGGATTTGGCGGTTGCACAATCAACCTCGTAAAGGACGAATTGTATGACAAGTTCATCGCCGATGCCAAAGAGAAGTTCACAGCCAAGTATGGACATGCTCCAAAGGTATATGATGTAGTGATTGGTGACGGCTCAAGAAAGATTTGCTAATACACCTTATTAGATATTAATAAAGAGGTCGCGTATCGTATCAAATATGTGACCTCTTTATTTTGTTAATATCTCTAAAATACATGCTTTATAACACCTAATAGTGGTATAAAACACCCGTTAAAGTGTATAATTTACACTTTTATGAAAAAAAAAAGGGAAAAATGTTTGTAGTTTCAAAAAATAGTTGTAATTTAGCGCACAAATTAAGAACAATCTTAGAATAACAACTAAAAACGAACTCATGAAGAGACAGATTAAAGCGTCTATCTTAGGTGTTGGAATGCTTGCGATGGCTATTGCAAGTTGCACCTCTGGACAGCAGGCAACCGAGACCGCATCAGGTCTAAATCCTGCAAAGTTTGATTCAACAATCAACGGTAAGAAAACAGCGTTGTACGTTCTGAAGAACAACAACGGCATGGAAGTTTGCATCACCAACTTTGGTGCCCGTATCGTTTCACTTGTCGTTCCCGACAAGGATGGCAAGCCAACAGACGTTGTTCTTGGCTATGACAACATTGCCCAGTATGCCGACATTGAGAACTCGCCAAGCGACTTTGGTTCTTCGGTAGGTCGTTATGCCAACCGCATAAACCAAGGAAAGATTACTGTTGATGGCAAGGAGTATCAGCTCCCACAGAACAATTTCGGCCACTGTCTGCATGGAGGTCCCACAGGATGGATGTACCAAGTGTATGATGCTGAGCAGCCAAACGACTCTACTTTGAAGATGACCATTGTCTCTCCTGACGGCGACAACAACTTCCCCGGAACAGTTACTGCAACTACTACCTACACTCTGTTGAGCGACAACACGCTCGACATCACTTGGGAGGCTACTACCGACAAGGAGACAATCATCAATCAGACAAACCACAGCTATTTTAACCTCAACGGCGACCCATCGAAGCCAGGCATGAATATGGTTCTCTACGTCAATGCTGACAACTATACTCCTGCTGACGAAACATATATGACAACAGGCGAGATTGCACCTGTTGAAGGCACACCAATGGACTTCCGCAAAGCCCATGCCATCGAGGAGACAATAGTCGACACTACATTCCAGCAGATAAAGAACGCATCCGGCTACGACCACAACTGGTGCCTCAACACATACAAGGACGGCAAGGGCGACGACACACAGGTTTGTGCCACTCTCTATTCTCCCGTAACCGGCATCTTCCTTGAGATGTACACCAACGAGCCAGGAGTTCAGGTTTATACCGGCAACTTCCAGGGAACAGGCATTAGCTGCAAGCACGGCATAAAGTATCCTAAGCAGGTTTCCGTATGCCTTGAAAGCCAGAAGTATCCTGACTCTCCAAACAAGAAGGACTGGCCACAGCCATACCTCAAGCCAGGCGAGAAATATTTCAGCCATTGCGCATACAAATTCTCAGTAAAATAAAAAACAACAAACTTAATCAAATAATTTATAAACAATGAATTGGACATCAACAGAATTTATCTGGCTTGACTGGGCAGTACTCGCCATCGGTGTATTGGGCGTTGTATGGGCAGTATGGAGAGCTATTGTAAAGGACAGAAAGGCTCAACAGGGCGAAGACTCTTCTGCCTACCTTTTCGGTAAGGGTGAACCTTGGTATGTAATCGGTATGGCTATCTTTGCAGCCAACATCGGCAGTGAGCACCTTGTAGGACTTGCCGGTACTGGTGCAAAGAGTGGAGTAGGTATGGCGCACTGGGAGATGCAGGGTTGGATGATTCTTATCCTGGGTTGGCTTTTCGTGCCGTTCTATCAGCTTCTCATCAACAAGATGGGCAAGATCATTACCATGCCTGACTTCCTTAAGTTCCGCTACACACAGCGCACTGGTTCATGGCTGTCCATAATCACTCTTGTTGCCTATATCCTTACCAAGGTGAGCGTTACAGCCCTCACTGGTGGTATCTTCTTCGAATATCTTTGGGGTCTCAACTTCTGGGCAGGAGCTATCGGCCTTATCATACTAACCACCATTTTCACAGTGTTCGGCGGTATGAAGGGTGTGATGACATTGTCTACCATCCAGACACCAATCCTTGTCATCGGTTCGTTCCTCGTGCTCTTCCTTGGACTTGCCACTCTCGGCGGTGGAAGCATCGGCGAAGGTTGGACAAGCATGATGAACTACTGCAATCAGCTGAACAATGGCTATGGTACAACACACATGTTCCACTGGGAAGCTGGTGACAGCATGTATCAGGAATATCCAGGCTTTGTAGTATTCATTGGTGCCACCATCATCGGTTTCTGGTATTGGTGTACCGACCAGCACATCGTTCAGCGTGTTCTCGGTCAGGTTCCTGGCGAGAGCAATGAGGAAGTGATGAAGCGCGCTCGCCGCGGTACCATCGCAGCCGGTTTCTTCAAGGTTCTCCCTTGCTTCATGTTCCTTATCCCAGGTATGATTGCAGCAGCATTGGCAGAGCAAGGCTCTATTGAGATGCAGGAAACCGACGCCGCCTTCGCCATCATGGTGAAGAACGTTCTTCCCGCCGGTATCAAGGGTATCGTGACAATCGGTTTCATCTGCGCCCTTGTAGCGTCTTTGGCAGCATTCTTCAACAGCTGTGCAACACTCTTCACCGAGGACTTCTACAAGCCGCTGAAGAAGGGTATGACAGAGGAGCACTATGTGTTCGTAGGTCGTGTCGCCACTGTCGTTGTCGTTGTCCTTGGCTTCGCTTGGTTGCCTATCATGATGAAGATGGACACTCTCTACAACTATCTACAGGGAATCCAGTCGCTTCTTGCTCCTGCCATGGTTGCAGTGTTCGCCATGGGTATCTTCTCGAAGAAGATTACTCCCAAGGCTGGTGAATACACAATGATTGTGGGCTTCCTCATCGGTATGCTGCGTCTTGTCACCAACGTCATCACCGACACTGGCAAGGCTGCCATGGATGGTGCGTTCTGGGATGCCACGGCATGGTTCTGGCAGACCAACTGGCTGGTATTCGAGTGCTGGCTGCTTGTGTTCCTCCTCCTCTTCATGGTAGTAGTAAGCTGTTTCACTCCAGCACCAAGCAAGGAGCAGGTAGAGGCAATAACGTTCACCTCAGACTTCAAGAAGTCCATTCGTGAGAGCTGGGGACTTTTCGACATTGTCGGTACACTTGTAGTCATCGGCCTCTGTGCAGCATTCTATGCATACTTCTGGTAATGAATTTTAAAAATAACTAAATCAAATAAGGATTGTCGCCGGAATGGAAGTTCAGCGACTGACAGCTGTTCCGACGACAATCCAAACCTTAAAACACCTATACGATAGATGACGATATTCTATCAAAACCATTCGAAGGTTCTTGTGTCTGTCGACTGCATAATCTTCGGTTTCGATGAAGGCCAGCTGCGCATCCTCGTTGGCAAGCGCCAAATGGATCCAGGACGCGGCGAGTGGTCTTTGTACGGTGGCTTTGTCAATGCCGACGAGAGTATCGATGAAGCAGCCAACAGGGTGATACTCGAGTTGACAGGCCTCCGCAATCTCTACATACGCCAAGTCGGCGCTTTCGGTAGCGTCGACCGCGACCCTGGCGAGCGAGTCATCTCCATCGCCTACTATGCACTCATCAACGTGAAGGACTACGACAGTTCATTGCAAGAGCAGCATGGAGTGGAATGGATAAACATCGAGGAGATGCCTCAACTCTATTCCGACCATAACGAGATGGTCAGGAGAGCGAGAAAGATGATGAGACAGAAAATCTCTTGCGAGCCCATCGGGTTCAACCTGCTTCCAAGCCTGTTCACCCTTACCCAGCTGCAAAAACTCTATGAGGCAGTAATGGGGGAGGAGGTCGACAAGCGCAACTTCCGTAAGCGCATCAAGGAAATGGACTTCATTGAGAAGACGGAGCTTATCGACAAGGAAAGCTCCAAGCGTGGGGCTTATCTCTACCGCTTCAATCGCAGAGCATATAGAGACGACCCTTACTTTAAACTTTGAATATAAACTTAACTCAAATACTTACAATTATGTTAGAAGAACTGAAAGAAAAAGTGTTCAAGGCAAACCTTGACCTTGTAAAGCACAATCTTGTAATATTCACTTGGGGCAATGTCTCCGGCATCGACCGAGAGAAGGGCCTCGTAGTAATCAAGCCGTCAGGTGTCAGCTATGACGACATGAAAGCTTCAGACATGGTGGTAGTTGACCTTCAGACAGGAAAGGTTGTTGAGGGCGACCTTAATCCTTCGTCAGACACTCCCACACACCTTGTACTCTACAGGACATTCCCTGAGATTGGCGGTGTGGTGCACACCCACTCAACATACGCCACAGCATGGGCACAGGCAGGCAAGGACATTCCAAACATCGGTACTACCCACGCCGACTATTTCCACGATGCCATCCCTTGCACAGAGTCGATGACAGAGGCTGAGGTGAAGGGCGACTATGAGCTGGAGACAGGAAACGTCATCGTAAAGCGCATCAAGGACGGCAACATCAATCCTGTTCACACTCCTGGTGTACTTGTAAAGAACCATGGTCCTTTCTCTTGGGGTAAGGATGCCGACAATGCTGTTTACAATGCAGTGGTAATGGAGCAAGTGGCAAAGATGGCATTCGTGTCGTTCTCAGTTAATCCTGACACCACCATGAATCCACTGCTCATTGAAAAGCATTTCAGCCGCAAGCATGGCCCTAACGCTTATTATGGACAGAAGAAGAAAAGTTGAAAATTGAAAGTTGAAAGTTGAAAATTGAATAGCTTGCGCCAGACAACACAACGCGCAGCAATTCAATATTCAATATTAAATATTCAATATAAAAAGCAATCATAATTACTAATTAAAAAACTTACAACTATGGTAAAAGCATTTGAAAACTACGAAGTGTGGTTCGTTACCGGCGCTCAGCTCCTTTACGGAGGCGACGCTGTAGTAGCTGTTGACAGTCATTCAAAGGAAATGGTGGCAGGTCTGAACGATTCTGGTCGCCTTCCAATAAAGGTAGTATATAAAGGTACAGCCAACTCTTCGGCTGAGGTAGAGGCCATCATGAAGGCTTCCAACAACGACGAGAAGTGCGTCGGCATCATCACTTGGATGCACACCTTCTCTCCTGCAAAGATGTGGATTAAGGGTCTGCAGGCCCTAAAGAAGCCATTGCTCCACTTCCACACACAGTACAATGCAGAGCTGCCTTGGGACACCATCGACATGGACTTCATGAACCTCAACCAGTCGGCTCACGGTGACATCGAGTTCGGTCACATCTGCAGCCGCATGCGTGTTCCCCGCAAGGTTGTCGTTGGTCACTGGAAGAGCCCAGAGGCTCAGGAGAGCATCGCCGTATGGTCACGCGTGGCTGCCGCTGTTGCCGACGCCCACAACGTACGCTGTCTGATGTTCGGTATGAACATGAACAATGTTGCCGTTACCGATGGCGACCGTGTGGAATTTGAGCAGCGTCTTGGCTATCATGTTGACTACTATCCAGTTTCTAACCTTATGGAATACTGGAAGCAGGTTTCTGACGAAGAGGCTGATGCACTCGTTGAAGAGTACAAGAAGGCATACACCATCAAGATTGACGAGTCGGGCGAAGAGGTTTATTGGGAGAAGGTTCGCCATGCTGCCAAGGCAGAGGTTGCCCTCCGCCGCGTGCTGAAGGAAGAAGGCGCTACCGCTTTCACCACCAACTTCGACGACCTCGGCGAGGCAGACATCAACGATCCTAACTTCATCGGTTTCGACCAGATTCCAGGTCTCGCTTCTCAGCGTCTCATGGCAGAAGGCATCGGTTTCGGTGCTGAAGGCGACTGGAAGACAGCTTGCCTCTATCGCACACTGTGGGTGATGAATCAGGGTCTTCCAAAGGGTTGTTCATTCCTTGAGGACTACACCCTCAACTTCGCTGCCGACTGCACATCGTCGCTCCAGAGCCACATGCTCGAGGTTTGTCCTCTCATCTCTGTCGACAAGCCAACCCTTGAGGTTCACTTCCTCGGCATCGGTATCCGCAAGGAGCAGACAGCTCGCCTCGTGTTCACCTCAAAGACCGGCAAGGGCATCAAGGCCACCATCGTCGACCTTGGCAACCGTTTCCGCCTCATCACCAGCGAGGTGGAGTGCATCGAGCCAAAGCCAATGCCAAAACTCCCTGTAGCTTCTGCACTCTGGGTTCCCCAGCCAACCTTCGAGATTGGTGCCGGAGCATGGATTCTTGCAGGTGGAACTCACCACAGCGCATTCTCTTACGACATCACAGCTGAATACTGGGAAGACTTTGCTGAAATCATCGGCGTAGAGTATGTCAACATCGACAAGAACACTACCATCAGCGGCTTCAAGAATCAGCTCCGCAACAATGAGGTATATTACATGTTGAACAAGGCGTTGAAGTAAGAATATGACAGCAAAAGAAACTATCCAACAGGGTAAAGCAATTCTCGGTATCGAGTTTGGCTCAACCCGCATAAAGGCAGTTCTCATCGACCAGGAGAACAATCCTATTGCCCAGGGCAGCCACGAGTGGGAAAACCAGCTCGTCGACGGCCTGTGGACATACAGTATCGAGGCTATCTGGTATGGTTTGCAGGATTGCTATGCCAATCTGCGCAAGGACGTTCTTGCCAAGTATGACTGCGAAATAGAGATTCTTGCAGCCATCGGCTTCTCAGCCATGATGCATGGTTATATGGCTTTCAACAAGGAGCAGAACATTCTCGTTCCTTTCCGCACATGGCGCAACACCAACACAGCGAAGGCTGCTGCCGACTTGTCGGAACTCTTTGTCTACAACATCCCTCTTCGCTGGAGCATCTCACATCTCTACCAGTGCATTCTCGACAACGAGGAGCATGTTGCCGACATCGACTTCATCACCACATTGGCAGGCTACATCCACTGGCAGGTGACTGGCGAGAAGGTATTGGGAATAGGCGACGCGTCTGGTATGCTGCCAATCGACCCAACTACACGCGATTATTCAGCCGAAATGGTAAGCAAGTTCAACAAGCTTGTTGAACCAAAGGGCTTTTCGTGGAAATTGCTCGACATTCTGCCAAAGGTGCTCCTCGCAGGCGAGAACGCCGGATTCCTCACAGCAGAAGGAGCCAAGAAGCTCGACATCTCGGGTCATCTGAAACCTGGCATTCCCGTTTGTCCTCCAGAAGGCGATGCCGGCACCGGCATGGTTGCGACAAATGCCGTTAAGCAGCGCACAGGCAATGTGTCTGCCGGTACTTCATCGTTCTCGATGATTGTTCTCGAAAAAGACCTCTCCAAGCCTTACGAGATGATTGACATGGTAACAACTCCCGACGGCTCGCTCGTTGCCATGGTACACTGCAACAACTGTACTTCCGACCTCAACGCATGGGTAAACCTCTTTAAGGAATATCAGCAACTCCTTGGCGTTCCAGTAGATATGAACGAAGTGTTCGGCAAACTCTACAACAACGCACTCACTGGCGATGCCGACTGCGGTGGTCTCATTGCCTACAACTACATCTCTGGTGAGCCTGTTACAGGACTTGCTGAAGGTCGTCCGATGTTCGTTCGCTCTGCCAACGACAAATTCAACCTTGCCAACTTCATGCGTGCCAACCTCTATGCCTCTGTCGGCGTATTAAAGATTGGCAACGACATTCTCTTCAACGAGGAGCATGTGAAGGTTGACCGCATCACCGGTCATGGTGGTCTGTTCAAGACCAAGGGTGTTGGACAACGTGTTCTCGCTGCTGCCATCAATTCGCCAATCTCTGTAATGGAGACGGCAGGCGAGGGTGGTGCTTGGGGTATTGCCTTGCTTGGTTCTTATCTTGTCAACAACCCAGAGTCAAAGACTCTTGCCGGTTGGCTTGAGGATTGTGTATTCGCCGGCAACACAGGTGAGGAAATAGCACCTACAGCCGACGATGTAGCAGGCTTCAACAAGTGGATTGAGAACTACAAGCGTGGTCTTGCCATCGAGCAGGCAGCTGTCGACAATAAGGCTTGAAGGAGCCTTATTGTTGAGATTAAAGAATTCAACTTTCGCAAGTAGTAAAAAGGAGATAAATGAAAATAAAAGGAGATAAATGAAGATAAAAGGAGATAAATGACGTATGTTTAAGTCAGGCTTTTACTATTGTCATTTATCTTCCTGAGCAACCATATGGAGCGATAACTTCTTTTAACTCCTTCTAACTCCACAAAGTTAAGCAAATGCGAAATTAACTTAAAAAAATGAAGAATTGAACGTATGAAAAGAATATTGACAGTATTTGCCTTAGCTGCAGCTTTCTCTGCTTCGGCAATGGCAGACAATGCCAAGGTGACGATTTATGCTGACCAAGGCACCCAGAAAATCCATAAGGAAATCTATGGACAGTTTGCTGAGCACCTCGGCTCTTGCATCTATGGAGGTCTGTGGGTTGGTGAAAACTCCCAGATACCTAACATAAATGGTTATCGCAAAGACGTTTTCGATGCCCTTAAGGCTCTTCAGGTTCCTGTGCTTCGTTGGCCAGGCGGTTGTTTTGCCGACGAATACCACTGGATGGACGGCATTGGTCCAAAGGCAAACCGCCCAAAGATGCAGAACAACAACTGGGGCGGCACCATCGAAGACAACTCCTTCGGTACCCACGAGTTTCTCAACCTCTGCGAGATGCTCGGATGCGAGCCTTACATCAGCGGCAACGTTGGTAGTGGCACTGTAGAGGAGCTTGCCAAGTGGGTTGAGTATATGACAAGCGACGGCGACACTCCTATGGCCAAGCTGCGCCGCCAGAACGGTCGCGACAAGGCATGGAAGGTGAAGTACCTCGGCGTAGGCAACGAGAGCTGGGGTTGCGGCGGAAACATGCGCCCAGAATACTATTCCGACCTCTATCGCCGCTACTCAGTCTATTGCCGCAACTACGACGGCAACAAGCTCTACAAGATTGCCAGTGGCGCCAGCGACTACGACTGGAACTGGACTGAGGTGCTCATGGACCGCATAGGACATCGCATGGATGGTGTTTCTCTCCATTATTATACATGTGCCGGATGGTCAGGCAGCAAAGGTTCTGCCACAAAGTTCAACAGCGACGACTATTACTGGACCATTGGCAAGTGCCTTGAGATTGAGGACATCGTGAAGAAGCACGCCGACATCATGGACCGCAAGGACCCAAAGAAGCAGATTGGTCTGCTTGTCGACGAGTGGGGCACTTGGTGGGACGAGGAGCCTGGCACCATCAGTGGCCACCTCTATCAGCAGAACGCCATGCGCGACGCCATGGTGGCAGCCCTTTCGCTCAATGTGTTCCATCGCCACTGCGACCGCGTGCGCATGGCAAACATCGCACAGGTTGTTAACGTCCTACAGTCGATGATTCTCACCGACCAGGTTGGAACAGGCCACATGGTTCTCACTCCTACCTATCATGTTTTCGAGATGTACAAGGGATTCCAGGAGGCAACCTATCTTCCTCTTGACGTAGAGAGCACTTCGAAGAAGGTTCGTGGCGACGACCATGCCAAGGACGGCCGTAAGGTGGAGATGCTCCATTCTTCAGCTGCAAAGAAGGCTGACGGCAGCATCATTCTCTCGCTCACCAACGTAAGTCTCGATGCCGACCAGGAGGTAGAGGTGAACATCGCCGGAGCAAAGGCAAAGGCTGTCAGTGGACGCATCCTCACCTGCAAGAACATCGCCGACTACAACGACTTCGAGAACCCGACACGCATTCAGCCGGCAGCCTTCACCGATGCCAAGCTGAAGAACAACGTCCTGAAGGTAAAGGTGCCTGCACGTTCCATCGTTGTTCTCGATGTAAAGTAAAAGTTATTTGAACCAATTAAAATATAAGTTTAATCACACAAATAAGGATTATGAACGAAAAGAATCTTATGAACAAGGCAGCGGACAACATTCGCATTCTCGCTGCTTCTGCTGTTGAAAAGGCAAAGAGTGGTCACCCTGGCGGTGCCATGGGTGGCGCAGACTTCATCAACGTACTCTACAGCGAGTACTTGAAGTATGACCCACAGAATCCAGAGTGGGTTGGTCGCGACCGTTTCTTCCTCGACCCAGGTCACATGGCTCCAATGCTCTATTCGCAGCTTACACTTATTGGTAAGTTCACTCTCGACGAACTGGCACAGCTCCGTCAGTGGGAATCTCCCACTACTGGTCACCCCGAATTTGAGATTGCACGCGGTATCGAGAACACATCCGGTCCTCTTGGCCAGGGGCATGTGTTTGCCGTTGGTGCCGCCATCGCAGCCAAGTTCCTTGCTGCCCACACCGGCAACCCAACATTCGACAAGGAGACCATCTATGCCTACATCTCTGATGGTGGCATACAGGAGGAGATCTCTCAGGGTGCAGCACGTATAGCTTCTGTCCTTGGTCTTGACAACCTCATCATGTTCTATGACTGCAACGACATCCAGCTCTCTACCGAGACAAAGGAAGTGATGAACGAGGACACAGCCGCCAAGTATCGCGCACTGGGTTGGGAAGTATTCGAAATCAACGGCAACGACGTTGACCAGATTCGCGAGGCTCTCGACAAGGCAAAGAAGGTGGAAGGCAAGCCAGCCCTCATCATCGGTAAGTGTATCATGGGTAAGGGTGCCCTGAAGGCCGACGGTTCTTCTTACGAGGCAAACTGCAAGACCCACGGTGCTCCTCTCGGTGGCGACGCCTTCGTCAATACCATCAAGAATCTTGGTGGCGACCCAGAGAATCCATTCCAGATTTTCCCCGAAGTCAAGGAACTCTATGCAAAGCGTGCTGAGGAACTCAAGGGCATCTGCGCCGAGCGTTATGCAGAGGAGAAGGCTTGGGCCGACGCTAATCCTGAGAAGGCTGCACAGCAGGCTGAGTGGTTCAGTGGCAAGGCTCCAAAGATTGACTGGAGCAAGTGCGTGCAGAAGGACAACGACGCTACACGTAGTGCATCAGCCGCTTGTCTGAGCGTATTGGCACAGCAGGTTCCAAACATGATCTGCGCATCTGCCGACCTGTCTAACTCCGACAAGACCGACGGTTTCCTCAAGCAGACCAAGGCTTTGGTAAAGGGTGACTTCAGCGGTGCATTCTTCCAGGCTGGTGTGGCTGAGCTTACCATGGCTTGCTGCTGTATCGGTATGTCTCTCCACGGTGGTGTCATCCCCGCTTGCGGCACATTCTTCGTATTCTCCGACTATATGAAGCCAGCTGTTCGTATGGCTGCCCTCATGCAGTTGCCCGTTAAGTTCATTTGGACTCACGACGCATTCCGCGTAGGTGAGGATGGTCCTACCCACGAGCCTGTTGAGCAGGAGGCACAGATTCGTCTGATGGAGAAGCTGAAGAACCACGCCGGCAAGAACTCTTGCCTCGTTCTCCGTCCTGCCGATGCCAAGGAGACCACCGTCGCTTGGGCTATGGCAATGGAGAACACCGACACTCCTACGGCTCTCATCTTCAGCCGTCAGAACATCAACAACCTGCCCGAGGGCAACGACTACGAGCAGGCTCGCAAGGGTGGCTATGTAGTGGCTGGCTCTGACGAGAATCCTGATGTAGTTCTCGTGGCTACCGGTTCTGAGGTTTCAACCCTAATCAGCGGTGCCGAGTTGCTCCGCAAGGATGGTGTTAAGGTTCGCATCGTGAGCGTTCCTTCTGAGGGTCTGTTCCGCACCCAGAGCAAGGAGTATCAGGAGAGCGTTGTGCCTGCAGGTGCCAAGGTGTTCGGCATGACCGCCGGTCTGCCCGTCAACCTCCAGGGCTTCCTGATTGGTGCTGCTCCCGAGTCAAAGATCTGGGGTCTTGAGAGCTTTGGATTCTCAGCTCCTTACAAGGTGCTCGACGAGAAGCTCGGCTACACAGGCCAGAATGTTTACGAACAGGTAAAGGCAATGTTGTAATAATTTTTAGTTGACAAGTTGACAAGTTGATACTCAGTTGACGAGTTGACAAGTTGACGAGTTGACGAGTTGATAGAATCAGCCGATGAAGCAAATAACTCGTTTACTTGTCAACTCGTCAACTCGTCAACTAAAAATAATAATTTATGGAAATAAAGACAGTAGGAGTAGCCTGCGACCATGCAGGCTTCGCATTGAAGAAGTTTGTGCTTCAGTACCTTGAAGAGCATGGATATGCCTACAAGGACTACGGCACATACAGTGACCTTAGCTGCGACTATCCCGACTTTGGTCATGCGCTTGGTGAAGGCATAGAGAGTGGTGAGGTTTATCCTGGCATTGCCGTTTGTGGCAGTGGCGAGGGTATCAGCATCACGCTAAACAAGCACCAGGGTGTTCGTGCCGGTTTGGCTTGGATACCAGAGATAGCTCATCTCTGCCGTCAGCACAACGATGCCAACGTACTGGTTATGCCAGGTCGTTTCATCGACAACAAGACAGCCGCCGCCATTATGGACGAGTTCTTCAAGACAACATTCGAGGGTGGTCGCCACCAGCGTCGTGTCGAGAAGATTCCTGTAAAGGCATAAATTCAGATTGAAGGTTGAAGGTTGATTTTTTCAATTTTCAACCTTCAATTTTTATTATACGTCCCTTATCTCCTTTTATCTTCCCTTATCTTCCCTTATCTTCCCTTATCTACTCCCTATAGTCGAGATGATTTAATTGTTAAACGACAGTTGTTGTTTTGTTAATTTCCGCCCCTTTGGCTTCCTTCGGCATTCCTTCGAGATGCCTTCGAGATGCGTTCGAGACGATGAAGCGCACTTTGATTCATTTTTACGGTGCATAAGGTACAAAGATAATTTCATATATGCAAGTAATTTGCGAATTGTTTTCTGTCAGTTAAGAAAGTCTAATACAGAATAATATTTACATATTCATTTCCCATAGCCATCCTCGAAAGCCTTATGGTGTCAAAGTGTCAAAGTCAAAGTGTCAAAGTGAAAAACAGACATAGGGGCTGTGTGTGTTTATTTTCAAGTTTGACACTTTGACTTTGACACTTTGACACTCAATGCATGCCCCTTTTTTCGCCTGAAAAGACAATTTGCCCAATTTGCTTTTGCCCAATTTGCCCAGTTGTGGCAATTCCTTTTTGCAACACATTGAAAAACAATACGTTATAGGAGTTAAAAATTTTTACTGGGCAAATTGGGCAAAAGCAAATTGGGCAAATTAAACAGCATTTATACCTAAGAGCAATAGGTCTATAACTAATAAAGACAAATTATAACTTCATAAGTTGAGTAGTTGTGAAACTGTCTTCGTCATCGGGTGCTCCATAAGGGCTCATCCTGCCAGTTGCCTGAAGGGAAGCCCAGTGCGCCGAGGTCAACTTCGGGATATTCGGCAAAGAGTACCTGCATCTTGTCCAGCATGTCATTTCCTGGAGATATGATATTGAGGAAGTATTTGATGATGCACATGTTGAAATATATTCGGAGCGGATCTGTAGGCAAGGTAATCCATGGACAATCTTGACTATTTGGCATTGTTGCTCGTATTGTATATGCTTTGTTCCAAACACGAGCATGATGGCAACATGCGTTTCTCGTCAGTGTGACAATGGTCATCCACGACTCGAATGGGGCTATTTGCAGATGAAAGGACTGGGACACCCTTTTCTTAATCTTCTTATTCTTGATGTTGGAGTATATATTCGTCATTACTCCTAACGGAAGTATCTCCGACAACATCCATGCCGGAGGAAAGGGATCAGAGTAGGTTTCCTTGAAATGTGTGATGAATTCTTCCTTCGAGTGATTAAGCTCGTCCTCAATCAGACGAATAGTCTTATTGAACTTGACTGGGTTGGAGAAGTTGTTTGGATTAGTCATCCAGAAAGGGTCACCAGTTAACTCACAACCATGTTTCACAATGGCACTGCGCACTGCCACCTCTATCTTCTCTATTTCGTTGAACAACAGCAAACGGAGCTTCTCGTCGAAACGATAAAGCATCAGGACCTTACTGAATGTTGCTCCAGGCTTGTATAAGTGTTGTTCTTTGGGCACTCGAAGCAAAGGGTACATATAGGCGGACAAACGATAGTAGCCGATATGAGTAAGGTAATGATTAGCCTTGTTCACATCGGTTATCGACAATCCCCTTGATTGGAGAAGAGTGATAAGACTCTGTTCTTCTGTATAATGTTTGCCAAATGGTATTCTTTCTGTCATATGCATATAAAAAAACGACCCGCTCATTTGAGCATCGTTGAGAGGCTTGGCGGGTTCTAGTGGTGCAAAGATACGACTTTTATTTGAGTTATGCAAGAGTTTGGGAAGAAAAATTGTGCAAGGCGAGAGAAAAATCAATAAACTTGTTTAATTGTTTTTCCGAGCCGCAGCCAATTTTATATAAAAGTGATGATTTGATGGGCGTTTTTAACAGTCAATGGGTGTTTGGACATGCAAAATGCGGCATCTACAAACCAAAGTGGGGAAGATACAAACCATCTTCATTTATCTACCTTTTACTACATACGAACCAACGGTCACTGACCGAAGGGTAAAGTAAAGTTGAGTAAAAAATCATCACCCAAAAACAATGAAGAATAAACACATAAACAGAAATACAGCCAACATGACAAGATAAACTATCATATAGATCGTATCGTTTTTCCTGGCTTTCGCTTTTCAAGATGATTATAATCCTCATATAGACTTCCTTTCATCATATTTAGATTTAATTTTGACGTCCGACAATTGACTTTATTTCATCAACAATATCTTTAATGTATTCGTTTCGCCTATGTGCAGTTATTTCTGACACCCTCGTCACATTAGGCTTTTCTATTGAAACGACCAAAAGACGGTTTTGGGTCATTGCTTGGCATAGATTTTGTGGCAGTTTCTTATATATTCCTCTTGCCAAGACAATGATTATTGGGCATTGTCCTTGCAAGAGGAATTTCAACACGTCCTTTTCCATTGGCGATTGGAAACCGCTCACCACGGCAACGTCCTTTTGTCTGCTCATTTCCATTGCCCAATCGAGCGTTGGAATGACATCTGTTGTTGCCATTCGTCGTGAAGCAATGAAGCCTATCTTTCTCAGCTTCAGCAATTCCATGTTGCCTAAATACTCAGCGCTCGTCATTCGCTTTCCTCGCTATTCAGTTCATCACCCATCCTATATTTTATGTCGTAATTGATGATAAAGTCAAGCTCTTCTTCCGTAAAGCCATAATGCTTGGCTAAGACTTTGTCGATTTCATCGATGATGGGTTTGGAAAAACGAACATAATAAAAATCTTGAGTTATTACACCATTGCTCTTATTATTTGTAACAGTTCGATCTTTATTATCCTCTAAACTTTTTTCAAATTTAGAAAGATATTTATCAAAAACACCGCTGCCTTCCAACATGTTTGTTTTAAAGGGGAAAGAGTCCAATTCTCTACTGGTCAAATGTCTACAATTTGAAATAACTCTCCAATACCAATAGAATAATGATGATGACAACGCACAAACAACCAATGGAACAAACCTAACAGGAACGAACAATTTTTTTTCAGTCGAAGTACTATTACTTTTTTCTGAAGAATAATATGTTGGATAACTCTTAACAAGCCTCCAATAACGTCCTCCTGCATTCTTGTAATATACAGTTCCATTTATCTCATTAGATGATATTATTGACGATAATGTTTTTGATTTTTGATACATTTTGTCTAACATTCCTATTTCTAATATTGTATTTATTTTTGGAGATACTTGTGCTATTGTCAAATCATTTAAACAATCCGTAAAACAAATATCTTTAAATATTACACACCTTGACTCCGCTGTCCAGTGATTCATATGCGTCATATGCATAATATGTTTATCCGATGTTCCAAAAATATGAATACTTAATTGAATACAAACCCCATCAAACAAAGTCGAAGGTCTCTCGTCCCATAAAGATGACCACACAATACCATTTCTTTGTAAAAGTTGGGATAATATAGCCATTCTAGGAGTACAGACACTTGAGGATGGTACAATAAAACCATCTTTATGCTTTTGATTTCCAATAGACTTACTCCTCTCTATTACAAATGCATATAAATTGCCACAATCCGTTGTCTCATAATTGTTTATTTTATATATATCAGATACAGCAATTCCCGTTTTTCTATCTTTTCTATTATATTCCACATACGGCGGATTACCAATAATCACATCAAACCCTCCATTTTCATGGATAATCTGGTAGAACTCAGCAAGCCAATGGAAGGGTTGGTGGGATTTCAGCCAATCCTCATAGTTTGAACTGTATGCAATTTTGGTGAACATGTGTCTGTTAAGCAACTCGTTGAGTAAATCCAATCGCTGCTTCAGGTCGTTTTTTGCCTTTTTAAATGCAGCCATGTCTTCCGCTTGCGTGAACTGTACTTCCTTGAAACGGTTGAAGGCTGTTGCGACGATGTTCATCTGACTGTTCACCTTCTCTTCAAATTCCTGACGAGCAAAGAGGTCGCCAAATGTCAAATCGTTTTCAAGTTCCTTCTCCGTAGCATATCCCACAAGCGTATTGCCGCAACGAATGTTGAAGTCGATGTCGGGCAATGGGTCAAGACCCATGTTGTCGGCACGCTCGTCAACCTCAACCACAGCCACCATCTTCAGGAACAGTCGCAACTTGGCTATTTCAGTAGCCTCGACCATGATGTCCACACCATAGAGATTGCGAAGAATGATGCTCTTAAAGATGAAATACTGGATGTTGCTGCGATATTTGTTGCTGATTTCGTCAAGCTCCGCCTTGAACAACAAAGGATTCTTTTCGTTGAACTCCTGCATTCGACAGATGCAAGCCTCATAGAGAGGTTCGAGAATATTCATAGCCGCAAACAAAAATGCTCCACTGCCGCATGTAGGGTCGAGTATGGTGACACGTTGCAGAGCCTTGTAGAAATGCAGGATAAACAGATGGTCGTCGGCATTGTCTATAAGGTCTTTCACAAACTCCCGTATGTCGAGATTATAAGTAATGAAGTCATTTATCTCCGTTATTTCTCCACTCTTGATTTTCCCAAGAATGGTTTCGCAACGTTTCAGTCGCTCAACTGTCTCTCGCCATATTTCAGTCGGCAAGGCAAACGCCTCGTCGGTCTTTGTATTCCAATCCTTGCGCCGTTCAAGCAGTTTTGGCTTTGAGGTGTCTATGCCTGTTGCAATGTTGCTCGGTATTCTCTGTTGCCAATCGCACGAATAACCTTTCTTGACAGCGTCAAAAATATAATTGTCACCACTTTCACGAAGATATTTCCAAACGAATCCGTCAGCCCTGAATGCCTTTGGAGTGGTTTCCTTAACCTTGTCCATCAAGAACGGCACGATGCAGTTGCGACCGATATACTCTGTGATGTCCTCCTTGGTATAATAAGCTCCCATCTGAGCACGATCGTTGATATATTGCTCGAAGATGTAACCAAGCACATCGGGATTGATGTCCTTGCCAGAGGCCGTAATTCGGGTGTCGAGATGCCAGCGCCATTTGTCGAAGAAGTCAAACAGACGCTCAAATGCCTCGTCTTCAATGTCAATGTCTTTATAGTCGCGCTCAAGTTGGTGCAAGTCGAACATTCCACCATTGAGATATGGTATGCGTCCATACTTTTCCTCAAATTTCATGTCATGGATTGGAGCATTAAGCCCATCGTGGAACAGTTGGGAAAGGAAACCACGGTAGAACGTGAAGAACTGTCCTTTGCCCTGTCTTTCCCTAACCCATTTCAACTTGTTCTGCAGGTAGTCAAAATCACCGTCAAGAAAACCTTTCTTCTGTATAAAGTAACAGAACATCAGGCGGTTGAGCATCACCGAAGTGTACCACTGCTTGTTGTAGTTGTTCTTTGTCTCAACATGGTCGTCAATGCCAGAGATGAAGTCTGCAAAGGCTTTGTGTTCTTTCTTGAAACCGGCATAAAAGTCCTTGGTCACCTTCTCTGAGTTTACAGCGAAAGAGCCTTGTATTCTCGCCTTCACATCAACAATGGTTGTCTGCTCGTCAAGCTCAAACGAGAGGTCGGCAATCTTCGAGAAAAGAAAATCTGCCTTGTCTGCCGTCTCATACTCTATGGTGACAATCTCACGCTTTTCCACTGTCTTGACAGGGGCTATCCATTGTTGATGTTGACTGCCTTTGATGTAGAATATGCAGATGTAGTCGTTCGCGCTGCGCCTCAGTTTCGAGTCAATCTTACGGCAAGTAGAGGTGGTGGGAATGGTTCTGATGGGGCATGTGATTATCTGAAAGCCATTCCTCTCGGCTATGCTTGTCATGTTGAACGTTGTCCCGTCAATGTCCATCGGGATAATCTCTGCCTGTCCGCGGAACTTGTTCCATCCCATTTCGATGAACATTTCACGGAAACTGCACTCTGCGATATACTGGTTAAACTCTCGTCTATTCATAGTCATAGGTATTTTCTTTGATTGTTATTCGTGTCTTATTCCCATCGAGCAAATGATTGTCGGCTCCTTATGCTTGTCGCGGTCTTCGACTATTCTGCACAGGTTTCCGTTCTCACGCATCTCCAGCACGAAATCCACTATGTCGTAGTCGGTGGTCTTGTTGCGCAACATACGTCCGAGTGCATTCTTCGTGCTTTCGAGCAGAGGATAGTTGTAGATGTCGTCGATGGCGAGTTTCATTTCCTCCTTCTTGTCCTCGTTGATGAACAATGAAGATTTGTCCTCGTAGCATGTCTGCAACAGATTCACTATGCGGTAGCGTGTACTGAACCTGTTGCCCAACATTCCACCCACAAGGTTTGTCTCCTTGCCCGACATCTCTACGGCTTTCGCCACCAGTTCGTGGTGGTTGGAGTGTGGCGTAAGGCAAGGAGTGTCGGCCGCGCAAGCCATTGCACCAAGTATGCGTTTCTGCGACTGGCTAATCACATTGCCGTCCTTGTCAAGCCAAGTCAGCATGTCGAAGTCGTTATGAGTCTTGGCATAGGTCACTACACCTTCGTCTAAAGCCATGTCGGTAGGCTTGGTGGAATAGATGACATTGCTCAACTGCGGTATTATTTCCTTCAGCTTCGGGTTGGCGTCAACGGCGTTCTTCCATATCTGGTAGGCCTGCGACGAGAGGTCAACGTCGCTGTCGTCCTCATCGTCGAGCACTCCGCTCTTCTCGTTGAACATGTCGCGGAGGTTCTGCTCGTTACCCTCGAAGAACACCTCGTCGCTGCCTACAATCTGAGCATTCTCGTTGATGCGGTCGTTGAGACGCTTCCTGAGGTTGATGATGTTCTCCACGCCATCGGCGGGGAAGAACGAATAGCAATATATGTTTTCCGACTTCTGACCGATACGGTCAACACGACCTGCACGCTGAATGAGTCGGATTATTGCCCACGGCAAGTCCCAGTTGGTGATGACATGGGCATCCTGAAGGTTTTGTCCCTCACTCAACACATCGGTAGCTATGAGTATTCTCGTCTGCTCGCTCTCAGGGTATTGTTTCCCGTTGCTGACAGGAGAGAAATGCTCAACTATGTCCGTCGGGCTGGCGCTTCCTCCAGTGGCGTAGTCTATGTTGGTAAATCCGCGGCGTTTCAACTGTCTGTAGATGTAGGCAGCCGTGTCGGAGTATTGTGTGAACACAAGCACTTTGTCCTTCGCGTGCTTGCCTTTCAACAGTTCCTCCAAGGCATTGAGTTTCTGGTCGTTGGCAGGAATCCATGCTTCACAGAGCCTTATCATGTCTATCAGCGTCAGGCAGTCGCTCTTCAGTTGTTGCTTCAGTGTGCGTTTGAAATATTTCGGATTAATCCATGCGCAGTTGTTTTTCTCGGTAATGATGGCATAGTATTCCTTTGCCTTGCGCATATAGACGGCCATGTCGGTAGGGATTGTTATTTCTGCTCCATCTTCAACCACCTTTTCCGGATCGACCTCGCCGGCAAACAATCTCTGGCTTGTGTCCTCGTCGTCAATGTATTCGTCGGGCAAGGCGTTCTCGTCGCCTATAGGCAAGGGCAGCTTGTTGTCGATGGCATAGATGAAGACGGCATTGCGCAGTATGTGGCGATAAACGGTAAGGAGAAAGGCGAAGCCACTGCTGTCTATTCGCTTGAAGAAGGTGCTTTTGCAGAATCCTTTCATCCTGTGTCCTGCCTTCGACAGGTTGTCAACGATATGTTGTTCGTAAAGCTGAATGTCCGTAGCCTTGGCTTTGTCAAAGAACTGTATCAGTCCATATCGGGGCAGGTTGAGACTCTCCATAAGCCCCAACATCGCCTCGGAATACAGTCTGCTGTATTGGTCGTTGTCTTCTGTTTTGAACTTCAATGCCATCGGCAAACGGTCGGGGAAATAGGATTTCGTGCCGTCGGGGAACTGCAGGTACTTCCTTCCATTCTTGGGGTCAGTCTTGGCATAGTTGTTCTTGATGAAGGTGCGTGTGCGACGGACGAGGAACAGTTTCATCAGTTCATTCCAGTCGTCGGCATAATAGCTCTTCTCAAAGGCTTTTATGGAACGGATGTGTATGTCGTTGTATTTGAACTGGAATGCCCTTTCGCCACCAAGTTCGTTGATAAGGTTTTCGGGACGGACACCCAAGTCCTGATTGTCGTCTATGAATAGTCGCAATTGGCTGCCAATATCCGAGAAATCTTTATTGTAAGGAGTGGCTGTAAGAAGCAACACCTTACTGTCGAGATGCTCTATCAGTTTTCGGATGTTCTGATAGCGCTTGCCGCTTGGATTCCTCAGGTTATGACTCTCATCGACTATCACAAGCCTGTAATAGCGCGATGCCTCAACGTCGATTGGCTTAGACATCGACACCACATCGGCCTTCAAGTCATATTTCCTGATATATTTTCTCCACATGTCCTGCAGGTTGGCAGGACAAATGACAAGCGTTGATGCCGACATGTTTAGCTCAAATATCTTGGCTATGGCACAGGCTGTGATGGTCTTGCCGAGTCCAACGACATCGCCAATCATGGCTCCGTTGCGCTTGTCGTTGCTGATATATTTGGCGGCAATCTTGACTGCCGTCTGCTGAAACTCAAACAGTTCGTTGCGGAACTCCGGCGACAGCTTATACTCGTTTATTCCGTTTCGTGCGTCTTGGCTCAGATGATAAGCCGTTTTCAGATAGATATAATAAGGAGGTATTGTCTGTTCGCTCGCCCAACTTGTGTCAATTATCTTTATCAGTTCTGCCGTAATGTCGAGGCAGAACTTGTCGTTCCATCGGTCGTCAAACCAGTCGGCAAGTTTCTTGGCTTGGTCGCGGTCGCCAAACTCTGCGTTCAGCTCGCCTTGGCGTGTAAGTCCCGAATAGGTCAGATTGCTGCTGCCCATAATTGTCTGTATCGGGCTATAGTTGTCCTCTGGTCTGTGGGAAATATAAAGTTTTGCATGCAATGGCTCGCGAAGATAGAGCTTTACACACACCTTGCCTTCCTTCATCTGTGCTGAAAGACGGCGCAAAGTCCATTCGTCCTTTGCTGTTGGAATGCCAAGCAACAATTGTCGGCGGAACTGTGCCGCAATTTGCATCTTGCACCTTGAAACGAACTCGGCATCGGGCAAATGGTCTTCATTTCCATATAGCTGTCTTATCAAGTCTTCGTCAGGGCGGTGCATACCAATAAGTAGGCGGCATACACGCAGTTTACGCTCTCTTCCTTCATATACGTAATCCCCTTGCAGGGAATCAACTTGATCAACAATCAAATCCCAGCCACGGAGATTGAAGTAGCCTACACAAAAGTCAACCCTCTTCACCCCGACATTGTTTATGATGCTTTGGAGTCCTTCGGTGAACTTTATTTCGATATTGTCGTATATTCGTGCCATGACAACAATAAGTGGTCCAAGCTCCAAAGACCAAATTACAGTTATTGATAGATTATTTTACAGTGAGGAAAAAAAGAACGTGGAGCTAATGACATTCCGCTCGGTTCACGCTCTGAGGCCTTGGAACTTGCCCACGTAGTCGAAACGAGCAGAGTCAAAAGCCCCACGAAAGGATATAACAACCCTGATGCGCTTGACAACAGATTACAACATCTGCTGTCAAGCTACACCAAGGGCATAGTTAACTATACCTAAAATGGGGCGTCTGCATCTGCCTTTGATTGACTACGTTCCGAAGTGTTCCAAGTTTCAGAGCGTCAAACAAAAGCGTATGTAAACGCCTTTTTTCATCATGTATTGTGGCAAAAACCAATATCTAAGGCTACGCCACAAGTCTCCATCACCCTCGTGCCGAAGCTTGGTGAATGAATTTGACGTGGCAAAGATAAGGATTTATTTGCAATCTGCCAAACAAATCCCTGATTTTTTAAAGTAAAGGGAATACTATTTTTATGAAGATACCTTCGTTAACCATCGAGAATCTGAAGAATCTGAGGGGTAGGAACGTTGATTCACTTTTTCATTACTGACCCCTTGTACCATATAAAACCACCTGCGAAAGATTTGCCATACGGACAGGTGCGGGCGGGACGCTCACACCCCCAGCCCTCAGCAACCAGCGCATCAAAAGGGCTGAATGTCAATGAATACATCTGCCATACTGCCATTTGAAAGGGTGGGGGGGGAAGTTCAGGAAGATTCTATTTTTAGCTATCAGAAACACACTGACAGAGAGAAAAATTACAGTTTTCTGCGTCTTTTATTAAATTCATTGAATCCTTCATTGTCGAGTTTGGGGAAAATGAAAGTCAAAAACCTGCTGTAGTTATCATCCCATATGATACGAGGCTCTCTCATTACAATCCATCTGTCAAAACGACAAAAAATTGTGTCAACATACATTTCGAGCACTTCATCGTAGTCAAATCCTCCATTAGGTAAATCCCTGAAACTTTCGTAGCCATCAGGCAATGAATAAACACATCTTTCTTCCCATTTTGAGAATTTGGAAACAATGTCCATGATTTTCTCAACGTCACTGCGTCCAACTAAGGCATTGTCCATATCGTCAAAAAAGTATTTCAAAACATATTGCATGTTGATGTCTGAGTTTTCCAACACACTTTGACTTATCTCCTTTCTAATAACCATATTCAGCAAAAATAGATATATTCCATAAAGAATTTCCGATTCATCATGATTCTGTTACTGAAACCACCGGTCCAGCAAACAGGTCAAGGTATTTTACGCCCTTGCGGGTGGAAATGAAATCTTTTTTCTCGGACATTACTTAGATATGTAAACTATTGCAAAAGATATGCTGTCGGACAATATGAACTTGTTTTCAAACGTTTCGCTATTGGTCAACAACTCATACTGATAGCAGCTAATCTTTTGCAAAGTTACAGCATTATTTTTAATTCTCCAAAGCTTTGTATTCGTTTTTTTATAAATCGATGAAAATTTGCATTCGTTGTCAAGTGAAGCGCATGTACTCCCAGTTTTTATGAAGATACCTTCATTAGCCAATGAAGATACCTTCGTTGGTCATCGCAAACGGTCAGAGGGACAGGAACATTGGTTCGCTGAGGGTCAGAGGAACCAGTCCCTATGATTCATACTACTCCACCATCCTTTACAAATTTGGGGGAGTAATTATATAAAAATGTTGTAATAGATGTCTATTTTGGAGTAATTCCTATGAAAATTGTGCTTTAATTTGCAATTTCTGATAAATTTCTTCTTTATTTTCAATTAAAATGTTTATCTTTGCAGCGTTCTATATTGTCGTTATGAAATAGGCGTACAATTTAAATAGGACACTACATAATGTAAAAGCGTCATCAATGCTTTGTCACTTGGCTGATAGAACCTAGGAAATTCCATCAGAGAAGTCATTGGCAATGTATAAGGTGAAAGCTACGGGTATGAAATACTGTATCCCGGAGTGTGTTGCGAGGGCTGAAAAGCCCTCACACACACTTTTCCTGGGTACATTATAATACAAGCGTAGGCAGACACTATATTCGTCAACTTCTCAGGCTTTCCTAGGGCCTTATCAGCAGACGAGTAAAGATGGAAGCCTGCGCTTTTTACGTTTTGTAGTTATACTATTCAAAATCTAAACGCCAAGTTGGGCTTCAATTGGCAGCGTTAAGCCATGGGATTATTTAGTAGAGGTAAAGGTGGAGGACTTATGAATGTCATCCGTTGCGACCAAGAAGAGTATTTGGTTTGGAAATGGCGTCCTTTAGACCAAAGCGCAAATAGCACTAGTCGAGAAAATGCCATTCGTTACGGCAGCAGTCTCCGTGTTAAAGATGGTGAAGTTGCAGTTTTTGTATATAAACAAAAAGAAGGAGCAATACAAGATTTTATCATTGGTCCTTATGATGACACTATAAAAACAGCCAACTTCCCCGTTCTAGCAAGCATTGTAGGAATGGCTTTCGGTGGTGAGTCTCCATTCCAAGCAGAAATCTATTTCATAAATTTACAAGGCAACAATCAAGTTAGGTTTGCAATACCATATTTTGACGTTGCAGATCCTCGTCTTCCAGACTATCCTGTTCCTGTTGCTGCAAGGGGAACTCTTACTTTTGCTTTGGAAGATTACAAGAACTTTATAAAACTTAACAGGCTGGTTGATTTTGATTTAGACTCATTTAAGAATCAAATCAAAGATGCTATGGTTCGGAAAATAAAAGGAATTGTCGCAAACATCCCATTTGAATTAGGCATGCCTGTAGTTCAGATGGAACGTAAGATTGACGACATTAGTGAAATTCTTGAAAACAAACTTAGGGAGCGTTTTGATGAATTTGGAGTAAAGATGAAGCATATTGATATCAACGCTATTGAAATTGACAAAGAATCTGATGCATATGAGGAGGTTAAAGGGCTTACCGGAGGGCTTACTGCACAAACAATGCAAGCACAGGCAGAGCTTAACATCAAGAACATGCAACAGATGCAGGATATCAATGCCAAGAATATGGAAGAGACATTGCGCATACAAAGAGAAGAAGCCCAACGTGCGCAAAAACTGCAAACAGAACAGAACTTTATTAGTGCACACGCTCTCAATCAGCAAACGAGTGTCTTACAAACAGCAGCAAGCAATCTTGGACAAATGGGTACTATTCCGAATGGAGAACATTCTGGCGGTATGAATCCTGCTGGAATGATGACAGGTATGATGATGGGCGGTGCCATGGGTGGACAAATGGCTGGTATGATGAACAACATGGGGCAACAAATGCAAAATGCGATGCAAACTCCACCGCCAATGCCCAATATTCAATATATGATTGCAGTCAATGGGCAGCAGTCTGGCCCATTCACACTCCAACAATTGCAACAACTTGTACATGCAGGACAGCTTACCCCTCTAACATTCGTATGGAAACAAGGCATGCAACAATGGGAACAAGCTGGAAACATACAAGAGCTTAACTTTTTATTCACATCTTCATGCACTCCACCACCTGTACCTGGTGGAATCCCTACACCTCCAATGCCATAACTAAAATAAAGTAAAATAATATGAACGATAACAGTTATTTTTCAATTGATCGTTTGGTTGAATTTGGAATGGGTATGGCTATGGCCCAACAAATGGTTCAAGTGATGAATCAATCAATGAAACAAATGTATGTTCCAGGCTCAATGCAGTCAATGCCTACTTCTCAATCCCCAACATTCTATGTTGCCATAGATGGACAGTCAGTAGGACCTATTACTGAGTGTGAATTTACTCATCTGGTTACTGATAAAAAAGTAACTAAGGATTCTCTGGCTTGGATGCCAGGAATGCTTGGTTGGCAACCTATTGAAAAGATTCCCGCCATTCTGAAAATCATTGCTATTGCACCACCACCAATCCCTCAAAAACGTTAATTATATGAAACTTAATGTCTTTCTTTCACTAATTGGTGTTGCTTTGGCATCACTACTTGGATATCTGGCATATAATATTGCAGATGGACAAGATAATGAAATTATGTGCGGAATCTGTAGCACGATTTGCTTTATTGCGACATTAATACCAACAATAGGTTTGGTTTTTGAATCTAACAAATTGGGTATTAATGTACGAGTATTATCTGCTTTGTTCCTAATAATATTTATAGTAAGCCATTTCTGTTTTGCAGGTTATGGTGTTGTAATGCCATATTATATAATATGTAATGGTATCATTTTAGCAATCTATCTGGCAATACTATACAAAATTTCAAATATAAAATCAATTTAACAAGAAACATCATGTCTGAAATTATTTCAAAACATGGAGATGTGAAGAAATGCCCTGCATGTGGAGCAATAGTAAGTCTCGTTCAAGCAAAATGCCCAGAATGTGGACATGAATTTTCACATGTAGAAGCGAATACAACATCTACAAAATTACTACAAGCACTCGAAGACATAGAAGTGCAGTGTTCAAAATTAAAAAAAGGCGATGATATTGTTTTGTCTCGAAAGATCCAAACAATAAAAAATTTCCCTATACCTAATACAAAGGACGATTTGATTGAGATGCTAACTCTTTGCCAAGCTAATTCTGTTGACAGTGGAAGCGAACCTGAACTCATTAAGGCATGGAACACTAAAACAGAACAAGTAATCGCAAAGGCTCAAATTGCATTAAAAGGAGACAAGGACGCAGTGTTCTTGATTGACCAAATTCGCGGAAATCAAAAAAACAAAAAAAGACAGAAAAAGTTTATCATTTCCTCAATTGCAGCCGGTGTTATCGCATTACTTATTGGTGGTGGTATATATAAATACTTACATGACCAAGATGCTTTTGAGCAATCAAATGCGATTGTGGAATATCAATCAAAGATTACGAAAGCCATTCAAACAAACGATGTCGTATTAGCTTACAACACTCTTGACTCCCTAAATTCCGAGATATCTTTACAAAACAAAACTGAAGAGTTTGCAGAACTTGCAGGCAACTCATATTTGAAGATTGTCATGTCCTTACTTCAGGAAGGAGAGCTACAAGATGCAGCAAGAGTCGGATTAGAGTTTAGAGATAAGTTAAACGACCCAAGCAAATGGCACAACCATCAGATATATAAACTGCTCATACAAGAGTGTGACGCACAGGAAATAGACACTAGTGTTTTAGAATAATCAATAATAACTTTTTAATACTTATCAAATATGGGATTATTTAATAAACTTAAAGATCTGGCCAAAGACAAAGCATTAGAAGCTTTAGAAGGCTTAAAGGAAAACATTAATGAATCTTCTGAGGAAGTTGAAGACAGCTATTCAAACGAAGAAGAGGAAGAAGTTGAAGAAGTTGAAAACACTGAAGTCGAGGACGACGAAGACTCTGACGAAGAGTATGAAGTTGTTGAAGATGAAGACTTTGACGAACTCAACAAAATGGTTGATGACGCCATTGAAGATGGTGAACTATACGATGACGACCGGGAAGAGTTGTATGAAAGAGCACAAGCCCTCGAAATCGACATGGAGGAATTCCAGCAAATGGTTGATGCAAAACTAAGGCAAATTCAGCTTGCCATAGAAGAAGGTCGTGATAGAGAATACTACTATCGCACCCGAAGCGTATGGCGCAGATGTCCACATTGTCAAAGTCTTGTCTTGGTTGACGATGACATATGTCCATATTGTGGCTATTACCTTCACAACCATCCTGTAGCATCTGCAATTGCATTAGGATTAATGGCTGCTACCAGCCACGACAGAAAGCGCATCAAACAAGAACGGGCAATAAGAAAAGCAGAGGCCAAGAAGTCTGGTATAAAAACAACGAAAAAGGCTACGGTGAAGAAAGCGACCAAATCGGGCGCACCAGTCAAGAAGACAGAACCAAAGCGTTCACTTTTTGGTTCATCAAATCCTTCACCCCAAGCACCTAAAAAGAAATCACTCTTCGGAAGCAGTTCTTCAACGAAAACAGAAGCACCAAAAAAGAAGTCTCTTTTCGGAAGCAGTTCTTCTGAACCCAAAAAGAAGAGCGGACTTTTCGGTAGTAGCAGCAAAAGCAATACAAAGAATAGCAGCGGAGGATTATTTGGAGGCGGGTCTTCAAAAAAGAGCTCCGGTGGAGGTTTGTTCGGGTCTAGTTCAAAAAAAAGTAGTGGCGGATTATTCGGTGGAGGTAAGAAACGAAGGTAATTATGGCTTGCGTAAAACAATTATGTAAGAATCTTGTCACAAATAAAAGTTTTGAGCTTAGTATTATTTCGGTAATCCTAATCAACTCTATTCTTATCGGTGTTGAGACCTATACTGACAACGAGACAGTTAAACATATACAGGAAATCATTTTAGGTATTTTTACCATAGAAATAATACTGCGTTTCATTGCCGCTAATAGTGTCAAGCAATTCTTCACAGATGGCTGGAATATATTCGACCTCACATTAGTGATTGTCGGATACATACCGGAAACAATGGTCGCCAATGCGTCTATGATGATGGCTATTCGAGTACTACGAGTATTTCGTGTGCTCAGATTACTACGTACTGCAAAGGAGATAAAGGTAATTATCACAGTGCTGATACGTTCGTTCAGCGCTATGTTCTACAATGTGATTTTGTTTATCATCTTTGTATATTTGTATGCCATCATTGGTGTTAGCCTATTCAGGTTGCCAAATCCAAACCAATTGTCAGGAGAAGAAAAAGAACAATACGAGCAATTTGTTAAAATTGCGCCAAATGCTCCAACGAACTCGCCTGATCCGTTTGGAACTCTTGATGAAGCGATGTTTACTCTTTTTAGGGAACTGACTGGAGAAGACTGGACTGACCTTAGATACAATCATGTAACAGCTTCTGAATTAGGGGTAATAAAAGTTAGTCCTACTGTCATAAACATATACCATATTTCATGGTTCGTTCTTGCGGCATTCCTTCTCTTGAACCTTGTCACTGGTGCTATCATCAACAACTACCAAACGGTTAAAGAAGAGAACGACAAGAAAGAAAGACAACAAGAATAGAACTACTGTTTATGCACATTTCGAGGACTGTTGTTTATCATTTACGATAACAACAGTCCTTTATCATATTCTACCCGCTGAGTCTTTTTCTTCATATTAGAGGGTCAGAACGGTCAGAGGGACAGGAACATTGGTTCGCTGAGGGTCAGAGGAACCAGTCCCTATGATTCAAGTAAGTCTGCCATTCGTCACATTTCAGTGCTTTCTGTCCCAGATATTTGGTAATTAGCCATGAAATCAGTACTTTTGCAGCCGAATTAACGCATAAAAGATGAAATAAGTGTTTATGATGAAAACAAAGAAAATACTGATTCTCAATGCAAGCCCTCGTAAGAGAGGCAACATTGCGCAGATGGTGGCTGAGATGAGTGACGAGGCCAAGGCACAGGGTGCGGAGGTGGATGTCGTAGAGGTGCAGAAGTTGAATGTCCAGCCTTGTATGGCCTGTATGCAATGCAGGGCGAAAGGCTTCTGCGTGCTGCCAGATGACGACTCGCAGCGTGTCTTGCAGTTGATAAAGGATTCGGATGCGATGGTGATTGCCGCACCGTGTTATTGGGGAAATATTCCCGGCACGCTGAAGCTGCTGTTCGACCGTATTGTATATGGCATGATGGACGAGAGCCAACGTGGATTCCCCAAGCCATTGCACAAGGGCAAGCGTTGCCTTCTTGTCAGCACATCTACAACTCCCTGGCCTTTCAACATCCTCATGCACCAGAGCCATGGGGCGATAAGGGCACTGAAGGAAATCTGCCGGTACAGTGGTTTCAAGATTGTGGCAACAATAGAAAAAGGCGGCACCCGACGTAACACCACGCTTTCTGAGAGAGAGGTGATGAAATGTCACAAGGCTGTAAGAAAACTATTGCAGTAGGGTAGGGATTGCGTGCAGTATCATCTTTGAGTTAAGGGTCAGAGGGACAGGCACATTGGTTCGCTGAGGGTCAGAGGAGCCTGTCCCTATGATTTACTTGTGTATCAAAATAATGTTAAAATGACTCACAAAAAAAATATCTTTGTTGACGGAAATACCATAAATGTGCAGATTATTTCGTAACTTTGCGCTCAAAAAGAGCGCACATGGCAAACAACGAAATAACAAAGAAGGATGTGAGTAAACAGGCTTCACAAGTTGAAAGTCTGTTTAAAGACGCTTGCCTTATCATAGACAAGTCAAAACAGGCAGCATATAGTGCAGTAAACGAAACGCTGATTAAACGCAACTGGCTCCTCGGCTTACGTATTCAGCATGAAATTCTTCAAGATCAACGTGCAGAGTATGGTAAACAAGTGATAAAGTCGTTATCGGAAGGATTGGTAAAACGATATGGCAGAGGATTCTCCATGAGAAACCTCTACTATTTCATTGACTTCTATCAGGACCACAATGATTTTTTTCTAATGAAGGTAGAAAGAGAAGAAGTCGATGGAGGCAAAAACAAATTGCAATCACTGACTGCAAAATCTGATGCAGTGCCATCGTTGTTGGCTCAAATACCAATGACACAGATTTTGCAATCACTGACTGCAAAATCTCCCATCCGCTTATCATGGACTCATTATAACATCATTCAACAGGAACTTACTGCCGAAGGTCGTGCATGGTATGAGAACGAAGCAGCCAATGAAATGTGGAGCACTCGTACACTTCAACGCAATGTGTCATCGCAATACTACCATCGTTTGCTGCAATCGCAAGACAAGAGTATTGTACGTGACGAAATGAAGGCACTCACCGCTCCTTTGCAGGATAAGTTGGAGTATCTGAAGAACCCAGTCGTGGCAGAGTTCCTGGGATTCAAGAACAATACCAACTATTCCGAAAGCAACTTGGAGCAAAGCATTATTAATCACCTAATCCCATTCCTCATGGAGTTGGGTAAGGGTTTTGCTTTCGTTGACCGTCAGAAGCACATCCACACAGAGAAGGAGGATTATTACATTGACCTCATTTTTTACAATTATCACCTTCGTTGCTTCGTACTCATCGACCTGAAAACCACAAAGCTACGCTATCAAGATGTAGGTCAGATGGATATGTATGTCAAGATGTACGATGAACTGGTACGTCCTGAAGGACATAACCCAACCATCGGTATGCTGTTATGTGCAGAAACCGACGAAGATGTGGCTCACTATTCGGTATTGAATGGCAATGACCAACTCTTTGCCGCCAAATACTTGACTTTCATGCCTACTCAGGAAGAACTACGCCGTGAGATTGAACAGCAAAAGGAGTTTTACAGGTTACAAAACGACAAATGAGTAAGACCCTACAGCGGCGGGGGCTTTCGCATGATAATTATGCAAATAATCGTCGAAAAGTTTGGCGGAATGGAAAATAGTTTGTGTCTTTGTGGCGTTAATATAAAAAAATGAATTATGAGTGGATATAAAAGAACAAAAGAAGAAGCTCTTCTTTTCCTAAAAGAGGCAATTAGGCATAAGCAGGAATGGAAAAAGGAAATTGAGGATGAATTCGCCTCAAAAGGTGAATCTGTTAATGTTGTGTTTCTATGATAACACATTGTCTTTAGACAGAATTAATGCAAAGTCTCCATACGAAGTTTCAGAATCCCACGGCGGTTTGGAATTTTGCACGTCATTGGGAATAAGGTATAGAATTCGTTTTATATTAGAAAATGAAATCGAGCAGGGTCAGAGGGACAGGTACATTGGTTCGCTGAGGGTCAGAGGAACCTGTCCCTATGATTTATTTGGTTTTGTCTTCGATTTATATAAAAATCTTACGCTCAGAAATGAAAATTTATTCTCATTTCCTTTGCTAAATCGATTTTTTGCACTATTTTTGCGGCATGAAATAATAAAAATTAAAGTGTATGGCTATAGCAATTAGACCTATACCAGTTTTAACTGGTTCTGCAGCAGAGCGTTTCATAGCAATGGCGGAAGAGAATGAGAAAAAAAACGCCACTACAGTAGTGCCACAGGAAATGCGTGACTCCATCAAAAAAATGATGGAGCGTTCTCGTCATATAATCATAAAACGCCCCAAAGAATAATTTATGGCAGGTTATAAATATGATATATTCAAACGTTGTGAGTTTACGCGACTGACAGAAGAATTTGCATCTCTTCCTTTTGAATGTGGTGATAGTGACCTTGAAGATTTTTTCCATAACGAAGCGGTGCTTTATGCCAAAGCATGTCTTGGGAAGACCTATTGTTTCATTGACAACTCAAATGAAACGACAAAAGTAGTCGCTTTTTTCACAGTATCTAATGATAGTGTAAAAACCAAATTTATTCCTAAGAGTTCTACAAACAAAGTTCAGAGAAAGATACCAGGTCATAAACATCTACGTACTTATCCAGCTGTGCTTATCGGGCGTTTAGGAGTTAACAAAGAATATCAAAGTAGTTACTTCCTCATTGGTCAGCAAGTAATCAACTATTTGAAAACCTGGTTTATAGAAGAAGATAATAAGACGGGATGCCGTTTTCTTGTAGTTGATGCTTATAACCGAGATCGTGTTTTGCAATTCTATGAACGCAATAAGTTTAAATATCTTTACGCAGATGAAAATCAAGAACGTTTTGAACAGCATATTGCTGATGACATGCCTTTAAATACACGCCATATGTTCTTGGACCTGCTAAACACTCCGATACTCGAATATCCATTTTCAGATTGATCTATAAATGATAACTGATGATTGATTAATGATTATGTTCAGGTGGTTCATAACCTTGACAAATTCAGTCTTGCCGAACTTGTTGTAGTAATTGTACCAACCTCGGACTTGGCTCTCAATCTCTGTCCCCACCTGCTGGAGTTTCCAGTCAAGATGCGAATGTTTTCGATAAGCCAGATGAGCAATGATGAACTCGTTCAGTCATTGCCATGGCGAGAAAACATCTGCAAAGCGAATGCAGCTTCCACTCCTTCATCTTCTCATGCAGTTTCTTCACCGATTTCTTGCTGATGGCAGGAAGAAAGCTTGTGAAGCACTGACCCTGCTTCCTATTCCATGACTTGGAGGGTCAGAGAAACCTGTCCCTATGATTCACGCTTGACGGAACTGCTTCCGGCAGCGCTCGGCCTGAAGAACGGCGACGCAAAAATCAT
>JBJEAS010000088.1:0-2241 GCA_051869235.1 Prevotella sp.
ATTCCAAATTGGAGATGGTGATGTCGTCGAACTCGTTGATGAGGTTCAGCACCTTTTGGTTGTGGCCGCCGCGCTTCACGCGGATGTCGGCACTCACGTCGTACACCTCGCCCTCCTTCGTCATGCGGCTCTTCATCTCAAACGAGCCTATCTCGATGTCCTCCTCCTTCAGTCGGGTGAGGATTCGGTTGACGCTCTGCTTCGACGACGAGGTGAAGCCGAGCTGCACCGACGCCTTGCCGAGCTGCGGAATGAAGGCGTGGAGCGACTCAAGGCCTACGAGCACCAGGGCGGTGGTGATGGCGGCGATGATGTAGAGCCCTGTGCCGCACGCCAGTCCTATGGCTGCCGTCACCCACAGTCCTGCCGCCGTGGTCAGTCCGCGCACCATGTTCTTCTGGAATATTATGGTGCCTGCTCCGAGGAATCCTATTCCCGAGACCACCTGCGCCGCCACGCGCGAGGAGTCCTTGAGGTCGATGCCGAAGCCGTATTGCGACACCACGGTGAAGAGTGCGCTGCCGAGTGCCACGAGGAAGTGTGTGCGGAATCCCGCGTCCTTAGAGCGGAACTCCCTTTCTATGCCTATGGAGCCTCCCAAGAGCATTGCCGTTACGAGGCGTAGTGTAATGTCAAGTATCATAGTCGATGATGTTTTATTTGCAAAGGTAATATAATTATTTCCATTTTTTGCATCGAATCCACCTTTTTTATTATTAATATGCAAAAAAGTGGTGGTTTATTTGGTGGTTTCGTTTTAATTCACTACTTTTGCACCCGCAAATTAAAAGTTAACCCCTCGCTGCGGTCTCGCGTAGGCTGCGGATGGACCGACAAGACGACTGCTTTTGGACAAGGCGGGCATGGTTCATAGGGAAAATAATAACAATAAAAAACAATAAAAACAATTATGGCAGAAATGAATTTTGGTGGCGTAATGGAAACTGTTGTCACCAGCAAAGAATTTTCTTTGGAGAAAGCTCACGAAGTATTGAAGAACGAAACAATCGCCGTCATCGGCTACGGAATCCAGGGTCCCGGTCAGGCTTGCAACCTGCGCGACAACGGCTTCAACGTAATCGTTGGACAGCGTCCTGGCAAGACCTACGACAAGGCTGTCGCCGACGGTTGGGTGCCAGGCAAGACGCTTTTCTCTATCGAAGAGGCAGCTGAGAAGGGAACCATCATCTGTATGCTTCTCTCCGACGCTGGACAGATTCAGGTTTGGCCTACTATCAAGCAATATCTCACTCCTGGCAAGGCCCTCTACTATTCTCACGGCTTCGCCATCAACTGGAGCGACCGCACGGGCGTTGTTCCTCCAGCAGATGTTGACGTTATCATGGTGGCTCCTAAGGGTTCGGGCACAAGCCTCCGCACCATGTTCTGCGAAGGTCGCGGTCTGAACTGCTCTTACGCCGTTTATCAGGACGCTACGGGCAAGGCTGAGGAGAAGACCATCGCCTTCGGTATCGGCATCGGTGCAGGCTACATGTTCAAGACTACATTCCAGCGCGAGGCTACTTCTGACCTCACTGGCGAGCGTGGTTCGCTGATGGGTGCCATCGAGGGTCTGCTTGAGGCACAGTATGAGGTGCTCCGCGAGAACGGACACTCGCCTTCGGAGGCTTTCAACGAGACCGTTGAGGAGCTGACACAGAGCCTCATGCCTCTGTTCGCACAGAAGGGTATGGACTGGATGTACGCCAACTGCTCTACCACAGCACAGCGCGGTGCGCTCGACTGGGCTCCTCGCTTCCGCGACGCCATCAAGCCTGTCATGCAGTGGCTCTACTACTCAGTGAAGACCGGCAACGAGGCTCAGATCTCCATCGACAGCAACTCTAAGCCAGACTATCGCGACGGCTTGAACAAGGAGCTCGAGGCTATGCGCAACATGGAGATGTGGCGTGCTGCTGAGACTGTTCGCAAGTTGCGCCCTGAGAACAGCGAAGAATAAGAATACGTTTCCCCTCGATTTTAATAATCGTAAATCAGCCGTGCAGTTCCGTAATTCCCCTTCCCCCGGACTGCACGGTCTTTTTATTGTCGTTGCCAAAGGTGGTTTGTATTTTTTGCCTTACTTCCGTCTACGAATAATGATATTTTAGCAACTTTTACTACTTTTATTTATTAAATAAGGTGACTTACGGTTTTATTTTGTACCTTTGTCCAATGCAAATAGTGTCTAACCTGCATTATTCATACTGTTCCGTCGCGAAAGGTCTAAATGGCAGTGCA
>JBJEAS010000089.1:0-10241 GCA_051869235.1 Prevotella sp.
GCCTTCGTCGGCGCAGCCGCCGCCTACAAGCAGCAGCTCACCAACCAAGTCCACACCGCAGGCGCAATAACCGCCGCCCTCTTCTCTGTGGCATGGGCATACACCGTCTTCCCGCCCTTGCCGACGCTCGCCCTAATCGTAGCCGTGTACATCATCCTACGCAAGCCCCTCTGTCCGCAGCCCCCGTGCTTGCGCAGTCAGGCGCAAGTCTCCACCGTCTACTGGCTCGAAGTCACCGCCTTCGCCACCACATACCTCACCTATTTCATTGGCAGTTAGCTTGTATTTTTATGGTGCGAAGAATTGATTTATCTTCGCACCATAAATACAAAAACTACCAAGATATGAAGACGAACACTAAGGAGTGGATTCAGTACGGCACGGCTATCATGATGCTCGTGAGCGGAGTGGTGCTGGCGTTCCTCTGCTTTTTACTCAACGGCTACAACATCAACGACTCCGTGCTGTGGTACACATCGCAGACGCTCGTATATGCTGGCTCAATATTCGGCGTTAGCATCTACGTGAAGAACAAGTTTGCGGAAATTCGTAAGGACATTGAACAAAACAAATGATACTGATATGGGAAATTTCAAGGCAAGCGACACTCTCGTGTCGAAACTGATTGAGTTTGAGGGCTGTCGGCTATCGGCGTACAAGTGCCCTGCGGGAAAGTGGACCATCGGCATAGGGCATACTCGTGGCGTGAAACAAGGGCAACGGATAACCGAGGCTCAGGCGTTGCAGCTGCTTAAAGGCGACCTGCTGCCATGCGAGCAGAGCGTAAACCAGTTGCAGGTATGCGAGACGCAGGGGCAGTTCGACGCGCTGGTTGACTTCACATTCAACCTCGGCGCGGCAGCTCTCGCCATGTCAACACTCCTCGCTAAGATACGCACAGGCGCAAGCGAGAAGGAGATTCGCAAGGAGTTCTCTCGTTGGGTGTATGCCAACAAGGTGAAGCTCGAAGGGCTTGTGAAGCGTCGCCAATGGGAGGCTGACAGATATTTTGAGGAGGACTGAGAGATGAAAGAAGATTTGTGGAATACATTCAAAATAGCGGTTTTGGCTGCAATCGTGTTGTTGTTTGCAAGTTGCAAGACAACAGAGCGTGTTGAGTATGTGCCGGTGGAAACCGTAAAGACAGAGTATCGTGACCGTCTCGTAGAGACATTCGACTCGATCCACGTCCGCGACAGCGTCTTTTTTGCAGTCAAAGGCGACACAGTGTACAAATACAAGCAACAGCTCATCTACAAGAACAAGTTCGTCCACGACACGGTATATGTCGGTATAAGGGATAGCATTCCTGCGCCGTACTCTGTGGAAAAGGACCTGTCGAGATGGGACAGGTTCAAGGTTGACTATTCGGGTTGGGTAATCTTTACCTTGCTTCTTCTTTTGCTGTGCATAATATTATTATATAGGTTTAGGAAATCGTAGTCGGTCTTTTCCTACGGTATTTATGGTTTTAGGTTTTTGGTTAGTTTTGTGAATACCACACTGTCCGAGAGGATGGTGGGTAATTTTTTTTTTCTTACGGAATGTTAAATATAGATATTACTCTCCAAAAAGTTAGTGAAACGTTTGGTTATTATCCAAAAAGTTAGTATCTTTGCAGTGTCAAATTTAAAGCAAGAGAATATGAGAAAAGAAACAGTGAAAATGAGTCTTACTCCAGAGGAAGAGGAACTGATTAAGGCAATCAGGAACTACTGCGACAGCTTTCCAAACGGTTATCCAAAGCTGTTGGAATACGTGGAAGACCTGTTCCAAAGGATGATAGACATGCCGAAAGATTAACAATCCTCCACTCCTGGGGAGGAAAAACAATAGGAGATACGACAATGGAAGTAGTAGCTAAAGCAAAAGAACAGAAGATTACGGACATGAAGAAACGCATGAGTGACATTTATCTTGCAGTTTCTTGGAGGGAGATTTCACGCACCTATTTCGACAAGTCTGTTTCGTGGTTCCAACAAAAGATGTATGGAATAGACGGAAATGGAGGAGTCGGAGGGTTCAACGAGGAAGAGGCAGACCAGCTATACTGTGCGCTCAACGACCTTGCAAACAGGATTAGGAGAGCGGCAGAATCGATAAAAGCCCCGGTGGTTCTTGCACCGTAATTTGACACAAAAGTCGCCGCATGGGCAGCGGCGCAACCATTAACGCGTGGTGTCCCGATGCTTGGGGCACCACCTAACTAAAAAAAACATTAAGATTATGATTGAGTTTATTATAATAGTTTCGGGACTGTTTTGTGGATTCATTCTTTTCTGCGCTCTCCTAAAAGCTTTTTTCGAGTTTCTCACTTCTGACGTTTCTGAAGATTGGAAGAAACCTCTGACGGACGAACAGTTGGAGGAGATGCGCATATCGAACGAAAGACACGCAAAGGAATGGAAGGAAATTTCTGATAGGATAAAAAAGGAGTGTCGGGAAAAGGCTGAGTAGTATTTTTTTTATCAAGACTATAGTTGTATATTTGCAATATACACAAATGTACAACTATGGCAAGACAAATATTTACGACTGTCGTTGAATTAACAACTGAGCAAGCAGAGCAAAAACTTGAAGAACTCAAGGCAAAAGCTGAAGGATTAAAAACTTCGTTGGCAAAAGCGCAGAACGAAGGAAATTTCTCATTGGCTAAAAGTCTTGAAAAGGACTTGAAAAAGGCTACGGCCGAAGTAAGGAACTGGAAATCCCAGATCCTTGGGGCTAAAGGTGTGCTTGACGATATTAATAGTGCAAGCATCAAGCAGCTTCAGAAAGCTATGAGACAGCTGAACGCACAGCGTATGCGCTTCCTTCCAAGTTCTGATGAGTTCAATGAGGCAGAGGAAGGGATAAAGAAGATACAGACAAGGATAGATGAGCTTAGAATCAAACAGGAGAAATCCGTGTCAACGATTGACCGATATGAGGAAGCCACGTCAAAAGCAGTTAAAAGCGCTGAGACGTTACAGAGAGAGAATGAGATGATAGCAAGGACTATAAAAAATATCAGTTCTGCTAACATGCTGGATATCAACTTCGCCCTCAGAATGGTGAATGAGCAGCTTGAAAACACGGAAAGGAACACTGGGGCTTACGACGAGCTAAAGAAAAAGGCGAAACTACTAAGACAGGAAATATCAAAACTAAACAATGAACAACGACAACAGACTTCCTTAGCTGGCAGGGTGGCTGACGGGTTTAACCGAATTCAAGGAATGGTTACTTTTGCAGTGGCAACTTTTGCGGGCGTGTCGATGACGGTAAGACGATGCATAGCGGCATTTACCGACATGGACACGGCAATGAACAACGTGCGCAAATATACGGGCCAGACCTTGGAGGAGGTGAAAGCAATGAACGAGGAGTTCAAGGCACTGGATACAAGAACCGCGCGAGAGCAACTGAACGAACTGGCAGGAGCAGCGGGAAGACTCGGCATCACGTCGAAGGACGGGATAATGGAATTCGTAGATGCAGCCGACAAGATAAACGTGGCTCTCGGAGATGACCTCGGCGAGGGAGCGGTGGATAAGATAGGCAAGCTGGCTATGGCTTTCGGCGAGGACGAGAAGATGGGACTGCGGGGCGCGATGCTCGCAACCGGCTCTGCCATAAATGAGCTTGCTCAGAACTCGTCTGCCAATGCGGGCTATCTCGTTGAGTTTGCGGCACGTCTGGCTGGCGTGGGTCAGCAGGCAGGATTGACACAGGCGCAAATCATCGGCATAGGTGCCGCCATGGACGAGAACATGCAGAAGGACGAGATGGCTGCCACGGCTCTGTCGCAAATCATAACGAAGATGGTGACCGACACCGACAAGTTTGCGAAGATGTGCGGAGCAAACGTGAAGGAGTTCTCCAACCTCGTGAAGACCGACATGAACGCCGCCATACTCCAGTTCTTCGAGGCTATGAACAAGAAGGGTGGCTTCGCTCAGCTTGCACCGATGTTCCAGGACCTCGGCATGGACGGACAGCGTGCTACGAGCGTGCTGTCAATACTGGCAACGAAGATAGACGATGTAAGGCAGCGTCAGGAACTTGCCACAAAGGCATACAAGGAAGGAACGTCGGTCATTGACGAGTTCAACGTGCAGAACGAGACCGTGCAGGCGAAACTCGACAAGGCTAAGAAGCGGCTTAACGACATGGCGGTGGAGCTTGGCGAGAGGCTTATACCGGCAACGTCGTTGCTCATAACTACGTTCGGATCTCTTGTCAGGATTTTAAGCGTAGTGGTAAAGTGGTCGTCAGAGAACATAAGCGTGATAGCAGGGCTGACTGCTGCAATAGTAGCGTTGACATTAGCAGAGAAGGGACACGTGGCTGTTACCAAACTCATGTTCGTTTGGAATAACCTTGTAGTGGGGTCGTTCAAGTCGTTGTTCAAATTGGTGACAAGACATCCATACGTTGCGGTTGCAGCTGCTGCAATGAGCCTTATCGGAGTAATAGCAAACCTTATAACAAAGAACAAGGAACTGTCGGCAACGCAAAACACACTGAACAGCGTGAACGAGGAGGCAAGCAGGACAGTGGCAAAGGAGATGGCAAGATACAAGCAGCTGAGAAAGACTGTCGAGGATTCAAATAGAAGCTACGAATCGAGAAAGGAGGCTCTTGATGAACTTAAGAAGATGGTTCCGGAGTACCACGGCGAACTGACAACAGAGAACACGCTTATCAATAGCAACACGGAGGCTCTTGACAACTACACTTCTGGACTTCTGAAGGCGGCTAAGGCAAGAGCTGCATTCAACAAAAT
Source organism: Prevotella sp. (assembly GCA_051869235.1). GTDB lineage: Bacteria > Bacteroidota > Bacteroidia > Bacteroidales > Bacteroidaceae > Prevotella. The sequence continues at coordinate 4,769 of JBJEAS010000089.1, forward strand.
GGTGGCAATAGAGGAGGGCAGCTTGAACAGCGAGCAACTGATAAGGCAAAAAAGGGGAAACAAGCAATACCTGCTAAACAAAATCAGGACGATGGGACTTGAAGGATGGGACTATTATGACTTGGACTCAAGGAAGGGGCAGGTGACAATGGTAAACGACCAAGGGGACAAGAAAACGATAAGCCATGAAAAGTATCAGGAATATGCCAAACTGAAGCAATATCTCGAAATGGACAACAAAATCATCGAGCAGGAGGAAAAGAAACTTGATGTATACAAGCAGCAGACCGAACAGCTTCAGAAGATTGCCGATGAGAGCAAACAGACGGTTGAGGTTAAAAGCGAGACCAAGACAGAAGATGCAACATACAAGACACAGGCTCAGCTCAAAGCCGAGGAGAAGGCGAGGAAAGCCGCCGAGAGGGAAGAGGCGAAGGCTGAGAGGGAAAGGCTGAAGGCTCTGCGCGACGCGAACAATAAGGAGAAGGCGGAGACGGAGAGGATGCTTGCCGAGAACTACGACAGCTACGCCAAAGGCAACATCGACTACCGAACCTTCGTAGAGCAACGCAACCGCATACAGAAAGACGGTATAGAACGGCGAATGGCACTCTACGACGAGGAAAGCGACGAGTACAAGAACCTCATGAACGATATGGCTGAGCTGACGCAGGGCATGGAACGCACTTTGCAGAGAATGAGCATAGACGATGTAGAGCGCAGGCACAATGCCGTTATAGCCGAAATACAAGCACAGTTCTACAACGTCAACTCTGAAATGTATCAGAACGAGGCAATGATGAACGAGGAGATGTATATGGCGGACATGGACTACATGCTGGAGAAGAAAGATCTGTATGCCAAGGGCACTGAAGAGTGGCTCGACATCGTGTCGCAAATTGAGCTGATGGAGATGCAGCACCAGTTGGAGCAGGCAAGGAGATACGACGAGATGCGCATGGCGTATAGCGAGGAATACGCACGGAAGGGTGCGGAAAAACGGCTCGAAATAGAGTTGGCTGCGCTTGATGAACTGCATGCCAAAGGACTTTTGAGCGAGAAAGAGTACCTTCAGGCACGCCTCGCACTGCAAGCGCAGTACTCCACTGAAGGAAAGTCGAAGGCAGACAAGATAGGCACTGACGCATCAAACATGCTGAAAGTGGCGAGCGACAAGGCCACAACGACAGTGGCCAACGACACGTCGAAGACAAACGACCTGCCTATACTGAACGACATAGCCGTCTATAAGGAGACAATGACGCAGCTAAAGCAGATGTATGGCACAGACGAGCAGAACCATGCAGCATACCTTGAGGCAAAACGAATGGCAACGGCTCAGTTCCTTGAAGGAATGGTGGCAAAGTTCCAAGTTGCTTACAGCAGCATCAACAATGTGATGTCGGCGGCCGCAAACTACTACTCCGCTTGCAGCGACTACGAGGTTGCCGTCAGCAACAAGAAGTACGACGCAATGATTGAGAAAGCTGAGGGCAACACCGCCAAACAGAAGAAGCTGGAAGAGAAAAAGCAGAAGGAAGAGGCGAAGATAAAGGCAAAATACAACAAAAGGGCAATGAAGATCCAAATTGCGCAGGCAATAGCATCTACTGCCATGGCTGCTATCAACGCCTACTCATCGGCAGCACAAGTGCCTCTTATCGGTTACATCCTCGCACCTATTGCAGCAGCTATGGCAGTGGCAGCGGGTATGATTCAGATTGCCACCATCAAAAAACAACAGGCAGCACAGGAAGTGGGCTACTATTCGGGAGGTTACACCGGTGGAAGCAACTACCGCAAACAGGCCGGCGTGGTGCATGAGGGAGAGTTCGTGGCAAACCACGACACGGTGAACAACCCGAACCTCGTGCCGTTTCTCAACTTCATCGACATGGCGCAACGGAACAACAGGTCGGCAAACATAAGCCAAGAAGACGTAACTCGTCAACTTGGTAACGGTGGGACGGCAATAGTAGCACCGGTAGTAAGCGTAACGACGGACAACGGACAGCTTGACGCAACAGTCGGCCAGCTTAACGAGGCTATTGGCTGTCTGAACGCAATACTTGCATCGGGAATCCACGCCAACGTCTCGATTGACGGACAGGACGGAGTGGCTCATCAACTTGACAGATACAACAAACTTCACAGATAGGAAAGGGAAATAAAATGCTGAAATGCTATATAAACGGTAAGGTTGCAGTACCTTCGATAACGAGCAACATAAAGGTAACGTATGAAAATCCATTCATAAAGGACAGCGGTTCGTATACATACGACATTGAGTTCCCTTTGTCAATTGCAAGCAACAGGGACGTGTTCGGCTCGCTCGACAGACTTGAAGTAGGGAAACAGGTATCTGCATTCGAGGACTGTCAACTGTGTGAGATGAACACACTGATAATAGCGGGAAAGGGAACGGTGAACTCAATAACGGAAACGTCGGTGAAGATGCAGATAGTTGGAGGGACGAGCAAGATAAAATACAACGCACGCTTCTCGTCGCACTTCATCGACGAGATACCATACCCAGACTTCTCTGTCAAGACGGAGGCGGTGAAGTGCAGAAGGCTCGGCAAGAACTACATGCTTGGAGGATTCTACGACATAGACCTCTCAAACACACACATGGTCGGGCAGGAGGACGTATACACGCTCTGCCCCATATACGACGAGACCAACGACACCTTCAGCAACGGCATCCTCGTCGGCATCTGGGCTGACATGGGGCGCGACTATCCTGATGCAAAGATGTACAACCTCGCAATTCAGCCAAACCTCTTCTATGTGCTTAGGAAAGTTTTAGAATACGAAGGCTACAAACTTGTGCGAAACGACTTCGACAAGGAGCCTTGGGATAGGCTATACATTGCGAATGCAGTTAGGACGATGAAGATGGGACTGGCATTGCCACACTGGTCGGTGTACACGTTCATCGACGAGGTGAGGAAACTCTTCAACGCAACGTTCATCTTCGATGAATTGCAGAAGACGTGCAGCATTGTGTCAATGGGGGAACTGCAAGGGCTGGAGACGGTGACATACGAGACGCTCGACGAGTTTACAACAGAGACAAACGAAGACGGACTTAAAACAGTTGCAACATCAAACGTGGAATTCTCAATGGCTGACTCGGCGGCTCACAACTACCTTGAAGTACTTCCACACAAGGCTCTGAAGGAGTTCTCAGTCGTTGAGTGTCAGAGCCGCGACGAGTGCGTGAGCAAGGGTAATGCAATGTCGGAAAAACAGCGCAGGACAACGATTTTCCACTACCCACAGGGCTACATAGTATTCATCGTCGACTATGAGACAGATGTCTCAGAGGAGATGACAGAAGTGGCAAAAGAGGTCGGAATGTTCTCGCCAATCACAAGGAACGAGGACAGCGAAGAAAGCGTGGAGCTCAAGATTGTGCCGGTGGCAATGACGACGATGAAACGGTGGAAAGAAGAAGACAACGAATATCTACTCGACATGGACTGGCAAGGTGACATCACAGTAATGGTGCCGTCAACACAAAGCAGCAAGGAAGAGTCCATGGACTCGCTCACAAAGAAGAACCGCTGGAACTACATTGCAGGCATAGAAGACGCAGAGACTACAGGTACAGACGATGAAGACATTTACATGACGGTTCAGGATGCACTCGAAGATTCGTCAGTCCTCGACGCAAAGGAAGAGGACGAAGACAACAGAATACAGGTGTTCTTCCAAGCTCCGTTTACATACAACTACAAGAACAAGCGGATTGAGATTGCAATGGATGCGCCTTCAGCTATAGGTGACGCAAACGAGGCTTACCGCTATCCAATTGCATTCACAGACTATCGTATGTTCCCCAAGTTCACACAATGGGAAACGGCAACAATGACTCTTCAGAGCCTTCCGCATCTCGAAACGCTCGGAAAGTATGCGTCGGCCATAAAGGTTGACCAGTTCCACCAGACAACAATAAAGTTCATAGCCGACGAGATTCCAGACCCAGCAAAGATATACATGTTCCGAGGCAAACGCTATCTGTGTGCCAAGATAGAACTTAACACAAACAACAAGGGCATCGACAAGGTGAAGACGGGATATTTCTATGAACTGCTATAGCGGCCCTTCCCAGTTCAGCAAGTCCTGGTTTGCCTTTGTTATTTCCTTTGGGGTGTATATGTCCGTAATGGATATGCTGCTGTGCCGAGCCTGGTCCCTCACGGTCAGCACGTCGTGGTTGGCACGCAGCATATTCGTTATGCCAGTGTCCTTCAGACTATAGAACTTGTAGCTGCTCGGAAATTTCAGTGCGGGACGCACAGTGAGATGCCAATAGTCGCGGAACATCTTCTCGTTCTGTCTCTCCTCGCCAGGCTTGAACTTGTGGCCAAAGAGATAATATCCGCTCGGAGAGTCGAACACTCTCAGGTCAACCATTAGATGGATAATCTTCACGGGTATGGTAACCACAGCATCATCGCGGTTCTTCGTGTTCTCGCCATGGAGCATCAAAGTCTGATTGCTCGGATGGATGTCACCTATTTTAATATATGTCATCTCATGCGGTCGTATGAACATATAATGGATAAAATAGCACGCAAGAAGATAGTGCGGGTTCTTCTCTGCAAGATAGTCATGCAGTCTTTTGAGTGCGTCATTGCTCAACACGTCACGGTTCTTCGTCAGGTTCTTCTTCACAAGAACCATTCCGGCGGTGGGGTCGCTCGAAAGATACGACCGTTGGAGCAGCCACGCACAAAAAGTCTTAAGCCATGCCAAGTAATTGTTGCGCGTCCTTAGCGAGTTGTTCCTTTCCACAAACACATAATCCAAGAAATCACTCACGCTTCGACTGTTCACTTGATAGATATAAGTAATCGGTTTTGCGACAGCCCACTCCTTGAATATCTTCAGATAACTGAGGTAGGACGCAAGCGACTCCTCCCTGAAGTCATGGTCTGACACCATTTTATATAGGTAACGCGTGTAGAGGTCGCAAACATCGGTGAACTTCGTGTACTCCATCGGACACGTCTGCTCTATCCACGGATTCCACCCGTCGAGGAGCTTTTCCGTAAGCCTCTGCATTATGCCCTGCGCATACTTCCGTTGCGCCGTCTTGCCCTTAATCCTGCCAAGCATAATCTTCTTTCGCTTCATTTTCCCTATCGTTGGGTCGAAAGCCGAGAAACTGACAAAGCACTCCTTCCCCTGATGAAAGGTTGGAGGAGTCCATCCTTTTACCGCGTCAATGGCATTTTTTGAAAATGTACTCATTTTTTTTTCTCATTTCTCCAAGGAAAAACGAGATACGTTAATAAATCCATGATTTAGCCCTGTCCGACTATTGTCCGACCACTTTGGCAAAATTCAAAGCGAAGATGCTGAAACTCAACACCTTCGCTCCGAATACGTCGGGATGACTGGACTTGAACCAGCGACCTCACGCCCCCCAGACGCGTGCGCTAACCAACTGCGCTACATCCCG